>NZ_RZTG01000001.1:0-581426 GCF_003997175.1 Mesorhizobium sp. Primo-A
GGTTTGCACTTTCCGGCTCGACCGTCGCAGCAGTGGGCGTCGGCGGCAGTGGCGGCAAGGCGGGTAAAGGCGGCGTGGTCGACGCGACCGTCGGCGGCACCGTCAACACCTCGGGGGATCGGTCGACCGGCATCGTTGCCCAATCGATCGGCGGCGGCGGCGGCAATGGCGGCTTTTCCGGCGCTGCCAGCTTCGGCGCCAGTGTGGGTGTCGGCGGCAGTGGCGCAGGCGGCGGCGATGCCGATGCCGTCACGCTGCGCACGGCTGATGGCGCGATGCAATCGATCACCACGGACGGCGCGGATTCGGCCGGCCTGATCGTGCAGTCGGTCGGCGGCGGCGGCGGCAATGGCGGCTTTTCCGGCACACTGTCGGCGATTGCCGGCTTCGGCATGGGGGGAAGAGGCGGCGCGGCCGGCAAGGGCGTGGCGACGGAAGCCACCTATAATGGTTCGGTCGAGACTTTCCGCGAAAGGTCGGCCGGTATCATCGTGCAATCGATCGGTGGCGGTGGCGGAAATGGCGGCGGCCAGTTCGGCCTGAGCGTCAACGCAAGCGTGGGCATCGGTGGTTCGGGCGCGGGGGGCGGCGAAGCCGGGACGGCAAAGTTCTTCTCGACGACAACACTTGACGTCACGACCCATCAGTCGGACTCGGCCGGCGTCATCGTGCAGTCGGTCGGCGGCGGCGGTGGCAATGGCGGCTTCTCGTTGAACGGCGCGGGTCTTGTGGCTGCTGTCAGCATCGGCGGCAAGGCCGGCACTGCCAGCGACGCCAAGGCAGTGACGGTCGGCATCAATTCAGGGCTGATTCACACGCTTGGTGACCGCTCCACGGGTATCATCGCCCAGTCGATCGGCGGCGGCGGCGGCAATGGCGGCGGCACGGCTTCCGCCGGCCTCGGCGCCAACGTCACAATCGGTGGCAAGGGAGGTGGCGGCGGCACGGGCTGGACCGTCGATGTCACCAATGGCGCGGCGGTACACACCGAAGGTGTCCAGTCTCATGGCATCCTGGCGCAGTCGATCGGCGGCGGTGGCGGCTCAGGCGGATTTGCCGTCTCGGTTGGCGGGCCGTCCTTCTCGCTTGGCGGCGATGGCGCGTCGGGCGGCGGGAGCAAGAAGGTCTATGTCGAAAACACAGGCCTGATCAGCACGGACAAGGATATGTCGATCGGCATCTTCGCGCAGTCGGTCGGCGGCTCGGGCGGCGACGGCGGGTTTGCGATGGCGGCCGGCGCCTTTGCCGCGGTCGGCATCGGTGGCAAAGGCGGGGCCGGCGGCGCGGCCGGCGAGGTAGAGGTCAAGAACACCAGCAACATCACGACCGTGGGCTCCCTCTCACACGGCATTCTCGCCCAGTCGGTCGGCGGCGGTGGCGGCAATGGCGGATCTGTCGGAACGTTTGCCGTCGGTCTGTTCGGCGCCGCTTCCGTGGCGATCGGCGGCGGTGGCGGCGATGGCAATCTCAGCAACCAGGTCACGGTCACCCACAAAGGTGACATTCATGTCGGCGGCATGGGCTCGAAGGCCATCCTTGCGCAATCGGTCGGTGGCAGTGGCGGCAACGGCGGTTCGGCTTATTCAGGCGCGGTCAGCGCTGGTCTCTACGTGTCCGCTTCGGTCGGGGTTGCCGTGGGTGGCGAGGGCGGCAACGGAGGCAATGGTGGAAAGGTAACGGTTCGGGCTGATGGCAACCTGATTGCCGACACCGACGCAGCCGGTTCCGGCGGCATCGTTGCCCAGTCCATCGGCGGCGGCGGCGGCAATGGCGGCCGCGCTGCCACGATTTCGGGTGCAGCCAGCACGGGGGTCAGCGTTTCACTCGGTGTCACTGTTGGTGGCTGGGGTGGCGACGGTGGCAAGAGCGACCTCGTCATCGTCGACAGCGGCATGAATGGCGGCGGCAGCATCGTTACCAAAGGCGCCAACGCGATCGGCATCCTCGCGCAATCGGTGGCCGGTAGCGGCGGCAATGGCGGCGATTCCTGGGGAGCTGCAGGCGGCTTCGGGGTCAACGCCAGCATCAATGCGACAGTCACCATCGGTGGCGGCGGCGGCAAGGGCAACATCAGCGGCGATGTCGCCGTTCACAACGCCATGACGATCAAGACGGGTGGGGACATGAGCGCCGCGATCGTTGCCCAGTCGATCGGCGGCGGCGGCGGCAACGGCGGAGCGACCAATGGCGCGACGGCCGATCTCGGTACAGAAAACGGCGTCAACGTCGCCGTCAACGTTGGTGTCGGCGGGGCGGGTGGCACAGGCAACAAGTCCGGTGCCGTGGATGTTACGAATTCCGCCAATTTGACCACCGACGGCGACTATTCGTCCGGCATTGTTGCCCAATCGATCGGCGGCGGTGGCGGCATGGGCGGTGCGACAAACACGCAGGCCTTCCACGTCGGCGGCACCGCCGGCACGAGCGTTACCGCAAATGTCAGCATCGGCGGCAATGGCGGCGAAGGCAACGATGCCGCCTGTGCCGCGGACGCCGGTGGCAATGCCACTTGTTTCGATGGCAAGGTCGGTGTCGCAGTCGATAATTCGGGCGAGATCCGCACAAGCGGGTTCAACTCGGTCGGCATCCTCGCCATGTCCATCGGCGGCGGTGGCGGCGGCGGCGGCTCGGCTTCGACCAAAGAGGATATCGTCGGCCCAGGCGATGCTGGCGAGACTTCGGTCGGTATCGGCGCGGCGATCGCCCTCGGTGCCGGCGGCGCCGGCAATGGCGGCACGGTTTCGGTGACCAACCGCAATCTGATCGTCACGGACGGCGCCGATTCCTATGGCATCAGCGCCAATTCGATCGG
This sequence comes from Mesorhizobium sp. Primo-A, assembly GCF_003997175.1. NCBI lineage: Bacteria > Pseudomonadati > Pseudomonadota > Alphaproteobacteria > Hyphomicrobiales > Phyllobacteriaceae > Mesorhizobium > Mesorhizobium sp. Primo-A. The sequence goes on from NZ_RZTG01000001.1 coordinate 2,813, forward strand.
TGGCGGCGGCGGTGTCGGCGGCTCGTCCAGCTCTGGCGTGCTTGGCACTTACGCAATCGGCGGCTCGCTTGGCGGTGCGGGTGGCAAGGGCGGCAATGGCAACCAGGTCGATGTCGTCAATATGGCCGGCGCAACGATATGGACCAAGCAGGAGCGCTCGATAGGCATCTTCGCGCAGTCGGTCGGTGGCGGCGGCGGCGCAGGTGGTGCCGGCGAAAGCAAGGGCAAGAGCGATGGCGGTGAAGTCGCGGTAAACCTGTCGCTTGGCGGCTCGGGTGAGGTCGGCGGCAACGGCGGCAAGGTCAATGTCGAAAACAGCGGCATAATCCAGACCGACAAGGCCAATTCCCACGGCATCCTGGCGCAGTCGATCGGCGGCTCCGGTGGCGTCGGCGGCGCGTCCGGCACGTCATCCACCGACTCGAAGATCGCCATCACGCTGAGCCTCGGCGGCGCCGGCGGCGCTGGCGGTACCAGCGACAAGGTTCACGTCCAGAACTTCCAGAGCGGTTCGATCCTGACGCAGGACGACAACTCGCACGGCATCTTCGCACAGTCGGTGGGCGGCGGCGGTGGTGCGGGTGGCGCTGGCTCGACGGAGACCGGTAAGGCCGAGACGGCCGTTACCATGTATATTGGCGGCCAAGGCGGCAGTGGCAGCATCGGCGGTGAGGTCGAGGTCAACAACTTCGGCAAGATTGAAACACTGGGCTATATCTCGCACGGCATTTTTGCGCAGTCGATCGGCGGTGGCGGTGGTGCCTCGGGTGCCGCGACCGGCGCATCGGAAGCAGACATGACAATCGGTGGCGGTGCCAGCATACCCAACGGGATTCCGATCCCGGTGGTCGGCGACCCCAACGACCCCGACAACGAGGCCGATGGTGGCAAGGTCACCGTCACCAACGATGGCGAGATCATCACACACAAGGATGGGTCATACGGCATCTTCGCCCAGTCCATCGGCGGCGGTGGCGGATATGGCGGCACGGTTTCGTCCGACTTCGCCGGGTCCGACTCTTTTGCCCTCAGCCTGGGCGGCAAGGGCGGCAACGGCGGCGATGGCGGAGATGTGAGGGTTGAGGTTTCCGGATCGATCGAAACCTTCGGCGCCCGCGCGCATGGCGTCGTGGCGCAGTCGGTGGGCGGCGGCGGCGGTGTCGGCGGCGACGCAAAAGGTAAAACCTCGAACGCGCTCGGCATCGGCGGCCTTGGCGGCAATGGCGGCGATGGCGGCGACGTGACCGTGATCCGCACCGGCACCATCACCACGCATGGTGTCGATGCGGTCGCCATCATCGCTCAGTCGGTCGGCGGCGGCGGCGGCATCGGCGGCGCCGGCTTCGGGCGCTTCGGCGCCACGGCGGATGGCGGCAGCGGCATCGACAACAACACCATCGGCTTCAACACATTTGCGGGTGCCAAGGGCAATGGCGGCACGGTGACCATCCAGCAGGACGGCGAGATCGTCACCGATGGCGAGCGGGCGCACGGCATCGTGGCCCAGGCGGTGGGCGGCGGCGGCGGCCTGGCCGGCACGCTCTCCGCCGGCGCTGCCGGTTCCGGCGGTGGCATCGGCGATGCCGCGGCGGCGACGGCGACGGCCATGAGCCAGGTCTGGGTCAAGGGTGCGAGCTCGTATGCCATGTTCGGACAGAGCGCGACCGGCATCGGCGACGCGCACGCGGTTACGCTGACCGCGGGCGACAGCCTGTTCGCGCAGGGTGCTGGTTCCGTGGCCGCCTACGGCGAAAGCACAGCCAACGGCGCGAAAGGCAACATCACCATCAATCTCAACGGTCATTACACGATTGGCGGTGCCGGAACCGGCGTTGCCGCCATGCTCGTCGGCGGCGCCAACAACGCGCTGACCAACCACAGCCTGCTCTACGCAATGGGAGCGACGCCGACATTCGAGATCCAGGCAGCGGATATCCAGGCATTCCAGACCTTCCTGTTGGCGCCCGGTCCCGTCGTGCCGACCAATGCGATCCTGGAATCGCTGCTCGACGATTTCAGTCCGCTGGCCATTACCGGCACGTCGGGTGATGACCATGTCGACAATTCGCGGCTGGGCGACACGCTGGGACGCGTCATCGGCAACATCGATCTCGGCGGCGGCGACAACAGCTTCCACAATTTTGCCGATGCCTCGATGGTCGGACTGAAAACCATCGATCTCGGCGGCGGGCTGTTCACCAATGACGGGCTCTATACCAACCAGGGCATCGGCGTGGTGGCGAAGGTGGATGTCGGCGGCGGCTTCAAACAAAACCTCTCCGGCGATTTCGTCACCGATGTGGATCTCAACAACCAGATCACGGATGCCCTGGCACTAACGGCGGCCGGTGACTTCAACGGCGAAGCGCCGCTGAATTTCCTGTCGATCGATAAGCTGTTCACAGAATATGTGGTCGCCAATGGCTCGGGGATGACCGACTCCGGCATAGCAGCGAAGACCTTGCATCCGGCAGTGGGCTTCAACTTCCAGTTCCGGGTGGATGGCGGCACCGATCTCGTTCTTTACGCCGACAACCCGACATTCCTGGAACTGGCGCAGGATCCGGGGTCCGGCACCACCGATCCCGGCGTGTTCCAGATGGCGCAGTACCTTGACGATGTCGAGGCAGCATCGACCCCGGACAACCCGATGGCCAGGCTGATCAACATGCTGCGCTTCCTGCCCAATGAAGAGGAACTGGGTGCAGCATTGACCCGGCTCACACCGCATTATGCCGTGCATACGTTCAACATGATCAACCGCGAAGCCGACATGATGCTGGAAGCGGCGCGTGAGTGTACTGGCGTGCCTGCCTACAAGAATCCCGACGGCCGCTGCGTCTGGGCAACGATCAGCCCGCAGGCCGAGTACAGCCGCGACGCGGGCGCTGGCACTACAAGCCGCGACGACGTCCTGAAGACGATGTCGCTTGGCGGCATTGGCGAGATCGGCCAGAACTGGTCGCTTGGTGCCACGATCGGCCGCACAGAGTTCGATTCCAAGATCGGCTTCAATGGAGACCTGCTGTCGGAGACCACCGGTGAGGCCTGGCAGGCCTATGCGCTGGCCAAATATACCAACAAGAATTACTTCGTGGACTTTGCACTCGGTGGCGGCACGGGCTCGTTCAAGGGCGAACGCGACACCCATATCGACCCGGCATTCTACATTCCGGGCGAAACGTTGGCGGGTGATTATCTCGACGAGGTAATGCTGCCTGGCATCGGCAGCAGCGTCACCTACACACAGAAGACCGCGATGTTCGGCGGCTCGGCGCGGTTGGGTTTCACCCGGGAGATGGGCGCCTTCTATCTGCAGCCGACAGTGCAGTTCGACGCGCGCTGGCTGCGTGTCTCAGGCACGGAGGAGGGTTCGGTCGCCGCCTTCAACTTCGATGGCTCGGCCAACACCTACTATTCTGCAACCCCTGCAATCGAGATCGGCACCGACATCGCGCTCAGCGACATTGCCAGCCTTCGCGTCTACGGCAAGGCCGGGGCGGAGTTTTCCAACAAGGAGTGGGAAATCGAAGGTCGCTTCGCGGCGGCGGAGAATCTGCCTGGCAACCCCGCATTGCACTTGACGGAGGCCGTCGATTCGCCGCTCTATCGGGTCGGCGCCGGCCTTGAACTGAATGGCGTCAATGGCGTCGGCATGTCCGTCAGATATAATGGCGCCTTCGGCGAAACGGTTAAACAGAACGCGATCAGCGCGTCTCTCAAGGTCAGCTTCTAGCTGGCCCGAGGCGGAGCCGGGCGGGAGGGGTCTTGATGAGGAAGTTCGCGTATTTCGTGGCGATGCTGGGTGTTGCCTGCACCGTCGGTGTGCCGGCCGCGGCGGCGCAAACCAAGAGCGACAAGGCGGTCGCGGCACCGGCTGCCGCCGATGCGCCGCAGTTGCCCGGTGGCGCGTCGGCACTGTCCGAAACCCACGGCGACTGGACGGTCAATTGCCAGATATCAGGCGCGACCAAAACCTGCAGCCTGTCGCATCAGCAATTCAACAAGCAAAACAATCAGCGCCTGCTGGCGATCGAGCTGTCGAGCAAGACCGGCGAGGATGCCACGGGAACGCTTGCGCTGCCGTTCGGCCTGGCGCTGGCCAAGGGGGTGAGCCTGACCATCGACGATCAGAAGCTGGACGGCAGCCTGGCGTTCAACACCTGCCAGGTCGTCGGCTGTCTGGTGCCGGTGATGTTCGATGCGACTGTCACGCCGCTGCTGAAATCAGGCACCACGCTGAAGATCGACGCTTTCGCGGCAGACACCGGACAAGCGGTGAGCTTTTCCATTCCGCTCAACGGCTTCGCCGGCGCACTTGCCCGAACCGCGGAGCTTTTGACCAATTGATGTGAGCCGCAGGACTTAAAGCGCGCGCCGCCTGAACGCAGTCTCGCGGCAGGGCGGTGCGTCACTGCAGCAGAACATTTTTCAGTCAAACGACGATTGTTTTAAGCCGTTCGGCGATCAGGGCGGCAAGCCGAGCCGCCACTTCGTCCTTGCTCATCTCCGGCCATTCCTCGACACCGGCCTTTGACACGATCCGCACCCGGTTGCGATCGCCGCCCATCACGCCCGAAGAGCCGACGCCGCTTCCCTGCGACACGTCGTTGGCAACGATGAGATCGGCGCCTTTCTTCTTGAGCTTGGCCTCGGCGTTGCGCAGGAGATCCTGTGTCTCGGCGGCGAAGCCGATAACCAGGCCGGGTCGCTGGCTGTGATGGCCGACGCCGGCGAGAATGTCGGGATTCTCGACCATGCGCAGCACCGGCGGCCCTTCGCCCGCGACCTTCTTGATCTTCTCACCGGCCGAGTTCTCGGTGCGCCAGTCGGCCACGGCGGCGACGAACACCGCCGCATCTGCGGGCAAGAGCCGTTCCACCGCGTCGCGCATCTCCTGCGCACGCTCGACGTGAATGGTCTTCACTCCGGGGGGATCGGCGATGCCGACAGGGCCGGAGACGAGGCGCACATCGGCGCCGAGCCTGGCCAGTGCTGCCGCGATGGCATGGCCCTGCTTGCCGGACGAGCGGTTGGCGATGTAGCGCACCGGGTCGATCGGCTCATGGGTCGGGCCGGAGGTGACGATGATCTTGCGCGCCGACAGCGGCCTGGGGCCGACATCGAGCAGCGCCTCGACCGCAGCAACGATCTCCAGCGGCTCGGCCATGCGGCCTTCGCCCGCCTCATTGCTTTCGGCCATCTCGCCCCTGGCCGGACCGACGAAGGTGACGCCGTCCTTCTGCAGCGTCGCGCGGTTGCGGCGGGTGGCCGGATGCGCCCACATTCTGGGGTTCATGGCCGGCGCCATCAGCACCGGCTTGTCGGTGGCGACAAGCACGGTGGAGGCCAGATCGTTGGCGTGGCCGTTTGCGAGCTTCGCCATCAGGTCGGCGGTGGCGGGCGCCACCACCAGCAGATCGGCCTCGCGCGACAGCCTGATATGGCCGACATCGTGTTCGTCATTGCGGTCGAACAGCTCGGTGAAAACATGGTCGGCGGAGAGCGCGCCGACCGACAGCGTGGTGACGAATTCCTGCGCGGCCGATGTCATGACCACCCGAACCGCGGCCCCGCGCTCGCGCAGCCGGCGGATCAGATCCAGCGCTTTGTAGGCGGCGATGCCGCCGCCGATGATGAGCAGGATGCGCTTGCCGGAGAGGCTCATGCACCCTCCCAAGGATTGACTATGCTGATACCGCAATCGGAAAAGTCAGCAACGTTTCTAGTCACCACCGCAAAGCCCCGCGAGCGAGCAACCGAGGCGATCTGTGCGTCAAATTCGCGTATAGGACGTCCCAGAAATCGTCTGTTCGAAACAATCTCCGCGTATGCTTCGGCTTCGCGGTCACCGAACGCGAGCACTGGGGTCTTGAGCCATTTGGTGAAAAAGGCCCCGATGACACTACCCAGTGCAGCCTTACGCGTTCCGTCCGGCATGTTCGCAAGCCCAACGAGCAGCTCTGCCTTGGTCATCGCCGTGACATATGAGCGGGTCGCGAGCGAGCTATCCATCCAGGTAGCCACCCCTGCATCCGGCCGTGGTTTGAAGGTTTCCGAGATAACATTCGTATCCAGCACGAACATGGTTAGTCAAATTTCAGTGGCTCGCGCGTAGGGCCGCGCTCCGGCAACTCGACATCGAAACCGCCATGGGGCTCAACCAGCCTACGAATCGCGGCATAGAGTGACTCTCCCCGAGGGTCTTGGTCCACACCGTCCGAAAGAACACTCTTGGCAAGAACGCTACGCGCTTCCTCTTCCATTGAGACTCCCCTCACGGCAGCTCGCTCACGCAGTTTCTGCTTCACGTTGGTGTCGAGATTGCGGATGGTAAGTGTGCTCATGTTTTTGCTCCTTACCTCAACCTAGTCCATGAAAGCGTTGCTTTCAATGATAGCAATGCCGGCACTGCTGTCACCGAGAACTCAGATCATCTTCCAGGCGATATAGACCAGCGTCACGGCAATCACCCAGAGTGCCCAGCGGCCGGAACGGCTGTAGCGCGCCTCGGCCTTGCCGATGGCGTGGGCGGTGGTCTCGTCGAAGCGCAGGCCGTGCTCGGCCATCAGGTCGATCTCGCGCGACAGCCGGTCAGTGCGCGCCGCAAGCTCGGGCACCTGGCGGGCCAGCGTCAGCAGCGCCTTGGCGCCATCGCGCGCATCCATCATCATGCCACGCGGCCCAAGATTGCCTGATATCCAGTCGCCGACCACCGGCTCGGCAGTCTTCCACATGTTGAAGGCCGGGTCGAGCGTGCGCGCCACGCCCTCCACCACCACCATGGTCTTCTGCAGCAGGATCAGTTCGGGCCGCGTCGCCATGTCGAAGAGCTCGGTAACCTCGAACAGCAGCGTCAGAAGCTTGGCCATCGAGATGGTCTCGGCCGGCTGGCCATGGATCGGCTCGCCGATCGCCCGGATCGCCTGCGCGAAGGCCGCGACATTGTGCTGGCGCGGCACATAGCCGGCCTCGAAATGGACCTCAGCGACGCGCAGATAGTCGCGCGTGATGAAGCCGTAGAGGATTTCGGCGAGGAAGCGGCGCTCCTTCTTGCCGAGCCGGCCGGCAATGCCGAGATCGACGGCAACGATGGTGCCGTTCGCCTCGACGAACAAATTGCCCGGATGCATGTCGGCGTGGAAAAATCCGTCGCGCAGCGTGTGGCGCAGGAACGACTGGATCAGGTTTGTGGCGATGGTTTTCAGATCGTGGCCCGCCGCGACCAGTCCGGCAATGTCGTTCATCTTGACGCCGTCGACCCACTCCATGGTCAACACGTCGCGGCCGGTACGCTCCCAGTCGACGGACGGCACGCGAAAGCCGGGGTCGTGCCTGGTGCTTTCACCGAGCTCCGAGAGGGCCGCCGCCTCGAGGCGAAGATCCATCTCGATCTTGGTGGTCTGAGCCAGCGTCTGGGTGACCTCGACCGGCCGCAGCCGGCGGGACGAGGGGATGTATTTCTCCTGCAGGCGAGCGGCAAGGAAATAGCTTTCAAGATCCTGGAAGAAGCGGCGGCGCACGCCGGGCCGGATCACCTTGACCGCCACCTTGGTGGCAACGCCGTCATGCATGGCATCGGCGGCATGGACCTGGGCGATGGAGGCGGCGGCGACCGGATCGCCGAATTGAGCGTAGAGATCGCCGACTTTGCGCCCGAGCGAGGCTTCGATGGCCGCTATGGCTTCGGCCTTCGGAAAGGTGTGCATCTTGTCCTGCAACATGGCGAGATCGAGCGCCATGTCGTTGCCGACGACGTCGGGCCGCGTCGCCAGGAACTGGCCGAGCTTTACATAGGAGGGGCCGAGCCGGACGACCGCCTTGGCCAGCCGGTCGCTGCGCTCATAGGCCAGCGCGCGGCGGCGCGTGAACAGCCGTGCCATCCGCCAGCCGAACTTCGGCAGGCCGGACAGTTCCTCACCCGGCAGAGCGGCGACGACACCCTCGCGGACCAGCACCCAGCCGGCCCTTACGAGCCGGAATCCTGCACTGACATTGCTCATGGCAGCGCCAACCCTGCCGGCTCTTTGAACCGGCATAGCACGCGTCGATTGTGAGAAATGCGGTCCGGCCTCAAAGCTTCCAGCCCGAATGAAGTGCTGCAATACCGCCGGAATAGTTGCGGAAGGAAACGCGGTGGAAGCCGGCGCGGGAAATCATCGTCGCGAAATTCTGCTGGTTGGGAAACCTGGCGATCGATTCGACCAGATAGGAATAGGGCTCGCCGTCGCCGGTGACCATCTTGCCGATCTTTGGAATGGCGTTGAACGACCAGGCTTCATAGGCCTTGTCGAGCAGCGGCATCTCGACCTCGGAAAATTCCAGGCACAGGAAGCGCCCACCGGGCTTCAGCACGCGAAACGCTTCGCCCAAGGCCACCTCGATGCGCGGTACGTTGCGGATGCCGAAAGCGATGGTATAGGCATCGAATGTGGCATCAGGGAAGGGCAGTTCCTCGGCATTGGCCTCGACGAAATCGGTGTTGCCGGACAGGCCCTTCTTTTCGGCCCGGTCGCGGCCGACAGCCAGCATCGAGCCATTGATGTCGAGCACGGTGGCATGGGCATTGCCGTGGCTGGCATCGACGATGCGAAAGGCAATGTCGCCGGTGCCTCCGGCAACGTCGAGCACCTTCCAGCCCGCCCGTTTAGGCGGATTGAGCCAGGTGACCATGGCGTCCTTCCACAGCCGGTGCAGGCCGGCCGACATCAGATCGTTCATCAGGTCGTAGCGGTTGGCGACCTTGTGGAAAACATCGTTGACCAGGGACTGCTTGTCGCCAGCCCCTACACGCTTGAAACCATAGGAGGTTTCCATGCCGCCCGCGGCCGTGGTTCTCTCAACTGACATTTTTTTGATCCGTCATAAAACCGGCGGGACCATAGCCGATCGATGGTGCGGGCGCTATTGTTTAAGGCGCGGTGTTCAGCCGCGCTTCCAGGTGGCGGGTTTTCGAGACCTGGACGGACCGACGGGATGATTGAATGCCTTTGAAAGCGGAACTGCACTGCCACATCGAAGGGGCAGCGGCGCCCGAACTCGTCATCCGCCAGGCGCAGAAATACGGCAAGGACACCTCGCCCTATATCCAGAACGGTTCCTTCGTCTGGCACGATTTCACCTCCTTCCTGGCGGCTTATGATTTTTCCGCCGATCTGTTCCGGACCGAGGAGGACTATGCGCGGCTGGCCGACCACTATCTGACCAGCCTTGCCCGCGACGGCGCCATCTATTCCGAGGTGTTCACCTCGCCGGACCACGCTAAAAAAGCCGGCCTGTCGCCCAAGGCCTATACCGACGCGCTCGGCGAAGGCATGGCCCGCGCCAAGGCCAAGACCGGCATCGAGGGCCGCATGATCGTCACCGGCGTGCGCCATGTCGGCGTCGAGTCGATCGAGCAGGCGGCGCGCTTCGCGGCGCGCTGCGGGCATCCGCTGGTCACCGGTTTCGGCGTTGCCGGCGATGAGCGGATCGGTGATATGGAGGACTATGTCAGGGCTTTCGAGATCGCTCGCGAAGCCGGGCTCGGCATCACCATCCATGCCGGCGAACTGACGGGCTGGGAGACCGTCCAGGCGGCGCTGGATCACATCCGCCCGTCCCGCATCGGCCATGGCGTGCGCGCCATCGAGAACCCGGACCTCGTCCGGCGCATCGCCGACGAGGGTATCGTGCTGGAATGCTGCCCCGGTTCCAACATCGCGCTCAAGGTGTTCGACAGTTTCGCCGATCATCCGTTTCCGGCCCTGCAGGCGGCAGGCTGCAAGGTGACGCTCAATTCCGACGATCCGCCCTATTTCTGGACCTCGCTCAAGCGTGAATACGATATCGCTGCCGAGCATTTCTCGATGAACGACAAGGCGCTGACCGCCGTCACCAGAACGGCCATCGAGGCCGCTTTCGTCGATAGAAAGACAAAGACGGCACTTCTTGCCCGGTTGAACAGCGCGGCACGCTGATTTCCGCCGACAAAGCTGTGGTCGGTGCGGGCCAAGCGGTTCCTTGGCCGGCGCATTGCCGCTAGGGTTCGCCCAGGCAGCTTGAAGCGCGGCGCGTCCGAAAGGGCGATGCGCGCATTTTCGGGCGCAGGCATCAGGAGAACACCATGCAGGGCGTCACCGTCGTCGACCACCCGCTTGTCCAGCACAAGCTGACCATCATGCGCAAGAAGGAAACCTCGACGGCGGGCTTCCGCCGGCTGCTGCGCGAAATCTCGCTGCTGCTCGGCTACGAGGTCACCCGCAATCTCGAACTGACGACGACGACCATCGAAACGCCGATGGAAACGATGGAAGCGCCGACGCTCGAGGGCAAGAAACTGGTCTTTGCCTCGGTGCTGCGCGCCGGCAACGGCTTGCTGGAAGGCCTGCTCGACCTGGTGCCGGCGGCGCGCGTCGCCCATGTCGGTCTCTACCGCGATCACGAAACGCTGGAGGCGGTCGAATATTTCTTCAAGGCGCCGAGCGACCTCGCCGACCGGCTGGTGATCGTCGTCGATCCGATGCTGGCCACCGCCAATTCGGCGATCGCGGCGATCGACAAGCTGAAAGAGCGCGGCGCCACCAACATCCGTTTCCTTTGCCTGCTGGCGGCGCCCGAAGGCATCGAGCGCTTCATCAAGGCGCATCCGGACGTTCCCGTCTTCACCGCTTCGATCGACCGCCAGCTCAACGAGAAGGGCTACATCATGCCCGGCCTCGGCGACGCCGGCGACCGCATGTACGGGACCAAGTAATATCAGACCAAGTCGCCTGGTACGATTTACCAAATATTTACGAAAAGGCGCGGTTTTGGCGCGCGTTAAAGCGGCAAACACCATCCGGGCTTAACGATCGGCTGTCACTACAGCGCCGCGCGTCCGTTTCGGACGCGCAAAGGACGCTGTAGCACTTTGATTTTGTGCATGAGCCTTTCCGAAAATCGTTCCCGATTTTCGGGGTCATGCGGCGAGGCCGATCCATGCTGCGCAAACTTCTGATCCTCGCCGTTTTCGCCGGTACATCGGCATCGATACCGATTGTGTATCAGTCGAATCCGCAACTCGTCGAAAACCTGCTGAGGTCGGCGGTGCCGGGCAAACAAGCGGTCGAAGCCCAGCCGAACGTCAATCTGGCATCGGTGCCCAACAAGCCCGCGGCACCGCTGCCGATGGGCCGCAAGGTCCTCGTCGCGGCAGACGAACGCGGGCATTTCTCGTCACCCTTCAAGCTCAACGGACGTCAGGTCGACGGCATGATCGACACCGGCGCTACATTGGTCGCCATCAACATTTCGACGGCACGCAGGATCGGCCTGTCGCTGAACGCTTCCGACTTCAACCGCGAGGTCAACACCGCCAACGGCACCATCAAGGCGGCTGTGGCCATGATCGACCGCCTGCAGATCGGCAGCATCACCGTCAATGACGTCCAGACCATCGTGCTCGACGACAGGGCGCTGCGCACCAATCTGATCGGCATGAGCTTCCTCAACCGGCTCGACAAATACCAGGTCGAGAACGGCACGCTGCTGCTCGTCCAGTAAGGCTATTCGTTTTCCCAAATTCCCAAGGGAAAGCGCTATGCGCTTTTTCCCAGGGAGAACCGTTTCACACTTTTCCTGGAATTGCTCTAGCCGCGCGGCAGAATCCGCCGGATGACCGACTTGTCGGCGGGCGGCTTCGAGGCACCGACCATATAGGCCGAAAGCACGGTTGCCGCGGCGGCCTCGGCATCGGCCGATGAGCGGGCATGGATCAGCGCCAGCGGCTCGCCGATCCCAACCTCCGCACCGACCGGCAATAGTCTGGTGATGCCGACCGCAGGGTCGATCTGGTCGTCCGGCCGCGTGCGTCCACCTCCCAGGCCGACCACTGCGAGCCCGATATCGCGGGTGGCGATGCCGGTGACGAAGCCATTTGCGGTCGCCTTGACGGCAAGTTCGATCGCCGCCGCAGGCAGATATTTTTCCGGTTTCTCGATGAAATCGGCGGGGCCGCCAAGCGCGGCCACCATGCGTGCGAAAGTGGCGGCGGCGCGGCCGCTGGCGAGCGTCTCGGTGGCGCGCCGCATGCCATCCTGGTTGGACGACACCAGCCCGGCCGACTGCAGCATTTCGGCGGCCAGCGCCAGCGTCACATCTTCGAGCCGACGGTCACGATACCGGCCGGTGAGGAAATCGACGGCGTTGCGCACCTCGACTGCGTTGCCGGCGGCCGACGCCAGCGGCTCGTTCATGCCGGTGATCAACGCCGAGGCCTTCAGTCCGGCGCCGTTGGCGATCTCAACCAGGCTGTTGGCGAGTGCGGTGGCGTCGCGCGATTTTTCCATGAAGGCGCCGTTGCCGACCTTGACGTCGAGCACCAGCGATTGCAGCCCGGCCGCCAGCTTCTTCGACAGGATCGAAGCGGTGATCAGCGGCACCGATTCGACCGTGCCGGAGACGTCGCGGATCGCATAGAGTCGTCGATCGGCGGGCGCGAGGTCGGCGGTCTGGCCGATGATGGCACAGCCTGTTTCGAGCACCGCCTTGCGAAACAGCGCGACATCGGGCTGGCTGATGTAGCCCGGGATGGCATCCATCTTGTCCAGCGTACCGCCGGTGTGGCCAAGGCCACGGCCCGAGATCATCGGCACATAGGCGCCGCAGGCGGCGACGATCGGCGCCAGCATCAGCGAGACATTGTCACCGACGCCGCCGGTCGAATGCTTGTCGGTGACCGGGCCAGGCAGGTCCGACCAGTCGAGCACATCGCCGGAATCGCGCATCGCCAGCGTCAGCGCCACGGCCTCGTCGCGGTTCATGCCGTTGAAGAACACCGCCATGGCGAAGGCGCCGGCCTGGCCGTCGGTAACGGCGCCTGACGTCACGCCCGCGACGAAGCCGGCGATCTCGTCCTCCGACAGCCTCAGGCCATCGCGCTTGCGGCGGATGATTTCCTGGGGAAGCATCAGATCTCCAGCAGTCCGTCGCGGAACACGCGCTGCAGGATCGTCGCCAGCCGCGCGCCGCCGACCGGCGCCATGTCCTTGGTCTCCTGGTGCGAAAGCTCGGCCCCGGTCATGCCGGCCGCCAGATTGGTGATGACCGAACAGGCGGCGACGCGCAGTCCGAGGAAGCGGGCGAGAATGACCTCCGGTACGGTCGACATGCCGACCGCATTGGCGCCCATGATGCGCGCCATGCGGATTTCGGCCGGCGTTTCGAAGCATGGGCCGGAGAACCACATATAGACGCCCTTGTGCAGGGTGGTGCCGGTCGCTTTTGCCGCCCGCTCGATGGCCTGGCGGATGCCGGCATCATAGGCTTCGGTCAGGCCGACGAAACGCCGGTCGCTTGGTTCGCCGATCAGCGGGTTGGTGCCCGAGAAATTGATGTGGTCCGATATCAGCATCACCGAGCCCGGCGGCATGTCCGGATCGACCGAGCCGGCGGCATTGGTGAGGATCAGTTTCGTGATGCCGATGCCGGCAAGCACTTCCAGCACCGGCCGCATCGCCGCGGCGTTGCCGTGCTCATAGTAATGGGCACGGCCCGACAGCAGCAGCACCGGCACGCCGGCAAACAGCCCTGCCACCACTTCGCCGGCGTGCCCGGTGACACCGCTTCTGGGAAAGCCGGGCAGGTCGGCATAGGAGATGCGGATCGGGTCCTCGATCTGGTCGACCAGACCGCCGAGGCCCGAGCCGAGCACCAGTGCCGTGGCCGGCGCCAGGCCGTCCAGCCTTTCGACGAGATGATCCAGGGCTTTTTCCGTCATCGTTGCCAGCTGTTCATTTGAGCCTGTTGCTCATTTCAAAATATCGCCGCGGAAGCCGTAAGGCAGCATGTCGCCCATGGTCACGGTTTCGGCCACACCCGCATTGTCGCAGAGATAGAGCTTTGTTTCCGGCCGGCAGAATTCGGCAAGCCGCTGGCGGCAGCCGCCGCAAGGCGAGCATTTGGCCATGCGTTCGGCAAGCACGGCGATTTCCACGATCTTGCCGCCGCCGCCCATAATATAGTGGCCGAGCGCCGTGGTCTCGGCGCACCAGCCTTCCGGATAGGAGGCGACTTCGATGTTGGCGCCGGTAAAGACGCGACCGTCCTCGGTGCGCAAGGCAGCGCCGACCGGAAACTTAGAATAGGGCGCGTAGGCCTTGGCCATGGCGGCCTTGGCGGCCTCGAACAGATCATGCGACATTCAGCGTTCTCTCCGATGATCGTGTTCAAAACCCGGCGCAAAGCCGACCCGTCGCTCAACGTTCCTTGACATAAGGCACGCCGCCGGCGCGTGGCGGGATTGCCTTGCCGATGAAGCCGGCGAGCAGGATGACGGTGAGGATGTAGGGCAACGCCTGCATGAACTGCGCCGGCACCTTGCCGATGATGGGCAGCGGGGATCCTTGCAGGCGGATCGACGCAGCGTCCAGGAAGCCAAACAGCAGGCAGGCGAACATGGCGTTGACCGGCTTCCACTTGGCGAAGATCAAGGCTGCCAGCGCGATATAGCCCTTGCCGGCAGTCATGTCCTTCACGAAGCCGCCATTTTGCACCATCGACAGGTAGGCGCCGGCAATGCCGGTGAGGATGCCGGTGCAGATCAGCGCCCGGTAGCGCAGCCAGGCGACCGAGATGCCGGCGGTGTCGACGGCGGCCGGGTTCTCGCCGACGGCGCGAAGGCGCAGGCCGAAGCGGGTGCGAAACAGCACCCACCAGGTGAACGGCACCATCAGGAAGGCAAGATAGACCAGGATCGAGTGGCCCGACAGGAGTTCGGCATAGATCGGTCCGATGATCGGCACGTCGCGGATGGCCTCGGCGCCCGGCAAGGTGATGGCCTCGAAGCGCTCGCCCGGTTGCAGCGCCGGCGTGCGCCCGCCCTGCTGGAACCAGGCCTGGCCGAGGATGATGGTTGAGCCGGCGGCGATGAAATTGATCGCCACGCCGGAGACGATCTGGTTGCCGCGATGAGTGATCGAGGCAAAGCCGTGGATCATGGCGAAGGCGACCGAGATCACGACCGCCATGCCGAGGCCGAGAAAGGCCGAATGGAACACGGAAGCTGCGGCCGCACCGGCGAAGGCGCCGACAAGCATCTTGCCTTCGAGGCCGATGTCGAAGATGCCGGCGCGTTCCGAATAGAGCCCGGCGAGGCAAGCAAGCAGCAGCGGCACCGAGAGGCGGATGGTGGAGTCCAGTGTCTGGATGATCGCGTTGAACACATCCATCTCAGGCACCTTTCCCCTTGACCGCTTCCATGCCGACCGATCGCGGACTGAACGAGGCAAACAGCGCCTGGATGTAGCGCCGGAACATGTGCTCGAGGGCACCGGCAAACAGGATCACCAGGCCTTGAATGATGACGATCATGTCGCGGCTGATTGCCGGCATCTCGAAGGCGAGTTCGGCGCCGCCCTGGTAGAGCATGCCGAACAGGACCGCCGCCAATACGATGCCGACAGGGTGCAGGCGGCCCATCAGCGCCACGGCGATGCCGACGAAGCCGGCGCCGGAAACGAAGTCGATGGCGACATTGTGCTGATCGCCCATCACCGGATTGAGCGCCATCATGCCGGCCAGTGCGCCCGAGATCATCATGGCGGTGATGATGATGCGGGTTTCGGAAATGCCGGCATAGCGTGCCGCCTTCGGGCTGTGACCGTAGGTGCGCATCTCGTAGCCGAGCTTGGTGCGCCAGATCAGCAGCCAGACCAGGAAGGCCATGACCAGCGCCAGCAGGAAGGTGACGTTGAGCGGCGCCGAACGGATCTTGGCGCCGAACAGCTCGATGATCCAGTTGAGTTTGGGCAATTCCGCGCCGGCGAGGAAGTTGCGCGTCTGCGGCGCTTGCGAGGCGGCTGGCTTCAACGGGCCGACCAGCAGGTAAACCATGATCGAGGCGGCGATGAAGTTGAACATGATGGTGGTGATGACGATGTGCGAGCCACGCTTGGCCTGCAGATAGGCCGGGATAAGCGCCCACAATGCGCCCACCGCCGCCGCAGCAATGATCGCCAGCGGGAAGGTCAGCCACCATGGCAGTGTACTGTCGAAGCTCAGGCAGACGATGGCGATGCCAAGGCCGGCGATGTAGGCCTGCCCCTCGGTGCCGATGTTGAACAGGCCGCAATGCGCGGCAACCGCGACCGAAAGCCCGGTGAAGATGAAGGTGGTGGCATAAAACAGGGTGAAGGCAATGCCTGTGCCTTTGCCGAAGGCGCCTTCGACCAGGATGACGGCGGCGCGCAACGGATTCTCGCCGACCAGAAGCACGACGAAGCCGGCGACGACGAAGGCGACGAACAGATTGATCAGCGGGATCAGGCCATAGTCGGCCCAGGCCGGCAGTTTGGCGTAAGGCGTGCTCATTGCGCGGCCTCCTGGTGCTCGATGCCGGCCATCAGCAGGCCGAGCTCGCCCTCGGTCGCTTCCGGACCGCGCTCGCCGACGATGCGGCCGGCAAACATCACCAGGATACGGTCGGACAGCGAACGGATCTCGTCCAGCTCGACCGACACCACCAGCACCGCCTTGCCCTGGTCGCGCATGGCGATCAGGCGCTTGTGGATGAACTCGATGGCGCCGACATCGACGCCGCGTGTCGGCTGGCCGACGATCAGCACGCCCGGGTCCTGTTCCATCTCCCGTGCCAGCACGATCTTCTGCTGGTTGCCGCCGGAGAAATTGGCGGTCTTCAGCCGGCAGTCGGCCGGGCGGATGTCGTATTTGGCGATCTTGTCCCTGGCATCGTTGCGGATGGCATCGATGTTGAGGAACGGCCCCTTCAAATAGCGGGGATCATCGTGATAGCCGAGGATCGAATTCTCGTTCTCCTCGAAGGCCAGCACCAGCCCGACGTGATGGCGGTCCTCCGGCACATGCGCCAGGCCACGGTCGCGCAACTCTCCGGGGTCGGCGGCACCGGTCAGGTCGATCGGCTTGCCATCCAGCATGACCGAGCCGGAAACGGCACGCCTGATGCCGGAAATCGCCTCGAGCAGTTCGGATTGTCCGTTGCCGGCGACACCGGCGATGCCGACGATCTCGCCGGCCCTGATATCGAAGGAGATGTCGTCGACCATGGTGACGCCGCGCGTATCCCTGACCGTCAGGTTCTTGACTGCGAGCTTGACGGCGCCGGCCTCTGCCTCGCCCTTCTCGACCCGCAAGAGCACGCGCCGGCCGACCATCAGCTCGGCCAGTTCCTCGACAGTCGTTTTCCTGGTCTCGCGCGTCGCCACCATCGTGCCCTGGCGCATGACCGACACCGTGTCGGTGATGGCCATGATCTCGCGCAGTTTGTGGGTGATCAGCACCACCGTCTTGCCCTGGTCCTTCAACTGCCGAAGGATGCGGAACAGATGGTCGGCCTCGGCCGGCGTCAAAACGCCCGTCGGTTCGTCGAGGATCAGGATCTCGGCGCCGCGATAGAGCGCCTTCAGGATCTCGACACGCTGCTGCAGGCCGACCGGCAGTTCCTCGATGATTGCATCGGGATCGACTTCCAGCCCGTATTCACGCTCCAGCCGCTCCAGTTCGGAGCGCGCCTTGGCGATGCTCTTCTTCAAGAGCGCATCGCTTTCGGCGCCGAGGATGACGTTCTCCAGCACTGTGAAATTGTCGACCAGCATGAAGTGCTGATGCACCATGCCGATGCCGAGCGCGATGGCGTCATTGGGGGTCTTGATCGAAGCCGGCTGGCCGCCAACGCGGATCTCGCCGCTGTCGGCCTGGTAGAAGCCGTAGAGGATCGACATCAGCGTCGACTTGCCAGCGCCGTTCTCGCCGACAATGCCGTGGATCGTGCCGCGACCGATCTCAAGATTGATGTCCCGGTTGGCGCGCACCGCACCAAAACTCTTGTTGATGCCGATCAACTCGATTGCGGCTTGCGCCATGCAGCCTGTCCCACTCTTATTTTTTTATCGCTTGGTCAAAACGCCTAGCATGACGCTCCGCCCGTGCCAATTGGCGGAGCAGGTTCACTCTCGACAAATCCCGGTGCGCTTGTCAATTTGCAACGTGGCCGGGGCCTTCACATTCGCTAGTATGGCGGAGCCGAAATTCGCATTGCGGCGCAAGACATCGCGGCGCAAGACATCGCGGTGAAGACTGGGGAATTCACATGACCATACCCGCCGACCGGCTGACGACGCTGGAAATCCGCGCCGCCGAGCAGGAGAAGACCATCGAGGAACTGTCCGGCCAGATCGCCGAGCAGTGGAAAGTGATCGAGCGCATGCAGCGCAAGCTCGACGCGCTGACGGATCGCTTCCTGGCGCTGGAGGAGCAGACGGGAGATGAAGTGCCTGTAACCAAGCCGCCGCACTGGTGAGGAAAAAGGGAAGGGCGCATGCCATGGCCAGTGAAAGCGATCGCATTGCACGGGCCAGCGACTATGTGCGTGGCCTGATGAACGATGCGGAGCGCGAACGGGCCGAACGTGATCTGGAGATCGACCCGGCCTTCCGCGACGAGGTCGTGCGACTTGCCGAGCGCATGCACGTCTTCGACCGTGCCGAACCGGGGGATGGCGAAGAGCGCTGGAAGCAGATCACGCAGCGCATTGGCGACCTGCCGCAGATGCGTAGTTCTGGCCTGAGCGACGCCAGGCCGCCAACCGTGATCCGAAGCCTGTCGCAGCGGCCATACGGCGTCGGCGTGCACGCGCTGGGCGGCCGGCGTGGATTTGTGGTTGCCGCCGGACTGATGGTGGCGTTCGCGCTCGGTTGTCTCGCCGCGAAGCTGCTATAGGCGAGGCCGGCGAGACATCAGAGCCATCGTCTCGCCGTCCGAACGGCATATCTCAACGGTGTTCCAGCCGAGGGCCGCGTAGAAACCACGCGCATCCCATGTGTAGAGATAGAGCATCTCGACGCCCCGTGACGCCGCATGGGCTTCCGTTGCCTTGACCAGCGCGGTGGCGATGCCTCGGCGTCGATACCTTGCATCGACAACCAACCCGGCCAGCCATGGCGTCAGATCATGCGCGGGCTCCAGTTCGTGGCGCACCAGCAGGCATGTCCCGACCGGGGTGTCGCCGATCCGGGCCACGAATGCCGCCTCGAAACCGTCACCGGCGATCAAGTCGCGAAGCCCTGCCGCATCTTCCCCGAGAGTCCTTCCGGTTCCCTCGAAAAAGGCAGACAGGCGCAGTTGCGCGACCGCTGCTACGTCGTGCTCGCCCATGGGTCCGATCGTCGGCTGCATCTGTATCTCGAAACGGTGTCCGGCACGGAGCGAAGGTTTCGCTCGATCCGGTAAAGGCAAAACCGCCGGGCTGGCGCCCGGCGGTTTGCAGATCATGGCTGTGTGTTCGTGCCGCTCAATAGGGGCAGGCGTTGTCAGTCGTATAGTCGTGTACTTCGACCTTGCCGGCAATGATGTCGGCCTTGGCTTTTTCGACGGCCGCCTTCATCTCGTCCGTCACCAGCGCCTTGTTGTTGTCGTCCATGGCGTAGTCGACGCCGCCTTCCTTGAGGCCGAGATTCTCGACGCCGCCCTTGAAGGTGCCGTTCTTGCCGTCCATGAAGGCGGTGTAGACGGCGACGTCGACGCGCTTCAGCATCGAGGTCAGCACCTTGCCGGGCTGCAGGCCGTTCTGGTTGGAATCGACGCCGATGCCAAGCTTGCCGGCATCTGCCGCCGCCTGCAGCACGCCAACGCCGGTACCGCCTGCCGCGGCGTAGACCACGTCGGAGCCCTGGTCGATCTGCGTCTTGGCGATCTCGCCGCCCTTGGCCGGATCGTTCCAGGCAGCCGGCGTGTCACCCGTCATGTTCTGGATGACATCGGTCGCGCCGGCCGATTTGGCACCGCCGACATAGCCGCATTCGAACTTGCGGATCAGCGGGATGTCCATGCCGCCGACGAAGGAGACCTTCTTCGACTTCGAGGCCATCGCCGCCATGATGCCGACGAGATAGGAGCCTTCGTTTTCCTTGAATACCAGCGAGCGGACATTGGGCATGTCGACGGCGTCGTCGATGATGGCGAAGTTGAGATCGGGATATTCGGCCGCGACCTTCTTCAGCGCATCCTCCCAGGCGAAGCCGGCCATGACGATCGGGTTGTGGCCGTCCTCGGCGAAGCGGCGCAGCGCCTGCTCACGCTGCGAGGCGTTGGAGACCTCGAATTCGACGTAGGCCGTGCCGGTTTCCGTCTTGAATTTCTCGGCGCCGTGATAGGCAGCCTCGTTGAAGGATTTATCGAATTTGCCGCCGAGATCATAGAGGATGGCCGGCTGGACATCCGCGGCGAAAGCCGGAAGAACCATTGCGGTTGCGGCCAGGAGGCCGAGAACGATACGTTTCATGTGATCCACACCCTGTCGGTTATTTTTTCCGTTACGCACCGCATGCCGGCCCGGTTCTCCGGCAGGCATGCGACGTCAGCCAGGAGTGTATTCCCTCCCGCTCGGCGGCAATCTGGCATGGCCCGAAACAAAATTCACGCGGAATTTTGACCTTTTGGAAAAGCTTGGTGCGGGCAAGCCGCACCGCAGCTTGTGTCAGGCGGAGGCGGCGGCAGGGATGGCGCAAGCGACACCGGTGCCTTTGAGGTTGCACGTGCCGTAAGGATTCTTCGCCAGATATTGCTGGTGATCGGCTTCGGCGAAGTAGAATTCGGCCGCCGGGGCGATCTCGGTGGTGATCCTGCCGTGGCCGGCACCGCGCAGCGAGGTCTCATACGCATCGCGCGAGGCGCTCGCCGCCAACAGTTGCGCCTCGTCGCTCGTGTAGATCGCGGAGCGATAGGCGGTGCCGACATCATTGCCCTGGCGCATGCCCTGCGTGGGATCGTGGCTTTCCCAGAACAGCTTCAGAAGCCCAGCATAGGAGACGATCCCGGGGTCATGGACCACCAGCACCGCTTCGGCATGACCGGTTAGCCCGGTGCAGGTCTCCTGATAGGTCGGATTGGGCGTGAAGCCGCCGGCATAGCCGGCCGCGGTGACCCAGACGCCTTCGACCTGCCAGAACAGCCGCTCCGCAGCCCAGAAGCAGCCGAGCCCGAACATGGCCGTCTCCAGCCCCTCGGGATAAGGACCCTTGAGCGGTCTTTTCAAGACCTTGTGCCTGGATGCGGTCGGGATCGCCCTGGCGCGGCCCGGCAGGGCCTCGGAGGGCTTCGGCAGATTGAGCTTCTTGTTCAGCATGTCGCTGAGAAAGAACATGCGCGGGTTTCCCTCTCTTCGCGGAAAGCGGATCAGTTTGCGACGAACTGTCCGGCGCGACGTTGCCGCCTGTAGCCTATCGCATAGAGCAGGAAAGCCAGCACCGCGAACACGGCGAAGCCCGGCTGGTTCAGCACCCAGGCGATGGCGCCATCCCATAGCAGCGGGCTGGTCTTGGTTCGGATGAAGGTCTCGAAGGCGGCCCGCGTGTCGGGCGAGACCGCGAGCCAACTGCTGTTGAGCGGGGTCAGCACCAGCACGGAGGCCGCCACTGTGCGTGTCGCGTCGAGCACCGCCATGATGACGGAAATCGACAGCGCGATCATTGCGGCAAGACGAAAGACGAAGCGAAACATCAGAACCCTCCTCCGGGCTGGTCCTCTCCCGAGGGGCTTTTCAGAGATAGAATGCGCATGGCTGGATCGCAATCGCCATACGCGAATTTGCAGACTCCAAACTCAGGTCAACGGAGGGCCGGACGACAGTCAGTCGGGTCGCTTTTCATTGACATGTGAGGGCAGCTATGCTAATAGTTTGGGTATGGCGTTGACTTGCGCCGACGACCCGCCGCACAGGCGGGTTTTTGCGTTTGGTGCTCGCAAACCGACGCGCCGGCGAAGTCTCCCAAGACCGTGTGAACCCGGATTTGTTGCCCGCGCG
Organism: Mesorhizobium sp. Primo-A; assembly: GCF_003997175.1. NCBI lineage: Bacteria > Pseudomonadati > Pseudomonadota > Alphaproteobacteria > Hyphomicrobiales > Phyllobacteriaceae > Mesorhizobium > Mesorhizobium sp. Primo-A. The sequence goes on from NZ_RZTG01000001.1 coordinate 24,609, forward strand.
AATTATGCGGCCGGCTTCCTTTTGTGCCGGTGGACACGCCAGACAGCAAAAACGCCGCCGCCGATGGCGCCGATCACCAGACCGGCCAGGCCGGTGAACACGGCGAAATAGCCGCAGGCGCCCTCGAAACAGCTCATCTCGGTGGCATCGGCGATCACCGAGCCGATGGCGAATCCGCCCACGGCGCCGATGACCGCGCCCAGGACGATGCCGAGCAGCGCGGCGATGACCGAGACGAAGGCCGATGGGCTCTCGGTTTTCGGATTGACATAAACGGCATCGGCTTCGGATCCATGGCGCAGCAGATAGATGCAGAGCGCGCCGATGGCGATTTCGGCGCCGGTGATGACAAGCGCCTGGCCCGAGAAGACGAATCCCGGCACCGTAGGGGCATAGGCATGGATGACCAGCAGCCCGACGATTATGGCAATCTGCCAGATCGTGAACTGGCGCGGGAAGCGGGCCGAGCGGCCGAAGGCGAGGCCGAGCAGGTAAAGCCCCCATAGGATGGTGACGATGTCGACGACGAGCCCGCCATAGATAAGGTAAAGCACGCTGTCTGGCAGGCCGGTGGCGCCGACCGCGGGCCAGACGGAGATCAGGCCGTAGACTGACCACGCCATGACGAAGACAAGCCAGCCCACCGGCACGAAGGACAGCCCGCTGTCCGGCCGCCTGACTGGCGTCTGTCCATTGCTCGATGTCATGTCCGCACAATGCCCCCGCAAAGCCTCGGCACCCGACAGGCAACTCCGGGGGAAGTCAAGGGCGGCCGTCCCTGCGGTCCTGCCTGTGCACACCATTGCAGCGGCGGCGCCCGCAAAAACGGGCATGCCGGCGGCCTCGTGAAAGACTGTGTGGCCGGCAAAGCGAATAGACTGCCGTTATGGCTTGGCATTCGCCGTCGGATCGACTAGATGAGCCCCGCGCCTGTTGCTTCGACGGCTCAGGTGCAGGGGAAGGCGTTTGCTGGTTGGCGACGCCGATGGCGAAAGTTTCGTCTTGCCCCAAGGGAGGTGCATCTCCCCAACCCGCGCGGCAAAACCGGCCGACGCGACATGCATGGACGGAGAGGTGGCCGAGTGGTTGAAGGCGCACGCCTGGAAAGTGTGTTTACGGGAGACCGTAACGCGGGTTCGAATCCCGCTCTCTCCGCCATCCTGCTTCGCTCTACGAGCTTCGCAGGACAAGCCCGAGCCTTTGCGCGAAGCAGGGCGGTAAACATCCCGCCGCGCTCTGCCCTTGAAACCTGCCAATCACAGGAGATGGCATGCCGAACGATGTAATCGTGCGCGACAGCAATGGCGCTCAATTGAATGACGGCGATTCCGTCACGCTGATCAAGGACCTCAAAGTCAAAGGCACTTCGGAAACGATCAAGCGCGGCACGTTGGTGAAGGCTATCCGCCTGAACGGCAATCCCGGCGAGATCGAATGCAACACCAAGCAAGTGAAAGGCCTGGTGCTCAAGACCGAGTTCGTGAAGAAGGCGTGAGCCTCAGGGCGGCAAGCGATCTCGATGGCTCCTTCGGGATTTTGGAGAGCCTGCCGTCGCCAAGTGGAAGCGGAGCCGTTGAGCGTCCGGCACATGATCGTTGCGCTGCGAAATTGATAATTTCGCCGACCAGGCACAATCAAAAACCGCCAAGACCCAAGTCTGGAACCTCCGGCCTCGTTGCGCGTTTCAGGGCGTCCCGTTCGCGGACCCGCCGGATATCTCTCCAAGCGCGCAAAAAAACCAGGAGCCCGCTTCATGCACGACAAGCTGTTTCATTCCCCGGTCGCACTCTCGGTCGGCCTTGGCTTCAAGCGCGAGATTGCGTCGCTGGCCGAAATGCACGACTTCCTTACCAATTGGACGACCTCCCGCCGCGGCCCCCTCTACCGCAACGCGGTGGAAGCATGTGAACTCGCCATCCCAGGCTATGTGACCATCGAGCAGGCCCGCCACGCGCTCGTCCAGTTTGCGCAAGCTTCTTGTATCCTGTGGCCGGACCTCGAGCCGGTGGCGGGCGTGCACGCCGTTGCGCGTGGCTATGGCGGCTACGCCGCCTGAAGATCGATACCCTCCGTGGCGGCTAAAGCCACACCACCATAGAAGGCCCGGCTGGCCCCAGCCGGGCTTTCCCGTTTCCGGCAGCTCGCAAGCAAATCGCAATCCTGTGGCTGGCCGCCTGCCTTGCGCGACAATCCCTGCGTGGAGTGTTGGGAAGAGCCCGCGCAAAAATCTTTATGAAATTCCTATTTCTTTCCACTGCGCTCCGTCTCGAACCTTTATGGCGATCGGGTCCATATTCCCTTCAGAAAACACATTCGGTTTCGTCGCCAAAGATGCGACGGGACACTTTCGATATATTGCGAACTCTCCTGTCAAGTTCGCAAAGTACAAAAGAACAAAAGGAATAAAAACAATGGATATGGCCGTTATCGGAATCGGAATTTTGTTCTTTGCCCTTTGTTTCGCCTACATAAAAGCTTGCGACGCTCTCTAGAGCGAGGCTGAAAAAATGATCGTCGACTATATTCTCGGTGGCGGCGTTACGCTGTTCCTGCTCGCCTACCTGACCTACGCCCTCGTTCGTCCAGAACGCTTCTGAAGGCACGGAAAGCCACAGCCATGACACTGAACGGTTGGATACAGATCCTGGTCTATTGCGGGATCGTCATATTGCTGGTGAAGCCGCTCGGCGGCTACATGCACCGCGTCTTCGACGGCGACCGGACGCTGCTCTCGCCCGTCTTCGGCCCGCTCGAGCGCGGGCTGTACCGTGTTTGCGGAACCAGCGAACGGGAGGAACAGCACTGGACCACCTATGCGGTCGCCCTGCTGCTCTTCAACCTTGCCGGCTTCCTGGTGCTCTACGCCCTGCAGCGCCTGCAGGGCAGCCTGCCCTACAACCCGGCCGGCATGACAGCGGTTGAACCAGGGCTCGCCTTCAACACCGCCGCCAGCTTCATGACCAACACCAACTGGCAGAACTATGGTGGCGAGAGCACGATGTCCTATCTCGTGCAGATGGCTGGGCTGACGGTGCAGAACTTCGTTTCGGCGGCCACGGGCATTGCCATAGCCATCGCGCTGATCCGCGGCTTTGCCCGGGCTTCGGGCAAGTCGATCGGCAATTTCTGGGTCGATATGACCCGCTCCACACTCTATTTGCTGCTGCCGTTCTGCGTCGTGCTGACGCTGGCCTATGTCTGGCTCGGCATGCCGCAGACGCTGGGCGCCTATGTCAACGCCACGACGCTCGAAGGCGCGCAGCAGACCATCGCCGTCGGCCCGGTCGCTTCGCAGGTGGCCATCAAGATGCTCGGCACCAATGGCGGCGGCTTCTTCAACGCCAATGCCGCGCACCCGTTCGAGAACCCCGACGCGATCTCCAACCTGATCCAGATGGTGTCGATCTTCGCCATCGGCGCCGCCTTGACCAATGTCTTCGGCCGCATGATCGGCAACCAGCGCCAGGGCTGGGCGATCCTCTCGGCCATGGGCGTCATGTTCATCGCCGGTGTCGCCATCTGCTACTGGGCGGAAGCCGCCGGCAACCCGCTGGTGCATGCGCTGGGCATCGACGGCGGCAACATGGAGGGCAAGGAGACACGTTTCGGCATCGCCTTGTCGGCGCTGTTTGCCGTCATCACCACGGCCGCTTCCTGCGGCGCTGTCAACGCCATGCACGGCTCGTTCACGGCGCTCGGCGGCATGATCCCGATCATCAACATGCAGCTTGGCGAAGTCATCGTCGGCGGTGTCGGCGCGGGCCTCTACGGCATCCTGATGTACATCGTCGTCGCCGTCTTCGTCGCCGGCCTGATGGTCGGTCGCACGCCCGAATATCTCGGCAAGAAGATCGAGGCCAAGGAGGTCAAGATGGCGATGCTGGCCATATTGTGCCTGCCGCTGGCGATGCTGATCTTCACGGCCATCGCCGTCGTGCTGCCGACCGGCGTGGCGTCGATGGGCAATGCCGGCCCGCACGGCTTCTCCGAGGTCCTCTATGCCTACACGTCGGCGGCGGCCAACAACGGTTCGGCCTTTGGCGGCCTCAGCGGCAACACGCCCTGGTACAACATCACCATCGGCATCGGCATGCTGATGGGCCGCTTCCTGGTCATCATCTCGGCGCTGGCCATTGCCGGCTCGCTGGTGGCGAAGAAAACGGTTCCGGCCTCCGCCGGCACCTTCCCGACCGACGGCCCGCTGTTCGTCGGGCTGCTGATCGGCGTCATCCTGATCGTCGGTGGCCTCACCTTCTTCCCCGCGCTCGCCGTCGGGCCGATCATCGAGCACCTGGCGATGGCTCACGGGCAGACCTTCTGAGACCGCCATGTCGTGGTTCAATGCCATGCGCCGCAAGGTCGCCCACAGGGACGATCACGGAAAGGAGGAGGGACCTCCTCCTTTCCCGACCCTGTCGACGTTTCTCGGCCTTGCGGCAGTCATGCTCGTCCTCTGGCTGCTGGCCTACGGGCCGCCCCATCTCTTTTCGGCATCCGATCATCCGGTGCCGTCCAACAACACCGAAGCCGGAGCTTCAAAATGAGCAACTCGAAATCAGCCAGCATCATGGATGCCAGCATCCTGCTTCCCGCCATCGGCGGCGCCTTCCGCAAGCTCGACCCGCGCACGCTGGCCAGGAACCCGGTGATGTTCGTCGTTGCCGTCGTCTCGGCGCTCACCACCGTGCTGTTCGTCAAGGACCTGGTCTCCGGCGGCGGCAATCTCGGCTTCACGCTGCAGATCATCATCTGGCTTTGGTTCACCGTGCTGTTCGCCAACTTCGCCGAAGCGGTCGCAGAAGGCCGCGGCAAGGCGCAGGCGGATTCGCTGCGCAAGGCACGCACCGAGACCAAGGCCAAGCTTTTAACCGGTGAAGACCGCACCAAATACAAACTTGTGCCCGGCACCAGCCTCAAGGTCGGCGATGCCGTGCTGGTCGAGGCCGGCGACATCATCCCGTCCGACGGCGAAGTGATCGAAGGCGTCGCTTCGGTCAACGAGGCCGCGATCACGGGCGAATCCGCGCCGGTGATCCGCGAATCCGGCGGCGATCGTTCGGCGGTCACCGGCGGCACGCAGGTGCTGTCCGACTGGGTTCGCGTGCGCATCACGGCGGCTTCCGGCCACACCTTCCTCGACCGCATGATCTCGCTGGTCGAAGGTGCGGAGCGCCAGAAGACGCCGAACGAGATCGCGCTCAACATCCTGCTCGTCGGCATGACGCTGATCTTCGTGCTGGCCACCGCGACGATCCCGAGTTTTGCTTCCTATTCGGGCGGCTACATTTCGGTGACCGTTCTGGTGGCGCTGTTCGTCACCTTGATCCCGACCACGATCGGGGCGCTGCTTTCGGCCATCGGCATCGCCGGGATGGACCGCCTGGTGCGATTCAACGTGCTGGCCATGTCGGGTCGCGCCGTGGAAGCCGCAGGCGACGTCGACACGCTGCTGCTCGACAAGACCGGCACGATCACGCTCGGCAACCGCCAGGCGACGCAGTTCCGCCCGGTCAAGGGCGTCACCGAACAGGAACTGGCCGACGCGGCCCAGCTTGCCTCGCTCGCCGACGAAACGCCGGAAGGCCGTTCCATCGTCGTGCTGGCCAAGGAGAAATACGCCATCCGCGCCCGCGACATGGCAACGCTGCACGCCACCTTCGTGCCCTTCACAGCACAGACCCGTATGAGCGGCGTCGACATCGATGGTTCGTCGGTGCGCAAGGGCGCCGTGGATTCCGTGCTTGCCCATGTCAACCAATCGACGGTCGCAGCCCATGCCACGCGGCCCGGCAGCGATACCGTCAGGGATCTCCAGGCCATCGCCGACGAGATCGCCAAGTCCGGCGGCACGCCGCTGGCGGTCGAACGCGACGGCCGCCTGCTCGGCGTCATCCACCTCAAGGACATCGTCAAGGGCGGCATCAGGGAGCGCTTCACCGAACTGCGCCGCATGGGCATCCGCACGGTGATGATCACCGGCGACAACCCGATGACGGCGGCGGCGATCGCCGCGGAAGCCGGCGTCGACGACTTCCTCGCCCAGGCCACACCGGAGGACAAGCTGAAGCTGATCCGCGACGAACAGGCCAAGGGCAAGCTGGTTGCCATGTGCGGCGACGGCACCAACGATGCGCCGGCCCTCGCGCAAGCCGATGTCGGTGTCGCCATGAACACCGGCACGGTCGCCGCCCGCGAGGCCGGCAACATGATCGATCTCGACAGCGATCCGACCAAGCTCATCGAGATCGTCGAGATCGGCAAGGCGCTCTTGATGACGCGGGGTTCGCTGACGACCTTCTCGATCGCCAACGACGTCGCCAAATATTTCGCCATCATCCCGGCGATGTTCGCCGTCTTCTACGTCGCACCGGGACAGACGACCGGTCCGCTGCAGGCACTCAACGTCATGCATCTGGCGACGCCGCAGAGTGCCATCCTGTCGGCCATCATCTTCAACGCGCTGATCATCATCGCGCTGATCCCGCTGTCGCTGAAGGGCGTCAAATATCGGGCCATCGGCGCCGGCGCGCTGCTCAGCCGCAATCTTCTCGTCTACGGCCTCGGCGGCCTCATCGTGCCTTTCGTCGGCATCAAGGCGATCGACATGATCGTCACCACGCTTGGCCTCGCTTAACTCTTTGTTTTAACGCAATTCCCTAGGGAAAACCGCTTCACACTTTTCCTGGAATTGCTTTGAGGAACATCTCCATGCTCACCCAGATAAGACCCGCGATCATCATGATCGTCTTCTTCACGGTCCTGACCGGCCTGATCTATCCCCTGGGCATGACCGGCATCGCCCAGGCGCTGTTTCCGCGGCAGGCCAATGGCAGCCTGGTCGAGAGGGACGGCAAGATCATCGGCTCCGAATCGATCGGCCAGGGGTTTGCCAGCGACAAGTATTTCCACGGCCGCCCTTCGGCTGCCGGCGACGGCTACAATGCAGCCTCCTCGAGCGGCAGCAATCTCGGCCCGACCAGTCCCAAGCTGATCGACCGCATCAAGGGCGACGCCGAGAAGTTGAAAGCGGAAAACCCGAACCAGCCTGTTCCGATGGATCTGGTGACGACGTCCGGCAGTGGCCTCGATCCCGACATCAGCCCGGAAGCCGCCTACTTCCAGGTCGCTCGGGTGGCCAAGGCCAGGGGCATCGAGGAAGCCAGGGTCAAGGCGCTTGTCGATGCCCAAGTCGAGGGCAGGGAACTCGGCTTCATGGGCGAGCCTGTGGTCAATGTGCTTGGCCTCAACCTTGCGCTGGACGTAGCGAAAGAGTGAATGGCGGCGGCCGGGGATCGACAGTACCCCCGGCGCCATCCATGATCGATCCCGATGCCTGACGACAGAAGCAGCGACACCAGACCCTCGCCCGACGCACTGCTTGACCATGCCGAGCGGGAGGGTCGCGGCCGCCTGAGAATTTTCCTCGGCGCGGCACCGGGCGTCGGCAAAACCTATGAGATGCTGATGTCGGGCCGCGCCAGGCTGGCCGACGGCGTGGATGTGGTGATCGGCGTCGTCGAGACGCATGGCCGCAAGGAAACAACGGCCCTGGTCGAGGGCTATGAGGTCATTCCCCGCCGCAAGGTCGACTACAAGGGGCGTATCCTCGACGAGATGGATATCGACGCCATCCTCGCCCGGCGCCCGGCGCTGGTTCTTGTCGACGAGCTCGCCCACACCAACGCGCCCGGCAGCCGCCACCCCAAGCGCTACCTCGACGTCCAGGAGATCCTGACGCACGGCATCGACGTCTATACGACGCTTAACATCCAGCATGTCGAAAGCCTGAACGACGTCGTCGCCCAGATCACCAAGGTCAGGGTTCGCGAGACGGTTCCCGATTCCATCATCGACCAGGCCGACGATGTCGAGATCATCGATCTCACCCCCGACGACCTGATCAAGCGGCTCGAGGAAGGCAAGGTCTATTTCCCCAACACCGCGCAGCGCGCGATCGAGAACTATTTCTCGCCGGGCAATCTGACGGCGCTCAGGGAACTGGCGCTGCGCCGCACCGCGCAGCGTGTCGACGACCAGTTGCTCATCCATATGCAGGCGCACGCCATTCCAGGACCGTGGGCGGCAGGCGAAAGGGTCCTCGTCTGCCTCGACGCGCGACCTGGAGGAGCGGCCCGCGTGCGCTATGCGCGCAGGCTGGCCGACCGGCTGCGTGCGCCGTGGACGGCGCTGCACGTCGACAGCACGCGCTCGGCCAGCATGCCCGAGAATGACAAGGACCGGCTGGCGACGAACCTGCGCCTTGCCCAGCAGCTTGGCGCCGAGGTGACGACCATTCCGGGTCAGAATGTGGCGCAGGACATCGTGCGTTATGCGACGGCGAACAATTTTACCCATATCGTCGTCGGCAGGCCGACCCGGTCGCGCTGGCGCGAATTGATCGAAGGCTCGCTCACCTACGATCTCATCCGCAATGCCGGCGATATCAGCGTCCATGTCATTTCGGGAAGCGAACGCGGCACCGAGGCGGCGTCGCGGAGCGTCAAGGCGGCCGACGAGCAGTGGCAGTTCGAAATCTGGCCCTATCTCAAGGCGACGGCCTTTGTCATCGGCTCGCTCGCCTTCGCCGTCCTTCTCGATCAGTTTCTCGACGTTCGCAATCTGGCGATCATTCTGCTCATCGGGGTGCTGGCATCGGCGGTGACCGGCGGCCTGTGGCCGGCTCTGTATGCTTGTTTCGTCAGCGCCCTTGCTTTCAATTATTTCTTCCTGGAGCCGCGCTATACGCTGACGATCAGGGATCCGGAGAGCATCGTCGCGCTTGGCGTCTTTCTCGTCGTTGCGGTCATTGCCAGCAATCTGACGGCGCGCGTGCAGCGCCAGGCGGTCGCCGCCCGCTCGCGGGCGCGGGCGACGGAGGATATCTACCTCTTTTCGAAGAAGCTCGCCGGCGCCGGGACGCTGGACGACGTCCTCTGGGCCACCGCCTTCCAGATCGCCTCGATGCTGAAGCTGCGCGTGGTGCTGCTTTTGCCGGAAGACGGGACGATCACCGTCAAGGCCGGCTATCCGCCTGATGACACGCTGGCCGAAGCCGACATCGCCGCCGCCCGCTGGGCCTGGGAGCACAATCGTGCCGCAGGTCGCGGCGCCGACACGCTTCCGGGTGCCAAGCGCCTCTATCTGCCCTTGCGGACCGGGCGCACGGCCATCGGCGTCGTCGGCCTCGACAACGACAAGCAGGGACCGTTGCTGACGCCCGAGCAGCAGCGGCTTCTCGACGCACTGGCCGACCAGGCGGCAGTCGCCATCGAGCGTATCCAACTGGTCGCCGACGTCGACCGGGCCAAGCTCGCCGCCGAGGCGGACAGGCTGCGCTCGGCGCTGCTCACCTCCATTTCCCATGATCTGAAGACGCCGCTCGCCGCCATCATGGGCGCCGCCGGCACGCTGCGGGATTTTTCAGCAGCACTTCCCGAACCGGATCGGGCCGAACTGCTGTCGACGGTGCTCGACGAATCCGAGCGGTTGAACCGCTTCATCGCCAATCTGCTCGACATGACCAAGATCGAGTCCGGCGCGATGGAGCCGAACTACGCCTTTCACTATGTCGGCGACATCGTCGGCTCCGCCCTGCAAAGGGCCAGGAAAATCATCGGCGAGCACAAGATCGAGACGGACATCCCCAGGGATTTGCCGATGTTGAAGGTCGACCCGGTGCTGTTCGAGCAAGCGTTGTTCAATCTTCTCGACAATGCGGCGAAATATGCCCCGGCCGGCTCGACGATCCGCGTCCAGGGCTGGACCGACAATGGCTCCGTCCTGCTGCAGATCATGGATGAAGGGCCGGGCATTCCTCCCGGCGATCTGGAACGGATTTTCGACACCTTCTACCGGGTGCGCAAGCGCGACCAGATCCGCGCCGGCACCGGGCTCGGCCTGTCGATCTGCCGCGGCTTCATAGAGGCGATGGGTGGCACGATCACGGCGGCAAACCGGACCGACGGTTCGGGCGCGGTCTTCACCATCAAAATGCCCAAGCCGGCAAATCCGCCCAACTTCGACGCTTCGAATACCGACGATGTGGGTGACCTGGCATGACAAACTCGAACGTCAGGATACTGGTCGTCGATGACGAGCCGCCGATCCGCAAGCTGCTGCGCGTCGGCCTCGGCAGCCAGGGCTACGCGATCAGCGAGGCGCCGAATGCCAGGGCGGCCATCGAGCTGATGGAGGCGGAGAAGCCGGACCTCGTCCTGCTCGACCTTGGCCTGCCCGGCATTAGCGGCCATGAGTTGCTGCGCAAATGGCGCGACGACGGCCTCGACATTCCGGTGGTCATCCTGTCCAGCCGGACCGACGAGGCCGGTATCGTCCAGGCCCTGGAGCTCGGCGCCGACGACTATGTCACCAAACCCTTCGGCATGAACGAACTGGTCGCACGCATCCGCGTGGCGCTCCGCCACAAGTTCCAGCAGCAGGGAGAGAAGCCGATTTTCCAGACCGGCGATCTCAGCGTCGATCTGGTCAAGCGCATCGTCAAGGTCGAGGGCAAGGAGGTAAAGCTGTCGCCGAAGGAATACGACATCCTGCGCATGCTGGTGCAGCACGCCGGCAAGGTGCTGACCCACCATTTCCTGTTGAAGCAGGTCTGGGGCGACTCGTCCGACGTGCAGTATCTCAGGGTCTATGTGCGCCAGCTCAGGCAGAAGATCGAGAAGAGCCCCGACCAGCCACGCTACATCACCACCGAGACCGGCGTCGGCTACCGCCTGCGCGAGGTCGAATGAGCGGGTTGGGCGCTTCTAGCCAGTAGCTTCCAGCTGCTGGCCAAGCGGCTTGGAAACCCGCAAGGCCGCGAGACAGCCGACAATGCCGAGCGGGACGAAGGCAAGAAACAGCCAGGACGCGACATTCGCCGCCGCGTCGTGGTTCAAACCTTGCGAAAAGCCGCTGGCATTGGCGACGATGCCGGCAAGGGCTGCACCCACGGCGTAGCCGATGCGCTGCATGGTCGGCACCGCCGCCGAGGCGATGGTCTGCTCGCTCTTCGGGGCGGAGGCGACGATGACGCGTGTCAGGAACGGCCAGGCGATGCCGAAGCCGCCGCCTTGCAACAGGGCACAGATCAGGATGAGCGGGATGGAGCCCAGGGGTATCGTGTAGGCAAAGCCGGCGATGCCGGCCGCGATCATCACCGCGCCGCCGATGATGATCAGCCGCTCGCGCCGCGGCGGCGCGTTGGCGACCAGGATCGACAGGATCGACCAGGCGATCGATTCGGCGGCGATGATGTAGCCGGTGGTCAGCAGCGGAATGTCGTGAAGGCTGGTCAGCAGCAGCGGCCCGTAGACGCCGAAGGAACAGGTGGCCACCGAAAAAGCGGCAACCATGGTCATGCCGGCGCCGACCGGCGTGCGCCATGAGAACAGCCGCGCCGGGAACAGCCGCGAAAGCGGCTTCAGCGCGTCGATGGTGAAGAACAGCAGCAGGCCGATGAGGCCGAAGGCCATCAGCAGCGAAGAGCGCAGCAAGGCGATGTCGACGCCGGCCGAGGCGATCAGCACCACGGCAACGGCAAGGCAGGCAAGGGCCGCGAACGGGAAGGGCGGCGCCCCGCCTGCGCTCGCCTTCGGCCTCGTCGCCTCCGGCGTGTCGAGCACGATGAAACTTGCCAGCGCCATGGCTGCGCCGCCGAGGGTGAAGATGCCGAAGGCCCAGCGCCATGACAAAAGCTCGGTCATGATCGCGCCGAGCAATGGTCCGCTGAAGGCGGCGACGCCCCAGATCGCCGACATGATGCCGAAAAGCTGCGGCCAGATGGCGCGCGAGAACAGTCGTTCGACCGAGACGAAGGCCAGCGACACCAGCGCACCGCCGCCAAGTCCTTCGATCAGGCGGCCGGCGAGGAACAGTTGCATGGAAGGCGAGGTGGCGCAGATCAGGGCGCCTGCTGCGTAGAGCAGGGCTGCGACCACCATGTTGGTGCGCAAGGGGACATAACTCACCAGCCGTCCGGCGGCCGCGCCGGCAACGATGGCACCGAGTTCGTAGATCGCCAGCGACCAGCCGACGAGCTGCACGCCCGCCAGTTCGCCGACCATGGCCGGCATCACCGTTGCCACCATCGTCTCGTTGGTGGCGTGCAACAGGATGCCGAGGCTGATGAAGCAGAAGCGCGCCAGGTCGCCGCTTGCCCATAATCCGCGCCAGTCGACCTTGTTTGTGCTGATCTCGGTCATTTCCACCCCTGTCTTGCATATCTCGACGCCAGCGCAGGACGCCAGAAGCCAGTGCGGCTTTCCGGCAGGACCATGCGGTTCGACAGCGCCGGATCGGGCGCCGCATCGAGGCGTTGTTTCGTTCGGGGCAGGCTTGTAAAACCTCAACCGGGGTTGAGCTCAAGCGGTTTTTTGAGGACCGTTCGCGCGGCAGCCTTTCCGATTGGCGGGTTCGTTGCGCGATCAGTTCTCGGTGCTGCGCAGCTGGAACTGGCTGACGCCGATCGCGAGGTTCATGCCGGTCTGCGTCTGCAAGCTGAGCGGCTGCAAGGTGAAGGCTTGCGAGGAGCCGCCGACCAGCAGATTGGCGCCGGCGCCGACGGCGGCCGTCACCTCGGCGCTGGCGCCGATGTAGTCGCCGGCCAGCGCACCCGGCGCGTAGATGTTCTTCAGCGGCGTCAGCACGATCCACTGCATGACCGTCTGCTTCGTCGTGCCGATGTCGAGGCCGTATTTGTTGACGGCGCCGAAATAGGCTTCCGACGCGAAGCTCTTGTCGGCGGGGTTGAAGGTGCAGCTCAGATCCTTGCTCGAGCCGAAGATGAAGCCGGTGCCGCCGCCAATGGCACAGTCAAGCGTACCGAGCTCTATGCCTCGGTCCTGCGCCTGCGCTGCTCCGACAAACACGGTAGCGAATATGGCAGCGATGGCTGTCTTCAGCATGATGGTCCCCTCAAAAATCAACGGCGCGGAACCATCCTATCTGGTTCCGCGCCGCGGGGTGAGGGGTCATGGAGCGCACGGCTCCATGCGATCACTTGAATGAATGGATCAGCTGGAGCGAGGTCACGGCCACGGCAAGGTTGACGCCGGTCTGCGCCTGGACGCTGAGCGGCTCCAGCATGAAGGCGCTGTCCAAGCCGCCAACCAGCAGATTGGCGCCGCCGCCGGTCACCACGCTCGCCTCGGCGTTGACGCCGTAATAGCTGCCGGCGAGATCGCCTCCGTCACGGTCCCGGGTCGCAGCCAGCACGGCCCAAACGAGCTGGCCCTGATGCGTCTGGCCGACATCGAGGCCGATCTTGGAGATGACGCCTGTGTAAACCTCGGACGGCCCGTGATGATGAGGCCGGAAGACACAGGACACGCCCTTGTTGGAAGCGACGATATAAGCGGTGCCGCCGTCGATGGTGCAATCGAGCGTGCCGAGTTGCAGCTTGCCGGCGCTGGCTGGAGCCACCGCGAACATCGTCGTGGCGAGGGCAGCGGCGCAGGCGAGTTTCTTGATCATGGGAGGGTCCTTTCGCAAATTGCTTTTCGATAACGGCTTGGGAGGCCAGACCGTTCCGCTGAAAACTTGGCGCGATCAAGGCAGGGGCCGAAAGCCTCCTGCCGGGGTTAATGCGCGGTTGCGAAGTGCGTCTTTTCGGACACGCCAAGGATCCCGCGGCATTTGGATGTCACGCGGATTTGTATGGGAAGCGTTTGCCGAAACCGAGATCAGCTGACGCGGGCGAGGCCATCCTTGGCCGGCTGGTAGGTCGGGTCGAGGCGAACGGCTTCCTTATAGGATTTCGCGGCTTTCGCCTTGTCACCGCGCCGCTCGTAGATCAGCGCCTGGTTGGCCCAGGCCTCGGCGTTCTTGCCGTCGAGCTTGATCGCCATGTTGAAATCGGAGAAGGCGTTGTCCTCGTCATTGGTCGCCAGATAGGAGAGGCCGCGGCCGTTGTAGGGCTCGGCGGCGTCCGGCGCCAGCGAGATGGCGGTCGAGAAATCCTCGATGGCGAATTTGTGCTGGCCCTGGCTCTGATAGATCAGGCCTCGATTGTGGTAGGCGCGCGCGTCGGTCGTATCGAGCTGGATCGCCTTCTGAAAGTCGTTGAAGGCGTCCTGGGTGCGACCCGCCTTGCGGTAGAGATTGCCGCGGCCGATATAGGCGGCGTCATAGTTCGAGTTGATCTGGATCGAACGGTTGTAGTCCGCGAGCGCGGCTTCCTGGTTGCCGAGGAAGCGCTGGATGAGCGCACGATTCGAATAGGCCTGGAAGAAATTCGGATTGAGCTGGATGGCTTGATTGAAATCCTTGAGCGCCGCCTGGTATTGGCCGCCACGGCCATAGGCCGAGCCGCGCACATTGTAGCCTTCGGGATCCTGGGGATTGCGCTGGATGACCGCCGACAGCGAGGAAATGTTCTCGCTCGAGCCTTGCGCCTTGTCGATGTTGTTGAATTCACCGGTCGGGCCCGCCGTTTGGCAGCCGGCAAGCGCCAGTCCGGAGAGCAGGGCCGCTGTCAGGGCGAAACCACGCAATGCGGTCCCGCGCTCCACGCTCGTTGCGTTCATGTCTGCCCTGTCCTCACTTCAAGCCGCGTCGTTCAGATCCGGCTCCCCCTCCGGACCGGTCACATCAAAACAAAAAGGTGGCGGCGATTCCACATCGCGCCACCTCTGATATCCTTCGAAAAGGACGAAAAATTGGCGTTAGAACCGCGGCGGACGCGGAGCGCCAGCTGCACCACCAGCGGCGCCGGCAGCAACAGGGCGCGGCGTCATCGGCAGCAGGCCTTCGCGCTGGGCGCGCTTGCGGGCCAGCTTGCGGGCGCGGCGAACGGCTTCAGCCTTTTCGCGGGCGCGCTTCTCGGACGGCTTCTCGTAGTGACCGCGCATCTTCATTTCGCGGAAAATGCCCTCGCGCTGCATCTTCTTCTTGAGAGCGCGAAGCGCCTGATCAACGTTATTGTCGCGGACGAGTACCTGCACGGGCAATCCTGTCTTTCGGGTTTGATATCAACAGGCAAGCGATCATAGCCGCTAGCCTCCGCGGCGGTTTACACCACGAATTGTGGCGGCTGATAGCAGAATCATGCCGCGCTGTCCACAGCGGAAATGAATTTGCGGTGCCAGCCGCAGTCTGTTTGCCTTGAGATAAGGAGCCGACTAGGCCGTCGCGAGGTGCAGCCGCTCGAAATCCTCGAAGAACTCGCCGTAGTCGCAGGTGATCTCCTCGCCCACGGCGATGTCGCGGGTCGCGGTGGCCCCGCCATATTGCGAAAAATCCGTATTCGGATTGCTGGAATGGTTCATGAAGCGGCCATTGTCGACTTCATAGACCATGAAACCTGGCCGGTCGGGGCTGGGATAGGCATAGCGGTCGAGCAGTTCCCTGAGATGCGGGGGGGCCGCTTCGTATTTGTCCATGGGGACCAGTCGGTCGAAATCCGGATCGAGCCGCCAGATCGAAGCCCCTTTCCTGATCGGCTCCGCAGCGAACACGCCGACGCCTTCGATCGCACTCGCAGTCACATAGGTTCTGATCAACAACATAGTTCCAGACCCCGCTTTTGGACAGAAACGGCATCGCCAAATCGCGGCGAAAAATCAAGACCGGCCGTCTGCCTGGCGGCTATGAACATGCATTCCGGACGCGAAAAGTCTTCACGTCCGGTTGATCGACACGCCGCCATCGGCAAACAGAGCGGCTCCGGTGGTAAAGCTCGAGGCATCGGAGGCGAGATAGAGCGCCGAGCGAGCGATCTCCTCCGGCATAGCGACACGCTTCAAAGCATGCAGGCCTTCGACGAAGGCCCGTGATTCCGGGGTCTTGAAGGTTGCCGCCGGCGTGTCTGTGCCGCCGGGCAGCAGCGCGTTGACCCGCACGCCTTTCGGGCCGTATTCGGCGGCAAGCACCTGTGTCAGTCCGATCAGGCCGGCCTTGCTCGCGGCATAACTGGTCATGCCTGGCATGCCGACTGTGTGGCCGACGAAGGTGGAGGTGAAGATCAGCGAACCACCGCCACGCTCGACCATTGCCGGCACCTGGTATTTGGCGCCGAGAAACGCGCTGGTGAGATTGGTGTCGAGCGTCTCGCGCCAGCCTTCCAGCGGCAGTTCGGCTATCGGTCCCATCAGGCCGACAGCGCCGGCATTGTTGAAGGCGATGTCGAGCCCGCCGAATTTTTCGACCGCCAGATCGACAAGGGCCTTTGCGTAGGCTTCGTCGCGGACATCGCCGGCAAGCGCGATGGCGATGCCATCGGCATCCGCGATTTCGGCGACAAGCGCGTCGAGCTCGGCCTGGCGGCGGGCGGCGACGATGACCTTGGCGCCTTCCTCCGCGAAGAGTTTTGCCGTGGCGCGGCCGATGCCGGAACTGGCGCCGGTGACGATGGCGATCTTGTTTGCGAGTGCGAACATTTTTGCATCCTTTTCTTCGCGCCGGCTTGACCGGCAGTTGGGATGCTTGGTCGCAGATCGAGGCCAGGCGAGCCACCCGATACCCGCCAAGATGCTGGAAAGCGCCGACGCGCCGGATGCGTCTTTTTCACCACGGCGCAAAACGGCAAGCGCCGTCGCAAACAGCGCAAGGGTGGAAGCGCTGTTTCGCTAGTGATACACCTCGCGCGCCGGGACCGACTGAACGCCGGCCGCCATTCGCGAAGCCTTTTTGGGGCGAGGTTGGGACGTTGAAGAAATATTCGGTATTCGCCATCGCCCGTGAAGCCATGCGCGGCCACAAGGGCTGGGAAGAACAGTGGTCCTCGCCTGAGCCCAGGAAAGAATACGACGTCATCATCGTCGGCGCCGGCGGCCATGGCCTGGCCACCGCCTATTACCTCGCCACGGTTCACGGCATCACCAATGTCGCGGTGCTGGAAAGGGGCTGGCTCGGCGGCGGCAACACAGGCCGCAACACCACCATCATCCGCTCCAACTATCTCTATGACGAGAGCGCCGGCATCTACGACCATGCACTGAAGCTGTGGGATGGGCTGAGCCAGGAGCTCAACTACAACGTCATGTATTCGGCGCGCGGCGTCATGATGCTCGCGCACAATGTGCACGACGTGCAGGTGCTGAAGCGCCACGTGCACGCCAACCGGCTGAACGGTATCGACAATGAGTGGCTGACGCCGGAGCAGGCGAAGGAATTCTGCCCGCCGCTCAACACCTCCAGGGATGCGCGCTATCCGGTGGTCGGTGCGGCGCTGCAGCGGCGCGGCGGCACGGCGCGCCACGATGCGGTTGCCTGGGGCTATGCGCGCGGCGCCTCGGCGCGCGGCGTCCATATCATTCAGAATTGCGAGGTCACCGGGGTCAAGCGGGCGGCCAATGGCGCGGTTTTGGGCGTCGACACGACGCGCGGCTTCATCGGTGCCAAGAAGGTCGGCGTCGTTGCCGCCGGCCATTCCTCAGTGATCATGAACATGGCCGGCGTGCGCATGCCGCTGGAGAGTTATCCATTGCAGGCGCTGGTGTCGGAACCGGTCAAGCCGGTGGTGCCCTGCGTGGTCATGTCGAACACGGTGCACGCCTATATCTCGCAGTCCGACAAGGGCGAGCTGGTGATCGGCGCCGGCACCGACCAGTATGTCTCCTATTCGCAGACCGGCGGCCTGCACATATTGCAGCACACGCTGGACGCCATCTGCGAGATGTTCCCGATCTTCACGCGCATGAAGATGCTGCGCTCGTGGGGCGGCATCGTCGACGTCACGCCCGACCGCTCGCCGATCCTGGCCAAGACGCCGGTGCCCGGGCTTTATGTCAATTGTGGCTGGGGCACGGGCGGCTTCAAGGCGACGCCGGGCTCGGGCCATGTCTTTGCCCACACCATCGCCAAAGACGATCCGCATCCGATCAATGCGCCCTTCACCATCGAGCGCTTCCGCACCGGCCGGCTCATCGACGAGGCGGCGGCGGCGGCGGTGGCGCACTGATGATGGCTGGGATGGCTGTCGCGATGCCGCTGATTCTGGCGGGGGAACACGTGCTGGCGGGGGAACGGGGCATGTTCCATTTTCCGTCGGCTGACGAAGTGCGCACGCAACCGATCAGCCGCACCGGCAACGAGACCGTCTGGCCGTTTTCGGTCGACGACGGCACGCTGGCCTGCGTCTGGAGCGGCGGCCAGCGGGTGGTGATGTTCTTCGAGGGACGTCCCGAAGGGCTTGACGAAGACGAGACATTCCAGCCGCGTCAAGTCATCGTCACCACCGATCCGATGCAACTCACTCTCGGCAACATGGCGTCGCGCGATCTGTTTCGTCCCGCTGCAAGCGTGGAGGAACGCATCCGGCTCGTCGCGCCGTTCGCGACCCTGGGACAGAAGCTTTGCGATCAACCGGCGGGCGCCCGCGTCGGCCACGGCGAATTGTAGGAACGAACAAATGCTTCTCATCCGCTGCCCCTATTGCGAGGAAGAGCGTCCGGAACTCGAGTTCCGCAACGCCGGCGAGGCGCATATCGCGCGCTCGGCCAATATGGCCGGCGAGAGCGACGACGATTTCGAAAAGTTCTTCTTCATCCGCTCCAACCCCAAGGGCATCATCTATGAGCGGTGGCGGCACATGCATGGCTGCGCGCGTTTCTTCAACGCCGTGCGCGACACCGTCACCGACAGGTTCGTCATGACCTACAAGGCCGGCGAACCCAAACCCTCCAAGCTGCCAGGAGTTGGCAAATGAGCGGCGCGTCGTACCGCATTTCCGGCGCCGGCCGCTTCAGCCAAGCCAAGACCGCGCGTTTCAGCTTCGATGGCCAGTCCTATGCCGGCATCGAGGGCGACACGCTGGCCTCGGCGCTGCTCGCCAATGGCGTCCATCTGGTCGGCCGTTCGTTCAAGTACCACCGTCCGCGCGGCATCCTGTCGGCGGGCGCCGAGGAGCCGAACGCGCTGGTCGAAATCAGGCGCGACGCGGCACGCAAGACGCCGAACGTGCGCGCGACTGTGCAGGAGCTTTATGACGGGCTCGAGGCGCAGTCGCAGAACCGCTGGCCGTCGCTGTCCTTCGACGTCGGTGCGGTCAACGACATCGCGTCGCCGATGTTTTCGGCCGGCTTCTACTACAAGACCTTCATGTGGCCGAAGGCGGCATGGAAGAGCCTGTACGAGCCCAAGATCCGCGCCGCGGCCGGTCTTGGAGTTTCCCCGGACCAGCCCGATCCCGACCATTATTCGTCACGCTATGCGCATTGCGACGTGCTGGTGCTGGGCGGCGGTGCGGCGGGCATCGCTGCGGCATTGGCAGCGGCGGAGACCGGCGTGCGGGTCATCCTCGCCGACGAGCAGGCCGAGTTCGGCGGCAGCCTGCGTTTCGAGAGCGGCGCGAAAATCGACGGCCAGGACGGCTTTGCCTGGGCGCAAGCTGCCGTGGCGAAGCTCGCCGCGATGGACAATGTCCGCGTGCTCCCGCGCACGACGGCGTTTGGCTATTACGCGCAGAATTTCGTCGGCCTGGTCGAGCGTGTCAGCGATCATCTGAAGGCTCCCGGCCACGATCTGGCGCGCGAGCGGCTGTGGCAAGTCAGGGCCAAGCGCGTGGTGCTGGCCTCGGGCGCCATCGAGCGCCACATGGTGTTCGCCGACAACGACCGCCCGGGCATCATGCTGGCGGGTGCCGCGCGCACCTATCTCAACCACTATGGCGTCGCGGTCGGCAGGAATGTCGGCGTCTACACCGCCAATGATTCCGCCTATGCAGCGGCGATCGACCTGAAGAAGGCCGGCGTCAACGTGGCGGCGATCGTCGATCTGCGCGACAATCCGACCGGACCGGTGATCGACGAGGCGAGGGCGCTCGGCATCGAGGTCAATTTCGGCCGCGCGGTGATCCGCGCCGGCGGCAAGCTGCGCGTTTCCTCGATGACGGTGCAGCCGAAGAATGGCGGCGGCGAACGCATCATTCCAGTCGACGCGATCCTGATGTCGGCCGGCTGGACGCCGTCGGTGCATCTGTTCTCGCAGTCGCGCGGCAAGGTCGCCTTCAACGACGAGACCAAGCGCTTCGTGCCGGGCACCTATGCGCAGGATTGTGTCTCTGTCGGCGCCTGCAATGGTACCGACGGCCTATCGGCGACGGTCGACGAGGCCTATGCCGCGGGCGCCAAAGCGGCCAGGGATGCGGGCGCGAAAACCGCCAAGGGTACGAAGCCGAAGGTCGACACCTCGGAGAGCTGGTCGCGCGGCATGCTGGGTGCGGCTCCTGGCGCCGGGCCGGACACCACGGTGAAGGCGTTTGTCGACTTCCAGAACGACGTCACCGCCAAGGATATCCGCCAGGCGGTGCACGAAGGCATGCGCTCGATCGAGCACGTCAAGCGCTTCACCACCAACGGCATGGCCACCGATCAGGGCAAGACCTCCAACATGCACGGCCTGGCGATTGCCGCCGAGATGCTGGGAAAGCCGATCCCGGAGGTCGGCCTGACCACGTTCCGGGCGCCCTATACGCCGGTGACCTTCGGCGCCATCGTCAGCCATGCGCGCGGGCCGCTGTTCGACCCGACGCGTAAAACGGCGATCCATCCCTGGGCCGAGGCGCAAGGCGCGGTGTTCGAGGATGTCGGCCAGTGGAAGCGCGCCTGGTATTTCCCCAAGGCGGGCGAGGACATGCATGCTGCTGTCGACCGCGAATGCGTCGCCGTGCGCAAGACTGCCGGCCTGTTCGATGCCTCGACACTGGGCAAGATCGAAGTGGTCGGGCCGGATGCGGCCAAATTCATGGAGCTGCTCTACACCAACCCTTGGGAGAAGCTGGAACCCGGCCGCTGCCGCTATGGCATCATGCTGCGCGAGGACGGTTTCATCTATGATGACGGCGTCGTCGGCAGGCTGGCGCCCGACCGTTTCCATGTGACGACGACGACCGGCGGCGCGCCGCGTGTCATGAACCACATGGAGGACTATCTCCAGACCGAGTTCCCGCATCTCAATGTCTGGCTGACCTCGATCACCGAACAATGGGCTGTCATCGCCGTGCAGGGACCAAAATCCCGCGACATCATCGCGTCGCTGGTCGAAGGCATCGACATGTCGGACGAGGCGCTGCCGCATATGTCGGTGCGCGAAGGCAAGATCTGCGGCGTGCCGACGAGGTTGTTCCGCATGTCGTTCACCGGCGAGCGGGGCTTCGAGGTCAACGTGCCTGCCGACTATGGCCAGGCGGTCTGGGAAGCGCTTTGGGCCGAAGGCCAGAAGCATGGCGCCGCCGCCTACGGCACCGAGGCGATGCACGTGCTGCGCGCCGAAAAGGGCTACATCATCGTCGGCCAGGACACTGACGGCACGGTGACGCCGAACGATGCCGGTCTCGACTGGGCGGTCGGCAAGAAGAAGACCGACTTCGTCGGTATCAGGGGCATGGCGCGGCCCGACCTGGTCGCCAAGGGCCGCAAGCAACTGGTCGGCTTGAAAACGAAAGACCCAAAGGTGGTGCTGGAGGAAGGCGCGCAGATCGTCGCCGACCCCAAGCAGGCGATCCCGATGAAGATGATCGGTCACGTCACCTCGAGCTACTGGTCGGAAAATTGCGGCCGCTCGATCGCGCTGGCGCTGGTCGCCGGCGGCCGCGACCGGATGGGCGACACGCTCTACGTGCCGATGCCGAACGGGGTGATCGAAGTGGAGGTTACCGGCATGGTGTTCTTCGACGAGACGGGAGGGCGCCTCAATGGCTAAGGCCGCTGCAAGGAAGACGGCTCCGGCTGCATCGCCTTCGGTCGAGCGCCGTCCGGCGCTGGCTGGACGCAGCACCACTGCTGCCGCCGTCAAGGTCGAGGTGCTGCCGCCGGCCGAGCGCATTTCGCTGCGTGCGCCGGAGGCTTCGGCCGCAGCGCTTTCGAAGGCGCTCGGCGTGACCTTGCCGAAAAAGCCGAAGACATCCTCCTCGAAGGGCGGGCGCACCGCCTTGTGGCTCGGCCCCGACGAATGGCTTGTCATCGATGAAGCCGGCAACGATCCGCTGGCCGATTGCGCCGGGGTTGCCGCTTTGCACTCGGCGGTCGGCATCTCGCATCGCAACATCGCGATATCAGTGACGGGCGCGGGGGCAGCGGCGACGATCAATGCGGGCTGCCCGCAGGATCTGTCGCTCGACGCCTTCCCGGTGGGCGCGGCGTCGCGCACCATCCTGGGCAAGACCGAGATCGTGCTGTTGCGCACAGCCGCCGATGCCTTCCGGGTCGAATGCTGGCGTTCCTTCTCGGACTATGTCTTTACTTTCCTGTCCGAGGGATCGCGCGACGCGGCGGTCTGAACTCGGAACGTTTTGCAGGGCACGCTCGTTCTGCATCCGCACGCCGAGGGAGAAATGCCGATGCCGTCGAATTCCGCGCCGAAGTCGCCGGTCAAAAAGACATCGGCCGTCCGCTCGCTCGAACATGAGCGACATGAAGCCCCGAGCGCCGAAGAGGAACTCGAGGAAGGCCTCGAAGACACGTTCCCGGCCAGCGATCCGGTATCCATTACCGGAACCGCCATCCCCGGCGCACCGGCGAAACCGGGCAAGGCCAAGACCGTGCCGGGGCGCAAGAAGCGCAAGACCTAGTATTCCATCGGGCCAGATCGCATCGGACCTTCTCAATCTCCTTGGGCGTGCTATTTAAAGCGCTTTGGGAGATGAAAATGCCGACAAAAGCGATCGTTTGGGGCGAGAACGTCCACGAGCAGACCAATGAAGCCGTGCGCGAACTCTATCCCTTGGGGATGCACGGCACCATCGCCGCCGCGCTCAACCAGGACAAGGGCATCGAGGCGGCCACCGCCACCTTGCAGGAGCCCGAGCACGGCCTGAGCGAAAAGCGCCTGGCGGCCACCGACGTGCTTTTGTGGTGGGGCCACGCGGCGCATGGCGAGGTCAAGGACGAGATCGTCGAGCGGGTGCAGAAGCGGGTCTGGGAAGGGATGGGCCTGATCGTGCTCCATTCCGGCCACTACTCGAAGATCTTCAAGCGGCTGATGGGCACGCCCTGTTCGCTGAAATGGCGCGAGGCGGGCGAGCGCGAGCGCGTCTGGGCGATCAACCGCGGCCACCCGATCGCGCAAGGCATTGGCGAGTGCCTGGAGATCGGCGAGACCGAAATGTATGGCGAGCCGTTCGCGGTGCCGGAGCCGCTGGAGACGGTGTTCGTCTCCTGGTACGAGGGCGGCGAGGTGTTCCGGTCAGGGCTGACCTACCAGCGCGGCGCGGGACGGATCTTCTACTTCTCGCCCGGCCACGAAACCTATCCGATCTATCACAATGAGGGCGTGCAGCAGGTGCTGCGCAACGCCGTCCATTGGGCGCACAATCCGGCGCCGGCCTGGTCCGGCATCACCAATGCGCCGAACGTGCCGACGGATGCGGCCAAGGAGAAGATCGTGCAGAAGGGGCTGCGCCTGCATGCCGATGGCGACAAGGGCCTGAGCTGATTGGGGCGGCCTGAGCTGATCGGGCCTGAGTTGCCCAAGGCGTGAGTTGATTTTGGGGGCTTGGGGCTAATGCATCGAATTCTTCTGCTCGGCACCGGCGGTATCGCCGGGCATCATGTCGAGGAGTTTGCCGGGATTCCCGGCTGCAGCATCGTCGCCTGTGTCGACCAGGTGCCCGGTCGCGCTGCGGCGTTCGCCGCGGCCAGCAAGATCGGCGATTCTTTCGAGAGCCTGGAGGCGGCGATCGCCTGGGGCCAGTTCGATGCCGCCATCAACGCGACGCCGGATGGTGCCCATAGGGCGACGACGCTGGCGCTGCTCGGCGTAGGAAAACATGTGTTTTGCGAAAAGCCGCTGGCGCCGAATCATGCCGACGCACTTGCTATGACCGAAGCGGCCGAGGCTGCCGGGGTGATCAACATGGTCAACCTCACCTATCGCAACTCACCGGCGATCCACGAGGCGCGGCGCATGGTTCAGGCCGGCGAGATCGGCGCATTGCGCCATGTCGAGGCGAGCTACCGGCAAAGCTGGCTGGTCAGCAAATCATGGGGTGACTGGCGGGTCGAGGACAAATGGCTGTGGCGCTTGTCCAGCCGGCACGGTTCGACCGGCGTGCTGGGCGATGTCGGCATCCATATCCTGGATTTCGCCACCTATGGCGCCGGCCAGGATATCGTCAGCCTGCATGCCGATCTGGTGACGTTTCCGAAGGCCGAGGGCGAGCGCATCGGCGACTATGTGCTGGACGCCAATGACAGCGTGGCAATGACGGCGCGGCTCGATTGCGGCGCGCTCGCCACGATCGTGGCGAGCCGCTACATGACCGGTCACGCCAACGATCTGTCGCTGGCCCTGCACGGCACCCAGGGCGCCATCAAGGTCGAGACCGACGGCAAGGCATCGAGCCTGTCGGCCTGCCTCGGCGGGGATGTCGATCTTCAGCGCTGGCGGACTTTGGATCTGCCCAGTGTCAAGCGCAATGCGCGACGCTTTGCCGATGCGCTGGATGCAGGCCGGAATGGCGATCCGTCGTTCCGGCGCGCCGCCGACATGCAGAAGCTGATCGACGCAGCCTTTGAAAGTTCAGCGGCGAAGCTGCCGATTTCGGTCGCTTGAAGCTGGCCGACTTGTGCCGGCCAGACGTGATCTTTGCTGATATCAGAATGCGCTCGGCACAATCCACGGATTGATGCTGATGCCGAGCCGCGGGCCCTTGCCTTCAGCGGTGTTTTCCGTGGCACCCTTCTTCTCGACCGAACCGGTCGAAGCGCAATCGAGCTTCAGGTTGGTCTTGGTGTCAACGCAGGCCGCCACCGGCGCATGCTTGACCGGATGGGTGGTGTTGGCGGCGAAAGCCGAGCCCGAAAGTGCCAGCACGGCGGCGAGGGTGAGGAGTGTCTTTTTCATTGTCAGTCTCCGGTTTCCGGGTCGAATTCAATTCGTACCGACGGGTGAATTTTTCTCGTACATGTACGATAGACTGTACATATACGCCGTCGATTGGGAATTCAAGGGAAAACCGTACGCGTACGATAAATTTTTCGTTAACCAAGAAATCCCCCCAGGGTCTGGCTGGGGCGGAGAGAAAATATGGAAATGAAAGGTCAGCAGTTGACCGGTGTCTCGGTCAATGGCGGGACGTTTTGCGTGCTGAGCGTGGCGAGCGTGAAATCGCACATCCGCTTCACGAAGGCCTGCGGGTCGCCGAAGGGGTAGAATGGAAAGGTGATGAGCAGCGAGATCGTGCCGTGGCCAACCGCCCACAGCATGGTGGCGATGGCGCGCGGATCGCCCTGCAATTTTCCGGCGGCAACGCAGGCCTCGACCCGGCTGATCAGCGCCTTCATCGCCGGGTTGCTCTCTTCCATGTCGTCGTAGCTCCTGCCTTCCGGCAGCTTGGTCTTTTCGGTCATGAATACGGTGCGGTATTCGTTGGGATTGCCGAGCCCGAAGGCGGCATATTCCGTCATCACCGCCTGCAAGGCTGCGATCGGATCATCGGACGGATGCTCCTCGATGCGGCGAGCAAGCGTCTCGAATGCGTCCTCGGCCAGAGCGAACAGGATGTCCTGCTTGTCGGCGAAGTAGGAATAAACGGACATCGGGGCGTAGCCGACCCGCTTGGCCAGCTTGCGGATGGTCAGGCCCTCATAGCCCTCTTCCTGGACAAGCTTATGCGCGGCCTCGAGCAATTCGGAGCGCAGTTCTGCTTTTTGTTTCTCGCGGCGTGTCTGGACGCTCTGCGGCAAGATCTGGTGCCTTCGGTTGGGTTGGTGGCTGGCTAAATTATATACGCTGTACGGAAACGGACAAGGGCACGGGAAGTTCCCAAACGGTATGCTTCGGATCGTGCCGACGCTTTTCGAATTTTGGCAGCCCCGTGATCAGCACCGTTCCTCTCTCGAAATGGCCCATCACGCCTCCCTGTCGATCAGTTCTGCGGCAAGACACGAAAGCAGTTTCACCGCCTCGCCATAGGTTTTCGCCTTCTCGGGATTGGAGGCGTTGCCGTCCAGCGCCCGCTTGAAGACGCCCTGGCAGATGGCAGCCAGCCGGAAGAAGGAAAAGGCGAGGAAGAACGTCCAGTTGCCGATACCGGTGAGCCCGCGCCGCCGGCAGTAGGCGGCGACGTAGTCCTCTTCGGAAGGCAGGCCGAGTGCGGAACGATCGATACCGCCCAGGCCGCGAAAGCCGGAAGCGTGCGGCAGCCGCCATTGCATGCATTGATAGGCGATATCGGCGAAGGGGTGGCCTGATGTCGAAAGTTCCCAGTCGAGCACTGCCAGAACCGTTGGCCGGTCCGGCGCGAAGATCAGATTGTCCAGCCGGTAGTCGCCATGGACCAGTGAGATCCGGCCGTCATCTACGGGCATATGCGTTTCCAACCAGGCAATCAGCCGGTCCATGTCGGCGACGGTGCCGGTTTCCGAGGCACGGTACTGGCTCGTCCAGCGCGCCAGTTGGCGCTCGAAATAATTGCCCGGCCGGCCGAAATCGCCGAGCCCCACAGTCTCGACATCGACCTCGTGCAGGGCGGCGAGGGTGTCGTTCATGGCATCGTAGATGGCGGCGCGTTCATCATTGTCGCCAGCCTCCGGCAGAGCCGGATCCCAGAAAATGCGGCCGTCGAGGAAATCCATCACGTAGAACATGCGGCCGATGGGCGAGCCTTCCGCCGACAGATGCAGCATGGCCGGCACAGGCACGGCGGTGCCGGCAAGCGCGCTCATCACCCTGAATTCGCGGTCGACCTGGTGCGCCGATTTCAGCAATTGCCCCGGCGGCTTGGCGCGCAGCACGTAACGGCCGCTTGCCGCCGTCAAAAGGTAGGTCGGGTTCGATTGGCCGGATTTGAACTTCTCGACTGCCGCAAGCCCGGAAAAGCCCGGTATGTTCGCCTCGAGGTAAGGCGCAAGCGCTGCCTGGTCGAGAACGGGATCACTCATGCCGTCTCGGGCTGGCGTTCGATCAAGGTCAGCGTCAGCCAGCGCGCGGTCAGTGCCGGCTTCTTCGAACCCTCGATCTCGATCGTCACGTCATGCGCGGTCTGCACCCAGCCCGACGGCCTGACCTTGACGTCGGCCAGCACGAAACGCGTGCGGATGCGCGCGCCGGTTTTCACCGGCGCCAGGAAGCGCAGCGAATCGAAGCCGTGGTTGACGCCCATCTTGCCGTTTTCCAGCGGCGGCATGGTCTCGAAGGTCATCGCCGACAACAGCGACAGCGACAGGAAGCCGTGCGCGATGGTGCCGCCGAACGGCGTTTCACGCATCGCCCGCTCCGGATCGCAGTGGATGAACTGATGGTCGTCCGTGGCGTCGGCGAACTGGTCGATCATGCGTTGCGTGACCACCCGCCACGGCGACACGCCGACCTCCTTGCCGACACTGGCCAGAAGCACATCGAGACTGATCGGTTCCACGCTCATGTCCTCCAGTTCACCCCCGGCTTCTGTGGCCGGAAAATGTCATTCCTTGAACAAGGTCAGCCCATGCTGCACCGACTGTCCGCCGTCGATCGGCAAGATGGCGCCAGTGACATAGCTGCCTGCACGGCTGCACAAATAGAGCGTTGCGCCGGCGATGTCATCCGGTGCGCCGATACGGCCGATCGGAACATGGCTGCCGACGTGCCTGGCCTGTTCCTCTGTGGCGGTGGCAAATGCCGTCATCCGGCTCTGGAAGGGGCCGGGGGCAAAGGCGTTGACGGTGATGCGGCGGGCGGCGAACTCGAGCGCCAGTGTGCGCGTCAGATGATGAACCGCAGCCTTCGAGGCGGTGTAGGAATAGGCGTCGTCGGCCAGCGGCTGCGTGCCCATTACCGAACCGAGGTTGATCACCCTGGCCGGATCGGCGTCGCTGGCGGCGGCATCGAGCAGCCGCAGCAATTCGCGCGTCAGATGGAAGACCGCGGTGACGTTGACGCCAAACACCTTGGCCCATGCCGAATAGGGGAAGCTTTCCAGCGGCGCGCCCCAGGAGACGCCGGCGTTGTTGACCAGAATGTTCAGCCGTTCGGTGCGCGATTTGACCTCGGCGACGAGTGCGGCGATGCCGGCTTCGCTGGAAACGTCGCCGACGAAGCCGTCGGCCCGGCCCGGTGCACCAAGCTGGTTCAACTCTTCGGCGACCTTGATACAATCCTCGCCCTTGCGCGACGCGATCATCACGCTGGCGCCGGCCCTGACCAGCGCGGTCGCCGCCATGCGGCCGATGCCGGTCGCCGCACCCGTCACCAGCGCGGTCTTGCCGGCCACCGAAAACAGTTCGTCCAGATAGCTCATCACAATTCTCCGCGCTCGGCATGCGGGCAAACAGTTCGTTGACAAGGCTATCCGAAGTACGGTCATCCTTGCCACTGACAAAATGCCTGGCGTGTATGAAGGGTTAGCGACCGATGACGGAGATGAATCTCGGCATGACCGAGCGGCTGAAGCCAATCCACGCGCGCGTCGCGGCCATGGTGCGCGACGAGATCATGCCGCTCGACCATGAATTCCTCAGCGAAGTGGGCAAGGCAGGCAGCCGCTGGGTCTACAGTGCGCGTCAGAGCGAGATCCTCGAAGGGCTGAAGAAGACCGCAAGAGAGCGCGGCCTGTGGAATTTCTGGCTGACCGGCTCGGAACGCGGCTATGGCCTTTCCACTGTCGAATACGCCTATCTGGCCGAAGAGATGGGCAAGGCGCATCTCGGCGCCGAGACCTTCAACTGCTCGGCGCCCGACACCGGCAACATGGAGGTGCTGGAGCGATACGGCTCGGCCGACCACAAGAAAGCATGGCTGGAACCGCTGCTCGACGGCAATATCCGCTCGGCCTATCTGATGACCGAGCCGGATGTCGCTTCATCCGATGCCACCAACATTGCCATGCGTTGTGAACGCCACGGCGGCGACTATGTGCTCAATGGCGAGAAATGGTGGGCTTCGGGCGCCGGCGATCCGCGCTGCGCCATCTACATCGTCATGGTCAGGACCGGGGGCGATGACGAGCCGCAGCACCGCCGCCATTCGATGATCCTGGTGCCATCAGACACCAAAGGCGTGACCAAGGTGCGGGCCATGCAGGTCTATGGCGATGACGACGCGCCGCATGGCCACATGCATCTTCGCTTCGACAATGTGCGCGTACCGGCGTCGAACCTGATCCTCGGCGAGGGCAGGGGGTTCGAGATCGCGCAAGGGCGGCTCGGTCCCGGCCGCATCCACCACTGCATGCGCGCCATCGGACAGGCCGAGATGGCGCTCGAGATGCTGTGCCAGCGTTCCGTGCGCCGCGAGGCCTTCGGCCAGAAGCTGGCAAAGCTCGGCGCCAATTTCGACATCATCGCCGAATGCCGCATGGAGATCGAGATGGCGCGGCTGCTCTGCCTCAAGGCGGCGTGGATGATCGACCAGGGCGATGCGCGGGCCGCTGCTCCCTGGATCAGCCAGATCAAGGTGGTCGCACCGCGCGTCGCGCTCAAGGTCACCGACGAGGCGGTGCAGATGTTCGGCGCGCAAGGCATCAGCCAGGACACACCGCTGGCGCGGTCGTGGACGCATCTGCGGACCTTGCGCCTTGCCGACGGGCCGGACGCCGTGCATCGCCGTCAGGTGGCGCGGACGGAGTTGAGGAAATACACGCAGGAGAAGGTTTGAGCGCCGGCATCGTCATGCGGGCGCGACTCGAGGCTCGAGCGAGGAGTGTTCCGATGACCGTCCCATCCGAAATGAAGGCGCTGCTGCTTGTCGGCGATGGCTACACCAGGACGCGGAGCGGCAGTGTGCTGGAGGCGATGGAGCCCTATCTCGAGCCGGGCAGCATCGCGGTGCCGACACCGGGCCCCAGCCAGGTGCTGATCAAGGTCAGCCTCGCCTCGATCAATCCGTCCGATGTCGCCTTCGTCAAGGGCCAGTACGGCCAGCCGCGTGCCAAGGGCCAGCCGGCCGGTTTCGAGGGTGTCGGCATTGTCGTCGCCAGCGGGGACGAGCCCTATCCCAAAAGCCTGATCGGCAAGCGCGTGGCCTTTGCCACCGGCGTCACCAACTGGGGCTCGTGGGCCGACTATGCCGTCGCCGAGGCGGCTGCCTGCATCCCGCTGCTCGACACCGTTCGCGACGAGGACGGTGCGGCGATGATCGTCAACCCGCTCACGGCGCTCGCCATGTTCGACATCGTCAAGGAGGAAGGCGAGAAGGCCTTCGTCATGACCGCCGGCGCCAGCCAGCTCTGCAAGCTGATCATCGGCCTGGCCAGCGAAGAGGGTTTCCGGCCGATCGTCACCGTGCGCCGCGACGACCAGATCGCGGCTCTGAATGCGCTTGGCGCGGCGCACGTGCTCAATGAAAGGGCGCCGGATTTCAAGGCGGCGCTGCGCGAGGTGATGAAGGCCGAACAGCCGCGCATCTTCCTTGACGCGGTAACCGGGCCGCTTGCCTCCGCCATCTTCGACGTCATGCCGAAGCGGTCGCGCTGGATCATTTATGGGCGGCTCGATCCCGAAGCCACCGTTATCCGCGAGCCCGGCCAACTGATCTTCCAGCACAAGCATATCGAAGGGTTTTGGCTGAGTGAGTGGATGCGCCAGTTCCGCGACCGTCGCGGCCCGGCGATCCTGGAAGCGCAGAAGCGTTTTTCCGATGGGCGCTGGTCGACCGACGTGACGGCGGTGGTGCCGCTTGCCGAAGCAATGGCGCGGCTGCCAGCCGAACTGGCCAAACCCAACGGCAAGGTGTTCATCCGGCCTTGAACGAAAATGGCTGGCGAGCGAAGTCCAGTTACTGCAAAAAAGGGGCTGCTTGTGAGAACAGGCTGCCGAAAAGTTCCCGCCGTTTTGGCGCAAGGCGATGACGAACGATCCCGGTACGAATTACTTTCTCAAGAAATATTCGGCCCCGCTGGATGATCCTGCCGGGACTGCGGTCAGGAACATCATGCTGGCGCGGGTCGTCGGCGCCGAATGTCAGGCCTCCAGACTCAACAAGGCCAAGATCAAAGCCTATCGCGACAGGATGATCGGGCCGCTCATGCCTGAGCAACTCAAAACAGCTGCATTTGAAGGTGGCAGTGCGTTGCGCAGTTTCAACTACCAGGATCTCGCTCACCTCTGTGCCGGCATCGACTATCAGTTCGGGCCGAAAGGCGTGCTGATTCCGGGGGCTGTTCTTGCTGGTAAGGGCGAGCCGAAATATCCCTTTGATCCGCGCAACCCCTATTTTCGTTTGCCCGAATTCACTGACGATTAGTCAGGTCGCCAGCCTCGGACGGCAGCCATGAAGGTGGGAACGCATATTCGAGGCGAAGGAGGTGCGGCCCTGACGTTCGTCAGCCCCCTATGCCACGCCACTTCGTCCGTGATATGCCGCCGCCATCGAATGCCGGGACAGGCTGGACTGATCCAGTTCCGGGATTGTGTGGAGCGCCTTGATGACGATTTCCAAGCCGGTTTTCGACCGTTTGGGGTTTGGCCTGTGGATCGGAGCGTTCCTGGTCGTTCTTGCCCTGGTCCTGTGGTCACCGCACACGCGGACGGTATGGCAGGCCTATATCGACGGCAGCGTGGCGCTTCAGGCCGGTCTGCCGCTCTACGACACCCAGTCCGAGATGGGGTATCTCTACGCGCCGGCCTTTGCCGCGCTCTACACTCCAATAGTCAAGCTTGGTCCGCATCTGGGCGGCTTGGTTTGGCATTCCATTGGCTTTGCGGTGCTGACCTACGCCGCGATGCGGCAGGTGCGCAAGCTCGGCGGCGGCGAACTGACATGGCTGCTTTCTTTCGGTCTTTTCCTCGCTTTGCCGATGGCGGTGGGGGCGATCCGCAACGGCCAGGCGACGATCCTTTTGACCGGCGCTTGCTGGCTTCTCACCCTGTCGGCGCTGGAAGGGCGGCGGGCGGAGACGTTCTTCTGGGCTTCGCTTGCCATCATCGCCAAGCCGACCGCGATCATAATGCTGTTGTTGGTAGGAGCCCTTCGGCTCCGGCTGATACCGGTGCTGGTGCTGGCGCTGCTGTTCGTGCTGGCACTGCCTTACGCTTTTGCTCCCGCCGGCTATCTCAACGATCAGCATCGTGTCTTCATCCAGATGCTGACCTCCATGGCCGTCGACAACACCAGCCATTTCGTGCCCACCGATTTCACGGCACCGTTCACCACGATAGGACTGCCGATACCGGAATTCGGCGCAACGATCGTGCGCATGGTCATGGCCCTGTTTACGCTTTCTGCCGTCATCTGGTTCGACCGCAGGCTCGAACAGGGAAAGGCGGCGCTGGCGATCTTCCTGACAGCCACTTTCTACATGTGCGTCTTCAACCCGCGCGTCGAGCCAAACACCTTTGCCATGATCGCGGTACCAGCCGGTCTTGCCATCGCCCTGTTGTGGCGTGAAGAACGGGGCGGCGTCCTTGCCTCGGTGCTGTCGACGACGCTGTTCGTGACCGGGTTGAGCGGCGTCGAGCGCCATGTGCACGATTTCCTCTTCCCCTGGTTCCGGCCGGTCGCCGTCACTTTTATCGCCGGTTCGCTGATCTGGTGGTTCTGGGCCAAGGCACGGGAAAAGGTGGTGAATGCGGGAGTCGCCAATGGTTGAGTTGCGGCCGAGCCTCGATATCGTCGCACCGTTCTTCAACGAGGCGGCATCGGCATCGGCCTTCGCGCGCCTGCTGGGCGAGCTCGAAGTGGCCGTGGCACAACGCTTCGGCATGACCGTACACAAGATCCTGGTCGATGACGGCAGTCGTGACGATGGCGCCGTGCGGTTTTCGCAAGCGCTGACGGGGTCGTGGGAGATCGTGCGCCTCAGCCGCAATTTCGGCAAGGAAGTCGCGGTGCTCGCCGGCCTCGACCAGTCGCGCGGCGACATGGTGCTGATCATGGACGCCGACCTCCAGCATTCCCTGGACATCAGCCTGAAGCTGATCGCCGAGCTGGTGGACCATCCGGACATCGACGTCGTCTATGCGCAGAACGACCGCCGCGAGGCGAGCTGGCGGCGCAGCCAGCTTGCACGGCTTTTCTACAGCCTGATCAACTCGAGCCAGCGTTTCGATATTCCCGAAAATGCCGGCGACTTTCGCGTCATGCGCGGCGCCGTGGCGCGCGCGCTGACCAGCCTGCGCGACAAGCGGCGCTTCAACAAGGGCCTGTTTGCCTGGGCCGGCTTTCGCCAGAAGGCGTTGCCCTATTCGCCGGAAGGCCGCGCCAGCGGCACGTCGAAATGGAGCCGGCTCAACCTGATCGCCTTCTCGCTCGAAGGTTTTACTTCCTTTTCCGTCATTCCCTTGCGTCTCATCAGCCTCAGCGGGCTGCTCGCGGCGTTGGCCGGTGCGCTCTATGGCGCCAAGGTGCTCTTCGAGGTGATCTTCTACGGCATTGCCGTTCCGGGCTACCCCAGCCTGCTGGTTGCCGTCGTCCTGCTCGGCGGCCTCAACCTGACCTTGCTTGGCCTGATCGGCGAATACGTCTGGGTCACGCTCAGCGAGAGCAAGGATCGCCCGGTCTATCTCGTGCGCGACGTCGTGCGCAGCGTGGCCCCCGCCGATCGGCCGGAGCCAGGCACTTCGAACAGATGACGCGGCGCATCCGCCTGATCGCCGACGATTACGGCCTGGCGCCCGGCGTTTCCGCCGCGATTCTCGACCTGCTCGATCGCGGCCGCCTGACCGGCACCAGCTGCATGACCGGCTTTCCGGAATGGGAAGCGGAGGCAGCGCGCATAAAACCGCTGTGCGGCCGGGCCGCGGTCGGGCTGCATCTCACCTTGACCGACCAGTTGACCATTACCGGCCGGTCGAACCTGGCGCCGGAAGGCCGGCTGCCACCGCTCCGCGCACTGGCCTTGCCTGTTCTGCGCGGCCGCATCGACGAGCGCCATGTTCATGCCGAGCTTGACGCCCAGTACAGCCGCTTCGTCGAGGCGCTTGGCCGCCGCCCCGATTTCGTCGACGGGCATCAGCATGTGCATTTCCTTCCCGTCGTGCGCACATGGCTGCGCGCGCGGTTTCCAGAAGGCGCCGACAGGCCGGCCCTACGCGGCGGCCCGGCGCTGGCCGCAGGGTCGAAGGTCGCCGCGATTGCCGCGCTCGCTGCCGGGTTCAACCGTTCGATGCAGCGCGCCGGCTTCATCGTTTTCCAGCCGCTCGCCGGCATCTATGACTGGCGGCAGCCCGAAAAGTTCACTGCGGTTCTGCAGGCCGCCGTCGAAGGGTTGCCGGAACAAGGGCTGTTCATGTGCCATCCCGGCCATGTCGACGAGACGCTGCGCGCGCGCGACACGATGCAAGGTGTGCGCGAGGTCGAATTCGCGGCCCTGGCATCGGACGCGTTCGGAGCCAGCCTGGCCCGCGCCAATGTCGCAATCATGGATGGCAGGGGATGAACGACGCCGAGCGGCCCCCGCGTTCGACCGGCAACAAGATCGTCCGCTTTGCCATTGTCGGACTGGCGAACACGGCCATCGACCTTGCCAGCTTCTTCCTGCTGCTCAAGCTCGGTGCTTCGCCGCTGCCGGCCAACGTTGCTGCCTGGTTCATCGCCGTCACCTTTTCCTTCGCGGCGAACGGCTTCTGGTCGTTCGAGCGCAATCGAGCCATCCGGCTGCGTGACGCATTCCTTCGCTTCGCCTCGCTTGGAGGGCTGATTTCGCTCGGCGTCTCCAGCCTCTCCATCGCGCTGTTTGCCGGCATCGCCGGAGTGTGGCCGGCAAAGATCGCCGGTGTCGTGGTGGCGGCGGTGCTGAATTTCCTCGCCGCGCGCTGGTCGATCGAAGGCCGGTTCTTGAGATAGGCGGAACTATTTTTCTTACGAAATTCCGGACGGAAAACCGCTACACACTTTTCCCTGGATTTCTTTACTCCGCCGGTTCCACATTGGTGTAGGCGGCTTCCTCCAACTCGCGCTTCAGTCGCGCTTCCTCATGGGTCTTCGGCGTCACGAAGCGGCCAAGCAGGAGATAGGCGACCGGCGTCAGGAACAGCGTCGAGACGGTGGCCAACCCCAGGCCGCCGACGATAACCCAGCCGAGCGCGACGCGCGCCTCGGCACCGGCGCCGCTCGCCAGCACCAGCGGCAAGCCGCCGAGCACGGTGCAGATCATCGTCATCATCACCGGCCGCACGCGGATGATCGAGGCCTGCTCGATCGCTTCGCGCACGCCAAGCCCGCGATCGCGCAGCTGGTTGGCGAATTCGACGATCAGGATGCCGTTCTTGGCCATGACGCCAACCAAAAGCACCAGGCCGATCTGGCTGTAGGCGTTGAGACTGGTGCCCGAGAGCAGAAGCGCGAAAATCGCGCAGGCCAGTCCGAGCGGCACCGTCGCCATGATGATGACGGCACTGACGAAACTTTCGAACTGGGCGGCCAGCACCAAAAGGATGATGACCAGCGCGAAGCCGAAAATGGTGATCATGGCGCTGTTGGTTTCGCCCAGCGTCGCCGCCTCGGCCAGAGGCAGGATGCGGCTGCCCGCAGGCAGCAGCGGCGTGGCGATCTCCTCGGCGCGGGTGAGCGCGTCGCCAAGCGCGAAGTCGCCACTGAGGTTGGAGGTGATGGCCACCGAGGGCTGCTGCTGTTCGCGCGACAGCGATGGCGGTACGGCACGTTCGGTCAGCGTGGCGATGGTCGACATCGGCACGAAACGTCCGTCTGCCGTCTTCAGGAAGATGTTTTCCAGATCGGTCGGATCGTTGATCGGATTGGTGGTCGAGACCAGCTTCACGCCGTAGCTGCGGTCGGCAATGTAGACGTCGACGACATCGTTGCCGTCGAGCATGGCCTGCAAGGTGTTGGCCAGTCCCGATATGTCGATGCCGAGGTCGGAGGCGCGCTCGCGGTCGATGGCCACGGCGAGCTGCGGTTGCGTCGGGTCGATCGACAGGCGCGGTGTCTGGAAGCGCGCGTCCTTCTGCATCTCGGCGATGATCTTCACGGCTGCGTCGCCGAGCGCCTTGCGGTCGTTGCCGACCAGCGCGAACTGCAGGCCGTTGCCGGCGCCACGGATGCCGAGGCTGTTGGGCTGTACCGGGAAGATGCGCACGCTCGGCACCTGCCTGGTCAACTGGCTGATCTCGGCCATGATCTCCTGCTGGCTGCGGCTGCGCTCGTTCCACGGCGCCAACGTCATCACCATGAAGCCGGAATTGTAGGAGCCGTTCTGGCCGGCATTCTCGAAGGTCGAGCGGATCTCGCCGGAATCGCGCATCGGCTGGATCAGTCTCTCGATCTTCTGCATCTGCTGCGTCGTATAGTCGAGGCTGACGCCTTGCGGGGCGCTGATGCGCAGAAGCACGGCGGCGCGGTCCTCGGTCGGCGTCAGCTCCTGGCGGATGGTGCCGAACAGCGTGAAGGCGGTGCCGGCAAACAGCACCGCGACCAGAAGCACGATCCATGGCGCGTCGAGGCAGGCGTGTAGGCCGCGCTTGTAGGCCGTATTGAGCGCGCCGCCGATGCGGGCGCCGATGCCATGGCCCCCTTCGTGGTGGAGCGATGCGCTGGTCAGCATGCGCGAGGCGAGCATCGGGCACAGCGTCAGCGCCACAACGCAGGACAATAGCACCGACATGGCAAGCACGAAGCCGAATTCGCGGAACAGGCCGCCGGTCTGGCCGGGCAGGAACGAAATCGGCACGAAGACGGCGACCAGCGTCAAGGTGGTGGCAATGACGGCGAAAAACACTTCCTGCGCGCCAAGCACGGCGGCGGCGCGGGGCCCCATGCCTTCATTGCGTCGTCGCACGATGTTTTCGAGCACGACGATGGCGTCGTCGACGACCAGTCCCGTCGCCAGCACCAGAGCGAGCAGGGTCAGGATGTTGACCGAGAAGCCGGCCAGATAGATGGCAGCGATGGTGCCGATCATGGCGACCGGCATCGACAGGCCGGGGATCAGCGTCGCGCGCCAGTCGAGGAGAAACACATAGATGACGATCAGCACCATGGTCACGGACAGGCCGAGTGCGATCTCGACCTCGTGCACCGCGCCCTTGACGAAGACGGCGTCGTCGCTGGTGATCTTGATCGACATGCCCTTGGGCAGGTTTTCCTGCAGCTTGGCGACGGCGGACTGGACGCCGGTCGAGATGTCCAGCGTGTTCGATTCCGCCTGGCGGATGATGCCGATGCCGATGCCGGTCTTGCCATCCGAGCGCAGCGTGGTCTGGCCGACGTCGGGACCGAGCGTGACGGTGGCGACGTCGCGGATGCGCGTCGTGCCGCCGACAATGATGTTTTCGAACTCTTCCGGCGTGGTCACGTCGGCAGTCGTGCGGACGATCAGGTCCTGGTTGGTCGTGGTGATCGAACCGGCAGGGGAATCGAAAGCGACCGAGGCAAGGGCGGCCCTGAGATCGGCAACCGTGAAGCCGAGGCTGGCCAGCTTGTTCTGGTCGACATCGATGCGAAAGATCTTGTCGCGGTCGCCATAGACCTGGACGTCGGCAACGCCGGGCACGGCGGCAAGCTCGTCCTCGATCTGGTCCTGGACCACCACGGTCATGTCCTGGATCGACATGTTGTCCGAGGTCACCGCCAGTCGCATCACCGCGTCGGAATTGGCGTCGGCCTTGACGATGCGCGGCGGATCGGCGGTGTCGGGCATCTGATTGGCGACGCGGCCGACAGCATCACGCACGTCCGAGGCGGCGACATTCAGATCGACGCCGTCGTTGAACTCGATGGTGACGCGGCTCGAGCCGAACGAGGAAGACGACGAGATCGACTTGACGCCTGAGACGCGGGCGACGGCGCCCTCGATCGTGTCGGTCAGTTCGCGGTCGACGGTCTCGGCCGCCGCGCCCTCGAAGGTGGTGGAAACAGTGACGACCGCGCGGTCGACATCAGGCAGTTCGCGGATCTCGACGCCGTAGAAAGCGGCCAGGCCGGCGACCGCAATCAGTGTGTTGAGCACGAAGGCCATGACCGGCCTGCGGATGAACAGGGCGGTGAAGCCGGTCTCGCTGGCGGTGTTGATGGTTCCGGTCATGAGCCTGCGGCGGCGTCCGCGGCGCGCTGCTCTTCGCCGGCAAGGCGAACCGCGCCGCCCTCGCTGACGCTCTGGGTGCCTTCTGTGACCACCATGTCGCCATTGTCGATCTCGGCGTCGATCAGCACGGTCTCGGTGTTGCGCTGGATGATGCGCACCGGGACCCGCCTGGCCTTGCCATCCTCGATCTGCCAGACATAGGCGCCGTCCGACCCCCACAGGATCGCCAGCGGGCTGACGGCCGGATAGGTTTGCCCCGGAAATTTCATGGTGATGCCGAACGACATGCCGGCGCGCAGCGAATCGGCCGGGTTGGCGATCTTGGCCTTGACCAGCAGCGTGCGACTCTTTTCATCGATGTGGTTGTCGATGGCCGAAACGGTGCCGCTATAGGCGTTGCTGGGATTGGCGATCGGCGTCGCCGTCAATTGCGCACCGACCTTGACGGCGGCGGCGAAGCGCTCGGGTACCAGGAAATCGACCAGGATCGAGGACCGGTCGTCGAGCGTGGCGATGGCCGACTGGTTGGTGACGTAATTGCCGGCCGAGATCGGCAGGATGCCGACGGTGCCGGCGATCGGCGCCAGGATCGACCGGCGCTGCAGTGCAAGTTCCGCGTCCTGAAGCGCCAGCTTGGCGCCCGCCAGCACCACCTCGGCATCAGCCACGGCTACCGGGGTCGCGGCATTGGAGGCACGCAGCGACTTAACGCGGTCGAGCTTGGACTGAGCGTCCTGCAAGGCGAGCTTGGCACGGTCCTGAGAGATCACTTCGGTCTCGGAATCGAGGGTGGCGAGGATCTGTCCCTTCTCGACATGGCTGCCGGATTCGACCAGCAGTTCGGCGAGGCGGCCGGAGCTGTAAGGATTGACGGTCACCGAGGCGTTGGCACGGCCGGTGCCGATCGCCTGCAGGCGGTCGTTGATAACAGCCGAAGTGGCCGCCAAGGCGACCACGTTCACCCGCTGGTTGCCGTTGCGGCCGTTTGCCTGCCTCGCGTTGGCGGCACCGGTTTCAGCCGGGGGCGTTGCCGCGTAAGCCCAGTCGATGCCCCAACGTGCCAGCACGTCCGGTGCGCCGGGATAAAAGCGCAGCCAGGCGGCTGCCGCCACCACCAGCACCACGAGTGCAAAAAGTATCTGTTTCCAGGCGGCCATCAGCACTCCGGTTGGTAAAACAATCCTTCCGTCTACCGGTTTCCCGAAATGAAGCAGACGCAGCGAGGCTATTGTAAGGCAAAGAAGCCGTCTCGATATCGCGTCTTTATGACAATTCTCCGGGGGCTGCGCACATTAAATATATGTAACGTTTGAGAAAATATGCGTAACGCTTCGGATCATCGCATATGCACTAACGCAGACTTTCCATCTCGCGAATGCGTTTGGCGCCTTCTGCTTCCAGTTGCCTGGTGACGGCGCCGATCAGCGTTTCGGCGACGACGAAAAGGGCCGCCGATGAATCCCATGCCGACGGCACTGCGGTTCGTCCGGCGATGACATGGCGAGCAAGGCGGGCGATCGGCGACAGCCACTGGTCGGTGAACAGTACGATCTGCACGCCACGCTGATGCGCCTTCTCGGCGAAGCGGAGGAGGCTGTCCTGGTAGCGCCTGATGTCGAAGATGACCAGCACGTCGCGCTTGCCCATGTCGATCAGCCGGTCACGCCACATGCTTTCCTGCCCGGCGAGGTGAAAGACATCCGGCTGGATGATGGCGAGGTGGGCGGCCATGTAGCGCGCCAGCGGATCGGTGAAGCGGCCGCCGATCAGGAAGGTCTTGCCGCGCCGGTCCGCCAGCCGGGCGGCGATGTCGGCAAGCTGCTTGTCGGACAGGTGCCTGAATGTCTCGCGCATATTGTCGAGCGTCGCTTCCAGCATCGGCGACACGGTCCCGCCGCCGGGCGAGGGCGGATTGAGCGTCCTTGTCGCCGGCGATTGCAGTTGCGCCGCCAGTTCGTCCTGCAGGCTCGACTGGAACTCCGGATAGTTCTGAAAGCCCAACCGGGCGACGAAACGCAGGATTGTCGGCGAGGAAACGCCGGCTGCGGCCGAGAATTCAGCGACCGTTTTCAAGCCGATCATCGGGTAGAAGGCAATCAGTGTCTGGGCCGCGCGCCGTTCGCTGGCCGGCATCGTGCCGACGCGGTCGGCGATCAGTTCGGCAATGTTGGAAATCATCTTTTCCCCACCCTTGGCTCGGTCGATGGTCTTTTCCGAAATCGCATTTGACAAAGCCGGACAAACTGTATGAAATCATCCACAGGGACGCAATGAGGCAAAATACGTAACATACGATACAGCGCTCCCCGGGGACGGCAGAGTATGGAGAAAGCACGGCCCGCCAGCCTTGCATCGTCTGATACCGTAAGGGTGACGAACCCCGGCGGATCAAGCCCTTTCGTGCTGACCTGCGATCACGCCTCGAACTTCCTGCCCGCCGAATTCGGCACGCTCGGCCTTGCTGTCGAGGACCTGTCGCGCCACATCGCCTGGGATCCCGGCGCGCTGCCGGTTGCCCGCCGCATGGCGCAGGCGCTCGACGCGACGCTCGTCGAAACCCGCATTTCGCGCCTTGTCATCGACTGCAACCGGCCGCTTGACGCGCCCGACCTGGTGCCGCCGGTCAGTGAGACAACGGCCATACCGGGCAATGCCGGCCTGTCGGAAAGTGAGCGTGCCGCGCGTGTCGCGCTTTCGTGGCGCCCTTTCCACGATACGATTGCGGATATCATCAGCCACAGGCTGTCACACGGTCAGGAAACGCGGCTGGTTTCGGTCCATTCCTTCACGCCGGTATACAAGGGCCGCAACCGGCCCTGGCATATCGGCATCATCCATGACGAGGATCGCCGGCTGGCGGCGCCGCTGATATCGGCGCTGAAGCGGCTTTCCGGTGTCACCGTCGGGGTCAACGAGCCGTATTCACCTGATGACCGCGTCTATTTCACGCTGGAACGGCATGCGCGCTCGCGCGGACTGCCCTGCGCGATGATCGAAATCCGCAATGACGAAATCGCCGGCGAGACCGGGCAGCGGAAATGGGCGGATCTGCTCACGGGCATTTTTTCGGATCTGGAGCCAGAGGAGGCCGGACACACCAGATCGCATTCAGTCGGAAAGTCAGTTCAATCGGCTAGCTAGGGCGGGATCTCATCCCGACCCGAAAACCAACAGGGGACACTAAAATGGCAGCACCGGGTTATACTGAAGTTGACAAGGCGGAGGACGTAAAGCACCTCCACAGCATGGGCTATGCCCAGGAATTGGAGCGGCGCCTCAGTCGCTTTTCGAACTTCGCCGTTTCCTTCTCCATCATCTGCATCCTGTCGGGCGGCATCAATTCGCTGGCCCAGGCCACCTCCGGCGCCGGCGGCATCGGCATCGGCATCGGCTGGCTGGTCGGCTGCTTCGTTTCGCTGACCTTTGCGGTCGCCATGTCGCAGATCAGCTCGGCCTATCCGACGGCCGGCGGCCTCTATCACTGGGGTTCGATCCTCGGCAACCGCGGCACCGGCTGGGTCACCGCATGGCTCAATCTGCTCGGCCTGATCACCGTGCTCGGCGCCATCAATGTCGGCACCTGGACGTTTTTCATCGGCGCTTTCGGCCCGACGCTCGGAATCGAAGGCACGCTGACAAACCAGATGATCTTTCTGATCATCATCACCGGCGCGCAGGCGCTGATCAACCATCTCGGCATCAAGCTGACGGCGAAGCTGACCGATTTCTCGGGCTATCTCATCTTCTTCGGCTCGATCCTGATCGCCATCGTCTGCCTGGCTTCCGCTGAGACCTGGGATTTCAGCCGTCTCTTCACCTTCAAGAACTATTCCGGGGACGCAGGCGCCGGCGTGTGGCCATCCGTCTCGAATGCCTGGGTGTTCGCGCTCGGACTGTTGCTGCCGATCTACACGATCACCGGTTATGACGCTTCCGCGCACACCTCGGAGGAAACCATCAAGGCGGCTTCTTCCGTGCCGCGCGCCATGGTCATGTCGGTGATCTGGTCGGCCGTTTTCGGCTATCTGTTCCTGGCCGCCTTCGTGCTGATGATCCCGAACATGGACGATGCCGCCAAGCAGGGCTGGAACGTGTTCTTCTGGGCCTTCGACCAGCGTGTAAGCCCCGGCATCAAGGAGTTCGTCTACCTCGTCGTGTTCGTCGCGCAGCTGCTGTGCGGCCTTGCCACGGTGACGTCTGCCTCGCGCATGATCTTCGCCTTCTCGCGTGACGGCGGCCTGCCGGGTTCGGCGGCACTCGCCAAGGTCAGCCCGACCTACCGCACGCCGGTGGCGGCGATCTGGACGGCTTCGATCCTGTCGGTGCTGTTCGTCTGGGGTTCGACGCTGGTTTCGGTCGCAGGCACTTCGGCCTACACCATCGTGGTTTCCTGCACCGTCATCTTCCTGTTCCTCTCCTTCACCGTGCCGATCGTGCTCGGCATGCTCGCCTGGGGCACGCCGAAGTGGGACAAGATGGGTCCCTGGAACATGGGGCGCGGCGTGTTCATGCTGTTCGCCTTCCTGTCGATCGTCTCAATGATCCTGATCTTCATCATCGGCATCCAGCCGCCGAACGATT
Organism: Mesorhizobium sp. Primo-A; assembly: GCF_003997175.1. Lineage (NCBI taxonomy): Bacteria > Pseudomonadati > Pseudomonadota > Alphaproteobacteria > Hyphomicrobiales > Phyllobacteriaceae > Mesorhizobium > Mesorhizobium sp. Primo-A. The sequence continues at coordinate 67,021 of NZ_RZTG01000001.1, forward strand.
GGGCGCTCTACATCACCGTCGGCTTCTTCATCCTGACGGCAGTCGTCTGGTTCGGCTTCGAGAAGCGCCGCTTCCAGGGGCCGCCGCTCGGCGACATCATTGCGGCGCGTCAGGCGGCCATCAAGGCGGCCGAACAGGCAGTCGGCGAAACCGGCCACTGACCTCCACCATCATGGCCATGGCCGGCATCGTGCCGGCCATGGTTTCGTTCAACTCATTCAAAGCCCAAGCGCTGGAGTGCCAAAGGAATGGCCGGAAATTTCTCGTTCGATCAGTTGAAGAAAGCGGTCTCCAGCGGTGAGATCGACACCGTGCTGGCCTGCATCGTCGACATGCAGGGACGGCTGGCGGGAAAACGCTTCCTGGCGCAGTACTTCGTCGATTCCGCGCATGACGAAACGCATGGATGCAATTATCTGCTGGCCGCCGACATCGATATGGAGCCGGTGCCGGGTTACAAGGCGGCGAGTTGGTCGAAGGGCTATGGCGATTTCGTCATGAAGCCGGATCTCGCCACGCTGCGGCGCATTCCCTGGCTGGAAAAGACCGCGCTCGTGATCTGCGACGTGCTCGACCACCACACGCATGACGACCTGCCGCATTCGCCGCGCGCCATCTTGAAGAAGCAGGTCAAGCGGCTGAGCGAGCGCGGCTATATCGGCTATTTCGCATCCGAGCTCGAATTCTATCTGTTCAACGAGACCTACGATTCGGCCCGCAAGAAGCACTGGCAAGGTCTCGACACCGCATCGCCCTATATCGGCGACTACCAGATCGGCATCACCACCAAGGAAGAAGGCGTCATGCGCCGGCTTCGCAACGAAATGGAAGCGGCCGGCATTCCGATCGAGAATTCCAAGGGCGAGTGGGGTCCGGGCCAGGAAGAGATCAATGTGCGCTATGCCGAGGCGCTCGACATGGCCGACCGCCACGTCATCCTGAAGAACGGCGCCAAGGAAATCGCCGAGTCCGAGGGCAAGGCGATTTCGTTCATGTCCAAGTATAATTACGGGCTCGCCGGCAATTCCAGCCACATCCACAATTCGCTGTGGAGCGCCGACGGCAAGACACCGCTGTTCTTCGACAAAAAGGCCGACTGGACGCTGTCGACACTCGGCCAGCAATGGGCCGCCGGCCAGCTCAAATACGCCAAGGAATTCACCTGGTTCCTGGCGCCCTATATCAACTCCTACAAGCGCTTCCAGGCCGGCACCTTCGCGCCGACCAAGATCATGTGGAGCGAAGACAACCGCACCGCAGGCTTCCGCCTGTGCGGCGAGGGCACCAAGGGCATCCGCATGGAATGCCGCATCGGTGGCGCCGACCTCAACCCGTATCTTGCTTTCGCAGCCCTGATCGCCGCCGGCCTTGCCGGCATCGACGAAAAGCTGGAATTGCAGAAGCCGTTCGTCGGCGATGCCTATCAGGCATCTCGCCTGCCGGAGATTCCGAAGACGCTGCGCGATGCCACCGACACGCTGGCGAAGTCGAAGATGCTCAAGCAGGCGCTCGGCGAGGATGTGCTCGAACACTATGTCCACACCGCAAAGTGGGAGCAGTTCGAATACGACCGCCGGATTACGGATTGGGAACTGCACAGAGGTTTCGAGCGGTATTAGGTATCGGCGGTTCGTCGGCGCCACCCCTTCACTCTTAGCCTTTCCCCGTGGGGAGAGGCTGTCGGCAGGCAGATGAGGGGCAGCGCCAGGCCACACGATTTTGTTGTAGAATACGAGGACTTACAAAATGACCGAGACGGTCAAACTCATTACCCCCGTCGATGGCTCGATCTATGCCGAGCGGCCGATTGCTACAGACCAGGCGATCAACGCCGCAGTGGAACGCGCCAAGGCGGCGCAAGAGAAGTGGGCTGAGACACCTATCGTCGAGCGCGGCAAGTACATGTTGGCTATGCTGGAAGCGCTGGTCGCGATGACCGACGAGATCGTGCCGGAAATCGCCTGGCAGATGGGGCGGCCCGTGCGCTATGGCGGCGAATTCGGCGGCGTCAGGGAACGCACCAACTACATGGTCGAGATCGCCGAGCAGGCGCTCAAATCGGTGCCGGCCTCCAACCCCAAGGACGGTTTCCGCCGCTATGTGAAGAAAGACCCGCTCGGCGTCGTCATGGTGATCGCGCCGTGGAATTATCCCTATCTGACCGCCGTCAACACCATCGTGCCGGCGCTGATGGCCGGCAACACCGTGATCCTGAAGCATGCGGCGCAGACGCTGCTGGTCGGCGAGCGCTTTCAGCAGGCTTTCGACAAGATCGGCCTGCCCAAGGGCGTGTTCCAGAATGTCGTGCTGAACCACGCCCAGACCGAAAGGCTGCTCGGCTCGGGCAAGATCGACCACGTCAATTTCACCGGTTCGGTCGGCGGCGGCCGCGCCATCGAAAAGGCGGCGGCGGGCACCTTCATGACGCTCGGCCTCGAGCTTGGCGGCAAGGATCCGGCCTATGTGCTGCCCGACGCCAAGATGGACCATGCGGTCGCCAATCTGGTCGACGGCGCCTTCTACAATTCCGGCCAGTGCTGCTGCGGCATCGAACGCGTTTATGTGCACGAGAAGGTCTATGACGAATTCGTCGAAGGCTTCATCGCCGAGACAAAGAACTATGTCGTCGGCAATCCGCTCGATCAGGCGACGACGATGGGACCGATGGCGCAGGCGCGCTTTGCTGACCTGATCCGTGAACAGAAGGCGGAAGCGCTGCGCAAGGGTGCCAAGGCGCACATCAACATGAAGGTGGCTAACGACAAGGCTGGTTCGCCTTATCTGGCACCTGAGGTGCTGACAGAAGTCGATCATCAGATGAGCGTCATGCGCGAGGAAAGCTTTGGCCCGATCGTCGGCATCATGAAGGTGCGCAACGACGAAGAGGCGATCGCGCTGATGAACGACAGTCCCTACGGGCTGACCGCTTCGATCTGGACGCGCGATACCGAGCATGCCGTGGCGATCGGCAACCGCGTCGAGACCGGCACGGTGTTCATGAACCGCTGCGACTACCTCGACCCGGCCTTGGTCTGGACCGGCGTCAAGGACACCGGCAAGGGTGCGGGCTTGTCGGCCATCGGCTACGACAATCTGACCCGGCCGAAATCATTCCATCTGCGCGAAGCCATCTGATTTATTGAAAGACAAAAATGTCCAAGCTGATCTCCAAATGGAACTACCCCACCACCGTCCGCTTCGGCGCCGGCCGCATCAAGGAATTGCCTGAGGTGCTGGCGGCCACCGGCATCAAGCGGCCGTTGTTCGTCACCGACCCTGGACTGGCGAAACTGCCGGTCGTCGCCTCGACGCTGAAGATACTCGACGACGCCAAGGTTCCTTACGGCGTCTTCTCCGAGGTCAGGCCTAACCCGGTCGAGTCCAATCTGACCGCCGGCATCGCCGTGTTCAAGAAGGGCAAACATGACGGCGTCATCGCCTTCGGCGGCGGTTCGGCGCTCGATCTCGGCAAGCTGATCGCCTTCCAGGTCGGGCAGGTCAGGCCGGTATGGGATTTCGAGGATGTCGACGACTGGTGGACGCGCGCCAATTCGGACGCCATCGCGCCGATCATCGCCGTGCCGACCACCGCCGGGACCGGATCGGAAGTTGGCCGCGCCGGCGTTATCACCAATGAGGCGACGCACACCAAGAAGGTCATCTTCCATCCGAAACTTTTGCCAGCAATCGTTATTGCCGATCCGGAGCTGTCGGTCGGCATGCCCGGCTTCATCACCGCCGGCACCGGCATGGATGCGCTCGCCCACTGTCTCGAGGCCTATTGCGCGCCGGGCTATCATCCGATGGCCGACGGCATCGCCGTCGAAGGTGTGAGGCTGGTCTTCGAGAACCTGCCGAAGGCCTATGCCAACGGCAGGGATCTCGTCGCGCGCGCCCACATGATGAGCGCCGCCGCCATGGGCGCCACTGCCTTCCAGAAGGGGCTCGGCGCCATCCATTCGCTGTCGCATCCGGTCGGTGCGCTCTATGACACCCATCACGGCATGACCAATGCGGTGTTCATGCCCTATGTGCTCGCCTTCAACCGTGACTCCATCGAGGAGCGTATCGGCCGGCTCGCCGCCTATTGCGGCATCAAGGGCGGCTTCGACGGGTTCGCCAAGGCGATTATCAAGCTGCGCAAGGAATTGAAGGTGCCGCATGCGCTGCCGGGCCTTATCAAGGGGCTCGACATGGACAAGAAGCGCAAGGCGCTGATCGCCGACATGGCGGTGGTCGATCCGACCGCCGGCGGTAACCCGGTCAAGCTGACCAAGAAGGCGGCGCTGACCTTGCTCGAAAACGCCATTGCCGGCACGGTCTGAGGCGTTTTCCGCGCCGCAAAGTGATCTGAAAAGGGGCTATGAAAACAAGGGGGAGGATGACGGGCAAGGCACAAACTAGTTAGCCGGAAAAAGAATCGCGGAGCGATTGCTACATCAGGTTAAAAAGAGTTTACTTTTTCGCACTGCGAGCAGCCGCTTTCACAAAGCTTTCATCTGGCTGTCACATGAAAACGATACCGCATCGCAGGCGTCCAACGGCGTCAGTTCAACGGAGAGAACACATGTTCAAGTTCACGGGGAAAGTGCTTTCCCTTTCGGCCGCGGCGCTTTTCGCGTCGACGGTGATTTCGTCCGCGGATTCGCTGGACGATCTCGTCAAGGCTGCCAAGGCGGAAGGCCAGCTCACCACCATCGCGCTGCCGCATGACTGGTGCGGCTATGGCGATGTCATCGCAGGTTTCAAGGCGAAGTATCCGGAAATCACCGTCAACGAACTCAACCCCGACGCCGGCTCCGGCGACGAGGTCGAGGCGATCAAGGCCAACAAGGACAACAAGGGCCCGCAGGCGCCCGACGTCATCGACGTCGGCCTGTCCTTCGGCCCGACCGCCAAGGCCGATGGCCTGATCCAGCCTTACAAGGTGTCGACCTGGGACTCGATCCCCGACAGCGCCAAGGATGCCGACGGCTTCTGGTACGGCGACTATTACGGCGTTCTGTCGTTCATGGTGAACAAGGACCTGATCAAGGAATCGCCCACCGACTGGGCCGACCTCTTGAAGCCGGAATTCGCCAACGCGGTCGCTCTTGCCGGCGATCCGCGCGTTTCAAACCAGGCCATCCAGGCTGTCTACGCCGCCGGCCTTTCCGGTGGCGCCGCAGCCGGTGAAGCTGCCGGCACTGCTGGCCTAGACTTCTTCAAGAAGCTCAACGCCGCCGGCAATTTCGTTCCGGTCGTGGGCAAGCCGGCAACGCTTGCCCAGGGTCAGACCCCGATCCTGATCAACTGGGACTACAACGCGCTCGCCGGCCGCGACACGCTGAAGGGCAACCCGCCCGTCGACGTCATCGTGCCGAAGACCGGCGTCGTCGCCGGCGTCTACGTGCAGGCGATCAGCGCCTACGCGCCGCATCCGAATGCAGCCAAGCTGTGGATGGAATACCTCTACTCCGACGAAGGCCAGATCGGCTGGCTGAAGGGCTATTGCCACCCGATCCGCTTCAACGATCTCGCCAAGAACGGCAAGATCCCGGCGGACGTGCTGGCCAAGCTGCCGCCGGCGGAATCCTATGCCTCGGCCGCGTTCCCGTCGCTCGACGAGCAGGCTAAGGCCAAGGAAGCTATCAGCAAGAACTGGGACGCCACTGTCGGCGCCAACGTCAAGTAAGACTTGAAATCCACCGGGCGGCCGCGAGGCCGCCCGGTCCTTCCTCGAAGACGGTAGCCGGCGCATGACCGATCTCTCGCTTTCAAATCAGGCATTCGCCACCAAGCCGGTGCCGCCGAAGGAGGCGACCGCCTTCCGCTTGCCGACGCAATGGATCGGCGTGGCGCCGTTCTTCATCTTTGCCCTAATGTTCTTGATCCTGCCCACGCTCTATCTCGTCGTGGGAGCCTTCCGGAACGGTGAAGGCGGGTTCACGCTCGACAATATTCTGCAGCTGGTCAGCGATCCGTCGATCAGCAATTCCTACTGGTCTTCGATCAAGATCAGTTTCTGGTCGGCCATCATCGGGGCGTTTGCCGGGCTCGCCATCGCGATCGCGATCGTGCGCGGCGGACTGCCAAGCTGGACGCGCTCCGCGACCCTGACGTTTTCGGGCGTCGCCTCGAATTTTGCCGGCTTGCCGCTCGCCTTCGCGTTCCTGGCTACGCTCGGCCGTGTCGGTATCGTCACGACGCTTCTGCGTGACGTGCTCAACATCAACATTTACGCGATGGGCTTCAATTTTCTCACCACAACGGGCCTGATCGCGGTCTATCTGTTCTTTCAGATTCCCCTGATGGTGGTCATCATCGTGCCAGCCATCGATGGCTTGAAGAAGGAGTGGGGCGAGGCTGCGGCCACGCTCGGTGCCACGCAGGCGCAGTACTGGCGCATGGTTGTCATCCCTGTGATATGGCCGAGTTTTCTCGGTACGGTCATCCTGTTGTTTGCGAACGCCTTCGGCGCCATCGCCACCGCTTATGCGTTTGCCGGTCCGACGCTTAATATCGTTCCGATCAAGCTCTACTCGCAGATGAACGGCGACGTGCTGCACAACCCGCAACTCGCTTATGCCATAGCCTTTGGCATGATCGTCATCACCGGGCTTGCGAATGTCTTCTACATCTGGTTTCGGACTCGGTCCGAAAGGTGGCTCAAATGAAGTCAGGTAAGTTCTGGGCCTGGGTCGTCTTTGTTGTCGGGGCTGCCTATTTCTTTATTCCGTTGATCGCGACGGTCGAGTTCTCGCTGCGCATGCGGCGCGGCGTCCACTCCTTCGACGCCTATCAAGTCGTGCTGGGAGACGCGCGCTTCCAGTCAACTTTCCTTTTTTCAGTCATCGCTGCCCTCTGCACCATTATCCTGGGGGTGCTGATCGTGGTGCCGGCGGCATACTGGATCCGGCTGCGTCTGCCTCAGCTCAGGCCAATCGTCGAATTCATCACCCTTTTGCCGCTGGTCATTCCGGCAATCGTCATCGTCTTCGGCTATATCAGGATGTACGGCTCGAACTCGCCGCTGCCATTCTTGGCAAGCAATTGGGGTGCGAACGCGTTGCTTGTCATTGGCTATACGACGCTGTCTCTGCCTTACATGTATCGGGCCGTTGACACCGGTCTGCGCACCATCGATGTGCGTACGCTGACCGAAGCCGCGCAAATTCTGGGTGCGGGCTGGGGCACCATCATCACCCGCGTCATCCTGCCCAATGTGCTGATCGCGGTGCTGTCCGGCGCATTCCTGACTTTCGCCATCGTCATTGGCGAGTTTACAATGGCCAGCCTGCTCAGCCGTCCGGCTTTCGGCCCGTATCTGCAGAACATCGGCGCCAACCGTGCATACGAGCCCGCAGCCCTTGCAGTGATCGCCTTCGCCATCACCTGGGGCTGCATGTCGCTGATCCAGATCCTGTCCCGCTTCGCGCCGAAATCGGCGAACCGCCCAAATTGATCGAGAGAACCACGCCATGGCCGACCCATTCCTCTCCATCCAGCACGTTCGAAAATCTTTCGGCGCCACCACGGTGGTGGAGGACTTCAATCTCGACGTAGAGCGCGGCGAATTCGTCTCCTTCCTCGGGCCATCCGGCTGCGGCAAGACGACGGTGTTGCGCATGGTTGCCGGTTTCGAGGAGCCGAGCGCGGGCACGATCGTCGTCAGCGGCAAGGACATTACGAGACTGAAGCCCAACCAGCGCAATGTCGGCATGGTGTTCCAGGCCTATGCGCTGTTCCCGAACCTGACCGTGGCGCAGAATATCGGCTTCGGCTTGAAGGTCGCCGGCATGCCGAGGGCGGACATCGATGCCCGCGTCGCCGAGATGCTCGGCATCATCAAGCTGCCGCAGATGGCGGATCGCTATCCCTACCAGCTCTCGGGCGGCCAGCAGCAGCGCATCGCGCTAGCCCGCGCCATCGCGCCGAAGCCAAAGCTGCTGCTGCTCGACGAGCCGCTGTCGGCGCTCGACGCCAAGGTGCGCGTGTCGCTGCGCGAGGAAATCCGGTCGATCCAGAAGAAGCTCGGCATCACCACCATCTTCGTCACGCACGACCAGGAAGAGGCGCTGTCGATCTCGGACCGCATCGCCGTCATGTATGGCGGCAAGGCCGAGCAGGTCGGCACGCCATTCGAGATCTACAACCGGCCGGCAACCAAGTTCGTCGCCAATTTCGTCGGCACGCTGAATGTGCTGGAAGGCACCGTCACCGATGCCGCCGCGGGCACGGTGCGGGTCAATTCCGAACAGGTCTCGCTCAAGGGCAAGCTCAACGGTTCCAAGTCGGGCGACACGCTGTCCCTGGCGCTGCGTCCGGAAGCTATTTCGCTGGGCCGCCAGCCTGGCCGTGACTCCAGCCTATCCGGAGAAATCTCCGAAGTGCATTTCCTCGGATCGGTCATCCGGGTTCGTGTCGGCATCGGCGGCAACACGGTCTCGCTCGACACGTTCAACAGCCCGGCAACGCCGCCCCCCGCAGTTGGTGAGAAGGCCGAGATCTCGTTTTCTTCGAGCGATATGCTCGTGCTGCACTAGGCTGCTGCGCTTGTTTGGAATGAATGGCTGTATCCCGGTTAGCGAAGGGGGAAGGATGCTTCCGCCCGCGTGGCATGGGCTGCAGTGCAGGGAAGTCCGCGTTTAAGCGAGCCCCATATCAGATGATTTCAATGTCGGTGTGGACGGCGATTTGTCAGGAAGCAATTCGAGGTATTTTCTGCCGGCTCGAGCTTGCCGGGCAATCAACAATTTCCAGCCGCTTTGCCGCTGCCAGAATCTCGCTTCCCGGCTATAAGAGGCCATGGTTCTTTTCGAACTGACACTCGTTCTGCTGTTGATCGCCGTTGCGCTGACGGCGCTGTCGCGGCGCGTGCAGGTTCCTTATCCCTCTTTGCTGGCGCTGGCAGGGGTGGCCATCGCCTTCGTGCCTGGCGTGCCGACCATCGAGATCGACCCGGAACTGGCGCTTGCCCTGTTCATCGCGCCGGTGCTGCTCGACGCCGCCTATGACACGTCGCTGCGCGATCTCAACCGCTACAAGGTGCCGCTTGTGCTGCTGGCGCTTGGTGCCGTCCTTTTCACGACAGCGACGGTGGCGCTGGCCGGCTGGGCGATGGCAGGTCTGCCGATTGCCGCGGCTATAGCGCTTGGCGCCATCGTGGCGCCGCCCGATGCGGTTGCGGCATCGGCCGTGCTTGGCCAGTTCAAGGTGCCGCATCGCATCACTGCCATTCTGCAAGGCGAGAGCCTGCTTAACGACGCCACCGCGCTGCTGATTTACCGAATGGCGATTTCTGCGGCAGCAGGCTCCATTCTGCTGAGCAGCGCCGTTCCGATGATCCTGCTGTCCACGCTCGGCAGTCTTGCGGCCGGCTATCTGCTTGGCCGGTTGTCTCTGATGACGCTGGGCCGGATCGAGGACCCGGCGAGCGGCACTGTGGTGCAATTTGCCGGCACGTTCGGGGTCTGGATCCTGGCCGACAGGATCGGACTGTCGGCCATCATCACCATAGTCGTCTATGCCATGACGATCGCCCGCACCGCGCCGCGCCGCATGCCGGCCAGAAACCGCATCAGCTCTTATTCCGTCTGGGAAACGGCGGTCTTCGTGCTCAATGTTCTGGCTTTCGTGCTGATGGGCCTGCAGGCGCGTACGATCGTCGGCCGGCTTGCCGGGCAGGGGCAGACCGATGCGTTCGTCCTGGCCGGGACAGTGCTCGCCATCGTCATCGTCTCACGCTTCGTCTGGGTTCTGGGGTGCGGCGCGATCATCAGGTGGTTTGACCGTTTCGGCGTGGCTGATCGTCAGCGTGACGCTCCGTCGTTTCGTGGCGGCGTGCTGATCGGCTGGTGCGGGATGCGCGGTTTGGTGACGCTTGCGGCGGCATTCGCCCTGCCGGCTGAATTCCCGGCCCGCGACCCGATCGTGCTCGCTGCCTTCACGGTCGTCCTCGGCACGCTGGTGCTGCAAGGCATGAGCCTGAAGCCGCTGCTGCGCCTTTTGAACCTCAACCCTGACGAAACGGTCGACCGCGAGGTTGCGCAGGCGCGTGTTGTGGTCATGCAGGCGGCGCTCGACATATTGAGCGGCAAGACATCGGACGCGGCGGCCGCGGTGCGCGAGCAATATGCCGCTCAACGCAAGATCGCCAAAAACCCCGACGATGCCCAGGCGGCGACCGAATATGACCGCTTGCGTCTTTATGCGATCAAGAGCCAGCGCGACGCGCTGGAGGAATTGCGCCGCAATGGGACGATTGGCGACGAAGCCTATCATCGCCTTGAGGAAGAGATCGACTGGACCGAACTGGCCGCGTCGCCACCCGGCCGGTTCCAGCCGCTGAATACTTGAGGCATCGCACGCCGTTTTCCGGCGCACGGAAGATACCGAAGTGCTTCGGGATCGGTGCATGATCCCGGTCAGGGGCAAGGCTGGTCCAAGCCAGGTCCATTCTCCTGCACATTGCAACCGCGGCATCGAACCGCTACTGCCAACACGAAATTGAGCCGGATAAGCAATGAAGCTGGTCAGCTACAACATCCAGTACGGGTTCGGCAGCGACGGGCGCTACGATCTTTCGCGCGCCGCGCGCATCGTTGCCGGCGCCGACGTCATTGCACTGCAGGAAGTCGAGCGTCACTGGCAACGCAGCAATTTCGACGATCAGCCGGAACTGCTTTCCAGCCTGCTGCCCGACTATCACTGGGTCTATGGCCCGGCCTTCGACATGGACGCCAGCGAGCGGCATGACGGCCGCCTGGTCAACCGGCGCCGCCAGTTCGGCACCATGGTGCTGTCGAAACTGCCGATCGTCTGGTCGCGGCTGCATGCGCTGCCGATGCGCCGCACGCTGCGGCCGCTCAACACCCGCAATGCAGCACTTGAATGCATGATCCGCACGCCGGCAGGGCCGGTGCGGGTGTTGTCGCTGCATCTCGCCCATATCGCGGCCGAGGAGCGGCTGGAGCAGATCGACTATCTCCTGGCCGAGCATCGCCGGGCACCGTCCGACGGCGGGCCGTGGAGCGGCGTCGACGACGAGCCCACGCGCAACTGGACCAGCGGCGAAGCGGAGCCGGAAAACCCGCTGGCGGCGATCTGGATGGGCGATTTCAACATGGAGCCGGGCAGCGCCGAATATCGCCGCATCGTCGGCAGCACGCCCTACCATCGGGGTGCCGCCTATCTCAGCGGTTTCGTCGATGCCGCCGCCGTTGCCGGGGAGCCAGTTCCGGACTTCCACACCCATGTGAAGACCATCGACGGCAGATTGGCAAAGCGCCGGCTCGACCATTGCTTCGTCGGCGGCATGTTCGCCGGGCGGGTGCGTTCGATCTGTGCCGATATCGACGAGGTTGCGTCGGATCATTTTCCGTTGCGGGTCGACATCGACCTGGAAACGCCCGGCATTGCCACATGACGCTTTTCGTCTTTTTCGCAGTGCTTGCCGCCGCCGCCATGCACGCGATCTGGAACGCGCTGGTCAAGGTCCATCTCGACCGCTTCCTGTCGATCACGCTGATGACGCTCGGCATGGGCGCGGCGGCACTCGTGGTGCTGCCCTTCGTCGAAGTGCCGAAGGCGGAGGTGTGGCCCTACATCATCGCCTCCGTCATTTTCCACATGGGCTACCGCACCTTCCTGATCGGCGCCTACAAGGCCGGCGATTTCGCCCAGACTTATCCGCTGGCGCGGGGCACCGCACCTCTGCTCTCGGCCTTTGGCGGCATGTTCGTCGTTGCCGAGATTCCCGGCCCGTTCGCCATGCTCGGCATCTTCCTGTTGTCGGCCGGCACGCTGGTGATGTCGTTTCGTGGCGGCGCACATCTGGAAAAACTCAATCTGCGCGCGGTTGGCTTCGCACTGGGCACTTCCATCTTCATTGCCAGTTACACGCTGTCCGACGGCAGCGGCGCACGGCTGGCGGCAACCGCGCAGAGCTATGCAGCCTGGCTGTTCATCTGCGATGCTTTTGGCGCCTTGGTGCTGTGCCTCATCTTCCGCGGGCCGAAGGCGCTGCCGGTGTTGGCGCGCGACTGGAAGGCAGGGCTGTTCACGGGCGTGCTCAGCGGCGCCGCCTACTGGATCGTCATGTGGGCGATGACCAAGGCGCCGATCGCCTCCGTGGCCTCGCTGCGCGAAACCTCGATCCTGTTTGCCATGATGATCTCGGTCTTCGCTCTCGGCGAAAAAATGACCGGCTGGCGCGGTGCCGCCGCGCTCAGCATCGTCGCCGGTGTCGTTGCGCTCAGGCTCGGCTGATTTCGACCCTAATTGAGTACGGTCATCAACTGGCCACGTCGTTCCGGACTGAAACGGATGACGACGATGATGCAGATGGCGACCACGCCTGCGAACAGCGCCAGGGCATAGCCATAGCTGCCTCCGGCGCTTTCCGCGATTCCTGCCTGATAGGGGCCGCCATAGGACGCGGCGAGATTGCCCGCCTGATAGATAAAGCCGGGCAAGGTCGCCCGCACCGCCCCGGGCGAAAGCTCGTTGAGGTGCACGGGGATGACGCCCCAGGCGCCCTGGACCGCGACCTGCATGACGAAGGCGCCGATGGCGAGCATGAACGGCGTGGTCGAGTAGGCCCATAGCGGGATCGACGGCAAGGCGATCAGGCAGGCCAGCGTGATGGCGTTGACGCGGCCGATCTTTTCGGACAGCGCGCCGAATGCCAGGCCGCCGACGATGGCGCCGATATTGGCGACGATGGTGATCCAGCTCACCGTATGCGGATCGAAGCCGTGCTGCTTCTTCAGGAAGGTCGGGTAGAGGTCCTGCGTGCCATGACTGAAGAAATTGAAGAACATCATCAGCACGACGGCATAGAGCGCGACACCCCAGTGTTTCTGCAGGGTTTCCCACATGCCCGGTCGAGCCGTCTTCTGCGCTTCGACGAAGGCCGGCGATTCCGGCACATGCGAGCGGATGAAGAGCACAATCAGCGCCGGCACGAAGCTGAGCAGGAACATGGCGCGCCAGCCGATCGTGTAGCCGCCGATCGTCTGCTGATAGAGCAGGCCATAGACCACCGCCGCCAGCAGATAGCCGGCCGGATAGCCGCATTGCAGGATGCCGGAGACCATGCCGCGTGCGCTCGGCGGAATGGATTCCATGGCCAGCGAACTGCCAAGCCCCCATTCGCCGCCCATGGCGATGCCGAACAGCGCGCGCAGGGCGAGGAAGATGCCGAGATTGGGTGAGAAGGCGGCCAGCGCGCCGATCACCGAATAGCTCACGATGTTGAGCATGAGGATCGGCTTGCGCCCGTACTTGTCGGCAAGCATGCCGAAGAAGAACGCGCCGATGAAGCGTGTGGCCAAGGTCAGGAACAGCGCCTTGGAGACCGCGGGCACGTCGGCGTGGAATTCGGTCGCGATATCGGTGAGCAGGAATGTCAGAAGGAAGAAATCGAAAGCATCGAGCGTCCAGCCCAGGAACGAGGCGAGGACGGTCTTCTTCTGCTGCGAATTAAGGGGCAAATCTTCCTCCTCCACCATCATCGATGTGAGGAATTATCAGCCAGTTCAGGGAAGACCGGTGGTCACTTTTTCGCGCGGCTCATTTGATCGAACGCCCCTGAGGTGCGATGAGGAGCGACCGGTGCCATCTGTCGATGAACTCGATCGTGGCTTGATGGTGAGTCTAGATTTCGAGATCAAACACCATCAGCCCGTCCGTGCCGCCTTCCAGGGCAGCGACCAGGCGTGCGCCGGCGCGCTGGTGCGCTTCATGCGCAAGATAGGCATCGCGCGCGGCAGCATCGCGGAAGTCGATGGTGAAGCCATGGGTGAAGCCGCGTGCGAACGGCTCGGGGCTGACATTGGCGCTGAATTTTACGGCGTCCATGCCGTCGATCAGCTGTCGCAGCGCCTCGAGATCGGCATGGACCGCCGTGCGCTCGGTAGCGGCGACATCATTGCGAAATCTAGCGAAAACACAGTGCCTGATCATGTCTTGCTCCTCAGCGGCTAAGCAGCCCGGTTTCCGGAAAACACCGCCGGCGGCAGCGGCTCGCGGCCGAGGACCAGATCGGCTCCTTTTTCACCGACCATCATTGTCGGCGCATTGGTGTTGGATGAAGGCACGCGCGGCATCACCGAGGCGTCGCAAACGCGCAGGCCCTCGATGCCGCGCAACCGCAGATCCGGTGTCACCACGGCCATGTCGTCATGGCCCATGCGGCAGGTGCCAACCGGGTGATGGTCGGTTTTGGAGGTGCGGCAGGCATAGTCGAACAGCTCGTCGTCGCTGGCGAGCGACGGCCCGGGCAGCACTTCGCGCAGCACGTAAGGGGCAAGCGCCTTCTGTCGCATGATCTGGCGCGCCAGTCGCAGCCCCTTGATCGACATGGCGCGGTCATAGGGATCGGACCAGTAGTTCGGATCGATCAGCGGGTGGTCGGACGGGTCGGCACTCTTCAGCCGCACCGTGCCGCGTGAGCGCGGCCGCAGGAAGGCCGAGTTCAGGGTGACACCTGGATTGTTCAGCTTCTCGACGCCGGCCTCGATGCCGGATCCCAAGCCGAGATGGAACTGAATGTCGGGCGAGGCGGCGGTCGGGTCGGCGTACCAGAAGCCGCCGGTCTCGAACAGGCTGGAGGCCACCGGGCCTTTCTTCAGCAGCAGATATTGCAGACCGGCCCAGGCCGTGCGGTGCAGCTTGGCGTAGTTGTCATAGGTGTGATCGCCGGTGCATTCGGCGATGACGAACAAATCGAGATGGTCCTGCATGTTGGAGCCGACGCCGGGCAGGTCATGCACCGGCGTGACGCCGACTGACTTCAGATGGTCTGCGGGGCCGATCCCCGACTGCATCAGGAGCTTCGGCGAGCCGATGGCGCCGGACGAGACGATCACCTCGCGCTCGGCGCGCAGGATTTTCTTGTCGCCGCCCGGCCTGTCGACCACCTCGACGCCGATAGCGCGACCGTTCTCGACGACGATGCGCGTCACCAGCACATCGGTTCGGAGGGTCAGGTTCTTGCGGCTGCGGATCGGCTTCAAATAAGCGACCGAGGCGGAGGAGCGTCGGGCATCCTTCTGGGTCAACTGGTAGTAGCCGACGCCTTCCTGGGCAGCGCCGTTGAAGTCCGGGTTGAAGGGGATGCCCATCTCCTGGCCGGCACGGAAATAGGCCTCGCAGATAGGCAGCGGCGAAATCGGGTTGGACACGCCGAGCGGGCCCTGGTCGCCATGAAAGTCGTTGGCGTAGCGCTGGTTGTTTTCGGCGCGCTTGAAATAGGGCAGCACGTCGCGATAGCCCCAGCCGGCGAGGCCTTCTTCCTTCTCCCAGGCGTCGTAGTCGCGGGCATTGCCGCGCGTGTAGATCTGCGCGTTGATGGACGAGCCGCCGCCGACGACCTTGGCCTGCGTGTACCAGAAGACGCGGTCCTTCATGTGCTTTTGCGGCACGGTCGACCAACCCCAGGAAGCAATGCCTTTGGTCATCTTGGCGAAGCCCGCCGGCATGTGGATGTAGGGGTGCCAGTCCTTGCCGCCGGCTTCCAGCAGCAGGACCGAATTGCTGGGATCTTCGCTCAGCCGGTTGGCCATAACGCAGCCGGCAGGACCGGCGCCCACGATGATATAGTCAGTCATTTCCTGATCCATTCATAGCCGTGGCACCGAGAGCGCGCCGTCGACATTGATGATCGAGCCGGTCGAAAAGCCGAGCTTGCCGCCGGCGAGCGTCGCCACCACCGCGCCGATGTCCGATGCTTCGCCCCAGCGTTTGGCCGGAACCAGGCCGCCGTCGATAAGGGCGTCATATTTGGCGGTCACGCCTGAGGTCATGTCGGTGCGGATGATGCCGGGCCGGACTTCGAAGACGCCGATGTTTTCAGGCGCAAGCCGCAACGCCAGGTTCTTCACCCACATCGAAAGCCCGGCCTTCGAGATGCAGTAGTCCGGCCGTTCCGGCGACGCCATTTCAGCACTGACCGAGGTGATGGTGATGATGGATCTCTGATCGCCTGGCGCAGCCAGCATCGCCTTGGCGACAGCCTGGCTGAGGAAGACGGTGCCGCGCAGGTTGATGCCCAGCGTGCGGTCGAAATTCTCCGGCTTGAGGTCCAAGAGGTCACCGCGCACCACGGCGCCGACGCCGGCATTGTTGACCAGGCAGTCGATGCGGCCGAAGGCGCGCATCGCGGCATCGACAAGTGCTGTATGGGTGTCGAGGTCCGCGATGTCGCACCTGACATAGGCGAATTTTGCGCCACGCTTGGCGATGTCGGGGGCAAGTCCGTCGGCGGCTGTTTCGGCAAGGTCGGCGACCAGAATATCGAAGCCGGCATCCGCCAGTGCCTGGGCGCAGGCGAGGCCGATGCCGCGCGCGCCGCCGGTGACGATAGCGGCGGGGCGGGTCATGCGGCGAGGTCCGTCTTGCGGATGTGGTCAGCAACGCGCAGCGCTTGGGCTGCAATCGACAGCGCTGGGTTGACCGCCGCCGAGTTCGGCAGGAAACCGGCGTCGACGACGAACAGGTTCCGGTGGTCGAAGGAGCGGCAGTAGGGGTCGAGCGCCGCCGTCGCCGGATCGTCGCCCATCTTGATCGTGCCGCATTGATGCGACGGCGTGCGCTTGTCGAAGGGGCGCGACAGCACGATGGGATAGCCGCAGGCGCGGAAGTTTTCGCGCATTACCTTGTTCAGCCCGTCGAGCGACTGCATGTTGGAGCGCCGCCACTGCATGACGATGTCCTTGCCGTCGACCATGATGCGGCTTTCCGGGTCGGGCAGGTCTTCGCACATCAGGTACCAGTCGACGGCGTGGCCGGCCATGAAGTCGAGCGCGAATCCCGGCGTGTACTTGACATTGGCCCGCAGCATGTTGCCGTCGATCTTGCCGAGCAGTTGGACGTTCCCCAGCGGCTTACCGCCCTTGCCGTCGGACAGATAGTAGTCGTTGAGCATCAGCGTCTTCTGGTAGACGGCATCGTTGCGGCGGCGCGGATCGATCGCCAGCATGGCGCTGGAATTGTGGTTCATGAAATTGCGCCCGACCTGATCGGAGCGGTTGGCAAGACCATTGCCATCGGCCGAAGGCGAGCGCAGCAGGATGACGGCGGAATTGACCGCGCCAGCGGAGAGGATGACCAGTTTCGGCGCCACCTTTTTCAGCTCACCATTCTGCCGATAGTGGATGGCAGCAATGGTTTTGCCGTCGGTCGATGCCTCCAGGTACTCGACATAACAGCCGGTCTCGAGCCGGATGTTGGTGTCCTTCAGGGCCGCCGTCAGCGGTCCTGTCTGCGCGTCGACCTTGCCCTGGCCGGTGTTGGGAAACGCGTCCCAGCCGGTCTTGCCCTCTTTCAGCCAGGTGTCGATGTCGACGCCGAGCGGCAGCGAGGCCGGATGCAGGCCGAGGTTTTTCAGCTCGGCGCGGGCGCGGGCGATCGGCGCCTCGTCGGGCACCGGCTTGTAGGCGTAGGGGATCGAATGGAACGGCTCGGTCGGATCCTCGCCCAGTGCACCGCGCACGCGAAACAGCTGTTCGGCTTTCGAATACCAGGGCTCGAATTCCTCATAGGAGAACGGCCATGCCGGCGAGACCCCGCCAAAGTGCTCCATGGCGGCGAAATCTTCCTTGCGGTAGCGGATCAGCACCGCGCCATAGAACTTCGAATTGCCGCCGACATAATAATAATTGCCGGGGTTGAAGGCGGCGCCGCCGGCCTCACGCCACATCTCCTTCGGCCTATAATGGCCGTCGACGAAGATCGAGCGCGTGTCGCGCGCGTGCGGCGTCGCCGGCAACGGCTCGCCGCGCTCGAGCATCAAGATCGAGGCGCCGCTGCCGGCAAGGCCGGAAGCGATCGTGGCGCCGCCGATGCCGGAGCCGATGATGACGATGTCCGGATTTCTCATGGCCTAAATCGCGTCCCGACGCGCTTTAGTTTTTTGTTTTGATGCATGTCGTTGCCCCAAAACCGGATCCACTTTTGGGCGACATACATTAGCGAATACGGGTCTCGGTCGCCGGATCGAAGAACACCGCCTTTGTCAGGTTGAAGGCGAGCGGCGTGTTGGTGCCCGGCTGAATGTTGGCGTCGGCGCGCAGCCGCGCCACCACGCCCTTGCCGCCGAGATTGGTGACGGCGAAGGTGTCCGAACCTGCCGGCTCGACGACCTCGATGTGACAGTCCGCGGTTGCGATGTGCGAGGCGTTGCGCTCGGCACCTTCCGGATCGGTCAGGGCTTCGGGACGGACACCGAAGATGATCGGCTTGCCCTGGAATGCCGACAGGCCCGCCGGCGCATTGGCCATCGGCAGGTTGATCGGCTCGCGCGCCTCGCGCTGCAGCACGACGGACAACGCATTGCCTGACGTACCGATCGTCGCCGGGATCAGGTTCATCGCCGGCGAGCCCATGAAGTCGGCGACGAAGAGATTGCTCGGGTTGTTGTAGATTTCGGCCGGCGTGCCGAACTGCTGCACCTCGCCATCCCGCATGACCGCGATCTTGGTCGCCAGCGTCATCGCCTCGATCTGGTCGTGGGTGACGTAGACGATGGTGGTGCCGGTGGTGGCATGCAGGCGCTTGATCTCGATGCGCATGTCGACGCGCAGCTTGGCGTCGAGGTTGGACAAAGGCTCGTCGAAAAGGAACAGTTTGGGGTCGCGCACCAGCGCCCGGCCCATGGCGACGCGCTGGCGCTGGCCGCCCGAAAGCTGGCTCGGCTTGCGCTGCAAGAGGTGGCCGATCTGCAGCACCTTGGCCACCTTGTCGATCGCCTTCTGGCGCTCCGCCGCCGGCACGCCGCGCATCTCCATGCCGAAGGAGATGTTTCCGGCCACCGTCATGTTCGGGTAGAGCGCATAGCTCTGGAACACCATGGCGATGTCGCGCTTGGAGGGGTGCAGATCGTTGATGGCGCGGCCGTCGACCCGGATTTCGCCCGAGGTGATCGTCTCCAGGCCGGCGATGGTGTTGAGCAAAGTGGACTTGCCGCAGCCGGAAGGGCCGACCAGCACCAGGAAACCGCCTTTCTCGAGCTCGACATCGATCCCTTTCAGGATCTCGACCTGGCCGAAGCGCTTTCTCAGACCATCAATTTCCAGAAAAGCCATCAGATCATCCTTTGACGGCGCCAGCCATGAGACCGCGCACGAAGTAGCGGCCGGCGAGCACATAGACGAGAAGGGTGGGCAGTGCCGCGATCATCGCGGCGGCCATGTTGACGTTGTATTCGACGACGCCGGTCGAGGTGTTGACGACGTTGTTGAGCGCCACCGTCATCGGCATCGCGTCGCCGGTGCCGGCGTAAGCCGAGGCGAACAGGAAGTCGTTCCAGATGTTGGTGAACTGGTAGATGACGGTGACGACGAAAATCGGCATCGAGTTCGGCAGCATGATGCGGCGGAATATCTGGAAGAAGGAGGCGCCGTCGACCTGTGCCGCCTTGACCAGTTCGGTCGGAAACGCCTCGTAGTAGTTGCGGAAGAACAGCGTGGTGAAGCCGATGCCGTAGACGACGTGGACGAAGACCAGGTTGACCGTCGGGTTGCCGAGACCGAAGCTCGTTCCGACCGAGTTCTGCAGTGTGACGCCGAAGCGGCCGAGGCTGCCGAGGATGGTCGCCATCGGCAACAGCACCGACTGGAACGGAATGAAGCAGGCAAACAGCATCAGCCCGAACACCAGCGTTGCGCCGCGGAAACGCCATTTCGTCAGCACGTAGCCGTTCAGCGCGCCCAGCATGGTCGAGATCAGAACGGCCGGAACCACCATCTTGATGGAGTTCCAGAAATAGCCCTTGATGCCGGCGCAGGTGAGGCCGACGCAGGTCTCGCCCCACGCCTTCAGCCACGGGTCGAAGGTCGGCGCCTTGGGCAGCGCCAGCATGTTGCCGTTCTGGATCTCGTCCATGGTCTTGAACGAGGTCACCAGCATGACGAACAGCGGCATCAGGTAAAACAGCGCAAACAGCGCCAGCAGCCCGTAGATGACGATGCGGTTGAGGGTCTTGACGTTGACGCCGCCGGAGGCCTGGCGGGCGGGAGTGGTGACGGCGCTCATCGCGGCTTCTCCCGCAGTTCCGAATAGAGATAGGGCACGATGATGGCGACGATGGTCATCAGCATGATCACCGCACTGGCCGAGCCGACGGCCATTTCGTTGCGCTTGAACGTGTACTCATACATGAAGTTGGACGGCAGCCACGCCGAGCCGCCGGGCCCGCCGCTGGTCAGTGCGACCACGAGATCGTAGGACTTGATGGCGAGGTGCGCGAGCACGATGAAGGCCGACAGGAAGATCGGCCGCAGCAGCGGGATGACGATGCGGCGATAGAGCTGGAAGTTGGTGGCGCCGTCGATCTGC
Organism: Mesorhizobium sp. Primo-A; assembly: GCF_003997175.1. NCBI lineage: Bacteria > Pseudomonadati > Pseudomonadota > Alphaproteobacteria > Hyphomicrobiales > Phyllobacteriaceae > Mesorhizobium > Mesorhizobium sp. Primo-A. Next base: position 87,340 of record NZ_RZTG01000001.1, read on the forward strand.
GCCGCCTTCATGATCTCGCCGTCGATGCCGCGCAGGCCGGCCAGGAACATCGCCATGATGAAGCCGGAGGCCTGCCAGACGCCGGCAATGACCACCGTGTAGATGACGAAATCCTTATTCTTGATCCAGTCGAAATGGAAGCTCGTCCAACCCCATTGATGCAAGGTCTGCTCGAGACCGAGGCCGGGATCGAGGAACCATTTCCAGGCGACGCCGGTGACGATGAAGGACAGCGCCATCGGATAGAGATAGATCGGCCTCAACACGCCTTCGCCGCGGATCTTCTGGTCGAGCAGGATGGCCAGGAACAGGCCGAGCGCCAGGCAGATTGCGATGTAGAGGAAACCGAAAATACCCATATTGGTGATCGACGTGTACCAGCTCGACGGCGGGTCTGTGTCGAAGGTCCAGCCCCACAGCCGCTGATAGGCGCGCGAGCCGGTTAGGACATAGGACGGGAAGGTCTTGGAATTGGTGAAGGACAGATAGATCGTCCACAGGATGAAGCCGTAGACGAAGACGATGGTGATGGCGAAGCTCGGCGCCAGCACGATCTTCGGCAATGCGTCCTGCAGGCGCGAGCGCACCGAGGCGCGTGGCCGCGCATGCTCCGGCGTCAGCTTGATCTGGCTTGTCGCTACCGTGCTCATGGGGCTCCTCCCGTCGACTCGCGGCCAACCAGCTTCGCGGATCTATGTTCGCGGATCTGGGCCTTCCCCGCCGGAGCGGGGAAGGCGTTTTTGGCGCGTGGCGCTTACTTGGCGTCGTCGATCGCCTTGACCAGCTCGGTCACGGCTTCGTCCGAGGTCTTGATCTGACCATGGACGAACTTCGAAACGACGTCCTTGTAGGCATTGGCGACTGCCGGAGGCGCGCCATAACCCTGGGCCAGCGAGCCGAACAGCGTGCCGCCTTCATTGGCTGCCTTCAGGTCGGCGATGCCCTTCTTGCCGCAAGCGTCGAAGTCGGTGTCCGGAACGTCGGTACGGGCCGGAACCGAACCCTTGACGACGTTGAAGGCCGACTGGAAGCTCTTCGACAGGGTGGCGGTGGCCAGTGCGACCTGGGCGGCCTTGCGGTCGTCGGGAACATTGAACATGCCGAACATGTCGGAGTTGTAGATCACCGAGCCGTCGGTGCCCGGGAAGCGATAGCACAGGAAGTCGGTGCCCGGGGTCTTGTTGGCGGCGTGGAACTCGCCCTTCGCCCAGTCGCCCATGACCTGCACCAGGGCATCGCCCTTGATGACCATGGCGGTGGCAAGGTTCCAGTCGCGGCCCGAGAAGTTGGGGTCGACATAGGTGACGAGCTTGGCCAGATTGTCGAACGACTTCTTCATCGTGTCGGACTTCAGGGACTCGTCATCGAGGTCGTTGAAGGCCTTCTTGTAGAACTCGGGTCCGCCGGTCGACAGCACGACGGAGTCGAACATGGTGGCTTCCTGCCAGTTCTGGCCGCCGAGAGCGAGCGGGATCACGCCTGCCGCCTTGGCCTTGTCGAGCAGGGCAACGAAGTCGTCGAAGGTCTTCGGCTCGGTGCCGCCGATCTTGTCCAGGACGGCCTTGTTGATCCACAGCCAGTTGACCGAGTGAACGTTGACCGGCGCCGCGACCCACTTGCCGTCATAGACCGAAAACTTCTGCAGGGCTGCCGGAACGGACTTGTCCCAGCCTTCCTTCTTCGCCGTTTCGGTCAGGTCGCCCATGACGCCGGCGGCTGCATAGTCGAGCACGGTGTAGCCGAGCATCTGCGAGGCGGTCGGATAATTGCCGGCCGCGACCATCGCCTTCAGCGCGGTCATGGCGGCATCGCCGCCGCCGCCGGCCACCGGCACGTCCTTCCAGGCATAGCCTTCCTTGGCCAGATCACCCTTGAGGACGTTGAGAGCAGCCGCTTCGCCGCCCGAGGTCCACCAATGCAGCATCTGGACTTCCTTGACGTCCTCGGCGTGGGCCGCGAAAGCCAGGCCCGACGCGAGAGCCGTTCCGATAAGCAGTTTGCGCAACATGTACTTCCTCCCTTGTTGCATTACACGACCGGCGGATGCCGCCGGGTTCTTCTCAACTCAGCCGACCCACCACCCGGTGCGCTGGCCGCGATGAAACTGGATTGTCTTTTCCTCGGTATAATCCTCGACGGCGCGTTTGCCGAGTTCGCGTCCGAGACCGGACTGCTTGTAGCCTCCGAAAGGCAGCTCGGGATAACCTTCCATGAACGTGTTCACCCAAACGGTTCCCGAACGCACGCCGCGCGCGACCGACATGCAAGTGTCGATGCTGGCGCTCCACACGCCTGCCGACAAACCATAGGGCGTGTTGTTGGCGATGTGCAACGCCTTTTCAATCGATTCAAAAGTCAGCACCGAGAGCACCGGGCCGAACACTTCCTCGCGCGCTATGGCCATGTCCTCGGTGACGCCGCGGATGATGGTGGGATCGAGGTATTGACCGATATTGGAGGCCAATTGCTTGCCTCCGCTGTAGATGCTGCTGCCCTCGGTCGCGGCTGCCGCAACGTAACCGGCAACCTTGGCCAAATGGTCGGACGAGATCATCGCGCCGACCTTGGTTTGGTCATCGAGCGGATCGCCGACCGTGACCCTGGCGGCAAGCGCCTTGACGGCGCTGAGAAAATCGTCGGCGATCGCCTCGTGCACGATCAGCCGGCTGCCGGCATTGCAGCACTCGCCGGCATTGAAGAAGCCGCCGAACACCGCCGCATCGGCGGCCGCTTCGAGGTCGGCGTCCTGGAAGACGATCTGGCCGTTCTTGCCGCCGAGCTCCATCGAGACTTTCTTCAGCGACTGCGCGGCGGATGCCATCGTCATCTTGCCGACGCGGGTGGAGCCGGTGAACGAGACCATTTCGACCAGCGGGTGGCTGACCATCGGCGCACCGACATCGGCGCCAAGTCCGGCCAGGATATTGACGACGCCGGCGGGCAGGCCGGCCTGCATCAGGATGTCGCCGAGCACGAAGGTCGAGGCCGAGGTCATTTCGCTCGGCTTGACCACCGCCGTGCAGCCGGCGGCGAGCGCGAAGGGCAGTTTCTGGCTGACGATCAGGAACGGGAAATTCCACGGGGTGATGATCGAGACGACGCCGATCGGTTCGCGCAGGACGACACCCAGCATGGCGTCGCCGAGATTGGCGTAGGTTTCACCATGCAGGGTGCGGGCAAGCGAGGCGGCATAGCGCCAGATGTCGACGGCGCCGCCGATCTCGCCGCGTGCCTGGGCGATCGGTTTGCCCGATTCCAGTGCGTCGAGCCGGGCGATGTCTTCCAGCCGGCCCTCGATCAGATCAGCTGCCTTGAGCAGGATCCCGGCACGTTCGGCCGCCTTCATGCGCGGCCATGGACCCGTTTCGAAAGCCCTGTGGGCGGCAAGCACAGCGGCTTCCACTTCGGCCTCACCGGCCTGCGCATAGTGCGAGACGGTGAAGCCGTGGCCGGGGCTGTTTCGAGCAATCGTGCGGCCGTCGCGGGCATCGACATGCTTGCCGTTGATCAGCAGCTTGTAGCCTTTCGGGGCTTCGGCCGCCTCGGCCGGCATGGCGATCTTCAGGGGTGCGTTCATATGTTTGCTCTAGGATCTCGAAAAGGCCGGCTTCTGCTTGGCCTTGAAGGCATCGACGCCGGCCTTCAGATCGCCGGTCAGGGCGATGAAGCCGCTGGCCAGCGCTTCGGTGGCGGCGGCACTTTCCTCGCCTTCGGCGACCGCGATCATCAGCTTGGCGGCTTCCGTCGCCAGCGGGCCGCGCTCGGCGATCTTTTCCGCCCACGCCTTTGCTTCTTCGTGTGCGTTGCCAGTTGCGACCACCCGGTCGACGATGCCCAGGGCGAGTGCCTCGGGGGCGAGAAGGATCTCGCCGCCCAGCGCCATGCGGCGCACCGTCTGCGCGCCGAAGCGGCGCACGGCGCGCTGCGTACCGGACCAGCCGGGCACGACGCCAATCGAGGTTTCCGGGAAGCCTAATTTCACTTGTGTTTCCGCCACGCGCAAGTCGCAAGCCGCAGCCAGTTCCAGGCCGCCGCCAAGCGCATGGCCGGACAGGACGGCGATTGTCGGCTGCCGCAGCCGCGCCAAGCGGTCGAAGACGCGGTGGCCGTAGCGCACCCACTGCACCTGGAAATCGGCGGCACTCATCTGCGCCCAGGCTTCGACATCGCCACCGGCGCAAAAGCCCTTGCCTTCGCCGCGCAGCAGCACGACGCGGACGCCCTCGGCCATCTCGGCCGCGTCGAGCGCCGTCTCTAGCGCCCGCAGCATCGGAATGTCCAGTGCGTTGAATTTCTCCGGCCGGCGCAGCGTGATGGTACCGATGGCGCCATCCTGCTCGAAGGTGACGAGAGGCTCAGCCACGCGCGCCTCCGACCGAGGCGCCGCCATTCAGCGACAGGCCTATCGGTTGCTCCTGATAGAGGGCTGCCGGTGTCGTCTTGAGGTCCCTGGCAACGGCCAACGGAATTTCCGACTGGGCCAGCACATCACGCTGCAGATCGATGCCGGGTGCGAGTTCTGTGACGACCAACCCCTCCGGCGTCAGCTTCATCACGCAGCGTTCGGTGACATAGGTGATGTCCTGTCCCTGCGCCACCGCGCGCTTGCCCGAAAACGAGATGTGCTCGACTTCGTTGACCACCTTCTTGACCTTGCCCTCGTGGTCGATGCGGATGCCGCCATCGGCCAGAGACAGCTTGGCGCCGGCATTGAAGAAGCCGGAGAAGACGATCTTCTTCGCCCGTGCGGTGATGTCGACAAAGCCGCCGGCGCCGGCGGTGACATGCGGCCGCGCCGAAAGCTTCGAAACATTCACAGAGCCGTGTCGATCGATCTGCAGGAAGGACAACAGCGAGGCGTCGAAGCCGCCGGCCTGGAAATAGATGAACTGGTGCGGCGAGGGCATGAAGGCGTCGGCGTTCGATGAGCAGCCGAATTTGAAGTCGAGCAGCGGCACGCCGCCGACCGCGCCCTGTTCGATCACCCAGGTAATTTTGCCGTGCTGGCCTTCCTCGAGAAGGATGCGCGGCACATTGGCGGAAATGCCGAACCCGATATTGACGGCCATGCCGTCGCGCAACTCCATGGCGACGCGGCGCGCGATCACCTTCTGCACGTTCATCTCCGGCGTGCGGAAGCTCGACAGCGGCCGGAAGATTTCTCCCGAGATCGCCGGGTCATAGGGTGTCAGCGTCGTCTGCAACTGGTCGGGCGCAACGACGATATGGTCGACCAGGACGCCCGGCACGCGCACGTCATGCGGTTTCAGCGTGCCGTTCTCGACGACGCGCTTGACCTGCGCGATGACGATGCCGCCATTGTTGCGGGCGGCGAGCGCCTGTTCCAGTCCGCCGAGATAGGCGCCCTCATGCTCGTAGGTGAGGTTGCCGCGCTCGTCGGCCGACGTGGCGCGGATGATCGACACCTGCGGCACGATAGAGCGGAAATAGAGCCATTCCTCGCCGTCGAACTGCTGCACCGAAACGATCGGCTCGCTGGCGGCGGCGTTCATGGCGCAGCCCTGGTGGCGCGGGTCGGCGAAGGTGTCGAGACCGACTTTGGTCAGCACGCCCGGCCGCTTGGCCGCGGCTTCGCGGTGCATATCGAACAGGATGCCGGACGGCACGTTGTAGGCGGCGACCGAATTGTCGCCGATCATCTTCCAGATCTGCGGCGGTTCGGAAGAGGAGGGGCCGGACGGGTAGGAGCCGCACAAGGTACGCTTCAGCAGTCCCGGCTTGGCCAGATGGTCGATGCCTTTGATGCCATACATGTCGCCGGCTGCGATCGGGTGCAGCGTGGTGATGTTCTTCGGATGGCCTTCTGCGTCGAAGCGTTCGCCGATCGCGGCGAGCACCGCATCGGGGCAGCCGAGGCCGCTCGACGAGGACACCGACACGACCATGCCGTCCTTGACCAGGCCGGCTGCCTGCGCTGCGGAGACCACCTTGCTCAATTCACACTCCCGAGCTTAGGCTCGATTGCGACCGCCTTGCCTGATTTCGCGGTTTGCAATGCTGCTTCGACTGACGCCGATGACCAGATGCTGTCCTCGCCTTGCGCGCGGATGGCGTTGATCATGAACTGCCTGACGATCGTGCTGGCACCGATCAAGCTCCATTTGACGCTCATGCAGCGCCTCCCGAACCGGCCGCCCTGTTTCGAATGCGGCGATCCGGGCCGCAGCTTTCCCTGACCACCAGATTGACCGCGCCGATATGGTCTTCGGCCCGTGTTGTGCGTGACTGGATCATTTTCAACATGACATGGGCGGCGCGTTCGCCGAGGCCCGCCGAGTCCACCGCGACGCTGGTCAGAGCCGGCATGTAGTGCTCGGCCTCGGCCACATCGTCGAAGCCGACGATGGCGAAATCAACTCCCGGCTCAAGCCCGCGCTTGCGCAGCGCCAGCATGGCGCCAAAGGCGACGGCGTCGTTGAAGCAGAGTGCCGCGGTCGGCGGTTCAGCCATTGCGAGAGCGGTTTCGAGGCATGCGATACCACCTCTGCGGCTGGTCTCTCCCTCGACGACCAGAGTGTCGCGGTCGGAGATGCCCTGCGTCTCGCAGGCTTCGCGAAATCCGCCAAGCCGCTCGTGATAGACGACGAGATCGGACGAGCCGCCGAAGAAGACCAGCCGGCGATGTCCCTTGCCGATCAGATGAGCGGTGGCGAGATAGGCGCCGCGATGATTGTCGGGCGCGATGACCGGAATGCGGCTCTCGGGAAGCCGGCGCATGGCGAAGACCACCGGCAGACCTGCCGTCTCGATCCGCCTGAAGGCGCCCGGCGTCGTGCCGCGAGCCGGCGACACGATGAGGCCGGCGACGCCTTGCTCCATCAGCGACTTCAGCACTTCTTCCTGGCGCACCGGATTTTCCGCCGTGTTGGCGATGAACGGCACGATGCCGGCCGACTGGAAGACCCGCTCCATGCCAACCGCCAGCTCCGCGAAGAAAGGATTGGTGAGATCGTTGATGACCATGCCGATGACGTTGGAGTGCGCCTTGCGCAGATTGGCGGCGCCGCGGTTGTAGACGTAACCGACATCCTCGATCGCCTTGCGCACCTTGCTCGCTGTTTCGGGCCGGATCAGTCCGCTGCCCTGGAGCACGAGCGATACCGTCGATTTGGACACGCCCGCTTCGCGGGCGATGTCGAATATCGTCGCCTTGGCCCGGTTGGCCATCCAGATGCATCCTCCCGACTGCAGGCCCAAAACTATTGGAACGTTCTAATCTCTGCTCCGCTCGTGAGTCAATCGGGATTTTTCCCGCGCCTCGAACATCGATTGTGCGTACTCAAATGGCATGCTTCATAAGGCTTTCCTGTTGCAATGCAGCATTTCATCCTGCAGGGAGTTCGAATCTTAAAGGTCCTTGATTTATTGGAACGTTCCATTTAGTAGCGTTGTGAAGGGAGCGATGGATGGACATTTCCTTGCCTGGTGAGGGTGGCGGCAGCACCCGGTACACGCTGGTCGGCGAGCCCGTGCAGCCTGACATCGGCGCGCGATTTTCGCGTATCGCCTATGCCGCCGCGCACGTCGTTGCCGATCCGCTCGCCATGACCGATCCGTGGTCCAGACCGGTGATCGACTGGGAGAGGACGATGGCGTTCCGTCACCATCTGTGGCGGCTGGGCTTCCGCATCGCCGAAGCGATGGACACGTCGCAGCGCGGCATGGGCTTCGACTGGGCAAACGCGCAGGAATTGATCCGCCGCTCGATCGCCGAGGCGCGCACGGTCGATGGCGCCGATCTCGCCTCGGGCGCCGGCACCGACCATCTGGCGCCCGCCGCCGCCAAAACAATCGATGACGTCATCAAGGCCTATGAAGAGCAGTTCGCTTTAATCGAAGGGCTCGGCGGCAAGGCGATCATGATGGCCAGCCGGGCGTTGGCGGCAGTTGCCAAAGGGCCGGACGACTATGTCAGGGTCTACGACCGCATCCTGTCACAGTCCTCCGGCAAGGTCATCCTGCACTGGCTGGGCGACATGTTCGATCCGGCGCTCAGGGGCTATTGGGGCAGCGAGAATTTCGAGGTCGCTCTCGATACAGTCGTTGCCATCATCGAATGCCACGTTGGCAAGGTGGAGGGGATAAAAATCTCACTGCTCGATGCCGGCAAGGAGGTCGCGCTGAGGAACCGTCTGCCGGACGGCGTCGTCATGTTCACCGGCGACGATTTCAATTATCCCGAACTGATCGCCGGCGACGAGAAAAGGCACTCGCACGCATTGCTGGGTATTTTCGACGCGATTGCGCCGGTTGCCAACGCGGCGCTGGCGAAACTGGCGGAAGGCGACCGCGCCGGCTTTGACGCGTTGATGGCGCCGACCGTGCCGCTGTCGCGAAAGATCTTCGAGGCGCCGACCGAGTATTACAAAGCCGGCATCGTCCTCATGGCCTGGCTGAACGGCCATCAGGATCATTTTGCGATGGTCGGCGGTATGCAGTCGGCGCGCGGCATCCGTCACTATGCCGACGTGTTCCGCCTTGCCGACCAGGCCGGATTGCTGGCCGATCCGGAACTGGCGGTGACCAGGATGAAGAGCCTTTGCACCGTCGCGGGTGTTTGAAGCGCGGAAAGTGGTTCTCATCATCGACGTAACAGGCCAGGAATGCCGGGCGTCGCTAATGTCTCCGCCACAGCCAAAAAGGCGCGATTGCCTCGTCTGGATGAAAAATGGGCTTGGTCGCCCTTCCCAGATCGGCAGGTGGCATTCCTGCGGGATCATGGTGCGTCAGGTCGAGAAGCAGCGGCCCAAGCCGATCCGGATCGACAGTTTCGGCCGACATGGTGTGTGGCTTGTTCTCGTGCGCAACAAGCCAGTGCAGCGCCTGGACCAGTCCCAGCCCCTCGGCTGTCTTGTGTTGCCAGAGATTGTCACCGACCGAAGACAGGACACGGGCCAGCGACGTCCAGCCTTGCAAGGTAAACATGGCGTAGTGCCTGGGGCGCGTGCGGGACAGTTCCCTGGGCAAGGAGCCATCGGCTGCGATCTGGGTTGCTAGTCTCTCCCGAGCATAGAGGCTGATCTTGGCCAGGGTGGCGCTGTCGCCAAGAAACGTGGCGATCGATGCCCGCTGCAAATCGTAATATGTTCCTTGGTTGCTGCTGCTGCAGAAGGCCGTCGCGGCTGCCGGCGCGGTGTCCAGCCATTCGCAGTAGGAACCGAGCCAGGCTCTGAACGCCTCGCGATCCTCGTCGCCCAGTACTCCTGTTCGCTCGAGCAGGCGTACGGCATCCAGGAAGAAATAGAAATCCTTCAGCTCGATGATGCCGTGGCCGGACCCTTCATTGTTGTCGTGGCCCGACCGCACCTGCGCATAGCGCAAATGCGGGTTCATTCTTGTCCTGGGATCGATAAACCATGCGCGAAAGAGCCTGGCGGCGTGGACGGCATAATGATGCCCATCAAGCACGGTTGCGGCGAGCGCAAGCACGGTTGTGTCGTCGAAGACGCGCTGCAAGCGTGTGCGATCGTAGGTTTCGCTTCCTGCTGCATACAATGCCGTGCCGGGCACGCGTTCGCCATCGCGCCGGATATAGGGCAGGCCGTCGGGTCTGTCGGGGTCGGGCCACCAGTAAGGCGCAGGGTGAAAATAGTCCTGGGGATCCCCGCTGGGGGCTAGGCCAGTCTTGTCGAGCACGCTGAACGGACCGCGGGCGAGTGCCTGTCCGGCCGCGGTTTCGAGATGGTGCAGGATGGGCCCGTCCTTCACCGCGTTGGCCAGGGCGTCTTCGTCATAAAAGGCCAGGCGGGAGGTATCAAGCCGAGCGGCGACTGCCTTGGCGTCACATTGATCGACCATATCGACGATCGCCTGATCGCGGCTGACCAGACGCGCGACGAAGCCGGCCTTGCCGATCTCCAGATGCGAACGCCCTGAATCCAGGCGCGCCACCCAGCCCGCTTTCTGGAGCAGCCCGGCATCCGCCGCCCGGACCGGGCGTGGAAAATCCCAGGCGTCGTCGCGGTAGCGGTCCCAGGGGCCAGGAACTGCCAACCGCCACAGCATCTCGATTTTTGGCCGCCTTCCGTAACCATAGTTTTCGTCGAACAGTTGCGTGGTATCGGCTCGAAATATGATCTGCGGCTCCTCCTCGGCCGGCGGCTGAAAGCTCTGGTCCAGCAGAAGCGCATTGTCGACAATGCGCGCCATGGGCACCACAGCGTAGGGAAGGTGCGGGTTTTTCTCGATCGCGGACCGTATCCGCTGGAACGCAGAGGCTGTCAGGTAGCAGTTCCCGTCCCAGGGCATCAGCCATTTTGCCCTGTCGCGGGCAATCGCGAGCGCGGCGTTGCGAGCCCCATTGTTGTTCATCACATAGAGGTTCTTGCTGCGGCGGATGTGCGTTTCGTAACGCGCGGACTGTCCGCTCGCCCGGCCCTTCTCTGAGAATCGGAGGTCGCCGGCAACAAGCTGGTCGACGTCCCAGGATATCTTCCGGTACTGATCGAGTTCGAAGGGGATTGTATGAAAATTCTGGCGGCGGCTTTCGAGCAGGCCGATGATCCGGGCTTCCTCGTCGGTGTCGACTATTCGATTGACGATCCAGAATTTTTCGCAGGCGTCGAAGACCGGTTCGTTGTCCAGAATGAACAGCACGTTGTCGAATGACTGGCCCTTGCGGTGTCGCGGTTCCAGATCATTGCCGATGATCCGGACGAGCATGAAGCTGTCGGCAATCTGCGAGATCGGCGACGCCGTGTAAGTCTCGCGGGCGGCCTCGATCCGCTTGCCGAGTCCGCGCCGGTATTCAGCATTCTGCTTTGCGGAAATGAGCGCGTTGCCCAATGTCGACCACGGCGACCGCAATTGCGTGCGCACACGGTTCAGTTCGCGATATATCTTCGGCCAGGACGATAGTTTTGTCCTACCGGACTGTGAACTCATGACGGCACGCAGGGAGACCGGATCCCGATCACCGCCTCGGGGATGCGCGCGGTTTCGCCAATCATTCCGACTTTGATTCTGGACCATTTTTGAGCGTGAGGCGACGAAGCCCTGAATTGTGCGGCACGATCAATCATGGAAAACGTCTCTCGCATGTAACGTTGCGAATGTCCTGTTACGTTCTGCTGCATAAGTGACGGCAGGTTGCCAGGCAACGCCGACAGGACAATGCGATAAATCAAATCCGAAAACCACATAGCATGGCAAATGCCCCGGCATCGGCGATTCGCCTTCACGCAAAGGCAAGCTCGCAAAAGATGCGCCGGTGATCGCAATTTTCTTGGAACCAATCCTCCCGGCGCGCGACCAAGCGATGTGTCCAAACATGGTCAGCTTGTGGCGGCCGCATTCGACCGCCATTGCATCGAATACATGAGTTATCTGCCACTCCCCGCATATCACCTCACGGCCCTAGCCTCGTCCGTCCTGCATTGTTGAACCCGACAACCCTTTGCTTACTATATGGTTTTCCAGGCCTTGCCGGCTGCTCCTATGCGTGCTTACTTGTGGTTGTTTTCATGAGGGGGATACAATCATGCGTTTTCTACTTGCTGCGGTCGCCATGCTGTCGTTCGCCGCCACCGCGGCTCTGGCTGATCCAGCTTCGGATTTCAAAAGAGCCGATCAGGCATTGAACCAGACCTTCAAGCAAATCCAGAAGCGGCTTACGGATGATTCCGACGGCAAGGCACGGTTCGTGAAAGCGCAGAGAGCGTGGATTGCGTTCCGCAACGCCGAATGCACGTTTCAATCCAGCGGTGACGATGGTGGCTCCGCGGCGCCGATGGTTGCCGCTGCTTGTCAGGCTGACCTGACCAAGGCCCGCACCAGGCAGTTGAAGGCCTACCTGAACTGCCAGGAGGGTGACCTCTCTTGCCCGGTGCCATCAGAATAATCTGGAGTGACAAAATGCCGAATTTCAAGATGAGATATGTGCTGATCGCGCTTGTGCCGTTGGCGGTTGCCGGTTGCGTCAGCGCTGAGGATCAGCGCGCAATGGATCAGCAACAGTGCGCGTCTTACGGCTACAGGCCAGGAACCAACAGGTTTGCCGACTGCATGATGCAACAGACCTCACAACGTTCAGAAGATGAGCAGCGCTCATTGGATCGCATGGCCGCGCAAGAACAGAGAGACAAGGATCGCAAGGAAGCGCGTCGAAAGGACGACAGCTACATCGATCCAAGGCCGAGTTACGACAAGGATGGCAATCCGAATTTCGACACTCAAGGCAATTACCAAGGGTGTCACGGCGCGGGATGTTTGGTCGACAATCCAGACAATAACGATGACGATGACCAGTAGGCTGGCTCCGCGAGGCTCTCCTTCCTGCCCCCTATAGTCCGGACCTCAACCCAATCGAGAAACCCTTCGCCAACTTCAAGCACTACATGCGGCGTTGCGCCAGGCGCAGGCTAGAAGTCAACCCAAATGCGAACCGCTCTACCTCGGCGAACAGCCGGGAAATGCCGATCCTGCACACGCGATCCGCGATTCCATCAGCTTGAAGGATGGTTCCGGAACTTTTTGCCGCAATGGCAGGTTCGAGCGACATGACGAAACTATCTGACCCTGGCCCGCCGTTCCCAGCAAGCTGCACGGCGGCCAGGACATCCCGGAAGAAGATCATTACTGCGGGCAGACGGTTGACCGGCGCGATTTACTCCAGGTGTTCTGGAGGAAGAGCCGGGGCATCGAGCGCTGGAACCGAGCCAGCTGCAACGATCATCGAATTTCCCCGAAGAAAGTACCTGCCTCTAGAAGCGCTTTCGGATCAGGGGCCGTTTCAGGGCAAAGCGGGCGATATTGTCGAGCGTTCTTGGCACCGCCATCTCCCCGATGCCCTCAATGGCGCCCTTGGCCGCTGCGTCCTCACGAAAGCGCACTATCCATTCTTCCGTGAGGCTGTCCCGTTGAACAGTGAATCTCGAATTGGCGGTGTCTTCCGGGACCTGGACGCCCATATAATCCGCCACAGCTTCCAGATAGGGCCGTGGGTCTTGCTGCAAATCTTCGTAGACGAATTGACGACAATCCAGCCCCGCAAGTTGTAGGTAGGACCTCCAGAACGCATAGCTTCGATCAATCTGGAAATACGCTTGGCTGATGTCGGCGAAGCTATAAGGAACAGAGCGCGGATTGACTTTCCCTTCGTGCCGGCTCGTCCACACTCCAGACATCCTAGCTCGGTAGAACGAAATAGCTTGCTGAATTCGGTCGCGACGTTCCAACAAAATGAATTCCAAGCCGTGTTTTCTTCGAATCTCGAATAGAAAATCCTTTCCGAATTTCTCCTTACACCAGGCCAGATGGCGCGGAAACAACTTGATCGCAAACCGCCCGTTGTCGGTCGACGCTTTCTCGATGACCGCTTTTTCAAGATCATCATAGGTGCGGGGATCGAAACGTAGATAGGCCGGATCAAGCCATTCCTCCGACCGTCCCATCAGGCCAGTTGCGTTCGTCAGGCTTCCCAGCCAGTTCGAACCGCTTCTTCCCTCTGTAAGAATCGCAACGCCCCGCATAAACTCCTCACTTCACCTTGTCCCGGAACGCATGCCGCAAGGCCCGCTTATCTTCAACCCAAATCAGTGCTGCGTTCCCGCCCCAGGTCCAGGAACACCGTGCTCAGCTTATTGCCGCCGTGATCTTCGTTGCCATCTTGTCGGCATCACCAGGGCTTTGGCTGGATTCTAGACCAGATGACCACGCAATTCATCTAGGACGCCGCATCGGCCGCCATCGTCATCGTGGGCGTGTTCGCCGTCGCCGACACGTCGCCACGCGATTGCTGCGCCTGCCCAGGAGTGTCCTCTGTCGAATAACCGTGAGGGTTGTTTTCGCCGCCATCACTATTTTTGTGAACCAATTCACCCGAGGCGCGACCAAGTGATGTGTCCAAACATGGTTCATCAAGGAGAACGTCTTATGTTTACTGTCTCGAGAAACGTCTTTTTGGCCGCCATCGCCGTTTCGGTGCTGGCCGGCTGCAAGACAACCGCTCCCAGGGAATGCGACAAGCTGAAGCCTGGCGTCACCTATAACGGCAAATGCTGCGGCATCGGCGAGCCTTGCCGCGAAGGCAAGGGCGGCGGCGACAGGCCGGGAAATACGCCTGATCCAGCGCCGCAATGATCTGATTGCGTGTCGCCCGTTCCGGTCAGCGCTGGGACGGGCGGGTTGCGCTCGAAAGCTCGCCAACGTCCAGCCTCCCCTTGAGGCACCGAAATCGTCCACCTCTGTGTAACGCGCGCCCTGGACGGCCCTGTGCCACGCTGTGCCCTGCTTATCCCAAGTGAGGCGTTCTTCCGCCAGCACCTCGACGCTGCTCATCCCGCGCGTCATGCCCACGCGCTTTGTCTGGCGAGCCGGCCAGCATGTCGATCCAAGTCTGATTTGTCTGGTTGGATGGTGGGCGTGACAGGGATTGAACCTGTGACCCCTGCAATGTCAATGCAGTGCTCTCCCGCTGAGCTACACGCCCATCCGAAGCCGCGCATACACCATTTTTGATCCAGCGCGTCAATAGCAGGAAAAAGGAAAGAAGGCGTCGTCTCGCCGCAGTGGCGAAGAGGTGCGGCGCCTCGCCTAGAAAACGGCTCAGGCCGCCTGCAGCATCTTCTCCACCTCGTTGACGAGGTCGCGCAGATGGAATGGCTTCGACAGCACCTTGGCGTCTTTCGGCGCCTTGGAATCCGGGTTCAACGCAACGGCGGCGAAACCGGTGATGAACATGACTTTCAGATCGGGATCGATCTCGGTGGCGCGGCGCGCCAGCTCGATGCCGTCCATCTCCGGCATGACGATGTCGGTCAGCAGCAGCGAGAACGGCTCTTCGCGCAGCCGCTCATAGGCGCTGGCGCCATTGTCGAAATCGCTGACCTGGTAACCGGCGCGCTCCAGCGCCTTGACGAGGAACCGACGCATATCGTCGTCGTCTTCCGCCAGAAGAATGCGTGCCATGATATCCTGTCCGAATCACCCGCCCGAGATTGCCGTTGGGCAAGCCCGTTAACCATCCTGTATATGAGGAGGTGAGGGTAAACATCAAGTGAACGCGGACGGCGATGATCCATATTTGCCGGGGGTGTGCCGCCGCTGAAATGCTGGACACGCGGCCTGCAAGGTGGCACTTTCACATCATGATGCACTGGTGTTTTCGGGTTCGTTCAAATTGAAGACGGCAGCCGAGGATTTTTCGGTCTTTCCACCCTTCGAAATCCGGTCGGGCGCCGAGCAGCGCGTCCCCTTCCTCTTCAATTCGCCGCATAGCGGCCGCTACTATCCCGAACGGTTCCTGGCCATGGCAAGGCTGGACCGCAACGCCATCCGCCGGTCGGAAGACTGTTACGTCGATGAGCTGTTCGGCGGTGCCGTGGCGCTCGGCGCGCCGCTGCTGGCGGCGAATTTTCCGAGGGCCTATCTCGACGTCAATCGCGAGCCGTGGGAGCTCGATCCTCGCATGTTCGCCGAGCCAGTGCCGTCCTTCTGCAACATCCGCTCGGCGCGGGTGGCGGGTGGGCTTGGCACGGTGCCGAAGCTGGTCGGCGAGGGGCTCGACATCTATTCCGGCCGCCTGCCGCTGTCGGAAGCCGTTGCCCGGATCGAAACCGTCTACAAGCCCTATCACGAGACGCTGAAGCGGCTTTTGACCCGGACCCATGCGCGGTTCGGTTTTGCCGTGCTGATCGACTGTCATTCGATGCCGGCGAGCATCCGTGTCGGCGACAGCGGGCTGCGGCCCGACTTCATCATCGGCGACCGTTTCGGCATCTCGGCAACCGCCGCCCTGACCGAGACCGCGATCGGCCTGCTCAGCGCCATGGGCTATTCGGTTGCCCACAACAAACCCTATGCCGGCGGCTTCATCACCGAGCATTACGGCCGCCCGGCGCGCCATCTGCATGCGCTGCAGATCGAGGTCAATCGCGGGCTCTACATGAACGAACGGACATTCGAGAAGGCCGCCGGCTTCGATGCGCTGGCCGACGATCTGACGCGGTTCTCAGCCGACCTGATGTCGATGCCCGACCATCATTTCATCGACCTGCCGCTGGCCGCGGAGTGAAATCGCGGCGTAAAAAAAGACCGCATCGTTTGCACGATACGGTCGAAGTCTAGGGAGGAAACGCCCAAGGAGGGCATGGACAGGAAACCCTGTCCGAGGTCAAGGGTATTGTGCGTTGCACAAATGTCAAGCGACCTTCAGGCTTTTTTAATTCACTCTGATGTGGAAATTGCGTTTCGACGACGCTTATGTGACATCCGGGCAACAGATGCCGTCGCGGAGAAGTAGTCGAACACACTTGTTTTGGTACGAAATTGGCGGCAGAGCACGGCTCGGACATGCTGCAGTGCGGGAGAATCAGTTGGACATCAGTGTCGATTTCATGCGCCGCATCGCGCAGGTGGCGGCGGCGGAGACCTTGCCGCGCTTTCGTGCCCAAGGCGCGGTCGCCAACAAGGAACAGGGCAGTTTCGATCCGGTCACCGAGGCCGATCGCGAGGCCGAGCGCGCTATCCGGGCGTTGATCTCTGCCGAGTATCCCGACCATGGCATTCTTGGCGAGGAGCATGGCAGCGAGAACATTTCGAGCCGGCATGTCTGGGTGATCGACCCGATCGACGGCACGCGCGCCTTTATTTCCGGCCTGCCGGTGTGGGGCACGCTGGTCGGGCTGACGGTCGACGGTGACGCCGTTGCCGGCATGATGGCGCAACCCTTCACCGGCGAGCTGTTCTACGCCAACGCCTCAGGTTCGCACTATGAGGGGCCGGGCGGGCCGCGAAAACTGACGACCCGCAAGACGACGAAGTTGGACCAGGCGACGCTGTTCACCACCACGCCGGCGCTATTCAAAGGCGAAGCGCGCAACCGTTACGATGCATTCGAAAGACAGATCCAACTCGCCCGCTATGGCGCCGATTGCTATGCCTTCGCCATGATCGCTTCGGGAAGCGTCGATATCGTCGCCGATCCCGGTTTGAAGCCATACGACATCGTGGCGCTGATCCCGATCATCGAGAAGGCAGGCGGTGTGGTCACCACATTCGATGGCGGGCCTGCGGAAAAGGGCGGCGATGTCCTGGCGGCTGCAACGCCGGAACTCCACGCAGCTGCCATGGCTGCCTTGCGCGGCTGACCAGCGACCGGCGGCCGTCAGGCCGTGGGGTCGTCGCTGCCGGGAATGAAGGCGTCGAAGGCGGCGAGCAATTGCTCGCGGTAGATGTCGGCTTCCTGCAGGATTTCGTGGCGGGAGCCGTCGATCATCAGCAATGAACCGAGCCGCAGACGCCTGGCGTAGGCTTCGACAGCCCTGGTCGAGACGACCTGGTCGGCGCCGGCGGCGATGATCAGCAGCGGGACCTGGATCCGGGCCATGAAGTCGGGGTCGTTGACGGCTTCCGAAGCTTTCGCGGCTGCCCGCAGCCAACGGATCGTCGGCCCGCCAAGCGCCAGTTGCGGGTATTCTTCATAGATCCGTGTGTTGCGCCGATAGCGTTCCGGGTCCGATGTCAGCTTGTTGGTCTCGAAAGGGGCCGTTGCCCTCGGCCGCGGACCCCAGGCGGCATAGAGCCGGCCGAGGCCGAGAGCGCAGAACAGGGAACAGACGCGGCGAACCGTCGAGATCGAGACCGGAAGGTCGGGCAGCGTCAGGAAAGGCGCGATCAGCACCATGCGCCGGACGCGGTTCACCATCGACGGCGCGGCCAGCAGGGTGATCAATGCGCCTGCCGAATGGGCCAGGATGTAGTAGGGTCCGCGGCAATCGGGCAGCACGATCTCCTCGAAGAACTGTTCGAGGTCGGCGGTGTAGTCGCGGAAGCTGCTGACGTAGCCGCGCTGGCGATCGCGGATCAGCCGGTCTGAATCGCCCTGGCCGCGCCAGTCGAGCGTGGCGACGCCAAAGCCACGATCGGCAAGGTTGCGGATGGTTTCGAAATATTTCTCGATGCACTCGTTGCGGCCGGTGAGCAGGACCACGGTGCCCTTCATCGGGCGAGCGACCGCGCCGAACAGGCCGTAGCGGATATTCTTGCGGTCACGCGTGGTGAAGAAGCCGCCGGCGGCGTTTTCCGGCCGCGGATTGCCCTCGATTTCGTGAAAAAGGGAGTTTTCGGTGAAAAGATCCGTCATTCGGCGCTTCGTGCTCGGCGTCTCGCATGCCCGCCTGCGCTGGCCGGCTCCGCTATGGTGATAGACGCCCATGCGCCAAAAGCCAAGGAATTCCCGGTGACTGACTGGGCTGCAACAGGGAAGGCCGGAAGCCGCTTGAAAGCGTGCTTCCGGCCTCTGTCGATCCGGGAGGAAGGGACGTTACACCCGGTCGGCCTCGTTGCGGTGCCTGTTGTGCAATCGGCGCCGCCAGTCCTTGATCCTGGAATGGACTTTAGCGCCGGCTGCCTGAACGCGCGCCGAAGTGCCGGTTCATCTGCCGTTCATCAAGGGTCCGGCCGCCGTGGCTTTTGCCGCCAGGTGAAATCTTGAAATGCTTTCCAGCGCTCCCCAAATGTCTCGTGCGGTCGCCAATGTAGGGGCCGCTGGCCCACCCGAAACGCCGCTCAAGGGTTTCGCACCGGCCATACGCAAACCATGTTGCTCAACAGGAGAACACCTCATGCGTCACGTTGATTTTTCCCCGCTTTATCGCTCGACCGTCGGCTTCGATCGTCTGTTCACGATGCTCGATTCGCTTGCGCAGCCGGATGGCGCGCAGACCTACCCGCCCTACAACATCGAGCGCACCGGTGAGGATTCCTACCGGATCTCGATGGCGGTTGCCGGCTTCTCTGACGAGGAAATCTCGATCGAAGCCCATCGCAACGTGCTGACCGTGAAGGGTGAGCGCAAGGACGAGGGCACCGGCGAAGGCTCTGAACTGCTCTATCGCGGCATTGCCTCGAGAGCCTTCGAACGCCGCTTCCAGCTTGCCGACCACGTCGAAGTTGTCGGTGCTTCGCTGAAGAACGGCCTGCTGTTCGTCGACCTCAAGCGCAACATCCCCGAGGAGCTGAAGCCGCGCAAGATCGCGATTACGGCATCTTCGGCCAAGGCCAAGCAGATCGAGGCCAAGACCGCTGCCTAAAGTACAAGTCTCCTCCCGAGACGGAAGCGGCGCCGAAAGGCGCCGCTTTTTTGTTATCGGGGATTTCGGTATCAGGCGATCAGCTGGCCAAAACGGTCGACCTCATCGGCCGTCGTCGCGAAGCTGGTGACGAAGCGATACAGCAACTCGTCCTCGCTGATGTGGCCGTCAAAGCCGTGCGGCTTGTGCCAATCATAGAACGCCGCACCCGCTGCCTGCAGCTTTTCAGCTTCGGCTTTCTTGATCACTGCGAAAACCTCGTTTGCCTGCGGCAGCCATGCCAGTTTTGCCGTGGCCGAATCCTCGATCGCGGCGGCAAGGCGTGCGGCCATGGCGTTGGCGTGGCGGGCGGTGTCCAGCCACAATCCGTCTTTGAAATAGGCCTCGAACTGCGCCGCGACGAAGCGCGATTTCGAAAACAGCTGGGCGGCGCGCTTGCGCAGGAACGCCAATTCCCTGGCACGATCAAGATCGAACAGCACGATCGCTTCGGCGCACCAGCAGCCATTCTTGGTGCCGCCGAAGGACAGGATGTCGACGCCGCGTTTCCAGGTCATTTCGGCTGGCGACGTGTCGAGCGCGACCAGCGCATTGGCAAAGCGGGCGCCGTCCATGTGCAAGGGCACCGAATATCGTTTGGCGATCGCCGCGATCGTCTCGATCTCATCCAGGCCGTAGATGGTGCCGACCTCGGTCGACTGGGTGATCGAAACGGCCATCGGCCGTCCCCAATGGACGATTTCCGGTGCGAAACGGCCGATGGTCCTTTCCAGATTGTGCGGATCGATCTTGCCCAGCGCGCCATCGATCTCATGCAGGCGTGAGCCGCCGGAAAAATACACCGGCGCGCCGCATTCGTCCTCGATGACATGCGATTCGCGATGAGCAAAGGAAATGCCGCCCGGCTTGTTGTAAGCGGTCAGCGCCAGCGAGTTGGCGGCCGTGCCGGTGGCGACGAAGAACACCGCGACCTCGCGTTCGAAAATCTCGCTGAAGCGCTGGTAGACTGCCTGGTCGAGCGCTCCGTCGCCATAGGCGGTGGAAAAGCCGCCGGCATTGGCCGACAGGCCGGCGGCAATGTTGGGGTGGGCGCCTGCCCAATTGTCGGAAGCGAAGAACATGCATCTGCCTATGTCTTGGGAGAACGGGGGGTTGGGGAAATCAGACTGAAGTTGACCGGTTTCGCGTGCTGATCGCA
Organism: Mesorhizobium sp. Primo-A; assembly: GCF_003997175.1. NCBI lineage: Bacteria > Pseudomonadati > Pseudomonadota > Alphaproteobacteria > Hyphomicrobiales > Phyllobacteriaceae > Mesorhizobium > Mesorhizobium sp. Primo-A. The sequence goes on from NZ_RZTG01000001.1 coordinate 107,590, forward strand.
AGGGCCAGGCGCCGGAAAAACAGTAAAGCCAGCCAACGGGCAAAGCCCAGGCCGACGACTGAAGCTTACGTTTTTCCTCAGCTTCACGACATTTTCTGTCGCGAATGCCCCAAGTTTTTTGCAAATCGGTCTTGTGTGCGTCCGGGATTTCTGCCATAAAAATTTAGGACAGTAGTGCTGTCTTATTTTGTCGCACAAAACGAGCTGGATTGGCGTATCATTTGGGCCTCTCCGGCTGTTGCCGCGAGCGACAGGTGGACAGCCAGACTCTGGCCTGTACGATTACCAGATGCGATCCATGCGGAAAGCCGCCTGGTTCGACAGGATTTCGCAAGACGTGCCACAAGGATCAGGGTGAGCCAAGCGCTTGCCGAGGCAAACCAGCGCCTGAATGGCTGGGAAGGAGGACAGGAGATGACGGACATGACGCACTCTGCGACGAACGGCCAGGCCGCGCAGACGAAAGCGGCAACCGTCAAAACCACCTTGCGATCCAATATTGGCCGAAGCGCCAACGGATTTTCCGCCCAGGGCCTCTACGATCCACGCAACGAGCATGACGCCTGCGGCGTCGGTTTCATCGTCAACATGAAGGGCGTGAAGTCGCATCAGATCGTCGAGGACGGGCTTGCTGTGCTCGAAAACCTGACGCATCGCGGCGCCGTCGGCGCCGATCCGCTGGTCGGCGATGGCGCCGGCGTGCTGGTGCAGCTTCCCGACCAGTTCTTCCGTGACGAGATGGCAGCCCAGGGCATCGAGCTGCCGCCGGCGGGCCAGTACGGCGTCGGACACTGGTTCATGCCGCAGGACGCGGCCCTTCGCGCCCATATCGAGGACATCATTGCCGAATCGGCGCAATCCGAGGGACTTCCGCTCATCGGTTTCCGTGACGTGCCCGTCGACAATTCGTCGCTGTCGAAGGCGCCCGACATCGTGGCATCCGAGCCGTTCCATCGGCAGATCTTCATCGGCCGCACGCCAGACATTACCGATGACGAGGAATACGAGGCCAGGCTCTATCTGCTGCGCAAGGTCATCTCGGGCCGCATCTATGCCGAGAACGACAACAAGGACATCGGCGCCTATTGCGTGTCGCTGTCGGCGCGCACCATCGTCTACAAGGGCATGTTCCTGGCTTATCAGGTCGGGGCCTACTACAAGGACCTCAAGGACCCGCGCTTCGAAACCGCGCTGATCCTCGTCCACCAGCGCTTCTCGACCAACACGTTCCCGTCATGGAAGCTGGCGCATCCCTACCGCATGGTCGCCCACAATGGCGAGATCAACACCGTGCGCGGCAACAACAACTGGATGGCTGCGCGCCAGGCGTCGGTCGATTCCGAACTGTTCGGCAACAACATCTCGAAGCTGTGGCCGATTTCCTATGACGGCCAATCCGACACCGCCTGCTTCGACAATGCGCTCGAGTTCCTGTTCCAGGGCGGGTACAGGCTCAGCCATGCCATGATGATGCTGATTCCGGAAGCCTGGGCCGGCAACAAGCTCATGGATGCCGATCGCAAGGCCTTCTACGAATACCATGCGGCATTGATGGAGCCGTGGGACGGACCGGCGGCGGTGGTCTTCACCGATGGCCGCCAGATCGGCGCCACGCTCGACCGCAATGGCTTGCGCCCGGCACGCTACATCGTCACCGACGATGACCGCGTCATCATGGCCTCGGAAGCCGGCGTGCTGCCGGTGCCGGAGGAGAAGATCGTCAAGAAGTGGCGGCTGCAGCCCGGCCGCATGCTGCTGATCGACCTGGAGAAGGGGCGCATCGTCTCCGACGAGGAGCTCAAGTCGGAGATCGCGACCAAGCATCCCTACAAGACCTGGCTCGCCAACACGCAGCTGATCCTCGAAGATCTGAAGCCGGTCGAACCGCGCGCGTTGCGCAAGGATGTCAGCCTGCTCGATCGTCAGCAGGCATTCGGCTACAGCCAGGAGGACACCAAGCTGTTGATGTCGCCTATGGCGACGACAGGCCAGGAAGCGGTGGGCTCGATGGGCACCGACACGCCGATCTCGGCGATGTCGGACAAGTCGAAGCTGCTCTACACCTATTTCAAGCAGAACTTCGCCCAGGTCACCAACCCGCCGATCGACCCGATCCGCGAGGAGCTGGTGATGAGCCTGGTGTCCTTCATCGGGCCGCGGCCCAACATCTTCGACCTTGTCGGCAATTCGCGCCGCAAGCGGCTCGAAGTGCGCCAGCCGATCCTGACCAATGGCGATCTCGAGAAGATCCGCTCCATCGGCCACACCGAGGACCGTTTCGACACCAAGACGATCGACATCACCTATGGCTCCGCCGAAGGCGCCGCGGGCATGCAGGGCGCCATCGATCGGTTGTGCGAGCGGGCGGAGGCGGCGGTTGCCGGCGGCTACAACATCATCATCCTGTCCGACCGCCAGGTCGGGCCCGACCGCATCGCCATCCCGGCGCTGCTGGCGACGGCGGCGGTCCATCATCACCTGATCCGCAAGGGGCTGCGCACCTCGGTCGGCCTCGTCGTCGAATCCGGCGAGCCGCGCGAAGTGCATCATTTCTGCTGCCTCGCCGGCTATGGCGCCGAGGCGATCAATCCCTACCTCGCCTTCGACACGCTGCTCGACATGCACAAGCGCGGCGAACTGCCGAAGGAAGTGGACGCCTACGAAGTCGTCTCGCGCTACATCAAGTCGATCGGCAAGGGCATCCTCAAGGTGATGTCCAAGATGGGCATCTCGACCTACCAGTCCTATTGCGGCGCGCAGATTTTCGACGCCATCGGCCTGAAGACCGATTTCGTGCAGCAATACTTCACCGGCACCGCGACGCTGATCGAAGGCGTCGGCCTGGACGAGATCGCGGCCGAGACGCTCAGCCGCCACAATGACGGTTTCGGCAACGACCCCGTGCTGCGCAACAGCCTCGAGGTCGGCGGCGAATACATGTTCCGCATGCGCGGCGAGGCGCATATCTGGTCGCCAGATGCTGTCGCCACCTTGCAGCACGCCGTGCGCCAGGGATCGTGGGAAACCTTCAAGGACTATTCCGCCCAGATCGACAGCGAGACGGCCCGCGCCCAGACCATTCGCGGCCTGTTCAAGCTCAAGCTGGCCGGGGAAACCGGCCGCAAGAAGGTGGCGCTCGACGACGTCATGCCGGCGGCCGACATCGTCAAGCGGTTCTCGACCGGAGCGATGTCGTTCGGCTCGATCTCGCGCGAAGCGCACACGACGCTGGCGCGCGCGATGAACCAGATCGGCGGCAAGTCGAACACCGGCGAGGGCGGCGAAGAGGCCGACCGCTATCTGCCGCTGCCGGGCGGCGGCAAGAACCCGGAACGCTCGGCGATCAAGCAGATCGCCTCGGGACGTTTCGGCGTCACGGCCGAATACCTCGTCAACTCCGACATGATGCAGATCAAGGTGGCGCAGGGTGCCAAGCCCGGCGAGGGCGGTCAGCTGCCCGGCCACAAGGTCGACGCCACCATCGCCAAGGTCCGGCATTCGACGCCGGGCGTCGGCCTGATCTCGCCGCCGCCGCATCACGACATCTATTCGATCGAGGATCTGGCACAGCTGATCTACGACCTGAAGAACGTCAATCCGGCAGCCGACGTGTCGGTCAAGCTGGTGTCGGAAGTCGGCGTCGGCACGGTTGCGGCGGGCGTCGCCAAGGCGCGCGCCGACCACATCACAATTTCGGGCTATGATGGCGGCACCGGTGCCTCGCCGCTGACGTCGCTCAAGCATGCCGGCAGCCCGTGGGAAATGGGCCTTGCCGAGACACACCAGACGCTGGTGCTGAACGGCTTGCGGTCGCGCGTTGCGCTGCAGGTCGATGGTGGCTTGCGCACAGGGCGCGACGTCATCATCGGCGCGCTGCTCGGCGCCGACGAGTTCGGCTTCTCGACCGCACCGCTGATCGCGGCCGGCTGCATCATGATGCGCAAATGCCATCTCAACACCTGTCCGGTCGGCGTCGCGACGCAGGATCCGGTGCTGCGCAAGCGCTTCAAGGGCACGCCCGAGCATGTCATCAACTTCTTCTTCTACGTCGCGGAAGAGGTGAGGGAGCTGCTCGCCGAGATGGGCTACACCCATATCGACCAGATCATCGGCGACACCGATCTTCTGGAAAAGCGCGACCTGATCGTGCACTGGAAGGCGCGCGGGCTCGATTTCTCGAAGATGTTCTTCAAGCCGGATGCGCCGCATGAAGCGGTGCACTGGACCGAGCGGCAGAAGCACCCGATCGACGACGTGCTCGACCGCAAGCTGATCGAACTGGCCAAGCCGGCGCTCGAGAGCAAGCTGCCGGTCAAGATCGAGGTCGATATCCGCAATGTCGACCGCTCCGCGGGCGCCATGCTGTCGGGCGAAGTGGCCAAGCGCTTCAAGCACAAGGGCCTGCGCGAGGATACGATATCGGTGAAGCTGACCGGCACTGCCGGCCAGTCCTTTGGCGCCTTCCTGGCGCGCGGCATCTCGTTCGAGCTTGTCGGCGCCGGCAACGACTATGTCGGCAAGGGCCTGTCGGGCGGCCGCATCGTCATTCGGCCGCCGGAAGAGGCCAAGATCGTCGCGGCTGAATCCATCATCGTCGGCAACACGGTGCTCTATGGCGCAACCGAGGGCGAAGCCTATTTCGCCGGCGTCGCCGGCGAGCGTTTCGCCGTGCGCAATTCGGGCGTCGCCGCCGTCGTCGAAGGCGTCGGCGATCATGGCTGCGAGTACATGACTGGCGGCATCGTCGTCGTCATCGGCAAGACCGGCCGCAACTTCGCCGCCGGCATGTCTGGCGGCGTCGCCTACGTGCTCGACGAGGCGGGCGATTTCGCCGAGCGCTGCAACATGGCGATGGTCGAGCTGGAGCCGGTTCCGGAAGAAGACGATCTGATGGAAAGGCTGCTGCACCATGGCGGCGACCTCGACCACAAGGGCCGCGTCGACGTCTCCGGCGACATGACCAGCCATGACGAGGAGCGGCTCTACCAGCTGATCTCGAACCATGTGCACTACACCGGGTCGGTACGTGGTCGCGAGATTCTCGACGACTGGGCGACGTTCCGGCCGAAGTTCCGCAAGATCATGCCGGTCGAATACCGCCGCGCCCTGATCGAGATGGAACGCATGCGCATGGGCGTTGCGGCGGAATAGGCTTTGCAATGGCCGGGGAGCCCAGGCTTCCCGGCCCATCTTCATCGACAGTTTGACCTCCGGCGCAAGGTTGCCATGGCTGCCTCAAGGGGTTAACGGGTGCGGCGAAAACCGCACCATCTGGACAGCAGGAACTGGACTATGGGCAAGGTAACAGGCTTTCTCGAAATCGACCGGCAGGTGCACAAGTACCAGCCGGCCTCCGACCGCATCCGGCATTTCCGCGAGTTCACGCTGCCGATGTCTGACAAGGAGGTCGAGAAACAGGCCGCGCGCTGCATGGATTGCGGCATTCCGTTCTGCCACGGGCCGACCGGCTGCCCGATCCACAACCAGATTCCAGACTGGAACGACCTCGTCTACAATGGCGACTGGGACAACGCGATCCGCAACCTGCATTCGACCAACAATTTCCCGGAGTTCACCGGCCGCATCTGCCCGGCGCCCTGCGAGGAAGCCTGCACGCTGAACCTCGAGGACATTCCCGTCGCCATCAAGACGGTCGAGCAGGCGATCGCCGACAAGGCCTATGAAACCGGCCATATCAGGCCCTATCCGCCGGAGAAGAAGACCGGCAAGCGGGTCGCCGTCATCGGCTCCGGCCCGGCCGGCATGGCGGCTGCCCAGCAGCTTGGCCGCGCCGGTCACGACGTCCATGTCTACGAGCGCGAAAGCCGGCCCGGCGGGCTGATGCGCTACGGTATTCCCGACTTCAAGATCGAGAAGCACTATATCGACCGGCGCATCGAGCAGATGCAGGGCGAGGGCGTGACCTTCCATTGCGGCGTCAATGTCGGGGTCGACAAGCCGGTCGCCGAACTGCTCGCCGAACATGATGCCGTGCTCTATTGCGGCGGTTCCGAAACGCCGCGCGCGGCCGGTATTCCCGGCGACGATCTCGGCGGCGTGCATGACGCGATGCCCTATCTGGTGCAGCAGAACAGGCGGGTCGGCGGCGAACCGATCCAGTCGGTGGCGTGGCCCTCGCATCCCATCATCGCCGGCGGCCAGCATGTCGTCGTCGTCGGCGGCGGCGATACCGCGTCCGACTGCGTCGGCACGGCCTTCCGCCAGGGCGCGGTGCGCGTCACACAGCTCGACATCCGCCCACAGCCGCCGGAGAAGGAAGACAAGCTTTCGGTCTGGCCCTACTGGGCGACGAAGATGCGCACCTCGTCCTCGCAGGCCGAAGGCGCCGAGCGCGAATTCCAGGTGGCGACGCTCGAATTCATCGGCGAGGAAGGCCAGCTGACCGGCGTCAAGTGCTGCGAGGTCGACGACAAGCGCAAGCCGATCGCCGGTACCGAATTCGTCATTCGTGCCGATCTCGCTTTCATCGCCATCGGCTTTGCCGGGCCGGCCGCGGCCGGTGTGGCGAGGGAATTGGAGGGTGAGATGAAGATCGCCACCGACAGCCGCCGCTCGCGCAATGTCGAGGCCAATGACCGCGACTACAAGACCAGCGTCGACAGGCTCTATGCGGCCGGCGACGTGCGTCGTGGCCAGTCGCTGGTCGTCTGGGCGATCCGCGAGGGCCGCCAGGCTGCGCGCGCGATCGACGAGGCGTTGATGGGGTCGAGCGTTCTCCCGCGCTGAGCCCGGCCTCAGAGCCGCGCTGCGAGACTAACGATTGATCGCGGTCGTGGTGTCGGTCGCGGCTGCGGCCTTCGGCGGCCAGGAGAAGTCGTCAGCGCGGCCGGGCGATGCAATCGGTGCCTTGCCCTCGACCACAAGCTTTTCACCGGGCAGGTCCGGATTGGCCTTAGCCGGCGGTGCCGCGCCAAGCAGCTCCGAGCCGCCGTCGAGTGCCGGATCGCTGAGCAGCATCGGCGCGGTGCGGTCGATGACGATGGGGGGCGCGGCCGGCGCCGGCGTCTCGACAGGGGCGCCCGCCGGAGCGGACGGTGTAATCATGCTTCCCGGCGCGGTCAGGCCGAGGATCTTCAGCAGCGGTTTTTCGGTGTAGAAGGCGAGCTTGCGCTTGCCCGCCTTCGAGATATTGATGCCGTCATCGGCGCGCAGCCGCACCGGCTGGCCGTTGATGTCGGGGCCGCTGGTGACGAAGGCGCCGTTCTCGTCGACAAAGCCGTCCCAGATATCGACGAATTCGCCGCCATGGCTTTCTGCGGCCTGATGGTAGATGTCGTTGAAGGCAAGCATATCCGAGGTCATCTTCGGCACCCGGAACGCCGGCATGCCGACCCAAAGGAAGGGGACCTTGGCCGCGGCGATGGCTTTGCCCAGCGCGTCGGTCCTGCGTTCATATTCCTTGGTCCAGTTCTCGGAACGTGGCTGTTCGCGCACGTCGCCCACCTTCATCGACTGGCGGTCGTTGGAGCCCAGCATGACGATCACGGCGGCGGGTTTTTCGGTCTCGATCAGCGATTTGATCTGTTCGGGCCAGTTGTAGAAATCATCGCGCACGAAGCCGGACGAGCCATTGCTGCGAACGACGATCCTGACGCCGGCATTCTCTGCGAAAGCGCTGTCGAGGCCTTCGGCGAGGCCGGCCGCCATGAAGTCGCCGACCACCAGGACGGTGCGCGCGTCCGGCGCCTTGTCGACCACCGGGATTTCCGGTTCCGCGGGCGGGCGCGGGGCGCGGGGTTTTTTCGCCTTGGGCCTGGGCCTCGGCTTCTGGATATCCAAGGGCGGCTCAATGCGCTCGCTGCGGCGCGGAAACAAAAGGTCGCGCAACGACCAGCCGCGGTTTTGCTGCTCCTGCGCCATGGCCGGCGCATGAAAGGCGCCAGCCACGCCGACGGCAAGCATGACCACGGCCAGGACGAGCACCGGCATGCGACGAACAAGCCCTGCGATGCGCGCAGCCGAAGCCAATCGTTTCCTCCGTCCCTTGGCGCAGTCCTGCCGAAAAACCGCATCGGTTTCTCGGCAAATGCCGCCCAACCAGATTGCTACAGTGTCCTTTGCGCGCCTGGAAGGCCGCGCGGCACCGCAGGCGGCTCTATTTCTGCCGGAGCCACTTCAGCACTTCCATGCTCGGATAGCCGTCCTGGGTCAAGCCGGCCTTGGCCTGGAAGGCCATGATGGCAGTCTTCGAGCCGTCGCCGATCTTGCCGTCGAACTTGCCGTCGTAAAGGCCATGCTGGGAAAGCCGCTTCTGCAGCTCCTGTCTTTCCTCGAAAGTAAGCTTGGTGAAAGGCCGCTTCCAGTCCTGCACCAGACCGCTCGAGCCGGCGATTTCGTCGGCAAGAAGGCCGACGGCCAGCGCATATTTGTCGGCGTTGTTGTAGGCCTTGATGACCGTGAAATTCTTGATCATCAGGAAGGCCGGCCCGCTGCGGCCGTCCGGCACCTTCAGCGTCGCCTTGTCGGAGCCGTTCTTGAACGGCTTGCCGTTGGCCCTGGCGACGCCGAGCGCCTGCCACTGCGACAGCGTCTTGGAACCGCCGGGAAGTTTTCCGGCTGGCAAGGCGACCTCATAGCCCCAGGTCTTGCCGGCCTGCCAGCCATTCTTCTTCAACAAATTGGCTGATGTCGCCAGCGCATCGGGGATCGAATTCCAGATGTCTCGCTTGCCATTGCCGTCCATGTCCACGGCATAGTGCAGATAGCTGGTCGGGATGAACTGGGTGTGGCCCATGGCGCCGGCCCAGGATCCGCTCAGATGGCTTTCGTCGATGTCGCCGGTCTGCAGGATCTTCAGCGCGGCGATCAGCTGTGTGCGGGCGAATTTCGCCCGCTTCGGATCGGCGTAGGCCAAGGTCGCCAGCGAGCGCACGACGTTGCGCATGATGTCGTCGCGCTTGAGGATCTCGCCATAATTCGATTCCATCGACCAGATGGCCAGCAGGATGTAACGGTCGACGCCGAACCTGGCCTCGATCCGATCCAGCCACGGCTTCCATTTCCTGGCCATCTGCTGGCCGACGGCGACGGACTGATCATGGACGCGGTTGTCGAAATAGTCCCAGGCAGGGGCCGTGAATTCAGGCTGCGTGCGCGCCTTTTCCAGCACCACGGGATCGATATCCCTGATGTTCCTGAAGGCCTGGTCGTATAGGGCGCCGGAAACGCCGCTCTGCACGGCGGTGGCGCGGAAGCCGGCGACCCATTGCCGGAAACCGGCATCGGCGAAAGCGGGGCCAGGCATCAGCAGAGCGAGCGATAGGCTGGCTGCCGCCATGACGCTGGTAAAAATTTTTGCGGCATTGCGAACGGACATCTTTTCCTCCTTCTCTGTCTCAGGAAAGACCATTCATCGCCGAACCAGGTTAGGAATTAGTTTACCATAGGTGCCACCGGGAACGAAAAGACGCTTCGAAGCTTTACCGGTGGACGCTCCCCTCAGTTTCCCAGTAATCCCCAATTCCGGCGTGAAAATGTCTTGAAACGGGGATTGCGGAGCTGGCCCTCAAACGGATAATTGAAAGCATGAAGAGAGTTCGCAAGGCAGTCTTCCCGGTCGCCGGCCTCGGCACACGGTTTCTTCCGGCCACCAAGGCTGTCCCCAAGGAAATGCTGACCGTCGTCGACCGGCCGGTGATCCAGTATGTGGTGGATGAGGCGCGCGAGGCCGGCATCGAGCATTTCATCTTCGTCACCGGTCGCAACAAGGCCGTCATCGAGGACCATTTCGACATCCAGTTCGAACTCTATGACACGCTGGCCCAGCGCGGCAAGGACGACCAGCTCGCCCGCCTGCAGCGGCTGCAGCCGGCGCCGGGGCAGACCAGTTTCACACGCCAGCAGGTGCCGATGGGACTTGGCCACGCCGTCTGGTGCGCCCGCGAGCTCGTCGGCGACGAGCCCTTCGCGCTTTTGTTGCCCGACATGATCATGCAGTCGGAGAAGAGCTGCACGAAGGCAATGGTCGAGCTCTACGAGGAGACCGGCAACAACATCATCGCGGTGCAGGAATGCGATCCCGCCGAAACCCACAAATACGGCATCGTCGGCCGCGGCGAGGACACGCATCACGGCTTCCGTATCACCGAGATGGTGGAAAAGCCGAAGGCCGGCACCGCGCCGTCCAACCTCTACATCAACGGCCGCTACATCCTGCAGCCGGAGATCTTCAAGATCCTAGAAGGTCAGGAAAAAGGCGCCGGCAACGAGATCCAGCTCACCGACGCCATGCTGAAGCTGGAAAAGCAGCAGCCTTTCTACGGCTACCACTATCGAGGCCGCACGTTCGACTGCGGATCGCCGGAGGGTTTTGTCGAGGCCAATGTCGCCTTCGCGCTGTGGCGCAGCGACATGAACGAGAACATGGCGGGCGTCATCCGCACGCTTCTCGACGAGCTGAAGCCGTCAGAGCGCCGTGGTGCTGCGTTTTAAACATCCTAGCGAGCGGCCGGATGTCGTTGGTGCGGCCGTTCAGCGCTGCACCTTGACGCCGAGGAAGATGCTGTTGGCGGTGTAGTCCCGGCCCGGCAGGTTGCTGGTCAGTTTCTCGCTCCTCACTCTTGTGGTCAGGCCGGCGTAGCGGTTCAGCCACCAGGTCAGGCCGGCCTCGGCGCTCAACACCCTGTCATGGCCGTCGATGCCGATGTAATCACGCCAGTCGAGACCCAGAGCCGCGTTGGCGGTGAGGTTGGCGCGAATCTGGCGTTCGCCTGTCAGGCGACCGGAATAGAGGATGTCGCCGCTCTCGCCCGATGTGGTCGTGGGCTCGACGGTGGTCCGCCCGGTCAGGCCGATTATGGTGCCGCGCTCGGGTGACCATTTGAGGTCGGCGTTGACGGTGGCACCCGAGATCGCATCGAGGTTTTTGTCGTCGATCGCTTCCCTGAGCCAGCCGGCCGAGAATTCGCCCGACAGCTTCTCACCCATGTCGAGTGCAAGGCCGGCGCGGGCGCCGAGTCGCGTCGACGAGCGCTCGAAGCCTTCATTGTCGATGCGTTGATCATAGGTCCGGCGGCCGACCTCGATTTCGGTGAAGGGGGTCAGGGCAGGGGAGATCTCGTAGCCGGTGCGCAACGTCGCCGTGTAGAGCGTCGAGTCCTGATCCTTCTGCGACAGCGAGGTGCCGTCCGATAGCTTGGCGTCGCCGTAGAAGTCGTGCGAGACCGCGCCGGTCAAGGTGTACTGCATCTTGCCGAGATGCTTTTCGACGGCCAGGCTGCCATCGATGGTCTGCCGCAGCGGCTGCTTGCTGACGCCGGCAATGGCGTCCGGCGATGATGCCGATTCCGGCACGGCCTCGTAGCCGAGCTTGGCGATGGCGCGCAAACCATTGTCGAGGTCGACATTGAGCTGGCCTTCGATGCGGCCTTGCTCGTCGTGAACCGGGTAACCCGAGACGGTCTCGCGAAAAAGGCCATAGCCGTCGATCGTAGCGGAGTTCTCGCGCCAGTCGGAGGCGGCGGAAAAGCGCAGCGCCGTCTCGGACAGCAGCGCCGACTTGCCTGCACTGCTCGAATCGCCGTTCGAGGTGGCGGTCAGGCCCTGTTCGATCGTCGGCCGGATGACGAAGGAGCCCCATTTGACGCCGGTGGCGGCAAACGGATCATCCTCCAGCTTCTTCTTCTGGCCTTCGATGGCGTCCGTACGCTCCGCTCCTGGGTCGAGCTTCTGCCTGTCGGCGCTGTCGATGGTGAGTGCGCGGCGGTTGGCCGTGTCCGCATCGGTCTCTGCGGCATCGGTGGCGTCCGGCGTGGAGGCGGTCGTGGAAGCGGTGATGTCGGAGGTGTCGGCCGTCGATTTCTTCTTCTTTTTCGACTTGTCGGCAGCCTTGTCCTTGGCTTGGTCAGCCGCATTCTGCCTGGCGGCCGATGAGCGGCGGCGCGGCTTGGGCGGCGCCGCAGTGTCGACGGACGTGTCGTCAGTGGCTGCCGGCGGGTCAAAGAGGCTGCCGGTCGCGGTGGCGTCGCCAGTGTCAGCGTCGTCAGGCACGGCACCGGCGCTGGCCGGCAGATAGGTGCGGGCCGGCGCGTTGTCCTGCGCGGCGTTGGCCGGCTGTTGACCCTGCGCTGCCAAGGCCAGCTGTCTCGCCTTGCGCTGCTGGTCGGACAGGATCGCCGATTCCGAAACTTCGCCGCGCAGTTCGGTTTCCTGGGCATGGAGCGCCGTTGGGCGCAGCAAGGCAAACATGCTGGTTGCCAGCAGCAAGGCGCAGACCGCCTTGCCCCCACGTCCCGTCGAATTTTCTGGCTGGACCCCGGACATCGCCACCACTGCTTGCGCGGCGCACGCGCGCCATACTTACCGAACCGTAAATGGGGATGGTTAACGGAGGGTTGAGGCAGCGGCCCGTCAGCTGCCTGAAGCGCTGATTTCCAAAGGGATTCATACCGCGTGCGTTTTCTCGCCTGCCGTCGTCTGAACCACCGCACACGTTCGGGCGATATGCCTGGGGCCATTTCCGTTGGACAGCGCGCCGGCAAAGCGCTAATCGCATCAGCCATGCATGCGGGATCCCTGGATAAGAAGCCTTTGGACAGGCAAGCCTCGATCGCTTCGGCGCTGAGGACGGTGGCGACAGAACAGGCCGGTGTCGCAGCCCTCGCCGAGGCGCTGGAGAATGGGCTGGCCGCGCCTTTCGCCCAGGCGGTCGAGATGATCTCGGGGATTGAAGGCCGGCTCATCGTCACCGGCGTCGGCAAAAGCGGCCATATCGGTTCGAAGATCGCCGCGACGCTGGCCTCGACCGGCACGCCGGCTTTCTTTGTCCATCCCGCCGAAGCCAACCACGGCGATCTCGGCATGATCGCCAGGGACGACGCCATCATCGCCATGTCGTGGTCGGGCGAAAGCAAGGAACTGATGGGCATCGTCGCCTATTCCAGGCGCTTTTCCATTCCGCTGATCGCCATCACCGCCGGAGAGACATCGGCGCTGGCGCGGGCGGCGGACGTGGTGCTGCTTTTGCCGCGCGCTCCGGAGGCCTGTCCGCATGGCCTGGCGCCAACGACATCGACGCTGCTGCAACTGGTGATGGGCGACGCGCTGGCGATCGCGCTGCTCGAAGCACGCGGCTTCACGCCGGACCATTTCCGCACCTTTCACCCGGGCGGCCAGCTCGGCGCCAATTTGACGCAGATCCGCGAGATCATGCATGTCGGCGACAGGCTGCCGCTGGTGGTTGCGGGCACCGGCATGCAGGACGCGATCCTGGAACTGTCGCGCAAAGGGTTTGGCTGCGTCGCGATCACCGATGTCGACGGTGCGCTGGTCGGCATCATCACCGATGGCGACATCCGCCGTCACATCGGCAGCAATCTGCTGGCGATGACGGTGGATCAGGTGATGACAAGAGGTCCGAAGACCGCGACGCCGGACACGCTGGTGGCAACGGCGCTGCAGACGATCAACAATTCAGCCATCACCAGCCTGATGGTGGTGGAGGGCCGGAAACCAGTCGGCCTCATCCACCTGCATGATCTGCTGCGTATCGGCGCCGCCTGAACGTTCAGACCGCCTCGACGGTCAGTTCCAGATCCGTATCGGCCGCACCCGTCACGCGCACTTGCGTGCCGGCCGGCAGGTCAGGGCCGGAGACACGCCACAGTGTGTCGCCCAGCTTGATGCGGCCGCGCCCGTCACGGATCGGTTCGGCAAGTGTCGCCATCCTGCCGACCATCTGCGCGCCGCGCCGGTTGAGCAGCGGCTGATCGGTCGGGTCGTTGCGGCTGCCGACCAGCTTCTTGCCGACATAGGCCGAGACCAGCGACAGCGCCAGGAAGGCGAGGACCTGGACCTGCCATGTCCAGAAGCCGGTGTCCCAGATCAGCAGCGACACAGCGCCGATGATCAGCGCGGCGATGCCGATCCACAGCATGAAGATACCCGGCGCGATGATTTCCATCACCAGCAGGACGAAACCGAGAACCATCCAGTTCCACGGGCCGAGTTCGGAAACGATGCGGTCGATCATTGGTTTCGACCTCAGTTGTCGGTTGGGCGAACGACCGGCGGGCGCGCGGCCTGCCTCTGCGAGCCGGTCGTGCCCTCGCTGCGGAAGACTTCCTTGGCGATCTCGCCAATGCCGCCGAGCGAACCGATCAGCGACGATGCCTCGAAGGGCATCAGCACGATCTTGCTGTTGGTCGCAGTGCCGATCTTGCCCAACGCTTCGGTGTATTTCTGGGCAACGAAGTAGTTCAGCGCCTGCACATCGCCTTTGGAGATCGCTTCCGACACAACCTGGGTGGCGCGGGCCTCCGCCTCGGCCGAACGTTCGCGCGCCTCGGCATCGCGGAAGGCGGCTTCCTTGCGGCCTTCGGCCTCGAGGATCTGCGACTGCTTGAGGCCTTCGGCGGCAAGGATCTGGGCGCGCTTGTTGCGTTCCGCGGTCATCTGCCGGCCCATCGATTCGATAAGGTTGGCCGGCGGGTTGATGTCCTTGATTTCGACGCGGGTGATCTTGATGCCCCACGGGTGGGCCGCTTCGTCGACGACGCGCAGCAGGCGCTCGTTGATGGCGTCGCGGTTCGACAGGAGTTCATCGAGATCCATCGAACCCATGACGGTACGGATGTTGGTCATCGTCAAATTGAGGATGGCGTTCTGCAGGCCGGAAACCTGGTAGGCGGCCTGAGCGGCGTTGAGGATCTGGAAAAAGGCGATGCCGTCGACACCGACAATGGCGTTGTCGCGGGTGATGATTTCCTGGCTTGGAACGTCGAGCACCTGCTCCATCATGTTCATCTTGGCGCCGATGCGGTCGATGAACGGGTAAATGAAATTGAGACCCGGGCTCAGTGTCTTGGTGTAACGGCCAAAGCGCTCCACCGTATAGTTGTAGCCTTGCGGGATTGTCCTGATGCCTTTGATCAGCAGCACCAATACCAGAAGGGCAAGTGCACCAACCGCAATATCGAAACCACTGAAATCCATTTGGCTCTCCCTCAGACGAAGGCCGCACAAGCCATTCTCGCGCGGCCGACTTCACCAAAGACTTAAGTGTGTTTCAGATGCGTTACAATCAGGTGATGACGGATTGTTTGCGGGTGCGATCAGCGGTTGAAGGCAAACAATCTTGCATCCGTGTCCTCCAGCCCGTTGATCGAAGCCGGGACAATCTCGGAAGCGATCTGCGAGAAGGTGATGCCGTTGCCGCCGTAGCCCATCACTGCATAGATGCGCGGGTGGCGGGGAATGGCGCCGATATAGGGCAGGCCGGTGGTTGTGGTGCCGAACGAACCGGTCCAGGCAAAATCGGGCCTGGTGTCGAGATGCGGAAATACCAGGCCGAGCTCCTCGGCGATGCGTGTGCTCTTGTCGGCGATCAGCTCGTCGCGCCGCGCTTCGTCGACAAAATCCTCGTCCTCGCCGCCGCAAATGACCCGGCCGTCGATCGTCGTGCGCATATACAGATACGGCTCCGACGCTTCCCAGATGAACGCTGCGTCCGGCCAGAGCTTTCGCGGTTGCGGGCATGTTGCGATCGCCCATGTCGAGATGATCCGGTGGGCCGCGGCCGGCACGATCTCCACAAGTTCGTAGCCGGTGGCCAGAACAACATGTCGCGCGGTTATGGTCGGGCCATCCCTGGTCGCGACGACAACAGCTTCGGCGCTATCCTCGATCACTGTCGCGTCGACGGGGGCGTAGAAGCGAGCCTTGCGCTGAAGGGATTTCAGCAGCAGCCCAGCCGTCAGCTTACGCGGGTCGAGCGCGATGTTGCCGTGGCTGAGAATGGCGCCTTCGCGGTCGATGCCGAATGTCTCCGCCAGCGGCGCCGGCGTCAGATAGGTCGCGGCGATGCCGGCTAGCCGCCGTGCCTTGGCCTCGTCGCGCAGTTCCGACGGACCAAGTATCGTGCCAGACAGATAGAGCGACGGCGCCCGGCTCAGGCCACAGTTGATGCCGAGTTCGGCGATGCGTCCGGCGAGATTGGAGACGGCGAGCCGCGAGCGCCGCCAGGCCTGCTGCGCCGAGGCTCTGCCGACCATCTTCGAGAGCGTGGAGAGAGGCTGGTCTATTTCGAATGCCACCAGTGCGGTGGTTGCGGCCGTCGAGCCCTTCAGCGGACCGCGCCGGTCGATACAGATCACCCGATGGCCATCGGCCGTCAGCGCCTCGGCCATCATGGCGCCGCTGATGCCCATGCCGACGACCAGCACATCTGCCTTGACGTCCCGGACCAGGCCGTCCGTCGGCACCGCAGGCGCGCGATAGGCTGACCAGACGGGCTGGCCAGTTCTGAGGTCGAGTTTGCGGGACATCGCATTCTCCGGCGGCGCGCCTTAACGCCCCGGAGCTTGTGTTGTTCCGGAGTTAGAGCGGCGAGCTGCTCTAACTCCCGTTGACGAAATTCCCAAGGGAAAGCGCTATTCGCTTTTCCCGGGAAAACCGTTTCACACTTTTCCTGGAATTTCTCCTAGACCCAGCCAGACAGTTCGCGCCGCACCATCGCCTCGATCACCGCCATCCCCTCCGCGCTGTCGTTGAGGCAAGGGATATGGGCGAAATTCTTGCCGCCGGCATGGTGGAAGGTTTCGGCCGCCTCGCGGCCGATCTCATCCAGCGTCTCGATGCAGTCGACGGAAAAGCCGGGATTGACGACGGCGATCGACTTGACGCCGTCCTGTGCGAGTTTCTCCACCGTCTTGTCGGTATAGGGTTGCAGCCATTCCTGCGCGCCGAAGCGCGACTGGAAGGTGATGATCAGTTTCCTGTCATCCCAGCCGAGCCGTTCGCGCAACAGCCGCGTCGTCTTCTGGCAGTGGCAATGATAGGGATCGCCCTTCTCGAAATAGGGTTTTGGAATGCCGTGATAGGAGGTGATGACCACCTCCGGCTCGAAATCCAGCGTCGCCAGATGCCGTTCGATCGAACGCGCCAGCGCCTCGATATAGACCGGCTCGTCATAGTAGGGCGGCACGCTGCGGACGGCCGGCGCGCGGCGCATCTTCATCAGCGCGCGAAACAGCTGGTCGTTGGCTGTTGCCGTGGTCGTCGCCGAATATTGCGGATAGAGCGGAAACGAAAGAATGCGGTCGCAGCCCTGGTCGGCCAGACGCTGGGCAATGCTGGCGGTCGAAGGATTGCCATAGCGCATCGCCCAGTCGACGACGACATCAGGCAGGTCGCGCAGCGCTTCGGCCAGCTTTTCGGCCTGGGCACGGGTGTAGGTGCGCAGCGGCGACTCGTTCTTTTCCCGGTTCCAGATCCGGGCGTAATTGGCGCCCGACTTCTTGGGGCGCGTGGTGAGCACAAGTCCATAGAGGATCGGATACCAGATCGCCCTGTTGAGCTCGATGACGCGCGGATCGGACAGGAATTCACGCAGATACCGCCACATCGGCTTGAAATCGGTGCCATCGGGCGTGCCCAGATTGACCAGCATGACGCCGATCTTGCCCGCCTTGACCGGCGGATGCCCAGCGGGCAACGGGCCGAGCGCTTTTGCGACCTTGGGATCGGCAGGGGTGGGAAGCGTCATAAGGGTTCTCCGGGAGACGCGAACCTAACCATCTTGCGCGCGCATTCAATGCAGCGTCTGGCCGCACCTTAAAGCGGATTGTCCGAATGGATTCAGACGACCCGCTTTAACTCTTTGTTTTATGCATGTCGTTTTCCCAAAACCGAGGTCACTTTTGGGCGACATGCATTAGCCCGAAAACAGGACGCCCGTCCGGTTTTCGGACGGGCGGTGTCATTCAGGCATATAAGCGAGCTATTTCGGCGGGATGGTCAGGGTTGCGCCGACAGGAAGCCGGCGGGGTTCGTAGCCCTTGTTGGCGCCCGAAATGACCTTCCACCTGGCGCCGTCGCCATAGGCTTTCTTGGCCAGATCCCAATAGGTGTCGCCGGCAACGATGACATGGCTGGCTTCCGCTGGCGCGGCCTCAGCAGGCTTTGCCGGCTCGGCCGGTGCCGGCGCGGCTGGTGGCGCTGGCGGGGGAGGTGCTCCTTCCGTCGATATGGCCGGTGGTGTGTTGGCGATATCGCCCGAGTTGGCCGGCAATTCAGGCATTGCCGGTGCCGCTTCGGCAGGCTTGGCGGCTTCAGCCGGTGCGGGCGCCGGGGTGGCCGGTGCCGCTTCGGCTGGCTTGGCCGGATCGGTTGCCGGGGCCGCAGGCGCCGCGGCGACGGTCGCGGCTATTTCGGTGATGCGGCCGTCGAGCTTCGGCGTGTAGGGCCGGTGGGCGCCGAGATAGTCGGCAACCACCTGTTCCAGGCCGGGGCCGTAGTCGTAGGCATTCCTGGCCTTGTCGGCAAAGACCTTGTAGCCGTCGCCGCCCTGGCGAACATAGTTGTTGGTGGCGACCAGATAGTCCTTCTCCGGCTTGATCGGCGTCCAGGCACCGCCTTCCATGACCTCCACCGATTTGACCCGGCCGGCATTGGGCGCAACGGATTTGTCGAAGGAATATTTCAGGCCGGCGACCTGGGGGAAGCGCCCGGCGCCGTCCTCGACCTGACTGAGACCGCCCTCGAGGCCGGCCACCAGATCCTTGCCCGAAATCTGGAAGGTCGCCAGCGTGTTCTGGAAGGGCAGCACGGTCAGCACCTCGCCCATGGTGACGGTGCCCTTGTCGATCGAGGCGCGCAGGCCGCCGCCATTGGAGATGACGATCTCGACGCCCTGTCCCTTGACGCGGTCGAGGATGGCGTCGGAGACGAGATTGCCCATCGCGCATTCGCGGGTGCGGCAGCTCTCGCGACTGCCGTCGATGACGTCGGTGGTTTCGGCCACTTCCTTGTTCTTCAACGCCTCGATCGGCGCCCCAAGCTCCTTGATGCGGGCGAGCACGGCCGGGTCGGGGGTGATCGACTTGTCGAGATAGATCGGGTCGCCGCTGGCCGATTTGACGACGCCATTGTCGTCGAACACCACCTTGAACTCGCCGAGATATTTCGAATAGGAGGCCGCCTGCACCACCGGCACCTTGTAGCCGTCCGGATTGTCGACCATCGTCGGGTAGGGGCCTTCCGCCTTCGGATCGGTGTTCGACAGCAGGGAATGGCTATGGCCGCCGACGACGACATCGATGCCCGGGATCTTGGCGATGACGTCACGTTCGCGCCTGTAGCCGATATGGGTCACGGCGATGATCTTGTTGACGCCTTCGCCCTTGAGCTTCTCGACTTCGGCAGTGATCGACTTGACGTCGTCCTCGATGGCGACGTTGGGACCCGGCGAAGCGAGGTCCGGCGTGTCGTTGGTGATCGCGCCGATGATGCCGATGTTCTGGCCGCCGACCTCGACGACAACAGATGGCTTGACGCGGTCGCCGAGCTTGGATTGCGCGTTGGCCTTCACATTGGCGCCGAGCACGGGGAACTTGATCATGTCGAGGAACGGCGCCAAGGCGGCCTCGCCGTCGTCGAATTCATGGTTGCCGAGGGCCATGGCATCGAACTTCATGTCGTTGAGGAATTCGCCTTCGACCTTGCCCTTATAGGTCGTGTAGAACAGCGAGCCCTGGAAATTGTCGCCGGCGCTGAGCAGCAGCACGTTCTGGCCTTCCAGCTTCTTGCGTTCCTGGGCAATCGCGGTGATTAGCCGGCCCGCGCCGCCGATGCACTCGCCCTTGGTCTCCTCGTCCGCCGAGCAGGTCGATTCATATTTGTTGTTGCCTTCGATGCGGCTGTGCCAGTCGTTGATATGCAGGATGTTCAGCGTGTAGTCGGCAAAGGACGCGCCGGCCGACAGGCCGAGGGCTGAGGCTGACAGGGCTGCAATGGCGGCAAGCTTCTTCATCTTCGTCTCCCGGAAAGCTGATCAGAGGCCATTAGCGCTCTTGCTTGACTGGAACATAACAGCCGGCGCTTTGGCCATGTTCCCATCGCGTTCCGGATGACGCAAGCGGAATCCGGGACCCTTTGCCGGCACAAAAAAGGACGGCGGCCAACCAGCCGCCGTCCTTGGAAAACGAATGGTCGTGGGTTCAGACGCGCCTTGTCAGCACGAAATTCTGACCGCTGGAGCTCGTGCAGTTGAGCTGGCTTGTCGACACCATCAGGCAGTTGAAGCTGACCGCGGTCTGGCGGATCAGCGAGGTGCCGTTGATCTGCACCGATGTGGCGCCGGTCATCGTGTAGCTGCCGTCGGCAAGCTTCTGGCCGGTGTCGGTGGCTACCGTCGTGAAGGTGCCGCCGGTGAAGGTCGACAGGCCGGTGCCCTTGGCGTCGATCCACGAGCCCTCGACGCCTTTCGGCGCCGCTGCCATCGGCGGTTGATCGGGGCCGCTGGTCGCACAGGCGGCGAGCATCGCCGCAATGGCACCCGCCACGCTCATCGAAAGAATTTTGCGCGCAATGATCATGTGAAAATCCTCTCCTCTCGCTTCGGCCCAAAAATCGGAAATCGATTTTCGACAAGCACGAGGCGTGCATCCAAGTTTCCAGAGCGACGTGCGTCCAGATGAATACGTATCGCTATGGTCCGCATCCCTTCAATCGCCCGATTTCCGGGCGATTGCAAGGCAGTGAGGCAGGTGGGCGGTGCTGCTATCGCACAAGGATGTTGCGGAACTGCCACGGGTCGTTCCGGTCGAGGTCTTCCGGGAACAGGCCGGGACGGTTATCGAGCGGCGTCCAGTCGGTGTAGTAGCCCTTGACCGGTCCGAGATACTGGGACTGCACTTCCAGGCACCGCCTGTAGTCCATCTCGTCGGCTTCGACGATGCCGGCCTCGGGATTCTCCAGCGCCCAGACCATGCCCGAGAGCACCGCCGAGGTGACCTGCATGCCGGTGGCATTCTGGTAGGGGGCCAGCTTGCGCGCCTCGGCGAGCGACAGCTGCGAGCCGTACCAGTAGGCATTCTTGTCGTGGCCGTAGAGCAGCACGCCGAGTTCGTCGACGCCGTCGATCAACTCGTTCTCGTCGAGCACATGATGCACCGGCTGAGGCTTGCCGGCGGCGCCGAACATCTCGTCAAGCGACAGCATCGCGTCGTTGCAGGGATGATAGGCATAGTGGCAGGTCGGGCGGTAATGCACCTTGCCCTTCTTCGAACGCACGGTGAAGAAATCGGCGATAGAGATCGCCTCGTTATGCGTCACCAGCAGGCCGTATTGCGCGCCGGGCGTCGGGCACCACGAGCGCACGCGCGTGTTGGCGCCCGGCTGCTCCAGGTAGATGGCTGCCTTCGAGCCGTGCTTGTGCTTCTTGGCGTTCTTCGGCATCCATGTCTCGTGTGTGCCCCAGCCAAGTTCCGCGGGCTGCAGGCCCTCGGAGATGAAGCCTTCGACCGACCATGTGTTCCAGAACACATCCATCGGTTTCGGCTTCTTGGTGCGCTGGGTGTCGCGTTCGGCGATGTGGATGCCCTTGACGCCGGCCTTCTTCATCAGCTTGGCCCAGCCCTCGCGATCGTCCTGCGCGGGCTCCGAGAACTCCAGGCCAAGATCGGTGGCGAGATTGACCAACGCCTGCTTGACGAACCACGAGACCATGCCTGGATTGGCGCCGCAGGTGGAGACCGCCGTGGCGCCGCCGGGCTTGTCGTGCTTTTCCTTGAGCAGCGACTCGCGCAGCGCGTAATTGGTGCGGCTGGCGTTATCGGCCTTGGCGTCGAAATAGAAGCCGAGCCACGGCTCGACGACGGTGTCGATGTAGAGCACGCCGAGCTTGCGGCAGAGCCGCATCAGGTCCACCGAGCCGGTATCAACCGACAGGTTGATGCAAAAGCCCTGGCCGCCGCCATTGGTCAGAAGCGGGGTCAGGAGCTTCTTGTAGTTCTTCTCGGTCACCGCTTCCTGGACGAAGGTGATGCCGCGCTCGTCGAGCAGCTTGCGGTCGGTGTCGCGCGGATCGATAACCGTCATGCGCGACTTGTCGAACTTGAAATGGCGTTCGATCAGCGGCAGCGTTCCCCGGCCGATCGAGCCGAAGCCGATCATCACGACAGGGCCGCTGATCTCACCGTAAACGGGCCAGTTTTCATTCGCCATTTTATCGAGCACTCCTTCAAAGCCCAGGAAACTGGGAAAACGCACACACAAAACCGGGCATCTTTGCCCGGCGGCCATGCGCTACATCACAGATCATTGTCACAAACCAGCGAAAAGCGCCAACCAGCGATCAGTCGTCATTGGCCATGTGGTTAAGGACCGTCATCAGCCGATCACGGTCCGATGTCAGGCCCTTGTAGTCGAGCTGGGCGAGATCGAGTGCTTCGAGCTGGGCGGCGAAAGACACCGCGAGCTTCGCCCGATCAGGGTGCCTGGCCAGCACGGCGAGCGGATCGAGATGGATGCGGATGGTGAACAGGATATCGCGTGAAACAGGCAGTTTGCGTAGGGTTTGCCGCTCGACGCGAATGAAGGCATGGGCGTCGATGTCGCCATCGGGAAAGCGCGACGGCCGGTTGGTGGCGCGGTCGATGCGCTGCAGGTCGGAGAGCGGATGGTAGAGCGCGTTGTCGGCCTGGATCGACCAGTTGTAGCGCTCGACGGCCTGCCCCTGGAGGCCATCGAACATCCGGTTGATGAGTTCCGCCGGACGCGTGCCCGGGCCGAAACCCGGCACCGGCGCGTGGATGTCCTGCAGCGGCTTGCCGAACTTTTCCAGGAGCGACCAGGAGGAGGGAAAGCAGAGCGAGCCGGCGACCAGCCGCCAGCCGCTGTCACTGCTGCGCATCAGGATCAGGTCTTCCTGGACGAGCAGTGAGGCTTTGGCCAGCGGCGCATCGGCGAGGGAAGCAGGCAGACGGCTCGCCGCGCCCGCCACCTCGACGCCTGATCCGCCGAGCCGATGGGTTTCGGGGAACCTCTCCGGGAGATGCGCGGCGAGCAAGTCGAGCACTTCCTGCTGGGCGTCGCGCGTGCCGTCCTCCTCGACGAAAACGCGCTCTGGGATTTCGGCATAGAGCCGGTGCTTTTCGGCGAGATACGGCAGCAGATGGCCGTCGACCTCGATCCAGGCCGCCGGGTCGAGCGGCTTCAGCCCGATGCTGAACAGTTTCGACGAGCCGTCATAGGGCGTGTGGGTGGGCAGCGTATGTTTTGGGGACGTCATGTCTCAGGTCAGTCTTGCCGGGATCAGTCCGCGCAGCGAATTGCCGACGAACAGGGACTTGGCGGATTTCAGATCGTCCAAGCTGTAGATCGCTTCGCGGGCGCGGCCTTCATCCAGAAGCTGCGCGCGCAATACGCCAGGCAGCAGGCCGCAATCGAGCCGGGGCGTCGCCAGCACGCCGTCGCCGACATCGGCAAAGACATTGGTGATCGTGCCTTCACAGATCTCGCCACGCTCGTTGGCCATAAGCACCTCGTCGGCCTGCGTGATGAGGTGTTCGGCACGGGCACGCGTGTAAAGCTGTCGCCGGCTGGTCTTGTGGCGCAGCAGCGTGTCGTTCGAATCGAGCCTCGTCCGCGCCAGCCGCAGCATCCAGACTTTGTCGGCGGCGAGCGGTTCATAAGGCTGCGCAGAGGCCGTCACCTCGCCATCGTGCGACAGGACGAGACGCGTGCGCGTGGCAACGCCGGAACCGCCGACCGCGCTGCTCAGCGCCTCGCCGACCGTGCCTGGATCACAGCGGAAGCCGAGTTCCGCCGCCGAGCCATAGAGGCGCGCAAGATGACGATCGAAGCGCAGGAAGCCCGAGCCGGGTTCCCAGCGCATGGTCTCGATCAACTGAAAGTCGGCGGTGTTCCCGTCGCGAAGCGCGCTTTCAGCAGACACTCCTGATACTCCTCCTGCGCCGTCGAATCGAAGACGACGCCGCCTCCGACATTGTAGACGGCCTCGCCGCCCGAAAAGAGCGAGATGGTGCGGATCGCCACGGAAAAGCGCATCGGGCCGCCGGGTGCGATCCAGCCTATGGCGCCGCAATAGGCATCGCGGGGCGTGCCTTCCAGGTCGCGCAGGATCTCCATGGCACGGATCTTAGGCGCGCCGGTGATCGAACCGCAAGGAAACAGCGCCGCAAAGATCTGGCGGATAGAGAGACCCGGCAGCAGTTTGGCCCTGACGTCGCTCACCATCTGATGCACGGTCGGGTAAGTCTCGATGCGGAACAGCGCCGGCACGTCCAGCGTGCCCACCTCGCTGATCAGCGAGATATCGTTGCGCAGGAGATCGACGATCATCCGGTTTTCGGCCTGGTTTTTCTCGTCATTGCGCAGGAAGATCTTCTGCCGTTCGTCCTCGGCTTTGGTGGCGCCGCGCGGCGCCGTTCCCTTCATCGGATGCGTCTCGATCATGCCCTCGGCGTCGATCTCGAAGAACAGTTCAGGCGAGCGCGACAGCACGATGGGTTCACCGAGCGCGATCAGCGCGCCATATTTCACCGGCTGACGTTCAGTCAACGCATCGAACGCGGCCAGAGGCTCGCCTGACCATTGCGCATGCACGGGAAAGGTCAGATTGCCCTGGTAGCAATCACCTTGCCGGATGTGCTGGTGCAGCCGCGAGAAGCGTTTTTCATAATCCTCGGGCGACCACGTCGCACGGGCGTCGAAGATCGGGCCATTGGTCGCCGCCATATTGCGCGGCGGCACCGCCTGTTCGACCGGGGCATCGAAAACCCCAAGGCACACGAGTGGGGCGCGGCGTCCATTCGGCAGCAGGGGAACGAGCTTGGGTTCGAGCAGGTAGCCCGCCTCATACGAGAAATAGCCGGCAAGCCATTTGCCTGCATCATGCGCGGCTTGTGCTGCTTCCAGAGCCGGCCCGAAATCGCCTGCATCGTGCGCCACGATGATATCGGCCGGCCGGTCGAAAACGAGCTGGCGCGCGCTTTTGTCATTGCGAAAAATTGCGGCGGGCAGGGACATGGGCACCGAATGCTGCGGTCAATGAAGCCATCAACCGCTCTATATGGGGTGCCGCCCGCGCGCAATCGAGGGAACGGCACGCTGCCTCTTAAAGCCGACCTTTGGGCCAACTCAGGAACCAAGAGCAAACGGCGACGCCGATATGGCGCCGCCGCTTGCAATCTTCAGGTCGTGCCTGGCGATCAGCTGTTGCTGGAGGTTCCGGCTGTTGGAAACTGCTTGGCGAATTCCTTCTCGTTGCCGGCGGCGAGCAGCTTGGCCTGCTCGATCCAGCGTTCGCGCGCGATGCGGCCATCGAAATTCATGACGTCCTCGATCCGTTTGATATCGGCCGCTGTCCAGGACGCGATCTGGGCGAAGCTGGTGACGCCTTGTGCCTTGAGCAGTTTCTCATTGACCGGACCGATACCGATCAGCCGACGCAGATTGTCGGGCTTTCCGGATGCTGGCTTGGCTGTTGCAGGCTTGGCTGTTGCAGGCTTGACTGTTGCAGGCTTGCTCATTGCGGATTTGGCTGGAGCCGAGGTTTTGGTGGCGACGGGTTTCGCCGCCGGCTTGGCAGAGACCGCTTTCGCAGCGGCCGGTTTGGCCGTCGCGGGCTTTGTGGTGGCGGATTTGGCCGTCGCGGGGGTCGACATCAGGGCCGCCGGCGCCTGGCTTGCCGGTTTTGCCGCGCTGCTTCCGGCGGCAGGTGCGGCCGACGCTTCGCGCAGCCGGCGCTCAAGGTCGGCGCGGGTCTTGCCGCATGCATCGAGTTCGCCGGTCAGGCGGTCGCTGTCGGTGCGCAGCCTGTCGCGTTCGCTGCGTGTACGGTCGAGATCGCCGCGCAAGCTGTCGAGTTCACCGCGCAGGCGCCCCCAAAGGAACCAGCCGACCAATACGCCTATCAGGAACGCCAGGACCACGTAGAAAAAAGTGCCCATTGTCTCTCTCCAGTCAGATCCGTCTGCCGTGGGTCATGATCTTCGGCGAAGGACTACTCTTGGTGGTTCCGCGGTAAGCAGAACAGCCGGCTTCGGTTCGAGCTGTCGGCGATCGGCTTTGCTTGCCCATGGCCAACGGCCGTTGTCGCGTTCGCCTGAGCGCCACGGCCGGCTGAGATTTCTCCTCGCCGATCCGCATGCGCTCCGGCTGAGCTTGGAGCGAAGGCTATCATAGAGCTTGTGGAAAGCTATCGGAAAACTTCGGTGGAGAGTACTTCAAGAACAGATATTTAGGGCGATAGTAGAGCTGTCCCAACATGCATTCCGGCTAAACTGTTAGAGCGACGCCTGGGGGCGCATTTCAAGTGTCGAGCGCTTCCAGCTCGTCGATCAGGCCACCGATGACGCCAAGTCCGATCTGCCAGAAGGCGGGATCGGTGGCGTCGAGCCCGAAGGGCGCCAGAAGCTCGGAATGATGTTTGGTGCCGCCGGCGCGCAGCATTTCGAAATACTTGTCCTGAAAGCCGCGCTCGGCGTTCTGGTAGACCGCGTAAAGCGAGTTCACCAGGCAGTCGCCGAAAGCATAGGCATAGACATAAAAGGGCGAATGGATGAAGTGCGGGATGTAGGTCCAGAACACCTCGTAGCCTTCGCGCAGCTTGATGGCGGGACCCAGACTTTCGGCCTGCACTTCGAGCCAGAACTGACCGAGCCTGTCGGAGGTCAGTTCGCCGTTCTTGCGTTCGGCATGCACCTTGCGCTCGAATTCATAGAAGGCGATCTGGCGCACGACCGTGTTGATCATGTCCTCGACCTTCTGGGCGAGCATGGCCTTGCGCTCGCGCCGGTCGGTGGTCTGGTCGAGCAGCGAGCGGAAGGTCAGCATCTCGCCGAAGACCGATGCCGTCTCGGCCAGCGTCAGCGGCGTCGAGGCCATCAGCGCACCCTGGCCGCCGGCCAGCACCTGATGCACGCCATGGCCAAGCTCGTGCGCCAGCGTCATCACATCGCGCGGCTTGCCCATGTAGTTGAGCAGGACATAGGGATGCGCCGACGGTACGGTCGGATGCGCGAAGGCGCCAGGCGACTTGCCGGGCCGCACCGGCGCGTCGATCCAGTTGCGGTCGAAGAAGGTTCGCGCGATCTCGGCCATGTCGGGCGAAAAGCGCTGATAGGCGGACAGCACGGTGTTCCTGGCCTCGTCCCAGCCGATGATCGCCTGGGGCGTATCCGGCAACGGCGCGTTGCGGTCCCAATGGTTCATCACCTCCATGCCCAGCCAGCGTGCCTTCATCGCGTAGTAGCGGTGCGAGAGGCGCGGATAGGCATCGCGAACGGCGGAGGCCAAGGCGTCCACCACACTGCGCTCGACGCGGTTGGCCAGATGGCGTGAATCGGCGATGTCCTCGAAGCCACGCCAGCGGTCGGATATCTCCTTGTCCTTGGCCAGCGTGTTGGTGATCAGCGTGAAGGTGCGCAAGTTCTTGCGGAAGGTCGTGGCCAGCGCCTCGGACGCCCGGCGGCGCACCTCGCCGTCGGCGTCCTGCAGACGGTTCAGCGCCGGCTCCAACGTCAGTTCCTCGCCGTCGATGTGGAAGCGAAGGTCGGTCATCGTCTCGTCGAACAGGCGGTTCCAGGCGCCGCGTCCGGTGATCGACTTTTCGTGGAAGAGCTGCTCGACGCGGTCCTCGAGCTGGTAAGGCTTGTCCTTGCGCAGATCGAGCACCCATGGCCGATAGTGGCCGAAGGCGGGATCGCCGGCGAGCGCGCCTTCGATCGACGCATCGTCGATCAGGTTGAGTTCGAGCGCGAAGAACAGAAGGTGCGCGCTGGCGTCGGTCATCTTCTCCTGGATGTCGCCATAGAGCTTGGCGCGCTGGGGATCGGCGGTGTTTCCGGCATAAACCAGTCCCGCATAGGAGACGATGCGGCCGATCAGTTCCTCCAGCGCCTCGTAGGCGACAAGCGCCTCGCCCAGCCTGCCGGCGCCGCCGCGCTCGGCTTCGGCGGCCAGCGTACCCTTCCAGCGGCTCTCGAAACTGGTCGCATCGGTGGCGGCCTTGGCGATGTCGCGCTTCAGCTCCGGCGCGTCCATGCCGGCATAGAGGTCGGCAAGGTTCCATTCCGGCAGGTCGCCCAGCTCGGCCGCGCCTTGACCCGACGCCGGCGCCGCCAGCCGCCGTGCGGAAACCATGTGCCCAGAATCCCTATGCATTGCCGACACCTTCCGTGGCCAAGGTTCAAGGAGAAACGAGAAGCCGGTCAAATCCTAAGGAATTCATTCACCGGGTTTTTTGAAACCTTATTTAGAACCCTGTGCCAAGATGGTCCACAGGGCAGAATTCCTCGGGCGGGCAGTCACACCAGTCATGACAGGTTCCATACTCATAGTCGATGACGATCCGGTGCAACGCCGGCTGCTCGAAGCGGCGGTGACGCGGTTCGGCTACAGCGCAATCGTGGTCGACGGCGGCGCGGCCGCTCTCGACATCCTCGATGGACCCGGCGCCCGCGAGGTGTCGGTGGTCATCCTCGATCTGGTCATGCCCGGTCTCGACGGTATCGGCGTGCTGAAGGCGATGCGCGAGCGCGACATCAACGTGCCGGCGATCGTGCAAACCGCGCAGGGCGGAATCGAGACCGTGGTTTCGGCGATGCGTCATGGCGCCTTCGATTTCGTCGTCAAGCCGGCGTCTCCCGACAGGCTGCAGGCATCGATCGGCAATGCGCTCAAGGTCGAGGCCGTCGAGGGCGAGGTCAAGCGCACATCGCGCCGGCGCGGCGGCCTCCTGACCTTCAAGGACATGATCACGCACAGCCCGGCCATGGACAGGGTGATCCGTCTTGGCCAGAAAGCGGCGGCATCCAACATTCCGATCCTGATCGAGGGCGAGTCCGGCGTCGGCAAGGAACTGGTGGCGCGCGCCATCCAGGGCAGTGGCGACCGCCGCACGAAGCCCTTCGTCACCGTCAATTGCGGCGCCATTCCAGACAATCTGGTCGAATCGATCCTGTTCGGTCACGAGAAGGGCTCGTTCACCGGGGCCACCGACAAGCACACCGGCAAGTTCGTCGAAGCGCATTCGGGCACGCTGTTTCTCGACGAGATCGGCGACCTGCCGCTCGACGTGCAGGTCAAGCTGTTGCGTGCGGTCCAGGACGGCGAGGTCGACCCGGTCGGTGGGCGCTCGACCGTCAGGGTCGACATCAGGCTGATTTCGGCGACGCACCGCAACCTCCTGCAGCAGGTCAAGGACGGCAAGTTCCGCGAGGATCTGTTCTACCGGCTGAACGTCTATCCGATCTTCGTGCCGCCGCTGCGCGACCGCCGCGACGACATCCCATATCTGGTCACCCATTTCATGGAGAAGGTCGCGCCGGCCGACCCGCACCGTCGCCTGCAAGGTATTTCGGCGGCAGCGCTCGCGGTGCTGCAGGCCTATGACTGGCCCGGAAACATCCGGCAGCTCGAAAACGCCGTCTTTCGCGCCTCGGTGCTTTGCGAAGGCTATATGTTAACCGCGGAGGACTTCCCGCAGATCCGGGCGCAAGTGGAAGGCACCGTCAACCTCGATATGGATGGCGACGCGCCGTCGCCGTCCTTGCCTTTGCAGGCGCGCGATGACGAAGCCTTGCCCGGCGAGGGCGGCCCGGCAATCGCGTTCGATCCGCCGGCAAGGCTGCAGCCTCGCTTCGGCACGTTGCGGGCGCTCGACGAGCGCGGCAATGTGCGGGCACTTGCCGATGTCGAACTCGAGATGATCAAGCTTGCCATCGATCACTACAACGGACAGATGAGCGAAGTCGCCCGCCGACTCGGCATCGGCCGCTCGACGCTCTATCGCAAGCTCAAGGAACACGGCATCGATCCGGAGACAGGCCGCGTCGATCGACTAGCCTCCTAAGGGCGATGCCGGGCTGAGCTTTGGCCCGGCTTCCGGCTTTGCCACAAGGCCGGCGCCAGCTTGCAATGCCACAACGGGCCTTGTATCGCCGTTTCGGCGGCATTGTGGCTGTCTCGTGGACAGCTCTGTTCACGCATTAAGGCTAACGGTAACAGATCGTGTTTGGGGCGAAGGCGAAAATCCGATCTAAACCAGCGGTTTACCAAGAAACCTTGTGAACAATTTTTGACGGGATATCGCCACGGTGTTACCGCATTTCGGCTTCAATAAGCGATGATTAACCATTAGGATCGATATTCGGGTGTGCTAATGCCACATCCGTTTGGACAAATCCGGGGACAAACGGCAGCCTGCAAGGCCTTTTGATTTGAACAGAATCGAACGACACACAAACAGGCGGCACCATCATTTGAGCGTCTGGCCGAAGTGGCTGGCAGTGTTGGTTGTCGCTTTTGGTTTTGTTGCCGCGGCTGCGAGCGGAGCCAGCGCCGAAACACGGTCGCTGAAGCTTTATCATCTCCACACCCATGAGAAGGCCGAGATCGTCTACAAGCGCAACGGCCGCTACGTTCCCGAGGGTCTCCGCAAGATCAACATCATTTTGCGCGACTGGCGTCGCAACGAGCCAACCAAGATGGATCCGCGCCTGCTGGATCTCGTCTGGGAGGCGTATCGGGAAGCAGGTGCCACGGACTATATCCAGGTCGTCTGCGGCTATCGCTCGCCGTCGACGAACTCGATGCTGCGCAGCCGCAGCAGGGGCGTGGCCGAGAAGAGCCAGCACATGCTCGGCAAGGCGATGGATTTCTATATTCCCGGCGTGCCGCTGAAGAAGCTGCGCAACATCGGCCTCAAGATGCAGGGCGGCGGCGTCGGCTACTATCCGTCATCGGGTTCGCCGTTCGTCCACATGGATGTCGGCAATGTGCGCCATTGGCCCGGTATCAGCCGGCAGGAACTGGTCTCCCTGTTCCCCAATGGCAAGACGCTGCATGTGCCGAGCGACGGCAGGCCGCTGCCCGGCTTTGAGCAGGCGCTCGCCTCCTACAAGGCGCGCAAGGGATCGGGCTCGCCGGCCATCGAGATGGCCAGTGCCGGCGGCAGCAGCAAGAAATCGGGTGGATTCCTGTCGGCTTTCTTCGGTGGCGGCGGCGACGACGAGGCCGACGACAGCGCCGATGTCGAGACCGCTTCGGCCGCCCCCCCGCCCAAGGCGAGAAACCTGAAGCCGGCAGCGGCGGCCAAGACCAGCAACCTCCCGGGCATCGCCATCGTGGCGCCGGAGAATGCGCGGCGCGCCGAGATTCCGCAGGTGACCGAACAGCAGGCTCCGGAGCCTGAACAGGACACGCCGGAGACGATCATCGCGGCATTGCCGGCCCGAAGCATTCCGCTGCCGGATTTCGCACCGCGGCCGAAAGCCGATGTCGGCGCGCAGCAGCCTGAGAATGTTCCCTTCGCGATGGCGGAGGCGACAGCCACCACCGAGCAGGCCGTGGCGACCGCGCATGCGCCGGCGAGCGTTCCTTTCGGCATGGCCGATGCAACGGCTTCGGCTGATGCGACCCAGGTCGCGGTCAACAACATACCGTTGCCGACATGGCGTCCCGACAATTCGCTGCCGGCCGCTCTGGCTGCGCCGCCCAGCAAGGATGTGCTGATGGCGCTGGCCGAGACGGCCGACCAAGGCAAGACCGCGACCGATGCGTTCTCGGTGCTGCCGACGGCGCGGCCCGAGATGGCCAGGCCGGACGCGGTCAAGGCCGTGCTCGACGAGGCCAATGCCCAGGTCGGTGCGGCCGATTACCAGCTTGCTTCCTTGTCCGGGTCCGAGCCGCGTTCGGCGTTCAACGATCCGGGCACCAACACCGCATCGCCGCGCGATGCTGTCGTGGCCCGCCCAGTCGGTTCCGATCCGGCCGCCGCGATCGGCGCCGGCGTCAAGACGACCCGCAAGGAATCGAGAGCCACCGCCCGCGACCTGAAGCCAGGCCCCAAGGCCATGGTGGTTGCAGCCGCACCGCAGGCCGCCCGTTGGGCCTTGACCAGCGGCGAGCAGGTCGCCACCGTTTCAAGCGCGACGACGGCGCCGGGTTACGCCTACAGCATCGTGCACACGCCGCCGAGCGAGGTCTACACCGCTGGCTTCCAGCCGAGCAGCCAGGTGGCCGATGCCAATCGCTTCACCGGCAACGCCGTCAAGTTCATGTCGGTAGCCCGCTTCCAGACCAAATGACGGCAAATCAACCGACAAAGCCGCGCCGGGCAACCAGCGC
Source organism: Mesorhizobium sp. Primo-A (assembly GCF_003997175.1). Taxonomy (NCBI): domain Bacteria; kingdom Pseudomonadati; phylum Pseudomonadota; class Alphaproteobacteria; order Hyphomicrobiales; family Phyllobacteriaceae; genus Mesorhizobium; species Mesorhizobium sp. Primo-A. Next base: position 139,483 of record NZ_RZTG01000001.1, read on the forward strand.
GGCTTTTTGCTGCGTGGCCGGATCCGGTCGCGCGGCCCGCCGGCTTCCGATCACACCGGCCTGACATTGCCGTGATCGTGGAACGCCTCGGGCCGTCAACGGTTTCTCCCTCGTTCGTTCAAACCCGGGGATACCCATGAAGAAGATTCTACTGGCATCGGTCATCGCGTTGGCAACCGCTTCGGCGGCCATCGCCCCTACGCAGGCCGAAACCATTGTCGTCAAGACCCACGATCACATGCACATGAAGAAGCACTGCCGGACCAAGGTTGTCACGACCTGGAAGCATCATCATAGGGTGGTCAGGGAAGTCAGGGTCTGCAACTGATCCGGCCAAGGCAGGCCTGGAAAAAACATCCGGCGGAAGCCCGGTCGACGCAAGTCGGCCGGGTTTTTCCATGCCGCCATGAAAGCCTTATTTTGTGAGCTTGCTCGCCGCGCGCGCCAAGCCTTCGATCTCGTCCCATTTGCCGGCCTTGACGAGGTCGTCGGGCGCCACCCAGGAACCGCCGACGCAGACCACGTTGGGCAGGCTTAGATAGTCAGCCGCGTTCTTGGCCGAGATGCCGCCGGTCGGGCAGAATTTCACATCGGCGAGCGGCGAGGCGAAGGCCTTCAGCGAAGCGATGCCGCCCGACTGCTCGGCCGGGAAGAATTTCAGGAAGCGCAAGCCGGCTTCGCGCGCGGCCATGATCTCGCCGGGGGTGATCGCACCGGGCAGCAGCGGAACATCGCTGGCGGCGGCTGCCGACAGAAGCTCGCGGGTGATGCCGGGGCTGACGATGAAGCGCGAGCCCGCGGCGGCCGCCTCTTCGAACTGCCTGGCATCAAGAATGGTGCCGGCGCCGACGATGGCTTCCTCGACTTCACCAGCGACCCGCCGGATCGCTTCCAGCGCGTCGGCGGTCCTCAGCGTGATCTCGATCGCAGGCAGGCCGCCGCGCGCCAGAGCGCGGGCCAGCGGCACGGCATTGGCGACATCGGAGATCTTCAGCACCGGGATGACGGGCTGGCCGTTGAGGAGCGACAGAAGTTTTTCGGTCTTGCTGGGCATGTGTCTCTCCGTGGCGTGGGACAATTCAACCGATTAGCAGAAGGCCGTTTTCCTGTCCACGAAACCGGCCGTGTCGCGATGTCACGCGTCGCCCATACTCGCCAAGCCCAAGTTGACAAGGGTGGCTGCCGGCTCGATGGTGCCGACAGCTTTGGTCCCGGTGGCTTTTCAGGATAGGAATTTTTTCTTGACTCCCTGATCTCAGCTATGGTACAAATTCACCCATGGTGCAGATTTGCGCCAGTGACCCGCCGAACAGGATGCCTGCTTTGCCTTGAATCGGCTTGCTCGAGCGTCTAGTGGCTTCGGCGATGACATCACTTCCACTCCTTCGCGTCGCCGCGCTCTACCGGTTTGCCCGGCTCGACGCTTTCGAAGAACTGCGCGCGCCGCTCGCCGCATTCTGCTGCGGGCGCGGCATAAAGGGCACGCTGCTGCTGGCGCATGAAGGCATCAACGGCACCGTCGCCGGCAGCGAGACGGCAATTGCCGAACTGATCGCGTATCTCGAAGCCATCGAAGGGCTTGCCGGACTCGAGGTCAAGTACAGCGCGGCCGCGGACATGCCGTTCCATCGCATGAAGGTGCGGCTGAAGCGCGAGATCGTCACCATGGGTGTCGATGACATCGATCCTTCGAAAAGTGCCGGCACCTACGTCGCGCCGGCCGACTGGAACGCTCTGATTTCGCAGCCCGGCACTGTCATCATCGACACGCGCAACGCCTATGAGGTGTCGATCGGCACGTTCAAGGGTGCGATCGACCCGGCCACCGCAAGCTTTCGCGAGTTCCCGGCCTGGGTGGAAACGCACCGGGCGGAGCTCGAAGGCCGCAAGGTTGCGATGTTCTGCACCGGCGGCATACGCTGCGAAAAGGCAACCGCCTATGTCAAATCGCTCGGCTTCGAGGATGTCTTCCATCTCAAGGGCGGTATCCTCAAATACCTCGAGGAGGTTCCGGCCGAACAGAGCCTCTGGCAAGGCGAGTGCTTCGTCTTCGACGAGCGGGTTTCGGTGTCGCACGGCCTTGCCGAGGGCGACGCGGAACTGTGCCGCGCCTGCCGCCACCCGCTGACGCCGGGCGAGCTGACGTCGCCCAAATTCGCTGCCGGTATTTCGTGCCCGCATTGCTTCGATGCGCGTTCGGACGAGGACCGCCAGCGTTATGCCGAGCGCCAGCGCCAGGTCGAGCTTGCGCAGGCGCGGGGCAGGGGGCCGCATATCGGCTCCTGATCCAGCATCGTGCTGCTGCAAAGCGGCTGCCTGTCATTGCAATGTCAAGTTTCGGGACCTACGTCTTCGACGTTCGAAACCCGCCCGTTGGCCGGGCAAATCCTGGAGGCACTGAATGTTCGATCCCAAGAAGCTTCTCGACGATCTGCTCGGCTCGCAAATCCCCGGCACCAGCGGCACCGTTCGCGACAAGGCGGGGCAGGCCGTGCAGATGGCCAAGGACAATCCGCTGGCCGCCGGTGCGCTGGCCGCGGTGCTGCTCGGAACCGGTACTGGCCGCAACGTGACGGGCGCCGCGGTGAAGCTTGGCGGACTGGCCGCGATCGGCGGCCTCGCCTACAAGGCCTACCAGAATTACAAGGCCGGCAACGCGCCCGCGGAAGCACCGGCGGCCGGTGAACCGGAATTGCTGCCGCCGCCCAAGGATACCCCCTTCCACCCGTCGCAGGCGCCGCAAGGCGAGGACGAATTCACGCTGACCCTGGTGCGGGCGATGATTTCGGCGGCGAAGGCCGATGGCCATATCGACGATGAAGAGCGCCAGAAGATCGCCGGCAAGCTCAGCCTGGCCGGCATAGGCTCCGACGCCGAAAAGTTCCTGATGGCGGAGCTGGCAAGCCCGCTCGACCTCGACACGCTGGTGGCCGGCGCCAAGACCGATGCGCAGAAGCTCGAACTCTACACGGCGTCGCGCCTGACCATCGATCCCGACACACGCGCCGAGCGCGGTTATCTCGACCTGCTTGCCGGCCGGCTCGGCCTGCCGGACGCGCTGGTCGACCATGTCGAGGCGACGGTTTCGGCGGCCAAGGTGCCGGCCAAGGCCGGGACGTCACCCAATCCGCGCTGGTAGGCCAAAACGGCACAGGGGGCACTTTCCGGGTTAACCGCTCATTAACCCAGCAAGCGCATCATTCAACACAGTCGGATCGGCTTTTCCTCCTCCCAAGCCCGGTTCAGATCAGGGGCGGTCGCCAATGGCCGCCCTTTTTGTCGGTCCGGCCGGATGGACACGCTTGCCATCGCCGCCGTCATTTGCGATGCCTTCCTTTTCGAGCCAACCCCCCAAAATCAGTCGAGCAAGCGCAGCGCTGCCGGAGGACAATAGCCATGACCGAGCAAAGAACCGCCATCGTCACCGGGGCCGGCACGGGCATCGGCAAGAGCGTCGCCACGGCGCTGCTCAGGGCCGGCTGGAACACGGTATTCTGCGGACGCCGCAAATCCGTGCTGGATGCAGCCGTGGCTGAGGCCGGGTCCACCGACGCCAAGGCCCTGGCGGTTGCCTGCGATATCAGCAAGGCAGGCGAGGTCGACGATCTGTTCGAGACCGTGGCGGCGGCCTTCGGCCGTGTCGACCTGCTCTTCAACAATGCCGGCATGGGCTACAAATCGACGCCGATCGACGAGATACCGGTCGAAGTGTGGAACGATATCGTCGGCGTCAACCTCACCGGTTCGTTCCTGTGCGCCCGTGCCGCCTTTGGCGCCATGCGCAAGCAGAAGCCGATGGGTGGCCGCATCATCAACAACGGTTCGGTGTCGGCCTATGCGCCGCGCCCGGGCTCGGTGCCCTACACGGCGACCAAGCATGCCATCACCGGACTGACCAAGACGCTGGCGCTCGACGGTCGGCCCTATGACATCGCCTGCGGCCAGATCGACATCGGCAATGCGCTGACCGACATGGCGCAGCCGATGACGGTCGGTGTGCCGCAGGCCAATGGCTCGATCGCAGCCGAAGCGGTGATGGATGTTCAGCGCGTCGCCGACGCCGTCGTCCACATGGCCAGCCTGCCGCTCGACGCCAACGTGCTGTTCATGACCGTGATGGCGACCAAGATGCCGTTTGTCGGGCGTGGGTGAGCAGCCCGGTTCGCGTAAGCGAATTCATCGTGCCAGTGGCACGATGAAAGGCCGGCGAACGCTGGGACGCTGCGAAGCAGCGGGGACCCAGCCGGATGGTTTTATTTCCCGGCCAGCGGCACGCCGGGCTTGAACAGCAGAATGGGCCTGATCTCGTAAACGGCGGTGGGATTGACGCGGCGAAGGTCGCGGGCGATCGCGATGGCCTCGTCTCGCGTGGCGCAGTCGACGACATAGAGCCCGAGCAACTGTTCCTTGGTTTCGGCGAAAGGACCGTCGATGATCACACCGTCGCCCGGGCCGCGCAGGGTGATGGCATCCTGTGTTGCGCCCAGACGCGCGGACGGCCCCAGCGTGCCTTCCTCATGAAGCCGGGTGTTGATCTTCAGCAGGTCGGCCATAAGTGCTGCATCTTCCTGCGGCGTCAGCGCCTTGATCGCATCTTCCACGTGATAGGCAAGGATTGCGTAGAACATTTTATGTCACCTGCTTCGATCCTGATCCAGGGAGCGTAGCGGTTCCCGACACGCCCGCCCAGCCTTGGCCGTGCGTGTCCGGACAGATCATGACACCATCATTGTCGCCAGCCGCAACCACCCGGAAAGAGGCCACCGGCCTGCTTTGAAGCCTACTTCGCCAGGAACGCTCCGATCCGCTCCAGCGCGCGCAAGATGTTCTCCTCGGAATTGGCGTAGGAGAGCCTGATATAGCCTTCGCCGAGAATGCCGAAATCGGGACCGCCGATCAGCGCCACGCCGGCCTCGTCGAGCAGTGCCGAGGCGAGCTTCTTGGCCTTCCAGCCGGTCTTCGAGACGTTGGGGAAGGCGTAGAACGCGCCCTTGGGCGTGATGCAGGATATGTTGGGCAGGGCGTTCAGTCCCTCGACGACGATCTTCCGGCGGCGGTCGAAGGCGCGCATCATCTCGTCGACGTCGTCCTGCGGGCCGTCGATGGCGGCGATGCCGGCAAACTGGCTCGGCGCGTTGACGCAGGACCAGCAATTGACCGCCAGCTTGCGCACCTTGTCGTAGAGATGGGCGCCCTTGTCGCCATTCGGCCAGATCGACCAGCCCATGCGCCAGCCGGTCATCGCCCAGGTCTTCGACCAGCCGTTGAGCACGATCAGCCGGTCGCGGATTTCGGGAAAGCCGAGCAGCGAGCAATGCGTCTCGCCATCATAGGTCATGACGTCGTAGATTTCGTCGGAGAGGATGGCGACCTGCGGATGCGCCTCCAGCCCCTTGACCAGTTTCTCGATCTCGGCGCGAGGCGTGACGCCGCCGGTCGGATTGGCGGGCGAGTTGAGGATCAGCAGCCTGGTCTTCGAGGTGATCAGCGCCAGCGTCTCCTCGGCCGAGAAGGCAAAGCCGTTTTCTTCGCGCATCGGCACGGGAATGGGTGCCGCACCCGTGAACTCGATCATCGAGCGGTAGATGGGAAAGCCGGGGTCCGGGTAGAGGATCTCGGCGCCGGGCTCGCCGAACATCAGGATCGCGGCGAACATGGTCGGCTTGCCGCCGGGCAGGATCATCACCGTTTCGGGCGATATCTCGACACCGGTGGTGGTCAGCGTGCGGCGCACCACCGCCTCGCGCGTCGCCAGCAGGCCATTGGCCGGCGTGTAGCCGTGATGGCCGTCGCGCAGCGCCTTGATCGCCGCCTCGACGATGTGCTGCGGCGTCTTGAAGTCGGGCTGGCCGATGCCGAGATTGACGATGTCGCGGCCTTGTTGGGCAAGTGCTGTGGCCCTCGCAAGCACGGCGAAGGCGTTTTCCTCGCCAAGGCGGTCGAAGGCCGAAATCGTGTGGAGCATTTTTCCCGTCCGTGTGGTTCTTGCTGTTGGGTCGCGTTTTTGTGAGCCTCAGCCCGCAAAAGTCAAACGGATTGGAGCATTCGGTGTCGGAAAATCTCAGGGATTGGCAACCGCGTCCGCGGCCTGAACGCAAGACCATCGACGGTCGATACGTCCGGCTTGAACCGCTGAGCGCTGCAAAACACGGCGACGGCCTCTATGAAGCGTCCTCCGTGTCCGATATCGACGACCGCTTCGCCTGGTTGCCCGATTATCCGCCGGAGACCCGCGCCGCCTTCCAGCCATGGCTGGACAAAGTCGAGGCCAGCGAGGATCCGCTGTTCTTCACCGTCATCGACAAGGCCAGCGGCAAGGTCGCCGGACGCCAGACGCTGATGCGCATCGATCCGGCCTACGGCGTCATCGAGATCGGCAACATCTATTGGGGACCGCTCATCTCGCGCAAGCCGGGAGCAACCGAAGCGCAGTTCCTGTTCATGAAATACATCTTCGACGGGCTCGGCTATCGCCGCTACGAATGGAAGTGCAACAACCGCAACGAGCCATCGAAGCGGGCGGCCGAGCGGTTCGGCTTCAAGTTCGAAGGCATTTTCCGCCAGCATCTCATCGTCAAGGGTGAAAACCGCGACACTGCGTGGTATTCGATCATCGACAAGGAATGGCCGGCGCTGCGCAGTGCCTATGAGGCGTGGCTCGATCCGGCCAATTTCGATGGCGACGGCCGGCAGAAGCGACGGCTCGAGGATTTTCGCGCGGAATTCGGCGCTTAGGAGTTCACTATTGGCACATACCCACGATCACACCGGGCACGGTCACGGCCCTGGTCATGTGCATGGCTCGACCGACAAGAAACGCGTTCTGATCGCAGCCTGCCTGACCGGCGGCTTCATGGTCGCCGAGGCGCTTGGCGGCATCCTCACGGGCTCGCTGGCGCTGCTGGCCGATGCCGGCCACATGCTCGCCGATTCGATCGCGCTCGGCCTTGCCTGGTATGCGTTTCATCTTGGCGGCCGGCCGGCGACCGTTCGCCTCACCTATGGCTTCGGCCGGGTCAAGACGCTGGTGGCCTATACCAACGGCATCGCCATCTTCGTCATCGCGCTGTGGATCGTCTATGAAGCCTGGGGACGCCTGCAGGCGCCGGCGCCGGTGCTTGGCGGGCCGATGCTGGTGGTGGCGATCCTCGGCCTGCTGGTGAACCTCGGCTCGTTCTTCGTGCTGCATGGCGGCGACCGCGAGAGCCTGAACATGCGCGGCGCCATCCTGCATGTGCTTGGCGACCTGCTCGGCTCGGCGGCGGCCATCGCGGCGGCGCTGGTCATCCTGGCGACCGGCTGGACGCCGATCGACCCGATCCTGTCGGTCCTGGTTTCACTGCTGATCCTCTACACGGCGTGGTCGCTGATGCGGGAGGCCGCCCATGTCCTGCTCGAGGGCGTGCCGCCAAGCCTCGACCGAGATCTGATCGCCAGGGATATCCAGACGACGATCCACGGTGTACGCGAAGTGCACCACATGCATGTCTGGTCGCTCGACGGGACCAGCAATATGGCGACGCTGCATGCCTGTCTAGACGAGGGCGTCGATGCGCATCAGGCGGTGAGTGCCGTCAAGAAGCGGCTTGCCAGCGAGCACGGCATCAGCCATGCCACCGTGGAACCGGAATTCGGGCAATGCGCCGACGATGGCGACGAGCACGACCACGGGCACGAGCATGAAGCGGCTGCATATCACGACCACCATCACTAGGACCGGATCGATCGATGTCGATCGTCCTGCCTCAGGAGTTGCAAAACCTTGAAAACCAGCTTGACGAACGCCCATCCTCCGGACGCGGCATGATGGACCGCGACACCAGGAACGCGGTCATCGCTGCCGCGTGGATCATGCTGCTGTTCGGTATAGGCGCCTACTATCTGCCGACCGTGATGCTGGCACTCGGCAGCCTTTCCACTGTGCTGGCCGGCGCCTTTGGCATCGTCTTCGTGCTGGCGTTCTTCTCGGTGTTCTGGCTGCGCGCCCGCAACCAGCGCAAAAACCAGGGTAAATAGGCAAGGGATCTTCGACATGCGCATTCTGATCACTGGCGCCGCGGGTATGGTCGGCCGCAAGCTCATCGCCCGGCTGGCCAAGGACGGGACGCTGCGCGGGGGCAAGATCACCGCGCTCGATCTCCACGATATCGTGCCGCCACAGGCGCCGAGCCTGGATGGCGTCAGCGTCACGCTGCACACCGGCGATCTCGCCGAAGCGGGTGCCACCGAGCGCCTGGTCGCATCGCGCCCCGACGTCGTCTTTCATCTCGCCGGCATCGTATCCGGCGAGGCGGAGGCGAATTTCGAACTCGGCTACCGCGTCAATCTCGATGGCACGCGCGCCCTGTTCGATGCCATCCGGGTGGCGGGCTTTGCGCCGCGCGTCGTCTTCACCTCGTCGATCGCGGTGTTCGGCGCGCCGTTCCCGGACGTCATTCCCGATGACTTCCATCCGACGCCGCTGACCTCTTATGGTACCCAGAAGCAGATGAGCGAAGCGCTGCTGGCCGACTATTCCAGGCGCGGGTTCTTCGACGGTATCGGCATCCGGCTGCCGACCATCTGCGTGCGGCCGGGCAAGCCGAACAAGGCGGCGTCGGGCTTCTTCTCGGGCATCATCCGCGAGCCGTTGAGCGGCCATGAGGCGATCCTGCCGGTGCCGCGCTCGGTCGTGCACACGCATGCCAGCCCCCGCTCGGCGGTCAACTTCCTGATCCATGCGGCGGGGATCGACGGCAGCGCTGTCGGGCCACGCCGCAATCTGACCATGCCCGGCGTCGCCGTCACCGTCGGCGAGCAGATCGAGGCGCTGGAACGCATCGCCGGGCCGAAGGCGGTAAGCCTGATCCGCGAGGTTCCGGATGACACGATCTGGGCGATCGTCAAGGGCTGGCCGACGCGCTTCGAGGCAAAGCGGTCGCGGGAGCTCGGCTTCAGCGCCGAAAAGAGTTTTGACGAGATCATCCGCGCTCACATCGAGGATGAGCTCGGCGGCAAGATCGCGGGTTAAACTCCGACCCTCGTGGCGTCGGGCATCATCCGCCGCTCGCCAGGCTTGCCGACAGCAGCAGCAGTCCGAACAGGAACACGAAGGCGGCGCCGCCGATCTCGACGATCGAGTGGATGCGGTTGCCCATGCGGCCGTCGCCGGCGAAATAGACCGCCCAGTTCTTGGCGGTCACCGCCAGCGTCGCCAGTGCCGAAACGGTGATGGCGGTGCCCAGCGACATTGCCAGCACCGACAGCAGGCCGCCGAGCCAGAGGCCGTTGAGCAGGGCGAAGCTGAGCACGATCAGCGCGCCGGAGCAGGGGCGGATGCCGACCGCCGCCACCGCTGTCCAGGCCGTGCGCCAGTCGAAGCGGTCGCCTGACAGCAGCGCCGGATCGGGTGCGTGCGAATGGCCGCAGGTGTCGCAGACTTCGCCGGCCGCGTGATCGTGATGAGCATGATCGTGTTCGGCATGATCGTGATGATCGTGATGATCGTGCGAAGGGCCGTGCACATGGTCATGCGCGTGCAGCGCGTGCGAATGGGCATGCGCCGAATGGCTGTGAGCTGCATGGGAATGGCCGGCATGCGAATGCGCGCCGTGCGAATGACCCCCATGAGAATGACCCCCATGAGAATGACCGGCGTGAGAATGGCCGGCATGAGCCGCCGACAGGCTGTAGGCCGGGCCCTTGCCGAACAGACGCAGGACGGCGGGGCCGAGTTTGCGCCACAGCAGCCAGGCGCCGAACAGGGTGACGAAGACAAAGCTCATGATCTCCATGAACCAGGCTGCGTCCGTCATCGAGACGGAGGTGCCGCGCAGGACGAAATAGGCGACCCCCATCACCGCGACCGCGGTCAGGCCCTGCAGCAGCGCCGAGACGAAGGACAAGAGGATGCCGCGCCGCAACGCCACTTCATTGGCCACCATGTAGGACGAGATCACCGCCTTGCCGTGACCGGGGCCGGCGGCATGGAAAATACCGTAGGCGAAGGACAGGCCGACGAGTATCCAGATCTTGCTGCCGTCCTGGCGCATCGCCTTCATCGCCGTTGCCAGCGCGCGGTAGAATTCCTGCTGCCTGAGATTGATCCACATCAGGATATGGGCGAACGGGCCGGTGGTGGGCGCCATGCCGTCATTGACGCCGATGCCGAGCGAACTCTGGGCATGAGCCGCGTCGGCGAAATGCATCATGGCGACTGTGAGGGCCAACAGGCCGAATGCCAAACGCAGGGACGGTTTCGTCACCGGCTTCATCCTTCTGGCTGACAGGTCAGTTCGAGCTTGGTGGCGAAGATCTTGCTCATATCGGTGCCGGTCGGGTCATTGAAAAAGGCATCGGTGAGGGTCTTCTGGTTTTCCTTGATGGCCTCGTCGGGGTCGGGACGGACCACCTTGCTGGTGCAGTTCGAGGGCAGGCCTTCGACCGTGATGTTGGAGTCCTCGGTGAAGTCGATCGCCGTGTAGAATGTCGGATCGTAGACGCCGATATCGATTTTGCCGTTGAGCTTGATCGGCACCTTCGGTTCGGACTCGAACAGGATGATCAGCTGGTCGTTGTCGAAATTGGCCATCAGATGCGGCGGCGGCGTCATCGCCACGTCCTTGCCGTCGACGGTGACGAGCTGGAAGTAGTTGAACTCCGCCAGCGAGGCATGAACGGTGTCGGCGACTTCCTTCAGCTCCTTGTCGTCGAGCTTCAGGTCGGAGTTCTTGTCGAATTCCATCATCACCGTCGAGGAAAACAGGTCGTCGAAGCGCCAGAGATGACGCAGAGCCTTCACGCTTTGGTGATCGGGGGAGAGGATCACATCGAGGCGAGCCTCGGCGAAGACGTGTGGATGCACGTAAGCGGGTCCAGTGGCGGCAAAGCTAGCCGCCAAGGCCGAAGCCAGCATGATTGCGTGCCGTTTCAGGTGCATTCTCGGTCGCGATTCCCTAGGCCTCGGAAGAGTTGCCGAGAGTTACCAGAAAGGGGGCGAAATTGGGACCGCTGCTCGGCTGAAGTGGGTCAGGCAACTTCACGCGTCCTGAACCACTGCACCAGGAAGTCGACGAAAACGCGGACCTTGGCCGGCAGATAGCGGCGGTGCGGGTAGACGGCGAAGATGCCGCCGCCCGACAGGATACGGTCATCCATCACCGACACCAGCCGGCCGCTCGCGAGATCGGGCGCGGCAATGAAATCCGGCAGGACGGTGAATCCCAGCCCGGACACGGCCGCGGCTCTCGCCGTCATCGGGCTGTTGACCTCGATCGGACCTGACACCGAAACGCTGACCGGATCGCCATTGTCGCCCTTGAACGGCCAGTTGTTCAGTCCGCGGCCATTGGTGTCGACGATGCAAGGCATGCGGCTGAGATCCTGCGGCCGTGTCGGCGTGCCATGCTTGGCGATCAGTTCGGGGGAGGCGCAGAGCTTTATCGAAAATGGCGCCAGACGCCTGGCGATCAGCGACGAGTTCTCCAGCCGCGAGATACGCACCGCAAGGTCGAAGCCTTCCTCGACCAGATCGACGAAGCGGTCGTCGAGCTGGATGTCGAGCACGATGTCGGGATGCTGCTTGGCGAAGTCGATCAGCGACTGGCCGATCGGCGCGTCGGCGAAGGTGCGCGGCGCCGACAGCTTGATCCGGCCGCGCACGTCGCCGGAGGATTCGCGCACCGCGTCGGCCAGGCTGTCGACCTCGCGCACGATCTCCGAGGCGCGCCGGTAATAGGTGTGGCCGGCCTCGGTCATCGAGAACTGGCGCGTGGTGCGGTTGAGCAGCAAAGCGCCGAGTTCGTCCTCCAGCTCGCGCACATATTTCGACAGCAAGGCCTTGGAGCGGCCGATCTTGCGCGCCGCCGCGGAAAAGCCCTCGGCCTCGACCACGTCGATGAAGGCGCGCATGCGCGTCAGTGTGTCCATGGTCAGGCCTTTCGTGCCGCGTCGAGAAGTTTCCGGCCGAGCCGTATCAGGGCAATGTCGCTGCCGGAAGGGCCAAGCAGCGACAGGCCGAACGGGGCGCCGGCGACCGAGCCGACGGGCAGTGTGATCTGTGGAAAACCGGACAGGCCGGCCAGGCACAGAAGCTGGAGCGCCCGTTCGCGATAGGCCTGGAACTGCTCCGGCGTGCTGTCCACGTAAGGCGCCGGACCAGGCACCGTCGGCAGGACAAGGAAGCCGTCCTTGCCGAGCAGGGCGCTCAGTTCGCCGCGAAAGGTCAGACGCCGCACCTTCTCGGCCTGCGCCGTCTTGTCGTCGACGGCGCGGCCGAAGCCGAAACGCTCCTCGACGCCGGTGCCGAGGCCGCGCTCGCCGCTGGTGATCCATTCGCCATGCACCGCCCAGGCCTCCCTGGCCTGCAGCCGGCGAAAGCACCAGTAAAGTTCATCGGGAGATGAGGAGAAGCGGATTGCCGGCGTCGCCGGCGCGCCGAAAACCGCGCCCGCCAGCCCCTTCATTCCGGCATATTCGGCCAGCGCCGGGCGGGCGACCAGCCCGTCCAGCCAATCCAGCGCCAGCGGCCGGTCCAACACGTGCTGGTGCGGATCGCGGCCGAGCAGCAGCTTGCCGACGGTCTCGTAGGTCTCGATGTCGTCGGCGAACCAGCCGAACGTGTCAAGGCTCGGCGCCAGCTTCATCGTGCCGTCGAGCGAAATGCGGCCATGCGTGGTGCGCAGCCCGATCAGTCCGCAAAAGCTCGCCGGCGCGCGGATCGAGCCGCCGGTGTCGGAACCAGTGGCGATATCGGCCAGCCTGCCCGCCACCGCCGCCGCCGACCCCGATGAGGAGCCGCCGGTGACGCGGTCGGGTGCCGCCGGGTTCACCGGAAACGAGAAATGCGCATTCTGACCGAACAGCGCGAAGGCGAGCTCGTCGGTCTGCGTCTTGCCGACGAAGCGTGCGCCGGCATCGAGGATCATCTGCACGGCGGGTGCGGTGCGCGAGGCTGCGTGGCTTTCGGCGAATTTTTGCAAATTGCCGCAACCGGTGCGGTAGCCGGCGACGTCGTATATGTCCTTGACGGCCAGCCGCAGGCCGGCCAACGGGCCGAGCTGGGCATGTGCCACGGGCATCTGGCGAAGATCGAGAAAGGCGTTGAGAGGGCCGTGCGTGCCTGTCATCGTTCGATATCCGGATACGGTTGCCGCAACATTGTTCGACGCCAGAAATTTTACAACCTGCGATACGATTTTTATTGATTGTGAAAGTCTTCGCCCTTATATCGCGCTTGCCCAAAGTCGCACGTGCCTGTGGGTGTCCGCCGATCCTCGAATGGTGAGGGAAATCGGTAAGGTAACTGGAGCCAACCCCTCCAGTCGGTCTAGCGGCCAACCGCCAGCCCGAGGACACCTTGAAGCAACGACGGTGCGGGCCTTTCTGGTGTTCTGCCGGTTGTCCAAAAACCGGGGTTACTGAAGAGGCACACCTTCATTGCCGGCAGTGCGGACGGGTCTCCCATCCAAGCCAAGGCAGACAAAGCGAACCGAGGCCGGGCAAGGCCAAGGTTCACCGCCGCGAGACGGCGCTTCATGGTTCCGGGGTCTCCACCGGCTGGTTCCATGGATTTCCGTCCCGCCTTTGTCCACCGCGAGTTCGCGAGGCCGACAGCCCGCGTCCCGCAGCCTTATTGCGCGCCGAAAGGCGCTGATGGAGAGACCCCGATGGCCACCCAGCGCATCCTTGACTTCCTCGCCACCCGACGTCCGACCGGCCCCTGCCTCGTCGTCGACCTCGATGTCGTGCGCGACAATTTCCGCGCCTTCGAGAAGGCGCTGCCCGATTCCAGGATCTACTATGCGGTGAAAGCAAACCCGGCGCCGGAAATCCTGCGCCTGCTTGCTGCGATGGGCTCGTCCTTCGACACCGCTTCCGTTGCCGAAGTCGAGATGGCGATGGACGCTGGTGCACCGGCGGACCGCATCTCCTTCGGCAACACCATCAAGAAGGAGCGTGACATCGCACGCGCCTACCAGCTCGGCATCCGCCTGTTCGCCGTCGATTGCGTCGAAGAGGTCGAGAAGATCGCCCGCGTCGCGCCCGGTGCGCGCGTGTTCTGCCGCGTGCTGACCGATGGCGAGGGCGCCGAGTGGCCGCTGTCGCGCAAGTTCGGCTGCGTGCCGGCGATGGCCGTCGACGTGCTGCGCCATGCCAAGGGGCTCGGCCTCGACGCCTATGGCGTGTCGTTCCATGTCGGCTCGCAGCAGACCGACCTGACCGCCTGGGACCGCGCGCTGGCCGACGCCAAGGTGGTGTTCGCGACGCTCGCCGAGGAAGGCATCGTCTTGAAGATGGTCAATATGGGCGGTGGTTTCCCGACGCGCTATCTGCGTGACGTGCCGGCCGCCCAGGCCTATGGCCAGGCGATCTTCTCGGCGCTGCGCAAGCATTTCGGCAATGCCATTCCGGAGACCATCATCGAGCCGGGCCGTGGCATGGTCGGCAATGCCGGCGTCATCAAGTCGGAAGTCGTGCTGATCTCGAAGAAGGCCGCCAACGACAATGTGCGCTGGGTGTTCCTCGACATCGGCAAGTTCGGCGGCCTGGCCGAGACGATGGACGAGGCGATCCGCTACCCGATCGTCACCGCGCATGACGGCACGGAGACCGCACCTTGCGTGCTCGCCGGCCCGACCTGCGATTCGGCCGACGTGATGTACGAGAAGACGCCCTATCTGCTGCCTTTGTCGCTGACCATCGGCGACGAGGTGCTGATCGAAGGCACCGGCGCCTACACGACCACCTACTCGGCGGTCGCCTTCAACGGCTTCGAGCCTCTCCGATCCTACGTGATCTGACGGCGCTTGCTCAGCGCATTTTCGAACGGCGAACCGGACACAACTTCGCCTGAAAATGCGCTGAGAGAGCCGATCAGATCATCCCAGGTGGGCGACTTTCGTCCACCCGGGCTCGCCTGTGGAACAGATCTCCGCTCGCCAGGGATTACGGAAATGGAAATGCCAGTTGAAATTGGGGGCCACGCACCGGCCTTTGTGATGGTTGCCGAAACCGCCGCCGATGTTGCGGCGCGCGAGGCGTTGCTCGATCGGGCGATGGGGCCGAAGCGCAGGAAAAAGTCGTCGGAGAAGCTGCGGCGTGGCCGGCGGCCCTCGGAAGGCCTGGTCTTCGTCGCCCGCGATGGCTCGGGCGGCGTCGCCGGCACCGTGCGGCTGTGGGACGTCAGGCTGGGCGAGGGCGGTGCGGCTGCGCTGCTGCTTGGCCCGCTTGCCGTCGATCCGTCGCTCAAGAACGCCGGCATCGGCTCGGCCCTGATGCGCCATGCCATCGCCGAGGCGGCACGTCTTGGCCATGCCGCGATCCTTCTGGTCGGCGATGCGCCCTATTACGCGCGCTTCGGCTTCTCGGCCGAGAAGACCGGTTCGCTTGCCATGCCGGGACCCTATGAGCGGCACCGCCTGCTGGCGCTGGAACTGGTGGAAGGCGCGCTTGACGGCGTGCACGGCACGCTGAGGGCGGCCGGCCGCAAGCTGAAGGCGCAGGAATTGATATCGGCGGCCTGAGATACGAAGCCGCCAGCATTTCATGCAAAAACGCCGCCCGAAAAGGCGGCGTTTTTTCGCGATTGGTGGGCGCCACCTTGGGCGCCTGCATGCCTTCAGCCGATCAGCTGGCTGAGCGCCATGGCAACGGTCATGTCGCCTTCGACCTTTATCTTGCCGGTCATGAACGCCATTGTCGGGTTCAGGTCGCCAGCGATCAGCGAATCGAGATCGTCGAGCGAGAGCTTGATGGTGCAGTCGGTGGGTGCATCGGTGTTCGAGACGGTTGCGCCGTCGATGACGATGACGCCGTCGCTGCCGGTGTCGAATTTCACGGAACGATCGAACCCGCTGCTGGCCACGCGCGACTTGATCTTCTCGGCAATCTCCTGAACGCTCACGCTGTTCTCCTTGTCTGGTTGCATCTGTCTCGCAACGGCGCTTCGATCCAGCCGAAGCCCGTGCCGCGGTTTCGCGATCACGGTCGCTGCCGCATATAGCTTTGCGTTGACGTTTACGTCAACGCGAATTCAGGCGGTTGGTTCCTGCCGTTGCGGCAGGCGAGCCTGGAGGAGGCCGGAAATGCGAGCCCGGCAACTCAGTGTTCCTTGAACGCCTTGGTCATTTCGCTCGCCGTCTCGCTTTTCTTGCGGCGCAGCCAGTTGTCGCGGATTTCGTCCTTCGACAGGAAATTGACCTGGTCGATCAGAACCTCATGCACCAAAGGCGCCCCGACACGCGTGTTGACGGTATCGCGGATGGCGGCGCGGAAGGCATCGAGATCGATCGTCGCCTTGTTGGTGAAGTCGATCTGCGGATTGGAATAGAGGTAGGAATAGACCTGGTCGGTGATCAGCGCTTCGGCCGGAATGGACAGTTTCTTGATCTGCTCGGGTTCGACCGTGTAGACAAGCTTGGTCAGGAAATAGCCGCCGATCTCGGAATCGCGGATCAGCGGCACCGAAATGATGTCGGTCTTGACGTAGTCGAGGCCGCCCAGCATCGGCTTCGGCGTTTCGCCGACACCGCGCTCGCCGGCCGCCTGGAAAGAATAGAACACGGCGCCCAGCGTTGCGGCGCAGATCCAGACGGCGATGGCGATGACCTTGATCATCGGGCCTTGTCAGTCCCTTGGTCAGTCCCTTGCAATGGCAACGCGGCACGGCGCCGTTGCCGAGGCAGGATCTCCGATGTGTCGCCTGTGTTCGCCATCACGCCTTTATCCAGCCGAACTCGCCGGCGGAATAGGTGCCGTCGGTCTCGGCGCGCTGGATGGCGTGCCGCAGCAGGCTGGCGACTTCGTTGACCGCGCTGAGATGCGCCAGGATCGCCGCTTCGTTCTTCGCCAGCTTCTGGCGCAGCCGGGTCAGGCCCTCGCGGTGCTGCTCGAGGAATTCGGCTTCGCTGCCGCCCTTCATGGCGCGGGTCAACTCGTAGAGGTAGCGGCTCTTGCGGGCGTTCGATGCCTTGAGATCATAGTTGGTGGCGTTGCGGATGCCTGCCGTCTCTTCCTCGACCACTTCCTCGATGCGGCCGATGATGGCGGCGAGGTTGCCGGGCCGCGCGAACGGGATCGGCGCTTCCGACGTGGTCGTGCGTGCTGGCAGGTTGGGGGTGGATTCCGAAAAGTCGGCCATGGCGTTTCCCAGTTTAGATCTTGATATTTGTTTTTATGGTCGTCTCGTCACCGGTCATCGATCCCGCAGCCTTGCGCTGCAATTGATGGACCAGCGAGGTCGACAGGCTGTTTTGCTGGTCGACCTCGGTCTTTTCCGGCCCGCCCGAAACCGGACCGACGGGCACGACGCGCTTGCCTTCGAGATAGTGGTCGGCGAGCATCGATTTGGCGATGCCGATGCCGCCGCGTTCGGCCATTACGTCCGCCACCCGCTCGGCAAGCTGCGATTTCCACATGTCGCCGGCCAGGCCCTTGCCGTAGACGCCCTCGGTGTCCTTGGGCAGCATGTTCTGGATGAAGGTCTGCAGCACCATCGCCTCGAACTTCTTGAATTTCTTGGCCGGGTCGGTTGCGGCGGCGGCCTTGTCGGCGGTGGCGCGCGACAGGATCGAGCCGGCATCGACGGAAGCGGCGGTGTCGAGTGAAAACGTGCCCGCAGCGCCGCCGGCCCGCTTTGCCAGCGCGGCGCGAGCGGTCTCGATATCCGCCGGGTCGACGGCTCGGGCCACATCCATAACGATGTCGCTGGGTGGAGAAATCGCCAAGAAAGTCCGCCTTTTACCGGTTTTCCCTGACCAGACCATGCCTCAACAAGCTTGTGGCAGGCTTGCGGGAAGGAGAGGGAGCGGAGTGCGGGGATCGGATCGAAGCTGCCGGCCGAGGGTGGGATTTCCGCCTCAGCCTCACTCCTTGACCGCCCCCGTCATCGAGGAGACGTAGTGCTCGACAAAGAATGAATAGAGCACCACCACCGGCAGGGAGCCGATCAGCGCGCCTGCCATCAGGGCTCCCCATTCATAGACGTCCGAACGTACGAGTTCGGTAAGCACGCCGACCGGCACGGTTTTGTTTTCGGACGACTGGATAAAGGTCAAGGCGTAGATGAATTCGTTCCATGACAGGGTGAAGGCGAAGATGCCGGCGGAGATCAGGCCGGGCACCGACAGCGGCAGAACTATCTTGGTCAGGATTTGCCAGCGGCTCGCTCCGTCGATCAGCGCGCATTCTTCCAGTTCGAAGGGTATCGAGCGGAAGTAGCCCATCAAGAGCCACGTGCAGAATGGAATGAGGAACGTCGGATAGGTGAGGATCAGTGCGAACGGCGTATCGTAAAGGCCGAGGTTGAACACCATCACCGACAGTGGAATGAACAGAATCGAGGGCGGCACGAGATAGGCCAGGAAGATCGCCAAGCCGACCTGCCGCGCCCCGGAAAACCTCAAGCGTTCGATCGCATAGGCTGCGAACACCGCCGCCAGCAGCGACAGGAAAGTTGCGGCGGTCGAGATGATGATCGTGTTGAGAAGCCAACCCGGATAGGACGTCTCGAAGAGCAGATACCGAATATGCTCGAGCGTCGGATGGACGACCCAGAACGGGTTGAAATTGGCATAATCCGTCATCTCGAGATTGGGTTTCACCGCCGTGATCGTCATCCAGTAGAACGGGAACAGCAGCACGATGACGAAGATCAGGAGCGGCAGATAAACGGTCACCACGCGCCGGGGCAGGCTCTGAAGATAGCCCATGCCGCCTTCATCCGTGTTCGGACGGTTGCTCGTTTCGATCGCGGCCATGTCAGTCTCCACCGCCCTGCTGCCATTTACGACGTTGCAGCCCGAAATAGCTGAAAAGGATCGCCGCAAGCAGGAACGGGATCATCGCCACCGCGATCGCGGCTCCCTCGCCAAGCTGGCCGCCGGAAATGCCGCGCTGGAACGAGAGCGTCGCCATCAGATGGGTGGCATTCACCGGCCCGCCGCGAGTCAGCACATAGATCAGCTGGAAATCGGTGAAGGTGAACAGGACCGAAAAGGTCATGGTGATGGCGATGATCGGCGTCAGCAACGGCAGCGTCACATAGCGGAACAACTGCCAACGGCTGGCGCCGTCGAGCGTCGCGGCCTCGTAAAGCGATTGGGGAATCGTCTGCAGGCCGGCCAGCAGCGTGATGGCCACGAAAGGAATGCCGCGCCAGACATTGGCGACGATCACCGAGGCGCGTGCGTTCTCCGGATCGCCAAGGAAATTGATGCGGTGGTCGATCAGTCCCATCTGCTGCAGCGCCCAGGAGAGGATGGAGAACTGCGAATCGTAGATCCACCAGAAGGCGATGGCCGAGAGCACCGTCGGCACCACCCACGGCAGCAGGACAATCGCGCGGAAGAACGATTTGAAGGGAAGGTTCTGGTTGAGGAGGAGCGCCAGCCAGAGGCCGAGCGCGAATTTCAGGATCGAAGCGCTGATCGTGTAGAGCAAGGTGTTGAAGACGGAGAGCCAGAAGACGGCGTCGCTCCACAGATATTCATAGTTTTCGATGCCGATGAAGATGCCGGGGCGGCCGATGCGGGCGTCGGTGAAGCCGAGCCAGACGCCGAGCCCCAGCGGATAGGTCAGGAAGACAAGCAGCAGTGCAGCCGCCGGAAGCATGAAGCCGAAGCCAAGTGCGTTCCGGCTTTCGCTCCAGCGCGATAGAATCCGTGAGAAGATCGAAGATCGCGGCTGGATAGCAGCTGACGGCACAGCCATGGGTCGGCTCCTGCTGAGGTCTCATTGATCGGCCGGATCGGCCACGATGCAATCCGAAGCCAGCCGGGCAGCCGCGCTGCCCGGCTGAGCCGGCTCAAACGCGATAATAGCGATTTGCCCGCTTCTCGGCCTCTTCCATTGCCTCTTGCGGCGTCGCCTGGCCGGTCACCGCTTTGGCGAACATATCGACCAGCACGTAGTCGGCCATGGTTGCCGCCGAAGCATAGCCGAGCGGCCCGGCATAGCCGTTAGGCCGCAGAGTAGCCGAAGCCTTGGCGTAAGCGGCGTTGTTGGGATCGGCAGTCCATACCGGGTTGTTGTCGAATGCCTTCAGGGTCTGGCAGCAATATCCGGCCGAGGAGGTGATCCAGTCCTTCATTTGCGGTTCCTCGAACATGAACTGCAAATACGCCTTGGCCGCGTTGGGGTAGGGCGTGTAATTGAAGATGACAGCCGTGGTCACCTGGAACAATTCGACGGATTTGCCGACAGGGCCGATGGGCAGGTTGGTGGTGCGTATGTCCTTGGCGATTTCAGCCAGCTTCGGATCATTGTCCTTATTGATTTTGGCGGTGTTGTAGGCCGAGATGCCGTTGGCGATGACAGCCAGTTCGCCGGCCAGGAAGGCGCGGTTGTTGTTGACGTCGAGCCAGCTTTCGGTGCCTGGAATGAAGGTCTTGTAGAGTTCCTGCGCGTATTCGATGGCCTTGAGGGTCTCGGGGCTGTTGATCGTTACCTTGCCGCTCTCGTCGACCATCTGGCCGCCATGGCTCCACAGCAGCCAATGAGCATAGTTGTTGCCGTCGCCGACGCCATGGCCATGCGTGAAGCCGGCCGGATGGCCCTTCGCCTGCAAGGCCTTGCAAAGTTCCAGGAAGCCTTTCGTGTCCTTGGGAAACTCCGAAAAGCCGGCCTCTTTCACCCAGCTTTCCCGATAGACGATGGCATTTCCGATCGTGGCCAGTGGCAGGCCGATGAATTTGCCTTCCCGGGTCGCATATTGCTTTGGTCCATCATGCCAGCCGCCGTATTTCGAGCCGAGATACTCGCCGAGTTCGCTCACGTCGTGCAGCTTGTCGGGATATTGGTGCGGGTCATCGAACCAGACGAACATCAGGTCGGGGCCGGAGCCGACATTTGCCGCGACCGCCGCCTTGGGGCGAATGTCCTCCCAACTTTCCTTGTCGACGCGGACCGCGACACCGGTCGCTTCGGTGAAGCGCTTGGTGTTGGCCAGCCATTGGTCCTCGTCGCCCTGGACGAAGGGCGACCAGCGCAGCAGTCTAAGCTTGGCGCCATCCTCGGGTTTGTATTTCGGTCCGTCCTGGGCAAGGGCCGGAGAGCTGATGAACCGACTTCCCAAGGCACCCGCCGCCGCGCCGGCGGTGGTGCGGATCACGTCACGTCTGGTGAACTTCATGCTCGTTTCCTCCTGCTTGTTGTCCTTGCCTGTGGTCCTACTGATCGGTACGTGTTTGGAACCTCTGTCCGGTTTCTCCGTGAAAGAGATGGATGAGGCCGGGCTCGGCCGTAAGCCGGATGGTTTCGCCCGGCGTGAAGGAATGTCGTTCCCGGAAATTCGCGACGATCTCTTCGCCGCCGGCTGTCCGGCCGATGAGCTGCACTTCGGACCCGGTTGGTTCAACCACCGCGACGGTGACCGGAATGCCCCGGTCGTCGGACAGCCGCAAATGCTCGGGCCTTATTCCCAGCACCACAGGCTCGCCATTGGGGATGGAAAGTGCCGAGGCCAACGGGACTGAAATCCCCCCGGCGCCGCGGAACGAGGGTGAGCCGTCAATAGCGATCTCGCCCCTCAGCAAATTCATGGCCGGCGAGCCGATGAAGCTGGCGACAAAAAGATTGTTCGGCCGGTCATAGAGTTCCAGCGGCGGCCCTATCTGCTCGACGATGCCGTCATGCATGACCACGATCTTGTCAGCCATGGTCATGGCCTCGATCTGGTCGTGCGTGACGTAGACTGTCGTCGTCTTGAGGCGCTGGTGCAGTTCCTTGATCTCGGCGCGCATCTGCACCCTGAGTTTGGCGTCGAGATTGGACAGCGGTTCGTCGAAGAGAAAGACCGCCGGATCACGCACGATCGCGCGGCCCATGGCGACGCGCTGGCGCTGGCCGCCGGAAAGCTGCCGAGGATAGCGCGCCAGCAACGGCACCAGCCCAAGGATTTCGGCCGCGCGGCGCACGCCTGCATCGCTCTCCGGCTTGGAAACTCCTTTGAGCATCAGCGAGAACGCCATGTTCTCGGCAACGGTCATGTGTGGGTAGAGCGCATAGTTCTGGAAGACCATGGCGACGTCGCGCTCCTTGGGCGCAACGTTGTTGACGACACGTTCGCCAATCGCGATCTGGCCGCGTGAAATCTTTTCCAGGCCGGCGATCATTCTGAGAAGGGTTGATTTTCCGCAGCCCGATGGTCCGACCAGAGTGACGAACTCGCCGTCCTCGATGTTCACGCTGACCCCGTGCAGGATCTCGACAGCGCCGAATGATTTGTAGACTTCGCCAATTGCGACAGACGCCATCGATCCTCCCAACAAATTCCTGCGACGTCGTCGAAGGAACAACGCTTCCGCTAGCGACAGCCCTGGCTCCTCCCAGGCTCACGCTAGGCCGAAACGGTAGCGCTACCAAACCGGGCTGTAAAGCGTTTAGGGGAAAGCCGAACCTTGGGAGGGTCCGCTTCGCGCCACACAATCCTCCCAGCTGCTCCTGCGTCCGCTTCTGCGCGATCAAGTCCGGCACCTGCGGTCGCAGCGTTCGCGTTCATCACAGTTGCGCACGTCCTTGTAGGCTCGCTCCGACCGGCGGCGATAAGGCTGGCTTCCTGCCTGGCGCTCGCGAGGTTCGCTTCCTGGCGTACGACCGCCTGGGCGATGCGACAAGCGGATTGAATAGCCCCTTTTCCGTCAGGGGCAGTCATTCCGGAACGATCCTTCCCGCTTGATTAGAATTCCACGTTGAGTTTTGCATTAAAGCCGTTCTGCTGGACGCCGGAGCCGAACTGACCCTGGTAGGCGACGCTGAGGGTTGCGGCATCGGTCAGGTTGAGATCGAACCCCGCTTCGATGGCGGCACTGTCCTTGGCGATCGGCACGCCAGCGATCGTGAAGGCATCACCGGCAGAGAAGGCATGTGTGCTGGTCGGTATGACGTCGCCATAGGCATGGCGCCAGCCCAGCATGCCGCGCGCTGTGGCATTGATGGCGCCGAGCGTGAAGCCGGCGGAGGCTCTGAGACCAAGCGTGGTGAAGGTGGCGTCGGTGGTCTGGCTTGCACTGGTCAATGCCGCCGCACCGCCCTTTTCCGTGAAGCCGTCCGTATGCAGGTTGACATAAGCGAGGTTGGCAAAAGGCTCGAAGGCCGCGACTGGCGTATCGATGCGATAGCCGAGTTCCCCGAACGCCTGGAAGGTGCCAGCGTTGTAGTCGCCGCTCAGGCTGTCGGCAAAGCCGGGCATGGCCACCGAGCGCGATGTCTTCATGTCATGCCACGTATAGGCAAGCCCGGAGCGGAAGGCGAGAGCGCCCCGCTGCGTGCCACCATAAAGGCCGAGATGATAATTGTCGCTCGAGCCTGACGAGGATCGGCCGTCGGCATCGAAGCTCGTGTGGCTGTAGCCAGTCATGATGCCAAGCCGCACATCCTCCGCGACAAGGCCGTCGACGCCGGTAAGAAAGCCGCCGGTGGAGGTATCGAGGCCTGCGGCATTGCCGTCGCCGTCGAAGGAACCCCATGACCCGAAAGCCGTGCCCCAGGCGGCAAAGCGATCGGTGGTGGCAGGCGCCAGCATCGGACCGCCTTCGCCATAGGCCAGCACCGGCGTTGCCGGGATACCTACCCCCTCGAAGGCCGCACGCAGGCGGTCATTGATGGCATCGCGGACAAAATGGCTGTCCTCGATCAGCGCCGATTTGGCGGACGCATGGATCTCGCCAGATAACACATCGAAGGCTTCGCGTGCGGTTTCATCGTCCGGCAGGCCGGCGATTGCATCGTAGATCGGGTTGCCCGGCCCGGCGCTTTCGGCGCCATTGGCGGTGGCACACTGGTTGCGGGTGCCGGCCACGTCGCAGAACGACACGTCATTGCGGGCAACGTCGAGATAGATATTACTGGCGTCATAGGCGAGTGCCAGATCGACAAACGGGGCGTTCTGGTCGAACGCATCATAGGTGCCGGTCACGCCCTGATCCGCGCTCAGGATCGTGTAGCGGGTTCCGGCACTGTAGCCGCCCGGCGCTTTGAGCGCGAAGACGGTGCCACCCTGGATGGTGGCTTTGCCCGTCACGTCGATCAGGTCGGAATTGCCGGCCGGATTGATCTCGACTTCGTAGGTCGAGCCTATCTCCTGCGTGTAATCGCCTGACACATTCAGCGTGCCGATCGAATTGCCCGGCGTAATCGTGCCGCCAGAAGCGATCGTGGTCGTACCCACCGTTCCCGAACCGCCGAGCGTGCCGCCGGCTGCAACCGCAATGGCGCCAGCAATGCTTGCCCCGGAATGGCTGCCGTCGCCGACAACGAGCTTGCCGCCGCCGATGGTGGTCAGACCGGTATAGGTGCTGACGCCGTTCAGCGTCAGCGTGCCGGCGCCGGTCTTGACGAGGCTCCCTCCGATGCCAGTGCTGCCATCCTGGATGACGCCGCCGATGGTGTCGTTCTTATCCAATCCGCCAAGCGTCAGCACCTTCGAGCCGAGAAAGACGAGACCATCGCCCGAAAGCGAGCCAATCGCGATACCGTCCGACGTCATTTCGGAGATGTCGACCTTTCCCCCCGTATCGTTGATGATCGTGGCGCCATCCGCGGTGTTGGCGCCATGGAAGCCAACGAAGCCGCCCTTGTTGGTGATGGCGGCGCTGCCGGCAGACGCGGTGTCGTAGAAGTCGAGCGTTCCTTGGATTGTAACGCCAATCGTGGCATTGGCGGCGCTCGAATTGCCGTTGAAGGACGTCCTGCTACCATTGCCGGTGATCGAAGCCGCACCGGCCGATGTTTCGTCGTTGAAGTTGATGCGGCTTTGGGTAGTGACGATCGTCGCCGTTCCCGCCGACGCACTGCCATCGAAGCGCATCGTTGCGTTTGTTTCCATGACGATGTCGAGGCTCTCGGCGCTTGCATCATTGATGAAGCGGAGGTCACCGGCCTTGACATTCACCGGTCCGCTGCCCAGCGCGCCTGTCGTCGCCGCGGTGATGAATCCTGCCGAAACCGTCGTCCCACCGGCGTAGCTGTTGGCGCTCGAAAGCACCAGCCCGCCGGCCCCGGTCTTGGTGAGCGCGCCGGTCCCGGAGATGACGCCGTTCGCCGTCAGGTCGGCATCGGTCTGGAACGTCCCACCGCCGGCATCCAGGGTGACGTTGCGCGCCGTCGCGAACGCCGCCGTGTTCCGCAGCGTGCCGCCGTTGAATGTCAGGGCACCGCTTGCAGCGCCGAGATTGGCATCGGAAGAAACGGAAATAATCCCGCCTAGAAGCCGCGTGCCGCCCTGATAGCTGTTGCTGCCTTCCAGGACGAGCGTGCCGCCTTGCGTCTTGCTGACCCCGCCCGCGCCGGTAATCGTCGTCGCGATGGTGGCTGCCGTGCCGGCCAGCACGCGGATCTCGGCATTGCCATCGGCGCTGTCGGAACCATCTATCGCGAGCGTGCCGGAACCTTCCAGGCGGTAGCCGCTGTCGACGAATTGCAGGCCCTTGAAGCTTTGCGCTCCTTCGACGGCGATCGTGCCGCCGTCGAAGCCGCCCGGTTCGTTCTTGAACACCGCATGGTTTCCTGCCCAGGAGACGAGAGTATCGCCGCCCTGGTTCAGCCATTTTTCGTTCGTGGTGTTCCAGGTCCCGTCGCCGCCTTGCCAGTGCTGCAGCGTGTCGTCGCCGGCCGCTCCGATGAAGAGGTCGACATTGCCGCCGCCCGCCTGGATCTCATAGGCGGCCGGATCGGAAAGCGGCGGCTTCGTGCCGATCTCCAGGCCGTTGTCGGTAAGGCTGCCGCCATAGGTCATCAGCCGGTAATAGCCGAGGCCCGCCGTGCCATCGGCCACGTCGCCGCTCTGCGCAAGATTGAGCGTACCGTCGAGCGTCAGATTGCCACTCACCCCGATGCGGTCGCTTATCCCCGGAGAGCCGGTTGAACCGCCTGGATTGCCGAATTCGTAATCGAGAATCGACCCTGAAGAGAGGCCCAGATTTCCGGCAACCGTCAGCGTACCCACCGAATTGCCTGGCGCGATATGCCCGCCATCGGCAACCGTCGTCGTGCCCACCGTGCCCGAGCCACCGAGCGTGGCGCCGTCCTCGACATTGATCGTGCCACCGAGGAAGCCGGCACTGGCATGGTTCCCGACAAGAAGCGTGCCGCCTGCAACAGTGGTGGCACCGGTGAAGCTGGAACTGTCCGCGGCCAAAACGGTCGTGCCGCTTTCATGGAGGATGGTCCCCAAGCCGGTCAGGGAAGGGGTGAAAATCAGATCGGACCCATCGGGATTTCCCAGATGATTGAACACAACCGTGCCTGTGCCAGCGCCAAAAGCTATCGATGCCGCATCAACCGTGCCGGCGGCCTTCGCCACTTCCCCACTTGCCGCACCGATGTTGAGCGTTCCGAATGATCCTGGCTGGGCCGCCAACCCAACGATAGCAGGACCCCCGGCAAGCGAAACCTGTCCGCCCTCCGACAGAGTCAGCGTGCCCTTGCCCAAGACGCCAACGGCAATGATGGAGTCGCCTGTCCAAACCGACCCGGGGCCCGTAATATTCACAATTCCGGTGGCTTGAGCATCCCAACCAACAATGGCGTTGTTGCCGCTGGAAACCTGCCCGCCATTTTCAATGCTGAGCGATCCATTGCCAAAGAGACCAACTGCGATGGCATCAACGAGTGTCCAACCCGAATCATTTCCGGAAATCACCGCGGAGCCAGTGCTGCCCGCGCCATACGCCACAACTCCCGAATCGTTGAAAACCTGACCGCCATTCTCGACGATCAAGCTCCCTTTCCCTTTGGAATCCCCATTGGAATCCCCGACCCTAAGGACGTCGGCAGTCCAGGTGGCCGACCCTGAAACTCTTGCGGTTGCCCCCTCGTCCGGATCAGTTCCGTCAGTAGCAATGATCCCGGTAAAAGAGGTGAGCTGAGTGTCGATGTCGAGCGTGCCCCCCATGACGCCCAGGTTGCCCGCGAGGTCGGAAGCGTCGCCTGACAGCGTCAGCGTACCGGCGCCGGCCTTGCCGAAATGGCCGGGGCCGGTAATGGTCCCGGCATAGGTACCGTCGCTCGCCTGGTCGAAGACGACGGCGCCGGTGTTCACGCCTGAGAAGGTGAGATTGCCGCCGAAGCTGTTGGTGTCGCCGACCAAGGTGCCTTGATCGATGGTCCAGTCCTGCGCACCCGTGCCGGTCAGGGTAACGGTATTCGTCCCGGCCTTGTTAAAGCTCGTGAAGCCGACGAACTCGTCACTCGCGCCTACCGTGGCCGTATTCACGAGCTTCGAGACATTGAAGGCCGGTGTGGAAGGCAGCGTGTCATAGTCCCCGAGCATCAATGAGCCGGTCGCGCCACTCTCCACCACGACATTGCCGGTGATAATCGAGCCGTTTCGCAGGGAAAGCGTGTTGACGCCGCCGGTGAAGGTGATGGCGTTAGCCCGGCCAAAGAAAGAATCTCCCCCAGTAATCTCCCCAACGTTAAGCACCGCCAAATTGGCCCCAACGATGCCGGTACCACCGTTTCCATTGCTGGGCGTCAGGGGAATATAGCCGGGGGCGCCGCCACTGCCGGTTCCGCCAGCAGGGCCGTTAGAGCCGCCGGCATGGCCACCGTTGCCCTCGCCGCCAATGATCACTCCGCTGTTAAAAACCGTCCCACCATTTCTGAGGTCGATCGCTGCACCGGCGGATGCAGAAACCCCGGCGCGGCCACCGGTAATGCGACCGTCGTTGACGATGCTGCCAGAATCTCCCATCACAATGGCTGTTCCGCCGGTGGCTAAAGCCCCGCCCGTGCCACCGAGGACATCGCCATGGTTGGTCAAGTCGCCGCCGGCGTTCAAAACAATGCCCGCACCACCACCACCGCCGAAATTGGCGCCAGGATTGCCACCGTTTCCGCCAGCAACGGTGGCCGAGCTTTCAACAGTGATGGCGCCGTTGTTCAGAAGCACCATGCCGGCGCCCCCGCCCCCGCCGCCGCCGCCGCCGGCAAACGGGCCATTGCCATTGCCATCGCCGCCATCGCCGCCATGAACATCAGCCGTCACGGAAATTGCCGGGTTCACCTCTTCATTACGCACGCCATCGCCACCAGCGCCGCCGCCGCCATAGCCTCCGTCCAAAAAGCCGCCGCCATAGCCTCCATTGCCACCATTGAGGGGCGCGGAAATGTCGCCAGCAATGATATTGCTGTAACCACCGCCGCCGCCGCCACCACCACCGCCACCGGAGCCGCCATTGTCACCATTTCCACCGTCTGGAATGGCCTGCGTGCCGGCCGCCCCACCGGTCCCTGCATCCGGACCGTTGCCCGCGACGCCGGCGTCACCTGCATCGCCACCATCGCCGCCGTTGCTGTCTACGTCACCATCACCGCCCCTGCCTCCGGTCGCACCATAAAGAGCCTGTGCATGCGCCGGCGCCGTCAGGATGACTGGCAGCAGCAACGACCCCGCGAGCGCCGTGGAGCACAAAAGTACAAGCGGGATATGAGCGAGCGACGATCGCGAATTGTCATGGAATTCCCCCCGTGTGCCGCAAGCAACGATTCCGCGGCCGGCCCGATCGCCGGGCGTCCCGCGAAAATCATCGCTTGCCGCTGCGTCGGGTCGCGTGCGTCCGCCACGCACATCGCCCCGACTGCTTCCTCACAATCCGCCCGGCGAAACCACCAAGACGATCGCGGCCGATGATAAAACGTCCTCTCCCGACAATTCCACCGATCAATTCTATTGAATTCTGACCAATTCTTGCACGGGCGGATCGCGCTTGCCTCCCCGCACAACTCCTGCGAGATTCAACATTTGGCGCATCGGGGGGTGCGGCAGGGGAACCCCGTGCGAATACTCGACCATGCTTGATCTGAAGACCGTTCTGGTTGTTACGTTTGCAACCGCAAGCCTGCAGGCCGTCACCTGGTTGTTTGTGTGGCTGGCGTGGCGCCGCCTCTATGAGTTGAAGTTTCTTGCGGCCGGCTTCGTCGCTATCGCGGCGGGGGTGCTGCTGATTCTCCTGCGTGGGGAGCAGCCGGCGGCCTGGGCCATCGTGCTCCACAACACGATCATCAAGCTAGGCCTGGTGTTGCTGGCCGAGGGTCTGGCGCGCTTTCTGGGACAGCCACGCTATACCTGGATCAGCATTTCACTGCTGATTTTCCAAATTGTCGCATGGAGTGCCGCCCTCGCGATTGATCCAGGCGACATTGCTATACGCATTCACGCATCGACCTTCTTTACGGTCGTGATGATGTCGGTGATGTGTCTTGGGCTGATGCGGGACCGGACGCAACCAACCCTCCTGCGCTGGATCACGATCGGTGTGCTTGCCGAGTATATCGCGGCTAGCGTTCTCCAGAGCATCATCGAATACCGGCTGCCGGTCGATTTTCAAGGCGCCTCAGTTCTGGCCGACCGCAACGCCTGGTATCTGCTGCAGGGCGCGCTGTTCCTGATCGCCTTTTTCGGCTGCCTGCTGTTCATGGTCAGTTCGCGGCTGTCCTCTGCGCTGCTGGAGAAAAATATCGCCCTGTCGCGGGAGGTACGGGAACGACGACGGCTGGAAAGCCGGTTGAACGCGAGCCTGGCGGCCGAACGT
The DNA here is from genome assembly GCF_003997175.1 of Mesorhizobium sp. Primo-A. Taxonomy (NCBI): domain Bacteria; kingdom Pseudomonadati; phylum Pseudomonadota; class Alphaproteobacteria; order Hyphomicrobiales; family Phyllobacteriaceae; genus Mesorhizobium; species Mesorhizobium sp. Primo-A. The sequence continues at coordinate 168,993 of NZ_RZTG01000001.1, forward strand.
GTGCTTCGCGACGAGCAGGCGGACTTCATGCGCGTCGTCAGCCACGAGTTTCGCACCCCGCTCGCCATCATCCGCAACGCGGCCGACATGATCGGCCTTGTCGGCCACAAGTCGCCCGAAGCGACACGAGAACGGATTGCCGGCATTGGCGAGGCGCTCGATCGCCTGTTTTCCCTGATCGACCGCTTCATGGCCAATGATCGCGACAGCGGGTTTCAGCCGGAGATGATACGCGTCGGTTTGCTTATTGCCGATGTGCGGCTGCATTTCGGGATGACCGGGCGCGGCGAGCGCCTGATCTTTACGGCGGATGACGACGCCGTTTCGCTTGTCGCCGATCCCGAGATGCTGGCGACGGTCCTGATCAACCTCATCGACAATGCGCTCAAATATTCGTCGGAGGACCAGCCAGTGGATATCGATGTGCGCAGCGAAGGTCGAAGTGCGGTCATTCGGGTGCGTGACCGTGGCATCGGCATTCCACAGGCTGAGCTTCACAAGATCGGCAGGCGCTTTTTCCGGGCCTCCAATACGATGGCGGTAACCGGAACCGGTCTCGGCCTCTATTCTTCGCGCAAATTGCTGGCCTATCACGGCGGCAAGCTGCAGTTGCTCGCCAACGACGACCAGGGCATTACGTCCATCGTCAGCCTGCCTCTGGCAGGCGAGGCAACGGATCGACTTTCGCCCGAGGAACTGACCGCATGACGCATATTCTGATCGTCGAGGACGAGCCCCGGCTGCGCAAGGATCTGGCGGATTTCCTGGAACTGACGGGCTTCACGGCCGAAGGCGTCGCCACGGCAGGGGAATTGCGCCAGACGCTGGCCAACGGCAGCTCGCCCGCTGTCATCATCCTCGATGTCGGGCTGCCCGATGGGAACGGGTTCGATCTGGCAACCGAAATCCGCAAATCACATGCCTGCGGCATCATCATGCTGACGGCGCTCGGTGACAGCGACGACCGTATCCGTGGCTTTGAGAGCGGCGCCGACATCTACCTGGTCAAGCACAGCACGCTGCGCGAGATCGACGCCGCAATTCGCAGCCTGCTGCGACGGACGGGAGCCCCGCCCGACTCTGCCAACGGCAGCAGCGATCGGTGGGTGCTGGACGGCACGAACTGGATGCTGATCGCGCCCAATCACCGTTCGCTTAAACTGACGGCGGCCGAGTTCGCCTTCATGAACGTGCTCTGCAACCGTAGCGGCGAAATCTGCCAGCGCGAGGATCTGGTGGAGCTTGTCGCCCGTCCCAGGTCGAACTTCGACAACAGGCATCTCGACGCAGTCGTCAGCCGGCTACGCCGCAAACTGGAGGAGCACATCAGCTTGCCCGCGCCGATCAAGGTCGTCTATGGCGTTGGCTACATCTTCACCGCGGCCGCCGCCGTGCAATGAACGTCTGCTCAACGGCTGCTTCCAGACCGAAGCATCGACTGGTCATGGCGCGGCAGGACCTCGATGTGCAGCCTGCAATGTCCGCTCTCAGGAAGCCACCATGCCCGCCCCTAAGACCGAGATTGCCGCCATTCGCAACCTGGTCAATGACGCTCACCGTTGGCCCATAGCGGAACACCCTCAGCTTACTCCTCGCCCTGCTTCTGCGCGATGATGTCGAGCCGCTCGCGGTCGGAGCGTTCGCGCTCGTCGCGGTTGCGCACGTCCTTGTAGGCACGCTCAACCATGTTGGTGCGGGCGGTCGCGGCGGCGATGAGGCCGGCTTCTTGCTTCGCGCTTGCCAGGTTCGCCTCCTGGCGCACGACCGCTTGGGCGATGCGGCGGTGGTAGAGATCGGGGAACAGGGCGGAAAGCGAATCGGCCTGGTCGAAATGGCCGACCAGTTCCCTGGCTTCAGCCTCGGCGGCACTGGCCGCGGCAAGGAAGGTGGCGTGGCGGGTTTCGTGCAGCGCCTTCAGCTGTTCCTGCACCTTGACCAGTTTCTTCAGGCGGTCCTTGCGCGTGCTCATGGTCATCTCGCCAGCGTCAGGTCGACGAAGCCGTCGACGAACAGCGACAGCATGGTGCCGACGGCGAAATAGAAGATGATCATGCCGCCGGCGATGATGAAGGGCTGGGAGATGAAATAGATCGGGATCTGCGGGGTCAGCTTGTTGACGAAGCCGATCGTCAGATTGACGAGAATGGCATAGGCGACGAACGGGCTGCCGAGGCGGATGACCAGGAAGAAGGTGTCCGACACCGTGTCGGTGACATCGACGAGGGCTGCCTGCGGGTTGAAGAAGATGTTGACCGGCGCGACCGTGTAGGAGGAAACCAGCGCGCGTATTATCTCGTGGTCGAAATCGAACACGAACAGCATCAACAGCGCCGAGAACGAGATGATGGCGGCAAGGGCTGCCTGGGGTTCGGGCTCCTCGATCGCCGGTCCGCCGGTGCCGCCATAACCGACCAGCATGGCGATGGCCGAGCCCATGAAGCGCAGGGCTTCCATGTAGAGCCTGGTCATGGCGCCGATCAGGCCGCCGACCAGAAGTTCCGAGATGATCATCGGCACCAGGATCTGCGGGCGCGGGTCGACGAAAGGAAAGATCTTGTCCCACAGGAAGGCGAGCAGGCCGCCGGTGGCGGCGACCGCCACGAACAACCTGACCTGGACCGGGACGCGGGCGCTGGACAGGCCCGGCATCAGCATGAAACAGGCGCCGATGCGGCAGAAGGCGAGGAACGCCGCGATGACGACGCCTTGCGACAGCACGCTCACGATATGGTTCCGAGCACCCTGATCTCGACGCCCTTGGCGATTTCGACGTGGCTGAGCACCGGCAGCGTGGTGAACAGCCGCTCGATGATCATGCGCACATAGGGGCGGGCGTCGGGCGCGGTGACGAGGACGAAACGCTCGCCGGCTTCCAGATATTTCTTGATCGCCTTGGTCGCGTCCTGGCCGAACTCCTCGAGCTGGCGCGGGTCGATGTCGAACTCGCGCACCTCACCCTTGGCGTCGCGCTTGAGGCTCTGGTGGAAGGCGAGATCCCAGCGGTTGCCGAGGCGAAGCACCTTCAGCACGCCGCCCTCGGACAGGTCGCCGCAAATCTGCTGGGCCATGCGGATGCGGACATGTTCGACGATCTGCTCGGTGCGGCGCACATGCGGCGCGATCTCGGCGATCGCCTCGATGATCAGGTGCAGATTGCGGATCGAGACGCGCTCGGCGAGCAGCAGCTTCAGCACCGCCTGCAGGCCGGGATAGGAGATGTGCGTGGTGCAGATCTCGTCGGCGAGCTTGCGGTATTCCTGGTCCTGGCGTTCGAGCAGCGCCTTCATGTCCTTGTAGGACAGAAGCTGCGGCAGGTTGTTGCGGATGACCTCGGAGAGATGGGTGAGCAGCACCGACATGTTGTCGGCGAAGGTGTAGTTCTCGCGCTTCAGATCCTCGGCGAAGGCTTCGACCACCGAATAGGCGCGCATGCCGAAGGCCGGCTCGCGGATTTCCTCGCCCGGTATCTCGGGTATGTCGCGATTGCCGAGCAGCACCATGATCTCGCCGACGCGCATCTGGTATTCGGCCACCACGGTGCCGTGCACCTTGATCTGGTAGCTCTTCGGCGGGATGGCGAAATCGTCGGCGACACGCACTTCCGGCACGACGAAGCCGTACTGGGTGGCGAATTTCTTGCGCATCTTGCCCATGCGGAAAACCAGTTCCTGATGCGACGTCAGCAGCCTTGTCGACAGCTGCTTGCCGATCAAAAGCTCGATCTCGGCGGTGGCGAGCGAGGCCTTGACCGAGTTCTTCTCCTCCTCGACCTTGGTCGCCTTTTCCTGGTCCTTGATCGCCTCGGCTTCGGCGAGGACACGGTTGGCGCGCATCGGGATGACGTAGCCGAGACCGGCCATGCCGGCTGCGAGCGCAAAGAACGGGAACAGCGGCAGGCCGGGCATCAAGCCGAGCAGCACCAGCAGCGATGCCGCGACATAGAGGGCGCGCGGGTGGGCGCCGAGCTGGCCGAACACCGCCTGGTTGGTCGAGCCGCGGGTGCCGCCCTTGGAGACGAGCAGGCCGGCGGCGAGCGACACGATCAGTGCCGGGATCTGGGTGACGAGGCCGTCGCCGACCGACAGCTTGATGAACACGTCGGCGGCTTCGCCCATGCCCATGCCGTGCCTGATGTAGCCGATGGCAATGCCGCCGACGATGTTGATGGCGGTGATGATGAGGCCGGCGATGGCGTCGCCGCGGACGAACTTCGAGGCGCCGTCCATCGAGCCGAAGAAAGAAGATTCTTCTTCCAGTTCACGGCGGCGCAGCTGCGCGGTCTTGTCGTCGATCATGCCGGCCGAGAGGTCGGCGTCGATCGACATCTGCTTGCCGGGGATGGCATCGAGGGTGAAGCGCGCGCCGACTTCGGCGATACGCGTGGCGCCCTTGGTGATGACGATGAAGTTCACCACGATCAGGATCATGAAGACGATGAGGCCGATGACGAAGTCGCTGGCCATCACCAACTTGGAGAAGCCGGCGATGACGTAGCCGGCGGCATGCGTCCCTTCATTGCCATGCGACAGGATCATGCGCGTGGTGGCGATGTTGAGCGACAGCCGCAGCATGGTGGCGATGAGCAGCACGGTTGGAAAAGACGAAAAATCGAGCGGCCGCTGGATCCACAGCGCCACCATCAGGATCAGCACCGAAAGCGCGATCGAAAAGGCGAGGCCGACATCGATGAGAAAAGCCGGGATCGGCAGGAACAGCACGGCAAGTATGATGACGATGCCGATGGCGAAGAAGACGTCGCGGCCGTTCTTGGCGGCCGCGCCGGGCTGAATGCTTTCGCTGATCGCCATATCGTCCTCAAACCCCATAGACTGCCGAGCGCGCGACAGCCCTGTGAGGGTAGTCCGCCAAGCTTGCGCGAGGGTGGGAGACTGGCTAGTTCGAACGATCATGCGCAGGTCGCCGTGTCGGCTAGCCTCGCCAGGAAAGGGAAACCCATGCTTCTGATCATCGGCACCATCCGCTTGCCGCCAAACAAATTTGAGGAAGCCAAGCCCGCAATGGAACGCATGGTTTCAGGCAGCCGCGCCGAGGTCGGCTGCATCCAATATTCCTATGCGCAGGATGTTTTTGATGCCGGGCTCATCCGGGTCACGGAAGTCTGGAGCGACAGGGCAGCGCTCGACGCGCACTTCGCCTCGCCGCACATTGCGGACTGGCGTGCGAGCTGGCCGGCGCTCGGCATAGGCGAGCGCAACCTCGTACTCTATGAAGCCGGCGAGCCCATGCCGACCTGAACGGTCCATCGGCCCGATCGATATCGCGTCCACTTGTCGCCAATGTGGTGTCTGTCGGCATTGTGGTTGCCATGCCGTGCCGCCGGGCGTATCAGGCTGGCTTTCCACTGCCTTTCGATATCGGCGAGCCGCCCCGGTGCTTTCCAGAAACCACAGCGAAGTTTACGCCCGCCGGCTGCGCGCGGTGCTGATCAGGTCGTTGCCCCTGCTCGAGGCACGCGGCATCGTGGTGGTCATCCTCGCCGGTGTCGTAGGCGTCATGGCTGGCATATTGGTCACGGCGATGAGCCAGATCGTGCAGGACCTGCACGGGCTGCTGTTCGGCGTTCAGCCTGGCGGCCGGCTTTCCGGCATGTTCTCGCTCGCCAATCCGATGCAGGCGCTGATACCGGCGATCGGCGGCATACTGCTGGGGCTGACGGTGGTCTGGCTCCGGATACGGAAATTCCGCACACCGATCGACCCGATCGAAGCCAATGCGCTCTATGGCGGGCGCATGTCGCTGACCGACACCTTCATCATCGCCGGCCAGACGATGATCTCCAGCGGTTTTGGCGCCTCGGTCGGGCTGGAAGCCGGCTACACGCAGGTTGGCTCCGGGCTGGCATCGCGGCTGGCGGGCATCTTCAGGCTGCGCCGCAACGATGTCCGTATCCTGGTCGGCTGTGGTGCGGCCGGCGCCATCGCCGCTGCCTTCGATGCACCGCTGACCGGCGCCTTCTACGGCTTCGAATTGGTCATCGGCATCTACTCGGTCGCCAATGTCGCGCCTGTCATGACCGCCGCGATCTCAGCCTCGCTGACCGCTGAAATGTTCGGCGGGGTGCCTTTCCCGCTCGAGCTTTCGGGTCTGCCGGCGCTCACCGCCAGCCAGTATGTGCCGTTCCTGCTGCTCGGGCTGCTCGGCGGTGCCGCCTCGATCGCCATCATGCATCTGGTGACGCTGATCGAGCGCGGTTTCGCCAGGCTGTCGATCGATGCGTCGCTGCGCCCCGTCATTGGCGGCGTCATCGTTGGCTTGTTGGGGCTGATCACGCCGCAGGTGCTGTCCAGCGGCCATGGCGCGCTGCATCGCGAATTCTCGATGAATTACGGGCTGGCCGTGGTGGCCAGCGTCTTCGTGCTCAAGCTGGCGGCGTCGGCGGTCTCGCTGGGATCGGGTTTTCGCGGCGGGCTGTTCTTTGCCTCGCTGTTCCTCGGCGCGCTGCTCGGCAAGGCGTTCGCGGATGTGATGCTTGTTATTTCTCCGGCAACCGGCATCGACCCTGCCGTCGCCGCCGTCGTCGGCATGACGTCGCTCGCCGTCGGTGTCGTCGGCGGTCCGCTGACGATGACCTTCCTGGCGCTGGAATCGACCCGCGACCTGACGTTGACCGGCGTCGTGCTGGCCGCCTCGATCATGTCGGCCATCCTGGTGCGCGAAACCTTCGGCTACTCGTTCTCGACATGGCGCTTCCATCTGCGCGGCGAGACCATCCGCAGCGCCCACGATGTCGGCTGGATGCGCAGCCTCACAGTCGGCTCGATGATGCGCAAGGACATCAAGACCATCTATGCCTCGACGACGCTGGCAGCCTTCCGCAAGGAGGTGCCGCTCGGCTCTGCCCAGCGCGTCATCGCCGTCGATGCGGGCGACCACTATGTCGGCGTGCTGATCGTGGCCGAACTGCACAGCGATCCGTCCGATGGCGAGGTGCCGGTGCGCGATCTCGCCAAATACAAGGACGCGGTGCTGGTGCCGAGCATGAACGTGCAGGCCGCCGCGGAAACATTCCAGCGGGCGGGCGCCGAAGAACTCGCCGTGGTCGAGGATTTCACCGACCACATCGTGCTGGGCCTGTTGACCGAAGGCCATTTGATGCGGCGCTATGCCGAGGAACTCGACAAGGCGCGCCGGGACCTGTCGGGCGAGGGGTAGAGGGCAAGAGGGGTTACGGGCTTAATGCTCGATCGGCCCCTTGGCCATCACAAGCGCCGTGCCGGCGGTGGTCGGGCGCTCGATCATGCGTCGTACGCGGGGCGGTTCGTCGCCGCTGTGCAGGGCCCGCACGCGTTCGCCGATGACGGCGTCGGCATGGGTGATGCGTCCATTGTGCCTGATATACTCGATCCAGGTCGGCGTGTGATAATGCTCGATCCATACGGTGGGATTCTCGAGATCGCGCGCCAGCGTCCAGTTGCGGGCGCCGTCACGGCGGCGGATGCGGCCGCGTTCGGCCATGATGGCGAGGAACTCCGGTTCGTCCTCGTGGCGGATCACATATTCGATCATGATGGCGATGGGACCACTGCGCGGCTTCAGGTCAAGCGCCAAATGCGGTTCCTTGAAGCGATTGAGCGGGTCGAGGTTGAGCACCTGCTGTTGCGGCAGCGGGAGCAAAAGACCGATGGCGCCGCCGGCCAGCATGGCGATGCTGGCGGCGATCAGCGCGGTTTCGGCGCCATGCGCGTCGGCGACGACGCCCCAGATCCAGCTGCCGAGCGCGATGCCGCCGAAGGTCGCGGTCTGGTAGACCGACAGCACCCGGCCGACCACCCAGCGCGGCGTCGCCATCTGCACCGTGACGTTGAAATGCGAAAGCGCGATCACCCAGCAGGCACCGCCGACAAGCAGGCCGAGCGATGTCTGCCAGGCATGCTGGCTGACGGCGGCATTGAAGGCGCAGACGGCGAAGCCGGCGAACGCACAGCGCACCATCGTCTCGCTGGAGAGCAACTGCCGCAGCCTGACGCTGATCAAGGCGCCGCCGACCGCGCCGATGCCGAAGGCGCCGAGCATGATGCCATAGGTAAGCGCATCGCCCTTGACGACGTCGCGCGCCACCAGAGGCAGCAACGCAAGCACAGCGCCTGCACTGAAGCCGAACGCAGCACCCCTGACCAGCACCTTGCCGATATTGGGCGACATGGCGACATAGCGCAGGCCGGCGCCCATGGCGGCCCCCAGCGACTCGCGCGGCAAGGTCGATACCGGCACGTTCGGCTTCCAGCGCGCCAGCACGACGATCAGGCCGATATAGCTCACCGCGTTCGCCGCGAAGGCGGCTGCCGCACCGGCGGCGGCGACGATGATGCCGCCGATCGCCGGACCGACGCTGCGCGTCAGGTTAAAGCCCATCGAATTGAGGGCGACGGCCGCCGGCACCTTGTTGCGGGGAACGATATCGCCGACGGAGGCTTGCCATGATGGGCTGTTGAGCGCGGTGCCGCTGTCGATCAGGAAGGTGAAGGCAAGCAGCGTCCATGGCGTGATCAGGCCCGAATAGGTGAACAGGGTCAGAAGCACCGACACCACCAGCATGAAGGTCTGGGCGACCAGCATCACCTTGCGCCGGTCGAAACTGTCGGCGATGGCGCCGGCGACCAACGCAAACAGCATGATCGGCAAGGTGGTCGAAGCCTGGACAAGGGCCACCTGATAGGGCGAGGTGGCGATCGTGGTCATCATCCAGGCGGCGCCGACACCCTGGATCAGGCCACCGAAATTCGAGACGAGACTTGCGCCCCACACGGCGCGGAAAATGCCGTGCCGGAAGGGCGCCAGCGCCGAGACGCTCTCGCTGTCCGGCTTTTCGTCAATCATTTGGGATTCCTGCCATGTCGTGCCTGCCCGTCAGACAATCCGTTTGCGCAGACCGTTTGCCGAAAGTAGGGCATGGCGCCGCAAAGGGCAAAAAAGCTCATGGTCCAACAATGGGATAGAGGCGGTCCAGGCCTTGTCTGCCGTGCGTGCGGAGGCGCCAAGGGGATCGGCGGCGTCTGTCTTCGGACAATTACGAACGGCATGCCGCGGCACGCCTTCCCAAAACAGGTTAGAACCCGTTCTGGATGCGCTCGAAGATGACGTTGGTGAAGGCCGATATCTGGCTGCCGATGAAGGGGCCGGTCAGCGCCACCACCAGCATGATGGCGACGATCTTCGGCACGAAGGTCAAGGTGATTTCCTGCACCTGGGTCAGCGCCTGGATGAGGGCGATGCCGATGCCGACCACCATGGCGACCAGCACCACCGGAGCGGACGCGACGAGCACCGTCCATACCGCGTACTGGACGATGTCGAGAGCGTCGGCCTCATTCATGGGACTGGCTCTCTGTCGAAAGCGTCAGCTTGCCGCCTTGACCGAAACTCCCGGACCGACCGCGACTTCGGTGCCGTTCTGCAGCACGGCGATGAGACCGTTGCTGGCGAGGCGCACCGAAGCCACGGTGCCCGTCGTCAGGCCGTCGGCGGAGGTTATCGAGCGCCCGATCAGTGCGTCGGCCTGCGACAGCGCCGAGGACTGCATGATCTGATTGAGCTTGGTGTTGGTCTGCACCGATTGCTCGACCTGCGAGAAGGTGGCGAGCTGGGCGACATACTGCGTCGAATCCATCGGCTTGGTCGGATCCTGGTTCTTCATCTCGGCGATCAGAAGCTTCAGGAAGGACTGGTAGTCGACTGCTGTCTTCGAGGTGGACGCGGTGGCCTGATTGGCGCCGGTCGGAATCGTCGTCGTCATGTCCACGTTCATCAGTATCGTGCTCCCACAGCCAACGGGCGCTCGGCACCCGAAACATCGTCATTCCCACCCAGCGCGCGGCGTTCGAGCGGATAAAGTGCGCGGATCGCCTTCAGCGCTTCGTAGATATGGTCCTCGCCGACCATGCGGTCGATCTGTTTCAGCGCGCTGCAGATCTGGCCGTCCTCGAAGCTTGCCAGAAGCAGCGGCAGCGAACGACGGAACATCTCGCGTGCGGCGGCGGCGCCGGCCGGGTTCATCAGCATGACCTGCAGGATGAAATAAAGCTGCTTGAGCGGTGTCGAGGCATCTTCGGCCTGGATCACGTGGTTTTCGAGCAGGAACTGGACGTCGTTCATCAATTCGACGGTGACCTTGCGGTCGACCCGGATGACGGCGCCGTTGATGTAGATCTTTTCGTTCGGCTTCAGCGATATCTTCAGCGTGTTGGTCATTGAATGCCGTCCCTGATGATCTGGGACACCTCGATCAGCCCTTCGAAATTGTTGGTGCGGCCCTGACGGATGTCCTCCGCCTCGCGCAGCAGCCACAGGCCGATGGAAATGAGGTTGGCGCGCAGTTCCTTTGGCAGAGCGTTGTCGCTGGAGCCAAGATCCTCGACGAAGGCGGTCCAGACGCGGTTGGTGAAGTGAAGCGCCTCTATCGCCTCCATCGAACCGTGGCCGGCCACTGCTGCTGCCGCCAGCATGTCGATCGAGCGGGTCAGAAGCTCGCGCTCGCGGTCCTTCGCGTCGGCAACGGAGTTGCTCTGGATGTCGGCGTAAGAGAATTGGTACATCGTTGGGGCTCTACCGTTCCGTTAAGCGTTGTCAGGTCAGGTAATTCAACAGGCTGAGCTGCTGCAGGCGTGCGGTCAACGCGAAAGACGTTTCGATGTGCTGTGTCAGGTCCGCGACCCGTGTCGCGGCTTCGGCCGGATCGACAGCTTCCAGGTCGAGAATGTGCCGTTCGAAAAGGTCGACCTGCGTTTTCATCCGATCGTTGGCATCGGAAACCCGCTTCTGGACGATGCCGGTCTCGGATTGAAGCTGGCCAATGCCGCTCAGCGCTTCGCCAACCAATGTGGTGGAGCGGCTGACAACCGTATTCTTCGCCGCCTGGCTGATGTTGCTGGACATCAGGCTGCTGACCATGGCTGCCGCCATTGCGAGCTTCTGGATGCCGGCGCTGTTGGCGCTGGTCGACGTCGGTGTGGTTTCGTTGAGTGCGATGCGGCTGACGATCTGCTGGTCGGTGGCGTTCGACCAGTTGCCCTGCCAACCAGCGCCCGTGAACTGCGGGGCGACATCATTGGTGATGAAATCGTCCATCTGGGCAGCCGTGATGTCGGCCGCGAGCGGATCATCCTGGGTGAAGCCGAAATTGGCGACGAAAGCGGCGTCGAATGCCGCCTTGGCGGGGGAGCCGGCAGCTGTGAAGTCGTTGATTGGCTTGACGTCGGTGTTGGTGCCGGCGAACAGGTATTCGCCATTGACGCTGGTGTTGAGGATCGAGGTCAGCTGCTGGATGGTCGCCTTGCCGGAGGATTGGGTGAGGCTGTTGGACGAGTCGCTTGAGGAGGCGGTGGTCAGGGCGGACAGGAACGTCTGAGCGGCGGTCGAGAGTTGACCAAGCGAGGTCTGCGTCGAGGAGAGCCGGGCGCCGACCAGGCCGTTGGAATCGATGATGACGTTGAGCCGGTCAAGATCGCGCTGGAAAGTGACGGCCTGGGTGGTGCGCCCGCCGAGAGCCAGGCCGACGTCGGCGACCCTGCCCGTCGAGGATTCTTTCGTGGCTTTGACGAGTTCGGCCTGCATGCGCATCTGCTGGGAGCGCATGGCATTGGAGATTGCGGCCGAGGAGACTGAAGTCATGGAATTATCCCACCGCGTTGAGCAAGGCCGTCATCATGTCGTCGACGGTTTTCATCATCCGGGCCGATGCCTGGTAGGTGTGTTCGAGGTCGAGCAGCAGCGACATTTCCTGGTCGACATTGACCCCGGTCGCGTTGGACAGCGCCTCGGCGCTGCGCGACGCCAGTGCTTCCTTGGCGTCGGAGGCGGTCGAAGCCTGCTGGCGCACGCCCTCGAACCAGCCGATCGAACTGGCGGCGTAGTCGGACACGCTGGACGTTGCCGAAACCCCGGCGGCGGGGTCGAAAGTCATCGGCTGGTCGAGCCGGTCGCCATAGGCAACCAGAAGGGTGGAATAGGATGCGCCACCGCCCGTGTTGGCGACGTAGGCCGCACCGTTGGCTCCGCCGTCGCGCAGCAGCATCGGGTTGCCGCCGGTGCTCGGGTCCATCGCTGCATTGACGCTGATGGACGCGGCAAGGCCGTTGACCAGCGTGCCGGCGGCCGGCACGGCCGGCGCACCAGACCAGGTGAACAGGCCGGCGGCGTTGGCCATCGAGGGTGCGGTCTCGGCAAAGGCTGTGATCAGGCCACGCGCGGTCTCGTCGAGCTGGCTCTGCATGGTCGAGGCGACGCCGTCACGCAATTGCAGCAGGCCGGCAAGCGTGCCGCTGGCGCTGGTGTTGCCACCAGCTCCCGCCGAGATCGGCACATTGTCGATGTAGACGGCATTGCCGGCGGCACCCGCGGTATAGCCTGCCGACGCCGCGAAGGTGACCGTGCGCGGTATCGTCTCGAACAAGGTCGTGCCGTCGCCGGTGGTGATGACCATGTCATTGTCGCCTCGCGTGAAGGTCGACACCGGGACATAGTTCGAAATCTTCTTCAAAAGCGCATCGCGCTGGTCGAGCGCATCGGAAACGTCGGTGCCGGAACGGGTTCCGGACATGACGGCCGTGTTGGCATCCTGGAATTGGCCGAGCAGCGAGTTCAGGTCGTCGACGGCGGTGGCAATCTGACCGTCGGTCTGGGTGCGGAAATCCTGGACTGCCTTGGAGCCCTCATTGAGCGAGCGCACGACCTGTTTGGCGGCGTCGATGACGGAGGCGCCGAGGTTCTGATTCGACGGCGAGGTGGCGTAGAGCTGCAGCGCCTGCTGCAGGTTGGCGATCGCAGTCGAGGGCGAGGACGCATTGTCGACGCCATTGACCGCAACACCCAACTGATCCATGCCGTTGTAGAGAGCGTTCTGGCCGCTCCAGGCCGATAGCGCGGCGAGATTCTGGCGAAACAGAAGCTCGTTGGCTGCGCGCTGGATATCGACCGAGCGCGCACCCGGCGCCGTGCTGGTGACGACGGCCTGGCGCCGCGAATAGTCCGGGTTGGAGGCGTCGGCGACATTGCGCGAGACAACGCTGGTCTGTCGCGCGGTGTTCATAAGCGCCGACTGGGCGATACTCAATGCGGTAGACAGTGACATGCGGGTCTTTCGCGGGCGACGCCCGTCTTATCTCTTCAGGTTGACAAGGACGTCCATCAGATCGGAACCGGTCTGGAAGACTTTCGAATTGGCGGTGTAGCTGCGCTGTGCCGCGATCATGTTGGTCAGTTCTTCGGCGATATCGACGTTGGAATTCTCGAGCGCGCCGGAGATGATGGAGCCGAGCTTGCCTTCATTGGCAAAGCCGACACGAACCGCGCCGGACTCGGTGCCCTGCGAATAGACGTTGCCAGGCAGCGCCTTGAGCTGGTCCGGGCTCTGTACGTCGGCCAGCGGGATCTTGTAGAGCGGCTTGGTCGAGCCGTCCTTGTACTGGGCGTAGATGGTGCCGTCCTTGCTGATCTGGACCTTGTCGATGGTGCTCGGTGCGTTGCCGTTGACCTGGGCGTCGGAAACCGTGAAGCCGGTGCCAAGCTGGGTCAGCGCCGACAGATCGAGATTGAGGGTGGCGCCGTTCGGCACGGTAAATGAAACGTTGGTGGGCGTGCCGGTGAGCTTGCCGGTGGTGGTGTCGAAGGTCAGGTTGGCCGAGCCCAGCAAGCCGCCGGCGGTGTAGGGGAACGATGTTCCAGCGGTGGCCTTCGACTGATCGAAGACCGCCACCTGCCAGGTGCCGGCGCCGGTGTTGGTGAAGTAGACGTCGAGCAGCTTCTTGTTGCCGAGATTGTCGTAGGCGACCATGGAGGATTTCGACGTGTATTGCGCGGTCGCAGCGTTGGCGGCGGGCAGGTTGGCGGTCGCGACCGGGGTCGCACCCGCCGGCAGGTTGCCGGCAAAGCTGCCCTCGGTGCTCGGCGTTGCGGTCATGCCCTGGTCGGAGATGACAACCGGGACCAATCCCTCGAAGCCGTTGACCGTCGCTGCCGGTACGCCGTTCTCGTAACTGTAGGCCATCAGCTGGAAGCCGGCCGAGTTGACAAGCCTGCCCTGACCGTCGGGAACGAAAGCGCCGGCTCGGGTCAGATAGGGGGTACCGCTCGGATCCTGAACGACAAAGAAGCCATCGCCGCTGACGGCAAGGTCGGAAACCGAGGTCGTGTACTGAAGCACGCCCGGATCGCTGACCGCCTGACGGATCGTCGTGGTGACGCCGCCGGAATTGTAGGCGCCGCCGGTCGACGGCATGACCAGCGTCGAAAATTCGGCGGAGGACCGCTTGTAACCCGTGGTATCTGAATTGGCGATGTTGTCGGCGACCGTCGACAGGCGGTTTGCCTGCGCGTTCATGCCGGAAACGCCGGTCCGCATCATTCCATAGAGGCTCATCGAAACGTCTCCGCTGTGTCCATGCTGCTGGCTGCGAGGCTACGCATGTTTTCTTGCGCGAGGCTGGCGCGGCGCTGCATCAGAAGACGAGCCGGTAGCCGAGGAAACGCTTGGAATCGATCGGGTCGGTGCCCAGCTTCTCGCGCAGCTTCTTGCGCAGTTTGCTGATGTGGCTTTCCACCACGTTCTCCTCGACCTCTTCGTCGAAGATGCCGTAGATGGCGTTGAAGACCTGGGTCTTGGTGACCCGGCGTCCGCGATTGCTCGCCAGATATTCGAGGATGCGGCGCTCGCGGCGCGGCAGGGGGAGGGGCTGACCGTCGATCTCGGGGTCGCGGCCGTCCATGAAGATGCGCATGGCGCCGATCTCGGTGTAGGCGACGTCTTCCTGGGCGCGGCGGCGGATCGCGGTGATGCGGGCCAGGATCTCACGAATATGGACGGGCTTGCGAATGACGTCATCGACGCCGCTCTCGAACAACCGCAGCGTGTTCTCCAGCGAATGCTGTTCGCTCAGCGCAATCACCGGGGCGCCGGTGCGGTCGCGGATCTGGCGCGGAGAGATGGAACCTTCGCGGCAATCGCCGATGAGGAAGGCCCTGACCGAGCGCAGATCGGTGTCGGCGGCCGAATTCACCCACTCACCGAATTCGCCGGATGCAAAGCCTGCACAGGCGATGCCCTCACGATCGAAAAGTGAATTGTATCCCTCTGTTACGAGCTCGCGCTCGTCAACGATCACAATCATCGGCCCCGCCTTCCGAATCGAATCATTTGCCCCGTGAAGAGAGGCCTATCCGCTGGCGAGAATCCTGAACAACCGTCATTTCTTGTAGCTAGTTTCTTGGGAGTCTGGAATCGTATCGGTTGCATTAGCGTGCAGCCAGATACGCATTCGGCGCCAAGTTTTGGCCAGGCCAGAACAACAATTCGGGGTTGTGTGTTAGGTCTATTAGTAATGGAAAATGCGCTTATGGGTTGCAGAATCCGCGGGCGTTCGCGGTCCATTTTCCAAAGCCGGTGGCGACCATGTTGGCAATGACACGGCAGACATAGATCTTCTGCGCCGGGTCATTGTCGGGGCCGGCATGATAGCGGGCCACGGCCATCGACCAGGTCTCGTGACGGGCATGAAGGCTGGCCAGGAAGCGCGCCGCATAGTCGACATTCTGACGTGGGTCGAGCATGTCCTCGACGCTGCGAAAATGCGATGCGTGGTAGTGGTGGTTGATCTGCATGCAGCCCAGATCGATCAGGGTCTTGCCCTCGCGCCGGGCATTGGCGAAGGCGGCAAGGGCCTCGGGCCGGCTTCTGGGAAAGACTGCTTTTCCCTCTATATTCAAAGCGTTGGGTTGAAGGCTGCCCTTGTTGCCGGTCTCCGTCAGGCCAACGGCATAAAGGATGCCGGCGGGAACGCCATAGCGGTCGGCGGCGCGCAGGATTTCCGGCTCGCAAGGGTTGGTCGTGGCTGCGGCAGCTGTTACCGCGCTAGATAAAGATATCGCCGCCAGCGCGCTCGCGAGAAGGCGAAGTGCCGCGGCCGTAGTCCTGCGCGTCATCGTTGCGGTTCCTTGAGGATTGCTGACCCGGTTGCTGGCCGCCGGCTCCACCATTGCCGCCGCCCGAATTCCCCGGTTGAAAGGATGCTGGATCGCGGCCTGTTGCCGCCGCCAACGGAGCGGTTGCATCCGTCCGGGTTGTAGCGGGAACTGCTACCGAAGGTTGCAGTATCGTGACCTTGTCAACCTCGAAGCCGAGCCCTCGCAGCGACTTGACGATGGCCTCGCTGTCGGCGGACAGCCGACGATAGGCATCGTGTGTTTCAGGCTTCAGCTCAATCGAAAGTTGTTCCCCGGAGAGGCGAAGATTGGCCGTCACCATGCCGAGTTCGGCAGGGTGAAGTTCGATCTTCAACACATGTGTCGGAACGGCAACAGAGCTGGCCAGATGGGTGGTCGTGGGTGAGGCTGAAAGCGCCTTTTGCGGCCCGGCGTCGGCGGCTATGGCGTTGATCACATTGAGGGCCGCCTGGCTGATGGGACCCTGCGGCGGCGCGGGGAAGCTCCGTTCCGACACCACGTCGATGCGCGCGGCGGACAGGGACTGTTTTCCCGCTTCGGGACGCATCGAGGACCGCACATCCTCGATGCTCCTCATCGCATTCGTGGTGGGCTTCGACGGCACGCCGGGCACATCGACAGCCGGCGCGTCCGACAGCTTCTGAGCCGCCGCTGTGACGTCGCGTTTTGGCGCGCTGGAGGCAGCGCTCGGCGACTGACCGTCAAGCGCCGTCAAAGGTCCGTCGACGATCGACGCCTGCTCCGGCTTCGACATGGTTTCGAGTGCTTCGCGTCCGCCCGACGATTTTGAGCGGTAGGTCTTTGGCAGTGCAGCCTGTCCGCCGAGCGCCGGGTCCGACGGATTCTCGCCGGTGGCCGCATTGCCCCCCGCTGCCTTGGCCGCTGTCGAGAAATGCCGCAGGTCATGAAACGCGATCAGCAGCGGCAGGTCGTCCTGAAGCGGCGCGGTATCCGACGCCGTCTGTTCGGCGTCGGCCTTGTGCGCCTTTGCTTCCAAATCGTCCTTGCCGGTTTTCACGCTTGCGCCTTTGGCCGAGGTGGTCCTTCCGGGCTCGGCCGATGCCGGTTCGACCTTGGCGCCATGCCCGGCGAGGCCGGCAGCGAGCTTGCTCCAGCGCCGGTCGCGCGATCCCGCCTCTGTCGACGCCTGCCGTTCCGGGCGGGCATCGTCGCGCAGCATTTTGCCGAAGCCGGCGTCATCGTTTCTGCCGTTCGCGGCAGGCTGCTCCGACGTCGCGCGCGTGGAGGCAAATCCTGGCAAGGCCGAGCCGAGGCTGGTGGTCATTTAGGGGCGGCTCCAAGCATCTGGTCGATCAGGTCGAGCTGTCGACGTGTTCTGGTCATGGCGGCGTCGGTCGGATCGGCGGGCTCTGGACCGGCGGCGGGCGAAGGTGCCGACGCCGGCACGACGGTCGCAGGCTCGGCGGATGTGGCTGCAACTGCCGCCGTGTCCGGCGCATTGGCGGCCGGTCCGCCGGAGGCCGCGGTGGCGGCGGGTTGCTCCGAGATGGCGCCTTCGACCGGTGGCAAGCCACTGTCATCGGCGTTTTGCGGCGTGGCGATCTCGGGAGCCGGAGGTTGCTCGGCCGCGACAGGGGCAGGCTTTTCCGCCGGAAGGGCGGTGGGCGGCGCGACGACCTCGCCGGCAATGGCCTGAGCGGCGTCGAGCAAGGCGCGGTCGCCCTCCGACAGCCGGCTGCGATCGATCTTGCCGAGCTTGGCACGAATGTCCTCGATTGTGCCCGAGGTGACGGTGGAAAGGCTGGCATAGAGCAGGGCGCGTGGATCGTCCTGATTGGTGTTGCCGTCACGGCCCTGCTCGGCCCGCGCCGAAGCGAAGGCCGAAAGGTCGTTCAGGCCGTCTATCGCGGCACGGCGGGCGATGCGCAGATAGATCACCTTCTCGCGCTCGGGATCCATCATCGAGGTGATGTCGCCCAGCTTGTCCTGGCTGATCGACATGTGCAGCGCGATGACGCCGGAGACAAAGGAGTCCGCGAACTGGCTGGCATAGGGCGAATAGAGGTAGCGCTCGACATACTGGGTGGAAGCAAGGGCGAAACGTGCCGCGTCGCCTTGCGCGACTGCAAGGCCGACCGAACGGCGAAGTGCCGCCTCCTCGACCAGCGTGCCGGGGCTGAGCAATCTTGCCTCGTCGAGCAGACCGAGTGCGGTCGCCGGTTGATCGCCGGCAAGCAGCGAGCCTTTGACCAAAGCGAGGAAGGCGCCGAGATCCGGAGGCAGCGCCATGGGATCGATCGGCCTCAAGGCTTCGATAGCCTTGCCGGGCCGGCCGTTGAGGTACTCAATCACGCCTTTGGCGATGGCAAGGCTTTGCGGGTCCGCCGTAGCGCGCGACGTGGCCGCTTCGACGGTCACCGGGTTGCCGCCGCTCATGCCGTAGACAAGCAGGGCCCGAAAATTCTTGGGATCCTTGTAGTCCTCGGCATTCGCCGCGCGCAGGCGCGTATCCGTCATCTCGAGCAGCTTGGCCTGCATCGGCAGGGCGGCATGATCCCCGGCGGCTATGCGGTCCTGGATGAGTTGCAGCGAGCGCACCAGCTGATACGGCTGCAGGGCCTCCTGGGCGAAACCAGTGGACGGGTGTCCGCCGGCCAGCAGCAACAGGCCAATCAACCGGCGGGTGACGGCCGCTCGCTTCATCCGCCGGTCGCCATCAGGATCTCGATGCGGCGGTTCGCGGCCGCCAATGGATCGGCTGCTATTTTCGGCTGGCGGTCCGCGAAACCGGCGACCTCGGTGATGCGGCGTTCGTCGACGCCGCCGCGCACGAGCATGTAGTACGCGGAATGCGCGCGCGCCGTCGACAGCCGCCAATTGTCGTAGCTGTCGCTGCGGAACGGCCGGGCATCGGTGTGGCCGTTGATGCTGATGGTGCCCTTCTGGCTGTTGACGATGCGGCCGATCTTCTCCATTGCCAGCACCAGTTCGCGTCTCGGCAACGCCGAGCCGACCTCGAACATGCCGAAGTCGAGCTGATCGGTGATCGAGATGACGACGCCCTTGTCGGTGGCTTCGACCGAGACGCCGTCGTGCAGCTTGTCGCCAGGCTTGAAAGCATCGGCCAACTGCCGCTTGACGTCGGCCGCTGCCTTCACGGCAGCAGCGGTTGGTGCCTTCTCCCCGATGTCGGGCTGGACGGCCTTTTGCGCCTCAGGCTCAGCCTTCGCTACCGCGGCCTTGGTGCCGTCCGATTTGGTCTCGCCGGCCAATGCCGTGGCAGGGTTCGCGGCCTGTTTACTGGTCGCGTCCTTTGCCAGTGGCTCGAGCGGTGCCGCGACAGGCGGCACGGCTTTGATTTTGAGCACCTGCGTTTCGGCGGTCTTGTCGCCGGGCTTGGCCGGATCGCCCTCGATCTTGGTGCGCTGGGCGCTGGCCTCGGCGCCGGGCGCCGCGACCTGCTGCGACCAGAAATCCGGCTCGAAAGGATCGCGGTAGGAGGCGCCACCGGAGGCGCCGGTAGCCGGGCCGGCAGCCTGCACGCCGCCATCGCCTTTCTGGCTGACATTCTGCATGACGCCGGTATCTGTGGCGATTTCCGAAAGCACGGCGTAGGGGTCGGCGAAGAGATGGTCGTCGGAGTGTTCCGCCTGCTGTGGCTCCTGCTTGTCCTGCTTGCGCTCGGACGCGCCCGCGCCGGCATTGCCGTTCTGTCCGGCTTTGCTGGTCGCCTCTTGCGGATCGTCGGCCGTCAGTCCCATGGCGCGCGGGCCGTCGCCGAGATCCTCCAGGCCCTTGCGGCTCGAATTGCGGTCGACCAGCTTGACCGGGTTGAAGTAGCTGGCCACGGCTGCCTTGGTCTGCTCGTTGGCGGCGTTGATCAGCCACATGACCAGGAAGAAGCACATCATGGCCGTCATGAAGTCGGCGAAGGCGATCTTCCAGACGCCGCCATGGTGGGCCTCGTCATGGTCGTCATGACTGCGCCGCACGATGATGATCTCGTGGCGGCCCTGATCGGCGTTGGCGACGCTCATGCCAGGACCTCCGAGAGGGTCGTCGACCATTCGGCCATGCGCGTTTCGAACACCGCCTCGTCGATAGCCACGGTCAGGTCGAAGCCTGGCGCCTCGACAAAATCGAGATTGGCGGCGCGGGGTCCGAGCGATGCCTTCAGTGTTTCGAACATCGAGAGCGGGCCGCGCACGACGATGCGCACAGCCTCGGCGTCGCCAACCGCTTCGCGGACGGCGTCTGCCAACGCATCGATCGAACGTTTCTGCAGATCGTCGCTGACGATGCCGCCGATGATGCGGGCGACCGTGCCGGCGACAAGTCCGGTCACGCGCGCCTCCATCGCATCGATGTGCAACGAGACCGCCTTGCCGACATCGTCGCCAAGGCTTTCGAGAAATATCCTTGCTTCCTCAGCACTGGCCTGGCGTTCG
This sequence comes from Mesorhizobium sp. Primo-A, assembly GCF_003997175.1. NCBI lineage: Bacteria > Pseudomonadati > Pseudomonadota > Alphaproteobacteria > Hyphomicrobiales > Phyllobacteriaceae > Mesorhizobium > Mesorhizobium sp. Primo-A. Next base: position 189,356 of record NZ_RZTG01000001.1, read on the forward strand.
GCTTCGAGCGCGGCGTCATGCGCAGCCGCCAGGCGGCCCTCCAGCGCTGCCTCCGCCTGGGCAACCGCCTCGGCGATCAGCGTGCCGATATCGGCTTGCGTCGCCGGCGTCTCGGGCTTGTGTTCGGGATCGACTGCTGCCCGGGGCTGGCCGGCACGCTGCGCGCGCGTGCCGAAATCAGGCAGAAGGTCGAAGAGGGCTACGGAAGGCATGGTTTACACCGCCACTTCCTGGGAAGCCCATTTGCGCAGGATCTGCGCGGTGCGCTCCTCGTTGAGGTCGACCATCCTGGCAAGCCGGTCCTGCGGCGCCGGCCGGATCTTCTGGCGAAGATCGTCGAGCGGAGTGGGGCCTGGGCGTGTGCCTGGCAAGGCGCCAACCGCGGCATTGTCGGTGGCCGCCATTGCCTCCGGCGTCGGCAGCGAGCGCTGGACGTCGTCGAAGCTGGGACCTGCCAGGGCTGGAGCAGCCTTTGCCGTCAGCGCCGCGGCCATCGGCCTCAGGCCGAAGAAGGCCACCAGGAACACCACGACGATGAAGGCACCTGCATTGATCATCGTGCCGGCATGCTGGCCGATCGAATCGAGCATTCCCGCCTGCGGGATCGCCTCGCCATCCAGGCCATCGATGAACTCGACCGCCGAGACGTCGATGATGTCGCCGCGCTTTTCATCCAGGCCGGTGGCGGATGTGACCATCTTCTGGATCTCGGCGACGCGCTTGGCGATCTGCTCCGGTGTGGCGTCCTTGCCGAGGATGGTCGTCAGCCGCTGCTGGTTGACGACCACGGCAATCGACATCTTGGTGACGGTGTAGCCGTTGGAGACGGTGGCGATCTTCTTGGAATTGATCTCGTAGTTGGTGATCTCTTCCCTGCGGTCGTTCTGCGAGGAGGATTGCGGGCCATCGGTGGCGGTTGCCTGGGTCTCAGGCAGGTTCTGCTCGACGCTGGCCGGAGTGGAAGCCTGCTTCTGGTTGTTGTTCTCGTTGGCGCGCACCGACTGCACCGAGCGCTCGACGCGGGAATTCGGATCGAAGATGGTCTCTTCCGTCTGGCGGGTGTCGGTGTTGACCTCGGCCTTGACGCTGGCGCGGAAATTGTCGGGGCCGAGATAGGCCGTCAGCGCACGGCGGATGTTGTCTCCGATCTGCGCCTCGACGGTCTGCTCGACGCCGAGCGTGCGGGCGGCGCTGGTGTTTGAAGGGTCGTCGCCCGCAGCCAGCAGATTGCCGCTGGAATCGAGCACCGTCACCTTGTCGGCCGACAGGCCGGGGACGGCGGCGGCGACGAGATGGCGGATCGACATGGCGCTCTTTTCGGCGTCGATGCCGGCGTAGCGGATGACCACGGAGGCGGAAGGCTGCTGCTCGTCACGGCGGAAATTGGCGCGTTCGGACATGACGATGTGGACCCGCGCCGCCTTGATGCCCGATATCGACTGGATGGTGCGGGCGATCTCACCTTCAAGCGCGCGCACGCGGGTGATCTGCTGCATGAACGAGGTGAGGCCGAGCGAGCCGACATTGTCGAACAGTTCGTAGCCGGCATTGGCGCTGGTCGGCAGGCCCTTTTCGGCGAGCAGCATGCGCGCCTGGGCGGTGGTGCCGGCCGGCACCAGAACCGAGGTTCCGTCGGCGCCGACATCGAAGCCGATACCGGCTTCGCCGAGCACCAGGCCGATCTGGTTCACGTCGGCGCGGTCGAGCCCGACATAGAGCGTGTCGTAGGCGGGGCGGTTGAGATAGACCGAGGCGATGCCGATGACGCCCATCACCAGAACGGCGATGCCCGCCAGCATGGCGAGGCGCTTCACGCCAAACCCGCGGAGATTCGAGATGATGCTCTGGATCTGTTCCGGCACGGTTCGACGACTCCCAGCATGATTGTCCGCCGGAACTCTAGTCTTCGAAGCTTGTGCGAAAATGAAATCGGGCCGCGCTTGCGGCGCGGCCCGTCAGTTGGGATGCGAAAGGAGGGCGCCGGTGGCGCCCGCGATTAGTTCTTGAACAGCGACAGGATCGACTGCGAGGAGCTGTTGGCGATCGACAGTGCCTGGATGCCGAGCTGCTGCTGCACCTGCAGGGCCTGGAGGCGGGTCGATTCCTTGTTCATGTCGGCGTCGACGAGCTGGCCGACGCCGCGGTCGATGGAGTCCATCAGGCTCTGGGTGAAGGTCTTCTGCAGGTCGATCGAGCTCTTGGCCGAACCGATGATGGTGGCGGAATCAGTCAACTGGGCCATGACCTTGTCCATCATGGTGACCATCTGGGTGATGATGCCGTCGGTCACCCCTGGGGCCGTGATGTCGAGGTTGTAGGCGGAAATATTGTCGACCTTGGTGACCGCTCCCGCCGCCGTCTGGCCGGCAGTGTTCGCGGCGATATCCGTTCCTCCGCCCGCGATCACGCCAGCATAGGCGTTGTCATACAGGGTCTGGGCGGCGCCCGTGGAATAGATGGAGGTCTGGCGATCGAGGACGCCCTGGTTCTTGACCTCGGCGGCAAGGCCGTAGTCGAAAAGCTTGGTGCCCTCGACATTGATGTTGATCGTTCCGATCGAGACAGCGCCGGATGAAGAGCGATTGAATGAGGACACGATCTGCGAGTCGGGCTGGACGCCATCATTGGCGGCCGTGACCTGCTTGGAGGTCACCGCGAGGAAATTCGAGCCGGAGAAGGTGGCCGCATCGGCAAAGGACTTCATCTGCGTTTGAAGCGCCTTGATCTCGGTCTGGGTCTTCGCCTTGGCGGCATCCGTCTGGCCGACCATGGACAACACCTTGGTCTTGATCTGGCCGATCGTCGTCAGCACGTTGGTGATGCCGGTGTAGGCGGCATCGACTTTCGAGGCGCCGAGGCCGAGTGCATCCTGCACCGTCGACAGGGCCGAATTGTCCGAGCGCATGGTGGTGGCGATCGACCAATAGGCGGCGTTGTCCGAAGCCTGCGAGACCCGATAGCCGGTCGATATGCGGGCCTGTGTCTGTTCGAGCGACTTGTTGGTGGCGCTGAGGCTTTGAAGTGCGGTTAACGCCGAGGCGTTGGTCATGATGCTCGCCAAGAAAGTCGCTCCTTCTCAAAAGCCGACATGCTCAGACATGCCGGATGGGCCTGTTCAACGATTGGCATCGTGCCGTTCGGACCGATTCGCCAACTGTCGTAAGCTATTGGTTAACCATAACTAGCGCGGCATGGTTAACAGCCTGTTAAAAGCTGGCTTTTGAGAGTTAAGGATCGAGGATTGTGCGGGGCTGGAGCAAACGCAAATAGGGCCGCGCTTTTGGCGCGGCCCGAATTTCTAGTGCGAACTGTGGTTGAGCGGAGGCGATCAGCCGCGGAAGAGCGACAGGATCGACTGCGAGGAACCGTTGGCGATCGACAGCGCCTGCACGCCGAGCTGCTGCTGGACCTGCAGGGCCTGCAGACGGGTCGATTCCTTGTTCATGTCAGCATCGACGAGCTGGCCGACGCCGCGGTCGATGGAGTCCATCAGGTCCGAGGTGAAGGTCTTCTGCAGGTCGATACTGCTCTTGGCGGCGCCGAGCGTGGTGGCCGAGTTGGTCATATCGGCGAGCGCGGAGTCGATGACGGTCAGCATCTGCTTGATCTGCGAATCGCTGGCAGCCGTGCCACCCGAGAAGATGGAAAGCGAGGCGGCCGAATAGGTGTCGGTGGCCAGTGCAGCCGCCCCTAGAGCTGTCTGCGTGCCGGAGACCGCTGCGGCCACACTGCCGTCGCTGCCGAGGCGGTACGTGTCAAGGATGCCCTTCGCGAGGCCCGAGGTGGTACCAGCTTCATAGAGCTTGATGCTTTCCACCTTGACGTCGATGGTCGAGATCGAAGATGCGCCGGCCGCGTCACGGTTGAAGGCCGAAAGGATCTTCACATCGGCAGCCGTCGTGGCTGTTGAGCCGCTGTCTACGGACAGCATGTTGGTGCCGGAGAAGGTGGCGCCGTCGGCGTAGGACTTCATCTGCGCCTGAAGAGCGGTGATTTCGGTCTGGGTCTTTTCCTTCGAGGCGTCCGTCTGGCCGTAGGAAGCCAGCAGCTTTGCCTTGATCTGGTTGATGGTGGAGATCGCGCTGTTCATGCCGGTATAGGCGGTGTCGACTTTCGAGGCGCCGAGGCCGAGAGCGTCCGAAACGGTGGACATTGCCTGGTTGTCGGAGCGCATCGTGGTGGCGATCGACCAGTAAGCGGCGTTGTCTGAGGCCTGCGAGACGCGATAACCGGTCGAGATGCGGGCCTGGGTGTCCTGGAGGGATTTGCTGGTGGCGTTAAGGCTCTGCAGAGCCGTCAACGCGGCGGAGTTCGTCATGATGCTGGACATGGTACTCGTACCTTGGTTTTTACAGGTGTTTTTTTGACATACCGGGCCTCCCGGTATGACGGTGCGGCATCATGCCAATGATCTCTGAAATCGATCACCCGCCATCTGCGAGCGAATATGCGGGCAAGTCCCTACCAAAGGGCTAAACCGGACGGTTAATCGAAAATATATTGCTGGAATTTCGAGCCGGCGCGGCAGAGTCAGTTGAAGGAGCGCACCAGGCTGCCGACAAGCAGGTTCCAGCCGTCGATCAGGACGAAGAACAGGATCTTGAACGGCAGCGACACCACCGTGGGCGGCAGCATCATCATGCCCATCGCCATCGTGATGGTGGCGACGATCAGGTCGATGACCAGGAATGGCAGCACGATCAGGAAGCCGATTTCGAAGCCGCGCCGGATCTCCGAGATCATGAAGGCGGGCACCAGGATGCGCAGGTCGACGGTGTCGCGCGAAACGGTCTGGCCGCGCTCGCGGGCGAGATCGGCGAAGAGGTCGAAATCCTTGTCACGCACATTGTGCAGCATGAAGGTGCGGAACGGATCGGAAATCTTGTCGAAGGCTTCGGTCTGGGTGATCTGGTTGTCCATCAGCGGCTTGACGCCGGTGTTCCAGGCCTGATCGAAGGTCGGCGCCATGACATAGAAGGTCATGAACAGCGACAGCGAAATCAGGATGAGGTTTGCCGGTGTCGACTGCAGGCCGATGCCGGCGCGCAGGATCGAGAAGGCGATGACGAAGCGGGTGAAGCTGGTCACCATGATCAGCAGGCCCGGCGCGACCGACAGAACAGTCAGCAGGCCGAACATCTGGATGATGTAGCCGACGGTGGTGCCGTCAGCCTTGCCGATGCCGCCGAGATCGAGCTGCTGAGCCGCCGCGATGGAGGTGGCGGCGGCGATCATGGCGGTGGCGAGAAGGAACTTTCTCATTCGAGCAGCAATGTCCTGATGAGTACCTGTTTGGCGTGACCCTGGCTGCGGATCGCGGCGCGTTCTTCGAGGTCGGCCTTCAGGTGCTGGTAGCCGCTGGCTCCCTCGATCTGATGCATCTTCAACGTGCGCACCAGGGCCAGGAGATCTTGGTGGATGTCATCCGACATTGCCTGTGGCTGCGGCGCGTCATAGACGACGGACACCTCCATCCTGATCCAGGTGCCGGCAGGCGAGGCGATGTTGGTGGTGATCGGCGCCAGCACGACAAGCATCGGGCCCAGGCCTGGTTGCTCGGCTGCGGCGGGCTGCATGATCTTACCTTCGTTCTCAGGCGCGACCGGTACCGACGCCGGTGCGCCGACGCCCTTGAGATAACCGCCGGACATCCAACCCACGCCAATGGCGGCCGCCGTCACAAGCAGCAGCATGCCGGCCTGAATGACAGGGGAGGGACCCTTGCGCGGCTGAACCTGTTCAATATTTGCCACGGCGACCTGCCCCGATCCTAGAACGGAAGAACCTGGTCGAGGATCTGCTGGCCGTAGGCAGGTTGCTGGACCTCGGTGATGCGACCGCGTCCGCCGTAGGAGATGCGGGCCTCGGCGATGCGTTCGTAGGGGATGGTGTTTTCGGCGCCGATATCGGCCGGCCGCACGATGCCGGCGAGCGTCAGCACCCTGAGCTCGGCATTGACGCGCACTTCCTGCGATCCGGTGATCATCAGATTGCCGTTGGGCAGCACATCGGTGACGATCGCCGCGACATTGAGTTCAAGCGTTTCCGAGCGCTTGATCTCGCCGTCAGCCGTCGTGTCGGTGGTGGAGGTGAGCGCCCCGGCGCCCTTGCCGGCGGTGCTCCACTTGTCCCACTGCGCGCTGAGGTCATAACCGAGCTTGCGATTGGCGGTGCGGCTCCTGTCGTTCTGGTTCTTGAAGTTGGCGCGATCGTTGATCTTGATCTTGACCGTCAGGATGTCGCCCTGGGACAGCGCCCGCGGGTCGGTGAACAGCCGGCTCTGGCGGTCGTCCCACAACGAGAATTTCTTGACCGGCGCTGGCGGCGTTTGCGGATATCGATAGAGCGAGCCGGTGCTGCCGCCATCGATGCCGGAGCCGACCGGGGACAGGGCCGGCTCTCTGCCGACCTCCTTGAGGTTGGTTCCGCAACCGGACAGCATGGTAGTAACCGCGCACAGGACAAGCATCTTCCGGATCATGACGGATCTACCCTTCGGGCTGCGCTGGCCATAATGCCGGTGAGCGTCGCCGCCGCCTTCTGGTCCATTTCGTTGAGGATGACGCTCGCCTTGCGTGAATCGAGCTTCATCAATATAGCCGCAGCCAGGTCGGCGTTGACGATGGCCAGCCGCTCGGCGGCGGCGTCGGGTTTCATACCGGCGTAGATCTGGACGACGCCGTCCTCGGCCCGGGCCAGGAAAACCTCGCGCCGCTTCAGCCAGGTCTCGTATTCAGCTTTCTTTGCATCAAGAGCTTTCATGCGCTCGTCAATGCCAGCCTGGAGCTGCTTCAGTTCCTGCGCCTGCAGGACATAGCGGCGGTCGCGGGCGGCATCGGCGATGTTTGAGCAGAAGCGCTCGATCTCGCTTTGGTCCGGCGCCTTTTCCCGTGTCAGTTGCTGCGGCGCCGCCGCCACCTGTGCTCCCGGCAGGACCTGGCGGACCGTCTCCTCGCCGCGCGCGGTGCCGCCGGCAAAGGGCAGAGCCGCGAGAAAAGCGGTCGCAAGCAGGATCGCGGCTTTGCGGCGTCTGTCGTGGCGTGGGAAGGAGCGCTTCATCGGCATCGCCTATTGCAGAACCAGGTCGGCCTGCAGGGCCCCGGCCGACTTGATGCCCTGCAGAATGGCGATGATGCCGTCCGGCTTGACGCCGAGGCGGTTGAGGCCGGAAACGAGGGTCTGGAGATCGGGCCCGTCAAGCACGGCAACGCGGGCGTCGGGCCGGCTGGCGTCGATGGCGGTGAACGGTTCGATCGCGGTCTCGCCCTTGGAGAAGGGCTCGGGCTGGACGACGCGCGGCGCTTCGGTGATGCGCACGGTGAGCGTGCCGTGGCTGATGGCGACCCGTGAGATCTTGACATCATTGCCGATGACGATGGTGCCGGTGCGCTCGTCGATCACGACACGGGCCGGCGTGTCGGATTCGACCACCAAATTCTCGATTTCGGCATAGAAGCGCGCCGCCGAGACACCCTTCGGCCTTCTGATCTGGACGGTGCGCGAATCGCGCTCGGCCGCCACCCGCATGCCGAAGCGCTGGCCGGTGTAGTCGTTGATGGCGTCCGCGATGCGGATAGCGGTCGAGAAATCAGGATTGCGCAGCTGCAGCGTCAGGATCGCCTGATCGTCGAATTCGGCTTGGACGGCACGCTCGACGATGGCGCCGTTGGGCACGCGGCCGGCGGTTGGCACGCCTTGCGTCAGCTGCTCGGCCTGTCCTTGCGCGGTAAAGCCGGACACGATGACCGAGCCCTGGCCGACGGCATAGATTTCGCCGTCCGCCGCCTTCAGCGGCGTCATGATCAGCGTGCCGCCGGAAAGCGAGGTCGCGTCGCCCATCGAGGAGACGTCGATGTCGATGCGGGCGCCCGACTGCACGTAGGGCGGCATGTTGGCGGTGACGATGACGGCGGCGACATTCTTGGCGCGCGCGCTGCCGCCTTCGGTGGCGATGCCGAGGTTTTCGAGCATCGCGCGGATCGACTGTTCGGTGAATGGCGAGTTGCGCAGGCTGTCGCCCGATCCGGCAAGGCCGATGACCAGGCCGTAGCCGACGAGTTGATTGTCGCGCGAACTCTGCAGCTGGGCGATGTCCTTGATACGCGAGGCGACCTGGCCCGGCGGCAGCGAACTCGGCCCGGTCGAAACCCGGAACATGCGGCTGGTGGTGGCCGGATCATATTCGGGATCGTTGTAGACGCCGCCATTCTTGGCGGCGAGCTCGCGCTTGGCCTTCGGCGTCAGGCCGTCGGCCAGCGCCGGCTGCAGGCCAAGCACGGCTGCCAGGATCAAGGTAAGCCCGCGCATCATGAAGCGCTGACCTGGATGGTTCCATCCGCCATCACCGTGCCGGACAGGATTTTGCCGCTGTCGATGTTGCGAACCTTGACGAGGTCGCCCGCGGCTCCTGGTTGCAGCGTCACGGCGGTCGCCGAGATCGTCAGGCCGCCGGCGATGAAGAAGATCTGCACGGAGGCACCCTGTTCGACCAGCCAGGCCTCGCGGATGGCGGCGGAGGGAATGTAGCGGCCGGGCAGCAAGGTGCGCTTGGCGACCTTGCCATCCAGTTCTTCGGCCCGTGTGGCGACCGCCTCCGGCTTGTGCTTGCCGACGATAAGGGTGACCTGTTTCAGGGCAGCCAGGTTGATGGTCTCGCCGGGATAGATAACCCGGCTCGGAATAAGCACCACCTCGCCGCCAGCTTGATTGCTGGCGATCCGGGTGGCCGACTGGTTGGCCGATTCCTGGGCAAAAGCCGGCATCGTGCCGGTCACCAGCGCAAGGACGAGCGCGGTGCGGCGGAATGCGGACAGGAGGCCGGGCGTCGACATCATGCGTTACCTGATGTTCTTGGAGACCACGGAGGCCATGTCGTCGGCGGCCTGAATGACCTTGGAGTTCATCTCATAAGCGCGCTGCGCCGAGATCAGTTCGGTGATTTCCTTGACCGGGTCGACGTTGGAGGCTTCGAGATAGCCCTGCTGGATGGTGGCAAAACCGGGATCGCCAGGCACGCCGACATTCGCGGGCCCCGAAGCCGTGGTTTCCTGGAACAGATTGTCGCCAAGCGGCGCCAGGCCGGCCTCGTTGGCGAAATTGGCGATCTGAAGCTGACCGAGGTTCTGCAGGTCGGTCTGGCCGTCGATGCGGGCGAAGACCTGGCCGGTCTTGTTGACGATGACCTCGACGGCATCAACGGGAACATTGATTGCCGGAATGACCGCAGCGCCGTCGACCGTCACCAGCTGGCCGGTGGCGTTGGTGTTGAGAGCGCCGGCGCGGCTGTAGAGCGTGCCGCCGTCGGCACCCTCGATCTGGAACCAGCCCCTGCCGGTCAGCGCCAGGTCGAAACTGTTGCCGGTGCTGGTCAGTTCGCCCTGGGTGTGCACGTTGCGCACCGCCGTCGTCTTGACGCCGAGGCCGATCGAGACGCCCTCCGGCACCAGCGAGGCGTTGGAGCGGTTGGGCACGCCTTGCGTGCGGTCGACCTGATAGAGCAGGTCGGAGAATTCGGCACGGGCGCGCTTGTAGCCGGTGGTGTTGATGTTGGCGATGTTGTTGGCGATGACTTCCAGATTTGTCTGCTGGGCATTCATGCCGGTGGCGGCGATGGCGAGTGCTTTCATGGCGGAATTCCTCAGATGCCCATTCGACTGACTTCGAGATAGGCAGAGACCACCTTGTCGCGTATCGCGACGGCGGTCTGAAGCGCCTGCTGCGCGCTCATCACGGCGTCGACCACCTGGCGGGTGTCGGCATCGCCCTTGAGCGCCTGCATCGATACCTGCTCGGCATTCTGCATCGTGTCGACGGTCTTGGAGGCTGCCTGGCTCAGCGCCTCGGCAAAGGAGGTGCCGACATTGCCACCGGCCGACGGTGTCGCGCCGCCCTGGAGCAGGCTTGTGGCGGCGTCATCGCCGCCGATCGACGGCTTGAACTGAAGGGCTCCGATACCGCTGATCATTACTGGTTCCTCATCAGGTCGATGGTCATGGAAATCAGGTCGCGGGCCTGCTTGACCACCTGAAGGTTGGCCTCGTAGGAGCGATTGGCCTCGGTCATGTCGGCCATTTCGATCAGCACGTTGACGTTGGGCATCTTGACGTAGCCCTTCTCGTCGGCGGCCTCGTTGCCGGGCTGGAACTCGACTGGAAAGTCACTGGGATCTCGATCGATCGAGTTCACTGCAACCGTTGAACTGCCGGAGGCCCGGTCGAGCTCGGAGACGAAGCTGATGGTCTTGCGGCGATAAGGGTCGGAGCCGGGCGCGGTGCCCGTCGACTGGGCGTTGGCGAGGTTCTCGGAAACCACGCGCAGGCGTTCCGACTGGGCGCCGAGGCCGGATGCTGCGACTTTGAGGGCTGCGGTCAGTGCGTCCATGGTCAGCTCTTCACCGCCATCATCATCATCGAATGGAACGCCTTGACGATCGCCGTGTTGAGCTCGAAGGACCGGCGCACCTCGCCGGCCTTCAGCAACTGGTCTTCCAGCACGACCGAGTTCTTGGACGGCATGACAACGCCGTCATCTTCCTGCGGCTTGATGGTGAAGCCGGCATTGGTCGCTGCATTGCCGAGATGGCCGGCCTGGGTGGCCTGCAGCGATACGGCGGCGCGGTCGAGCACTTTTTCGAATGGCTCGACGTCGTTTGCCGTATAGCCTGGCGTGTTGGCATTGGCGATGTTGCCGGCCACGGCCGACTGGCGCACGGCCAGCCATTGCGCTTGCTTGGCGGCGAGGTCGAAAAGGGAAACGGGCTCCATGGGAATCTCCGAGCAGGTACCCAGAGACTAGGCCGCCAGTCTTGCGCGGGCCTTGCGGATGGCCGGAAGCCGGAGATCGTTTATCGGGACAGTTCGATCACCTGGTCGGCACTGGTGATCATGACCCATTTGCCGTTGCGCTGCTCGATGGAGGATACCTTGCTGGAATCCGGCAGTATCGAGCCGCGCTGGACCATCCAGAGGCCAGCGTCGTCCTGGATCATGGCGCGGCCGTTGGCGACATGAACCATGCGGAATTTCGCCGCGTCGGCCGGAAACGGTTGCTCGTCGGATGCGGCTGCGGGATCGGCATCATCCCGCACCGTCCCCGTGGCAAGAAGATCGAGATTGGCCGCGGGAACGTCCTTTGCCGTCAGCGGCGCGCTGCGTTCGGCGACCACGCCGCCGCCCGCTCGCCCGGAATTAGAGCCTGTGCCGCCGAACTTCATCGCCTGGACGCCAAACTGGTCCTGGTTGAAGAAGATATACCAGGGGAACAGGGCGCAGATCAGGCCGAGCGCGATGCCGAGCGCGGCAATGACGAAATCGCTGCGTCGGTCGGACTTCTTCTCCAGTCGGGGAAACGGCGCCTTTGGCGGCTGCGGCCATTCGGTGCGCGGGAACAGGCCGTCGATCAGCGATTCCCGGCTGGCCTGCGTCATCTCGGCAGCCACCGCCTGGGGAGCCCGGGACAGAGCGGGTTCGACGGGCCTGGCCAGATCAGGATCGGCTTTGCCAGCCCGTGGCAGGATTGGCTTGACGGCTCTGGCCAGAACGGCCTCGGCTTTGGCCGCGATGGCACGGGCGGCCTTTGCTTTGGCGGTTCTCGCCGTGTCAGCCTCTGCCTGCTGCGCGGCATTGGCCTCGGCGATCATGTCGCGCAGGATGCGCTCGGTGTATTCGCGTTCAGTCTCCGGCATCGGCGTTCAGCTTGCTCTTGAGGTGGCGGGCGAGATCGGAGAACGGGTCGGCTGAGGGGCGATCCTTCGGCCCTTGCGTCAGCGCTTCATAGATCAGCGGCACCTGGCGCACGGCGATGTCGAGTTCGGCATCGACGCCGCCCTGATAGGCCCCGAGCAAGCGGATATCGCGTGTGTCCTCGAAGCGCGAGATCATCGACTTCAGCCTTGTCACCAGCGCGCGCTGTTCGACGCTCCAGGCCTTTCCGGCCAACCGCGATATGGACGACAGCGGGTTGACGGGGGGGTAGCGACCCTGTTCGGCGATCGTGCGGTCGAGCACGACATGGCCGTCGAGGATGCCGCGCACGGAATCGGCGACCGGGTCGTTGTGATCGTCGCCGTCGACCAGTACGGAAATGATGGCGGTGATCGATCCCTTGCCTTCCGTACCCGGCCCGGCGCGTTCGAGCAGCTTGGGCAATTCGGTGAACACCGAGGCCGGATAACCGCGGGCGACCGGCGGCTCGCCGGTTCCCGTCGCCACCTCACGCAAGGCGTGAGCGAAGCGGGTGATCGAATCCAGCACCAGCAAAACGCGATGCCCCTGGTCGCGAAAATGCTCGGCGACGCGCATGGCGGTGTCCGGCGCACGCCGGCGCATCATGGCGCTTTCGTCGCTGGTGGCGACGACGGCGATGGTCTTGGCCATGCTGTCGCCGATCGTGTCCTCGAGGAATTCACGGACTTCCCGGCCGCGTTCGCCGATGAGGGCCACCACGACGGTATCGAATGCGTCGGCTCCGGCGAGCATGGCGAGCAGCGTCGACTTGCCGACGCCGGAGCCGGCAAAGATGCCGAGGCGCTGGCCGAAGCAGAGCGGCGTGAAGATATCGATGACCTTGACGCCGGTCATGAAGGCAGTGCCGACGCGTTGCCGCGCCATGGCGCCCGGCGTCGTCTGGGCGCCGCGCGATGTGTCGTCTCCCCGGGCGAGCGGCGGGCCGCCATCGATCGCCCTGGTGAGTGCGTCGATGGTGCGGCCGCGCCATGAGGCATGCGGTGCCACCACAAGCGGACCGCGGCGGAACACGGCATCACCGATGCCGGAATCGGCGCTGCGTTCGAAGGGTGCCACGACGGCCTCGTCGCGGCCGATCTTGACGATCTCGCCGCGGCGCGCACCGGCATGGCCGGGCTGCTCGACGATGTCACCCAGCCTGGCGAAGCCGGAAAGGCCGTGCACCTTGTAGTGCGTGGGCGTGACTTCGATGACGCGGCCGCCGCGCTTGAGCAGTGCCTCGGCGTCGGCGAAACGCCGCCAGACCCGTTCCAGGGCGGCAAGCCGGTCTTCCGGTGCCGGCTGGAGTTGTCTTTCGAGTGCCCGCAGGGATGGCTGGTCGAGCGACATGGACTATTTCGAGCCGAGCGTCTTGATCGCCTCGTCGGTGGACGAGTCGGTCTGGCGCATCAGGGCGGCCGTGTTCTCGAAGGCGCGCTGGACCATGATCAACCTGGTGATCTCCAGCACCGGATTGACATTGGACTCTTCGAGAAAACCTTGGGCAACGCCGATATCGGAGCGATCGGTGACAGGCTCCGGGGTGCGTGCCGGAACAATGCCGGAATTGCCATAGCGGACGAAGTTCGCGCCTGGATCGAAATTGTAGAGGCCGATCGATCCGACAAGCTGATCGTTCTGGCGCAACGAACCATCGGCCCCGGCCTTGGGCGGACCGTTGCGGGGGTCAAGCTGGATCGGCGAGCCGCCGGCATCGAGCACCGGGTGGCCTTCGATCGACATCAGTTCGCCGTTCTCGTTCATCGAAAAACGGCCGTCGCGGGTCATGACGGTGCCGACCGGCGTCTCTATAGCGAACCAGGCATCGCCCTGGATGGCGAAATCGAAGGGATTTCCGGTCTCGCTCAAGGCACCGTGGGCGCCGGAAAGGTAGGTCTTGCCCGGGGAGGCGAATGACACCGATTTCTGCCCGGTGCCAGAGACGACGTCCTCGAACTTCACGCCGGTGGCGCGAAAGCCGATCGTGGAGGCGTTGGCGACGTTGTCGGCGATGGTGTCGAGGCGCCGCTCGAGCGCGATCTGCGATGAAAGAGCGACGTACAGGCTGTCCCGCATGATGGTCTCAGAACCTCAGTTTCTGCATGGCCATCATCAGGTCGGTGGAGATGCCGACGGTGAGTGGCTGGGCAAACAGCACGCTGACCGAGGTGACGGCCGATGAAGTCGGGTTGTTGATCTCGTACATACTGGTGAAGCGCGTCAGGAACTTGCCGAGTTTCTCGGGGTCGGAGAAATCCGAGATGTCGAGTTTCTGCTCGAACAGCTGCGCCTGCTTGTCGACATCGGCGGTGGCGAAGGAATCGGGCAGGCCGAGCACGGTGCGCACGACACTGGCAAGCGCAGTGTCGGCCAGCACGTCATACCAACTGGTGATGGTTGGGGCCTTGCGATCGAAATAAAGCGCCAGCCGCACGCCCTGGTTGGTCTGGCCGGCATCCTCTTCGAGGGTCTGGCGCATGTATTTGTCGACGGTCGGCTGCTGCGCCGGATTGATGGTGGTGGCCGCTTCGCCATGTTGTTCGAAGTTGAAGGCGGCGGCCAGCCCGGCATAGGCCTTGTTGGTCATCTTGTTGGCGACGCTGTCGGCGTCGCGAATGCCGCCGGCAAGAACGTTGCGGATGAGGTCCTTGCTTTCCGTCGCCGGGTCCAGTCCGTAGGCCGAGAGCACGTAGTTGTACAATCGGCTGTTGGCCATCAGGTCGTCGATGGATTTCACGTTCGTGACGTTGGCAAGGTAGTACGCGGTCTCCGACTTGATGTAGTCCGCATTCGGCGCGATCAGGCCAAGCGCCGACTCCGTCGTATAGATTTTCGGGGTGTCTTTCTGCACTTCGTCGCGCGACGTTGTCTGATCGCCATATTGGGCAAAGTTGAAGGCCGTGACGAAGTTGGCGTACCGTTTATCCGTCAGCTTGTTTGCTGGGCTGTCGGGGTCGCTGACGCCGCCCTCGAGCATTGTGCGGATCTGCTGCGGCGTTTCGGTTGACGCATCAAGTCCGTAGGAAGCCATGGCGAAGGTGAGCAGGCGCTTGTCCGCCATGAGGTTGTCGATCGACGTCACCTTGGAAATGTTTGCCGCGTAATAATCGGCCTCGCCCTTGATATATTGCGCGCTTGGCTCGACCAATGTCAGTCCGGCTCCGGCCATGTATCCTTTCGGCACCGCCTGCTGGACATCGTCGCGCATGGTCGTCTGATCGCCATACTGGGCGAAGTCGAAGGCTGCGACGAATTTGGCGTAGCTCTTGTCGGGCAGTTTGTTGGCGGGACTGTCGGGATCGCTGACGCCACCTTCGAGCATCGCCTTGACGGTTGCGGCAGGTTCGGTTGCGGCGTCGAGTCCGAAAGCGGCCATCGCATATGTCAGCAGGCGGCTGTCGCCCATCAGGTCGTCGACCGATCTAACCTTGGCGATGTTGGTGACGTAGTAGGCGGTTTCGCTCTGGTAGTAAGGGAGCCCCTTCTGCGAGGCGCCGATCTGGACTTGCAGCGCATAGTTGCTGGTCACCAGTTGCTGCGCCTTGTTGTAGACAGTCGTACTGGTGCCGTTGGCGGCGAAATTGAAGGCCCTGACGAATTCGGCGTAACGCTTGTCGGTCAGCTTGTTGGCGAAGCTGTTGGGATCGGAGACGCCTTCCTTGAGTGCCTTGACCATGAAGGCCTTGGCGTAAGCCATGTCCTCGAGCCCGTAGGCCTTCATGGCATATTTGAACAAACGGTCATTCTTGACGAAATCGTCGATCGATTTCACCTTGGTGATGTTGTCCAGATAATACTTGGTGTCGCGATCAACCACGGGCTGCTGCTCGATCCTGTCGATCGACTTTGAAATGTCCCTGGTGATGAGCTGGTAGCTGGTAAAGGTATTAAGCAAAGAGGTGCCTCCGGCCGAAGCTATGTCCGGACAATACCCCTACTTCCTTGCGCGAAACTGAATCGTCTCCGACGCCTTCGATTCAAGCCTCACACAAGGCACGGGGGCTATCCCTAGCTCCTGATGTGAAATGCGGAAGGACCTGTCGTGGGCATTCTGATTGGACTGGTGGTAACGCTCGGCTGCGTCCTTGGCGGCTTCATGGCCATGGGCGGCCATCTTCACGTGCTGATCCAGCCCTGGGAGGCAGTGATCATCTGTGGTGCGGCTTTTGGCACCTTCCTCGTCGCCAATCCGATGAAGACGGTCAAGGATACCGGCAAGGGCATTCTCGAAGCCTTCAAGCAGGCGGTGCCGAAGGAACAGGACTATCTCGAAACGCTCGGCGTGCTGCACTCGCTGATGCGCGAGCTGCGCTCGAAATCCCGCAGCGAGGTCGAGGCGCATATCGACAATCCGGAAGAGTCGGCGATTTTCCAGGCGTTCCCAACCGTGCTGCATAACCACGATCTGACGCATTTCATCTGCGACTACTGCCGCATCATCATCATCGGCAATGCCCGCTCGCACGAGATCGAGGCGCTGATGGACGAAGAAATCCAGACCATCAGGTCCGACAAGATGAAGGCCTATCACGCGATGGTGGCGGTGGGCGATGGCCTGCCGGCGCTCGGCATCGTCGCCGCCGTGCTCGGCGTGGTCAAGGCGATGGGCGCGCTCGACCAGTCGCCGGAAATTCTCGGCGGTTTGATTGGTGCCGCGCTTGTCGGAACGTTCCTCGGCATCTTCCTGTCCTATTCTGTGGTCGGACCGGTCGCCACCAAGATCAAGACAGTGCGCGAGAAGAAGAACCGCCTCTATATCATCGTCAAGCAGACGCTGTTGGCCTACATGAACGGCGCGCTGCCGCAGGTGGCGATCGAGTTCGGCCGCAAGACCATCTCGTCCTATGAACGGCCGACGATCGACGCGGTCGAGCAGAGCACGATGAATACCGGCACCGTCGAAAAGAAGGCCGCCTGAACGATGCGCGACAGATCGGTCCCGGCACTGTCATGACCAGCCTGGGCAGTCCAGCGGAAGCGCGCTCGCTGATCATCGAGCGTCTGGTCGGCGACAGCGGTGAGGCCGCGCAGGTCATCGACGCAGGCCGCGCCATGGCCGAACGCGCCGTGCCGCTGCTGCAGAAAACCCTGACCAGCGAGTTTGGCGTTCCGGTCGTCGTCGATCTCAAAGCGATCGAGGTCAGCCGCGTTCCCGAGGCGCGTTCGCGTGCCGGCGACACGTTTGCGATGACCGTGATCGGCTCGTCGGCGTCCTCCGATGCGATGACCCTGGTAATCGATGCTCCGGCGATCGCCATCATGGTCTGCACGCTGTTCGGCGGCGACCCGGATCTGCCGGCATCGCCGATCGAACGCGATCTGTCGCAAATCGAAATCGATGTTTCGACCATGGTGTTCCAGCAGGTCGCACAGGCCCTCAACGGATCGGGAAAGCGTTCGCTCGACCTGCGCCTGCCCGCGCCGCGGGCAATGTCGGGCACCGAGGCGAAGCGGTACGTGCTGCGCGATGGCGCGGCAATCCGCATCGTGCTTGGCATCTCGACGCCGGCCGACAGTGGCACCGTGACGGTGACGATGCCGCAGCGCGTCGTGCTGGCCAGCCGCGACGGAGCCGTGCCTGTCAGCGACGACGATCACGGCCCCAGCTGGCGCGCCCGCTTTTCGGAAGAGGTGATGCGCTCCACCGTGGCGCTCGAGGCCACGATGCCGCTGGCGCGGCTGACGCTCGGCGACCTCGCCGGTTTCGAAATCGGCGACGTCATCGAATTCGAGGAAACGGCCCAGTCCCAGGCGCGTCTCAGCGCACGGGGCAAGACGCTGTTCGTATGCGAGTTCGGCAAACTGGGACAGAATTACACCGTCCGGATCAGGCAACCTTACGATGCCGGGCAGGACTTTATCGACGGGCTGATGCCGGCTGCCGCCGGACGCGCCTGAGCATTTGGAGACGATCATGGCCAAAACCAAGGCGGAAGCCGACCTCGACCAGCCGGACGAGCAACTCGACCGTGCCATCGAAGAGTTGCGCGGGGTCCTGCATGAAGAGGAGCAACGTCCCGATGCGGCGTTCAGGGCGGCCTCATCGGCCAATTCGAGCGTGATCATGAACATCCCCGTCGATGTCCAGATCATCCTCGGCAGCACCGAGATGCCGGTCTCCGATCTGATGGCGCTGCAAAAAGGGTCGACCGTGGCGCTCAATCGCCGCATCGGCGAACCTGTCGACGTCGTGGTCAACGGCCGAAAGATCGCGCGCGGCGAGATAACCGTTCTGGAAAGCGATCCTTCGCGCTTCGGCATCAGGCTGACCGAAATCATCGCCGGCACGAAGGGCGCCTAGACATGGTTTGCGGGGCTTGCCGGTGGCAGCGGAGGCGAGTGGCATGACGACGCCGGTGACCTTGACCCGCGCGCAGAAGGCGGCCGCCATACTTGTGGCGATGGGCAAGCCGTCGGCCAGCCGCCTGCTGAAATTCTTCAAGCAGGAAGAACTGAAGGCCCTGATCGAGGGCGCCCGGCTGCTGCGGACGATTCCGCAAAGCGATCTTGAGCGCATTGTCGCTGAGTTCGAGGCCGAATTCACCGAAGGGGCGGGATTGCTCGATTCCGCCGACAGGATGGACACCATCCTCAACGAATCGCTCTCGCCCGAAGAGATGAGCGCGATCATGGGCGACAGGAAATTCGAGGTCGCACCGGAAGGCCCGCCGCCGATCTGGCCCGAGCTCGAAAAGCTCGAACCGGCGCGGCTTGGCGCCTTCCTGGCCGGTGAGCATCCGCAGACAGCGGCCATGGTGTTGTCGAAGCTGGCGCCGCAGGTGGCGGCGAGCGTGCTGCTGACACTGACCAAGCCGATGCGTGGAGAAATCATCAAGCGCATGGTGACGATGGCCAATGTTCCCGACGCTGCCGCCAGGATCGTCGAAAACCGGCTGCGCACCAGTGTGCTGGCCGAAACCTCGACCAAGGATACCTCGGCCGGACAGGCGCGTGTCGCCAGCGTCCTCAACGAACTCGACAAGCCGCTGCTCGAGGAGGTGATGCAGGATCTGGAAGCCGCCGGCACGCCTGATCTCGACGGCGTGCGAGCCCGGCTGTTTGCTTTCGACGATCTGCCGCTGCTCACCCAGAAAGCGCGGGTGCTGCTGTTCGACGGGCTATCGACGGAGCTGGTCACGCTGGCCTTGCGTGGCACGTCGGCCGCCCTTGCAGAATCGGTGCTGTCGGCCATCGGCGCCCGCTCGCGGCGCATGATCGAAGCCGAGCTCGGGCAGGGCTCGGACGGGATCCCCCTCGCCGATATCATGGCGGCCCGCAAGACGATCGTGACGACGACGATCCGGCTGTCGCGCGAAGGCGCCTTCGAACTCCCCTCGACCCAAGACGCCGCCTAGGACCGCGCCATGGCTGACGCGGTCGACAAGGATTCGAAAACCGAAGAGGCGACGGAAAAGAAGATCCGCGACACCATCGAACAGGGCAAGCTGCCCCATTCGCGGGAGACAGCGCTCTTTGCCTCGTTCGTTGCCATACTGGTGTTCACCGTCTTCTACGCCAAGGATGCGATCATCGATCTCGGCATGTTCCTGTCGATGTTCCTGGAGAAGCCGGAAGCCTGGCCGATGGACACGGAGACCGACGTCATCGCGCTTTACAAGATCGTCCTGCTCGAGGTCGGCCGCGCCGTCCTGAGCTTGATGGTGCTGCTGACCGTCGCCGGCGTCGGCGCCTCGGTGTTCCAGAACATGCCGCAATTCGTAGGCGAGCGGGTCCGGCCGCAACTCTCGCGTATTTCGATCGCCAAGGGTTGGAACAGGCTGTTCGGCATCCAGGGTTGGGTCGAGTTCCTGAAGTCACTCGGCAAGGTCGGGTTTGCCATCGTCGTGCTGAGCTTCACCCTGTCGGAAGACCACCGCAAGCTGCTCGCCGGGATGATCACCAATCCGGTCGCCTTCGGTCTCGTCATCCGCGGCATCGCCGTCGACATCCTGGTGGCGATCGTCTTCGTCATGGGGCTGATCGCGGCAGTCGACATCGTCTGGTCGCGCTTCCACTGGAAGCAGGATCTGCGCATGAGCAAGCAGGAGGTCAAGGACGAGTTCAAACAGTCCGAGGGCGACCCGATCGTCAAGTCGCGGCTGCGCTCGCTGGCGCGCGACCGGGCGCGCAAACGGATGATGACGGCGGTGCCGCGCGCGACGCTGATCATCGCCAACCCGACGCACTTCTCGATCGCGCTGAAATATGTGCGCGACGAGGACTCGGCGCCCATGGTGCTGGCCAAGGGCCAGGATCTGGTGGCGCTCAAGATCCGCGAGATCGCGCGGGAACACAACATCCCGATCTTCGAGGACGTGGCGCTCGCCCGCTCCATGTACAAGCAAGTTTCGGTCGATAATGTGATCCCGTCACAATTCTACCAGGCCGTCGCCGAACTGGTGCGGATCGTCTACTCGAAAAAGGCTGAGCGCAGACAGATTTCATGAACCGGCAACCGCACGCAAAATCCCGCGAGATCATCGTCGCCAGCGCCATCGAGCAGGTGGTGGGCGAACTGAGGCTGATCGATGTCGCCGACTACATCGCCTTTATCCGGCTGGAGCATTTCGCATGCCTGTCGGACCTGGTCGATTCAGCGGTTGAGTTGTTCTTCATGCCGGGTACTCTGCGGCTCGGCCATGGTGGTGAGGCGCATGTCGACTGGAGCGGCAGCCCGCGCATCGTGCTCGATCTGGAACTGAGGCCGCCCGGCGTCACCGTCTATTTCCAGCTGACGCTGAGCGAGCTCGGCGCGTCGGTGGCGGTCAACTACGTATCGTTCGAGAAGCCGGGCGAAGACCCGGAGCGCAACACGGCGCTGCTCGAAGCGGTGATCGAAGAGGCGCGTATCCGCAAGGTCGAGCCGCTGGCCTATCGCTGACCGTCGGTCGCTTTCGAAGCGCTGCCGAATTCCCCTATTCGATCAAGCCCAGCCGCAGCGCCTTGGCAACGGCCTGGTTGCGATTGACGGCGTTGAGCTTCTGGGTCGATTGGGTCAGATACTGGTTGGCGGTGTGCACCGACAGTTTCAGGAGTCGCGCGATCTCCTCGCTGGTGTTGCCGTTGGCGGTCAGCTTCAGGCATTCGAGTTCGCGCTTGGAGATTGCACGCATGCGGCCGGCATCGCTCGGGCGGATGCGGGCGACTGCGGCGAACAACGAAAAGCAACGAGCGTGGATCTCGTAGAGAGCGTCCTGCGACAGGGTGATCTCCGAGCCCAGGAAAACGACAAGGCCGCATTGGCCGCGGTCGGCGTGGACGGGGAAGGCGATGCCGCTGGTGCCGGGCGCCAGCGGCGCCATCTGCTGCGTCCAGGCGAGATTGCCGAACATCTCGGCCATGGCGGTGACGCCGTCATCCGTCCACCAGCGCGGTTCGGTCGAGATGCGCGTGTGACGCACGATCTCCTCGCCATTGGCGCCTGAAATGAACTTCGTCGCCACGGCAATCCCGGGATAGTCGGAATCAAGGCAAGGAACGAGCCGCGCCCGTTCGGGCGAGGGGCTGACGAAGAACAGGCCGAAAGCCGAGGCGTTGATGTCGACGGCGATCCAGCGGCAGCGGCGCACGGCGTCGGGAATGGTGACCGCGTGATGGGTTTCGGAGCTAAGGGTGAAGGCGCCGAACGGCTTGCGCTGCTCGTTGAAAAGGGCTTCGGCGGCTTCCTTGATATCGGCGTGTTTCAAATGATGCCGCTCCTGATCGCCGTGGCGATGGCCATCGCGCGGTTGCTGGCCGCGAATTTCTGGATGGCGTGGGTGATGTAGCTGTTGACGGTGTTGGAGGAGACGCCAAGGATGACGGCGACCTCGTCGGTGGTCTTGCCTTCGGAAACCCAGAACAGGCATTCGCGCTCGCGATCCGACAACGGATCCTGCATGGCGGCGGCGGCGATCAGTTGTGGGATGTGCGAGAGCGCGTAGCAGCATTTCAGCTGCGCCCGCATCAGCGCCGGCTGGTCGATGCTGCCGGCTGTCGCTGCCGAGAACAGAGCGAACAGGCGCTGGCGGCCGACATTCAGGCGCAGGGAATAGATCTCTGCATGGCCGAGCACATCGAGAAGGCGGGCTTCCTCGCCGGTGATCAACCCGTCAGCTTCGGGCGCGTGAGATGCTACCAGCGGCTGCGGACGAATGCCGGGCGCGACGGTGAGCGCGCCTTGCGCAAGCCCGGCGATCAGCCGCTTGCCGATCAACTCGATGGCGTCGAAAATCCAGTTGGAGGAGACGATGCGCGCATCGTTGCGGTCCTGATCGTGGACGATGGCGACCAGCATGTAGCTGTCGGCGCCGATCTCGGCGGTCAGTTGCATGAAAAAGCTGGTGAGATCGCCGCGCGACGTCAGGCGCGAGCCCAATGTGTCGGATTGAAGTAGCGCGGCGGGACTGCTCATTCTCGTTGCTTTTGGCCGGAATCGTTTCTGCTGTCCGGATGCTGGAAGTCAGCCGCCGAACCCGAATACACATTACTTTGACGAAGACACACGCGTGGCGCAGGGCTGCACCGAACCAAATCCCGAATCCATTCAGGGAACGCGAAGCCGTCCGCGTCTGGTGCCGGAAAAGCTCCGGAACAAAAGACTTTGGGTGGTCGCCGCGCCCCCCAGGACCGGCTGATTCGGGTTTAATCTACCCGCAGTTGAATCTGACATCAAACGCGATTTGACAAAATCGAATCTGATGGACTCCGGCGCGACTCACAGCTCGGTTTTCGCGCCCTGGACAGACGACCGGGACGCGAAAGTCTTCGCCGGCCACCTCGGCGGCTGGTCGATTTCGCCAGGCTCGGGAGCATTGGACAGACGGGCGCGCCGGTTGCTGTGCCGAAGGGGGTGCCTTGGCCCGATAGTCGGAGCCGGGCGATGTTGCCGCCCGGTCCCGGTGGTCCTTTGCTTATGCCTGTCGTTGTCCCAAAACCGCCAGATGCTCCTGGACGACAGGCATTTACCGATCCTCGAACCCGGTCAGCACGCCGACCGCGTTGATGCCGATCTCCTCGACGGCATAGCCGCCTTCCATGACGAACAGCGTCGGCAGGCCGAGCCTGGCGATGCGGCGGCCGATCTTGGGATAATCAGACGTCTTCAGCTTGAACTGGCTGATCGGGTCCTTCTCGAACGTATCGACACCCAGCGAGACGATGACGACATCCGGTGCATAAGCGGCGAGCCTGCCGCAGGCATCCTCGAGCGAGGCGTTCCATGCATCCCAGTCGGTGCCGAAGGGCATCGGATAATTGATGTTGAAGCCTTCGCCGGCACCCGCGCCGCGTTCGTCGGCATGGCCGAGGAAGAACGGGTACTCGACCATCGGATCGCCATGCAGATTGAGCACCTGGACGTCGGCACGGTCGTAGAAGATCTCCTGCGTACCGTTGCCGTGATGGTAGTCGACATCGAGGATCGAGATGCGTTTGGCGCCGTGGTCGCGGAACCATTGCGCGGCGACAGCGGCGTTGTTGATGTAGCAATAGCCGCCCATGAAGCCAGCCCCGGCATGGTGGCCGGGCGGACGGCAGAGCGCGAAGGCGGAAGCCTCGCCATCCTTGAGCAGGCCGGCGGCGGTCAGCGCTACGTCGTAGGAAGACTTGATCGCGGCCCACGTGCCTTCGACGAAAGTGGCGCCGGCATCGAAGGAATAATAGCCGAGCAGCGCGTCGACGCGCTTTGGCGGCACGTCGCCGCGCAGGCCGCGCGTCGGCCATGTGAAGGGCATCGCCGTGCCTGTGAGACCTGCTTCCAGCCATTGCGGCCAGACCGTCGGGAGAAAGTCGATATAGTCTGATTTGTGGATGCGCTTGGCGGCGGCGAGGTCATGTTCGTGCGGCGCGATGATGGGACCCAGTTTCTCGCTTTCGACCCGCGCCTTGATGAATTCGGCCCTCGATGGCTTCTCGAAACCCGGCACGATGGCTGATGTGACCAGTTCCATTTGACCGGCATGGCCGGCGTGAAGGGGGGAGAAAACAGTCTTCATAAATTCCTCTCGAAGTGCGAAATCAGTCAAGATTCAAGATTGAGATAAGGGCTCACCAGAGCGAGCCACATTCTTTCCACATCGTCCTCGATGAGGTCGTATGTCTTGCGGTCTCTTTTCAGCCCGACAAGCCGGCAGGCGTGCCCGACGTCCATCATCAGCACGCCGAGCCGGCTGGCGACATTGTCTTCAAGCGCCGGGTTCACATGCTGCAGCCATGCGGCGTAGAGCGCGATGATCTGCTCGTCATATTCGTTCTGGATCGGCCTGAGGTCGGCGTTGCCTGAAATGGCCTCGATCACCGGCATCAGGCTGGCGTTTTCGAGGTAGAGTCTGGACGTGTCGATGAAGAGCTTGCGCACTTCCTGCCGAAACTCTTCACGGTTGGTGGGCGGGGCGACCTTGATACGCTTGGCGATCACCTCGGGAAAGGATGACAGCCAGCGCCGGGCGAGGTCCAGAAGAATGGCTTCCTTGTTGGGAAAGTATTGGTAGATCGAACCAACCGACAAGCCTGCGCGCTGCGCAATGGCCAGCGTCGTCGGCGTCTTGGTTCCTTGCTCCCGCGTCAAGACCAGCGCTGCGTCGAGAATCCGGTCGACCACCTTGCTGGAGCGTTTTTGCCGCGGCTGTTTGCGCGGTTCGAGCGCTATCCTGCTTTTGCGGTCGAGACTGCGCTTCACCGTCCGATGTCCTCGTTCCCCGCCCGGTCTCAACATGGTGGGAGCTTGCTGTCCACGATACATTCCAGATTCGGTATGTTGACAAACGCGAATAATCAGTCGCATTCTTTATCCACGCTGCCTCTTGGGATGACAAGGGGAATTTCCAAGACAGCGCGCTGGCATTCTTTTTCGTCCCATGGCGCCGCTCCGGTGGAGTGGCAGGTCGTTGGCCAAGAGGTTGTCGGTCTCAGTCAGTCGTCAAAAGCGCGGAGTCGCGATGTCTGTCACAGGTGCAGGTCACAATGCGGATCTGATCGTCATCAATGGTCGTGTACTGACCATCGACGACGACAATCCCACCGCCGAGGCCGTCGCCGTCAAGGACGGCGCAATCATCGCCATCGGCAGCCGCGCCTCCATCGAAGAGTTCAAGGGACCGGCCACCAAGGTAATCGACGCCAAGGGCGGCTCCGTCCTGCCGGGTTTCATCGAAGCCCACATGCATCTGTTTTCGGGCGGGGCTGAACTTGCCCACCTTCAACTCACCGGTATACATGGCTTCGAGGCGCTGCAGAAGGCGATCCGCGACTATGCGCCTACCCGGCCCGACGCGAAGATGCTGGTCGGCCAAGGCGTCGACTACACCGTGCTCGGCAGCGAGCGCGTGACGCGCCATCACCTCGACGCCATTTTGCCCGATCGTCCGTTCTGCATGGCGGCGCCAGACCATCACACCATGTGGGCCAACACCAAGGCGTTGGAAATGGCCGGCATCCTGCAGGGGCGTACGCTCGGCCCTGGCAATGAGATTGTCATGGGTGACGATGGACTGGCCGCCGGCGAATTGCGCGAAGGCGAGGCCTTTGGCCCGGTGCTCGACCTTGCCGGCGAAAGCCGGGTGCGGCTGGGGCTGTCGACCGGCGGCGAGCCGGACCCGATGCCGACGGCGGCCGAGCGGGACGCCGACCGCGACATCATGCGGCGCGGGCTCGCCTGGTGCGCCCGCCACGGCATCACCTCGATCCAGAACATGGACGGCAACCTCTATCAGCTTGAGCTGCTGGCCGAGATCGAAGCCGAGGAAGGCTTGCCCTGCCGCGTCAAGATCCCGTTCCACTACAAGAATTTCATGACGCTCGACATGCTCGACAAGGCATCTGATATGGCCGAAAGCTACAACAGCGAATGGCTGTCGTCGGGCATGGTCAAGGTGTTCTACGACGGGGTGCTCGATTCCTGGACAGCTGTCATGGTCGAGCCATACGCCGACCGGCCCGACTGGGTGGGCGAGCCGCTGTTCACGCCGCAACAATTCATCGATCTGGCCGTCGCGGCCGACAGGCGCGGGCTGCAGATCGCGGTGCACTCGATCGGCGACGGCGCGGTGCGCGCGGTGCTGGACGGTTATGAGGCGGCGCAGAAGGCGAACGGCAAGCGCGACAGCCGTCACCGGGTCGAGCACATCGAGGTCACCACCACATCGGATGTGCCGCGTTTCGCAGAACTCGGCGTCATTGCTTCCATGCAACCGCCGCATCCGCCCGGCGCCATGGATTTTCCGCTGGAGCCGACGGTGTCGCGCATCGGGCCGGCACGCTGGCCGCTGAGCTATGCCTGGCGGACCTTGAAGGATGCCGGCGCGCATGTCGTCTTCGCATCCGATTGGCCGGTGTCGCCGATCGATCCGATCCTGGGCATTCAGGCGGCAGTGTTGCGCAAACCATGGGCAGAAAGCGACCCGGACCAGAGTTTCTCGCTGCATGAAGCGATCGCCGGTTACACGATCGAGGGCGCCTACGCCGAATTCGCCGAGCACCGCAAGGGTACGCTGAGATCGGGCTACATGGCCGATCTGGTGGTTTTGTCGATGGATATCGAGAACACCGCCCCGGCCGATCTGCACAAGGTGCGGCCGGTGACGACGATTTGCGGCGGCAAGATCACCTATCAGGCCTGACTATGGCATGGGGCTTGCAGGCCTCAATGACTGACTGAACTGTGACCCAATGCCGGGCTTGCCAACCCACCGGCCATGTGGTCACATCGAACAGGGGAAGAGCTCCGCCAGCAAGAGCGGGGTCAACAGTGAGGCGTAATCGTGCCGGACAAACCGGATCGGAATGCGATTGAAGTAGTAAACGTCAGCAAAATTTTCGGATCAGGTGAGGGGCAGGTGGCTGCCCTCGACACGGTCTCGGTATCTATCCGCGAGAACGAATTCTTCACGTTGCTGGGGCCATCCGGCTGCGGCAAGACGACGTTGCTCAGGCTGATCGCCGGCTTCGATTTTCCAACCGCCGGTGAAATCCTGCTCTACGGCCAGGACATCGCGCCGCTGCCACCCTTCAAACGGCCGGTCAACACCGTTTTCCAATCCTATGCGCTGTTCCCGCACATGACGGTCGCCGACAATATCGGCTTTGGCCTGGAAATGCTGGGTAAGCCGAAGGCCGAGATCAAGGCGCGCGTCGCCGAGATGCTGAAGCTGGTCAAGATGGAGGCACTCGCCGGTCGTCGCACCAGCCAGATCTCCGGCGGCCAGCAGCAGCGCGTGGCCTTGGCCCGCGCCTTGGCACCGCAGCCGAAGGTGCTTTTGCTCGACGAGCCACTGTCGGCGCTCGACTACAAGCTGCGCAAGGAGATGCAGATCGAGTTGAAGCGGCTGCAGCACGAGACCGGCATCACCTTCATCTTCGTCACCCACGACCAGGAAGAAGCGCTGACCATGTCCGACCGCATCGCGGTCATGTCATCGGGCAAGATCCTCCAGGTCGGTTCGCCCTGGGATATCTACGACAAGCCGGCCGAACGCTTCGTCGCCGACTTTATCGGTGAAACCAACTTCCTGACGGCCGCCATCAGCGAGATGGCCAACGGCAAGGCGCGCGCCACGCTCAAGTCCGGTGCGACCATCGAGGCGACCGTGGCCCAGGGTTTCCAGCCCAAGCCCAATGCCACGGTCGTGGTTCGGCCTGAACACGCCAAGCTGACCAAGGCCAAGGGCGAACTGTCGGGGAGGGTCGATAATATCGTCTATTTCGGTACCGACACCCACATCCATGTTCATCTCGACAGCGGCGAACTCTTCACCGTACGCCAGCAGAACACGCGCAGCGCGGGCTGCGGTTTCGAGAAGGGCGACGCGGTCGGCATCCTCATCGGCAGCGATGCCGCCCAGGTCCTGAAGGACTGACGATGGCGACCGCGGAAGAAGTCGCCAAGGCAGCGGAGCGGCGCGATGTCCGTGACCGCTGGCTTTTGTCAGCACCAGCGCTGCTGGTCATTTTCCTCGCCGCGACCGGCCCTTTGCTGATCGTGCTCGTGTACTCGTTCCTGACGCC
This sequence comes from Mesorhizobium sp. Primo-A, assembly GCF_003997175.1. Taxonomy (NCBI): domain Bacteria; kingdom Pseudomonadati; phylum Pseudomonadota; class Alphaproteobacteria; order Hyphomicrobiales; family Phyllobacteriaceae; genus Mesorhizobium; species Mesorhizobium sp. Primo-A. The sequence continues at coordinate 217,060 of NZ_RZTG01000001.1, forward strand.
AGGCTCCTATGGCGACGTGAAGTGGCAGTTCTCGCCGGAAGCCTGGATAGCGGTGTTTCTGGAACGCGATATCTTCGACGACACGCTTTCGATCGCCGCCGCCCACGTCACCATCTTCCTGCGCTCGATCAAGCTCTCGGTGGTGACGACGATCGCCACCTTGGTGCTTGGTTTCCCGACCGCCTATTTCATGGCGACGCGCAGCGAAAAGACCCGCGATCTCTGGCTGTTCCTGATCACCATTCCGTTCTGGACCAACCTTTTGATCCGCACCTTCGCAGTGCTGCAGATCATCCGCAACGAAGGCATCATCAACACAATGCTGCTCAAGCTCGGCATCATCTCGGCGCCGATCCAGATCCTCTACACCGACACGGCGATCCTGATCGGCATGGCCTATGTCTACCTGCCGCTGATGGTGCTGCCGATCTACGCCAGCATGGAAAAGCTGGATTTCCGGCTGGTCGAGGCGGGCTACGACCTTTACGCCACGCGCTTCCAGGTGCTGCGGCGGATTATCTTTCCGATGGTCAAGCCGGGCGTCATCGCCGGCTCCATCCTGGTCTTCATTCCAGCGCTTGGCGCCTATGTGACGCCGAGCGTGCTTGGCGGCGGCAAGAACATGATGCTGTCCAACCTGATCGAATTGCAGTTCGGGCAGGGCCGCAACTGGCCACTCGGCTCGGCGCTGTCGATCGCCGTCATGATCATCGTCATGGTGGCGCTGCTTGCCTATGTGCGCAATGCCGGCAAGTCGGGGGTGCGTCATGGCTAAGAACTTTTCCATCAAGCACCAGCCAGGATTCAGCGCGATCGCCGCGACCTGCTTTATCGTGCTGTATCTGCCGATCATCGTGCTGGTCATCTATGCCTTCAACGCGGCGAGCTCGACCTCCGAATGGGGCGGCTTTTCGCTGAAATGGTTCCAGTCGGCATGGCAGAACACGCAGGTCGTCGATGCCACGCTGCGTTCCTTCCAGATCGGCTCCATTGCGGCGGTGCTCTCCACGATCTTTGCCACCATGGCGGCGCTCGCCACCACCCGCACCGCGTCCTATCCCGGCCTCACCTTCAAGTATGCGGCGATCAACCAGCCGCTGATGGTGCCCGAGATCGTCACCGGGGTGGCGCTGCTGATCTTCTTCTCGCGCATCAAGATCTTCACCGGTTATTCCGGCATCGGCTATCTGGTCGCCGCGCACACGGCGTTCTGCATTCCCTTTGCCTATTTGCCGATCCGGGCGCGGCTTGAGAATATGGACCTGACGCTGGAGCGTGCCGCAGCCGACCTCTACGCGACGCCCTGGAAGACGTTCCGGCGCATCACGTTGCCGCTTCTGTGGCCCGGCATCCTGGCCGGGCTGATGCTGGCCTTCGTCATCTCGCTCGACGACGTCGTCATCACCGAGTTCGTCAAATCGGGCGGCCAGGACACGCTGCCCACCTACATGCTCGGCCAGATCCGCCGCGGCATCACACCCGAGATCAACGCGATATCGACCGCCTTCCTGCTGCTCTCGGTTGCCATCGTCACGTTGTTTTTCTTCGTCAGCAGGAAACGAGACTGAACCGAAAAATGGGAGTTAAAACCATGAACTGGAAGACAACAGCAACCGCCATGGGGTTGGCGTTGCTCGCCTCGACGGGCCTGGCCCGCGCCGACGGCGTGCTCAACATCTACAATTGGGGCAACTACACCAGCCCCGACGTGATCAAGAAGTTCGAGGCCAAATACAACGTCAAGGTGACCATCACCGATTATGATTCCAACGACACCGCGCTTGCCAAGGTTCGCCAGGGCGGCACCGGCTTCGACATTGCGGTACCCTCGCAGACCTACGTGCCGATCTGGATCAAGGAAGGCCTTGTCCTGGAAACCGACCCCGGCAAGATGGAGAACTTCAAGAATGTAGCGCCCGAATGGGCCAACCCCGACTTCGATCCAGGCCGCAAATACTCGGTGCCGTGGGCGCTGGGCACGGTGGGCGTCGTCGTCAACACCGACGCCTACAAGGGACCGGCCGACAGCTGGGGCATCATCTTCAACACGCCGGACGAGCTGAAGGGCAAGGTCAACGTCGTTCCCGAGATGAATGACGTCATCTTCGCGGCGATCAAATATGTCGGCGGCCAGCAGTGCACGGACGACAAGGCGGTGCTGAAGAAGGTGCGTGACACGCTGGTCGCGGCCAAGCCGAACTGGATCGCCATGGAATACAACACCATCGAGAAGATGGGCGCCGGCGACTTCAAGGCAACCAGCGACTGGAACGGCTCGGCGCTGCGCCAGCGGCTGGCCAATCCGGCCATCCACTACAATTATCCAAAGGAAGGTTACGGCCTGTGGAGCGATAACGTGGTCGTTCTGAAGGAAGCCAAGAACGTCGACAATGCCAAGCTGTTCCAGAACTTCATCATGGATCCGGAAAACGCGGCGGGCCTGTCGGCCTTCCACCGCTATGCCAACGCCATCACCGGCTCGGACAAATACATGCCGGCCGACATGAAAGATGCGCCGGAAGTCGTCATTCCGGCCGCAGCGAAGCCACAGGGCGAATTCCAGAAGATGTGCGCGCCTGAAATCCAGGACATCTACACCAAGATCTGGACCGAACTGCAGAAGTAATCGCTGCATGACGGACCCGGCGGCACATGTCGCCGGGTCTTTCTTTTCCGGGAATGGCCTTTCATGGACTCCTATCGCAACAGCGATCCGCGGCCGCCGATCATGCAGGGCTCGCCGCCCGCCATGGTGCCGCCGAAGCTCGACTGGGACCGGCCGCCATGGAACCGCTGGGCGTTCCAGCACATCCGTGAAATTCTGCCGACCGCCGAAGTCTGGCGCGGCAACGGCCATCGCCGCCGTCTCGAACGCGCCGAGGTCGATCTTGACGGGCTGGCGGTCGAGGACAGCGAGGGCAAGCCGACGACACTCGCCGGGCTGCTCGACGAGACCTATACGGACGGTTTTCTGGTGCTCAAGGACGGCAAGATAGCCTATGAGCGCTATTTCAACGGCATGGGTGAGCGCACGCTGCACCTGTCGCAGTCGATGGCCAAGTCCGTCACCGGTTCGGTATTCGGCATACTGGTCGGGCGCCGCCTGATCGATCCGGCCAGGCCGGTCACGGATTATTTGCCGGAGCTCGGCGCCACCGGCTGGGCCGGCGCCAATGTGCAGCATGTGCTCGACATGACGAGCGGCGTGCGTTTCTCCGAGGAATATACCGACCGCTATTCCGACATCGGCCAGGTCGATGTCGCCACCGGCTGGAAGCCGGTGCCGCCGGGCAGCGATCCGGATTTTCGCTGGCCCTCGCACATGTTCGAGCTGATCCTGGGCTTGAAGGACACGATCCGCCCGCACGGGGCTCAATTCGAATACCGCTCGATCGAGACCGATGTGCTCGCCTTCATCATGGAGCGGGTGACAGGCAAACGGCTGCCGCAGCTGGTTTCGGAAGAGCTCTGGCAAAAGCTCGGCGCCGACGAAAGCGCCTGCTTCACCGTCGACAGCGCCGGCTATGCGGTGGCCGATGGCGGCTTCAATGCAACGTTGCGCGATTATGGCCGCTTCGGCCAATTGATCCTCGACAATGGTGGCGGCGTCGTGCCGGCCGGCTGGGTCGAGGACACGCGCAACGGCAGGCATGGGCCGGACTTCAGCCCCAGCCTGCCGGAGGGCAGCTATCGCAACCAGTTCTGGATCGAGGACCCGCGCTCGCGCGCACTGATGTGCCGCGGCGTGTTCGGTCAGATGATCCATATCGACTGGAACACCGGAATGGTCGTGGTGAAGCTTTCGACCTGGCCGGATTTCGCCAATGGTGCCTATTCCATAGCGACGCTGAAAGCCGTGCACGCTATCGCCACGGCACTTCGCTGAGCCTCCACAAAGAAGAAACGACCCGGAAGGAAACGCCATGACCGGCAAAACCGTGTTCGAGACCCGCTATGGCTTCCGGCGCAACCAGGTGGTGCTCGCCAATTGGCGCGAGAACCCGTTCAACCGGTGGTCGTTCCAGAATCTCGGCGAACTGGTGCCGACCGCCCGGGTGGCGGCGACGTCGGGCGTTGTCGAAATCCCCGTGCGCGATATGGGCGGCCTGCTCGGCGAGAAGGTCGCGATCGCCGGCACACCGGAGACGGTGGCTGATTTTCTCGCACGTTCGAGCACCGACGCACTGACGGTGATGAAAGGCGGCAGGATCGTCGGCGACTGGTTCGCGCCGCATATGGATTTCGGCGCCCGCCACATCATCTTTTCGATCAGCAAGTCGCTGACCGCCATCATTGCCGGCATACTAGAAGGCGAGGGGGTGTTCGACCCGGAAGCGCCGGTGACGGCCTACATCCCCGAAGCCGCCGGCTCGGCCTATGGCGATGCGAGCGTGCGGCATGTGCTCGATATGAGCGTCAGTCTCGATTTCGAGGAAGCCTATCTCGATCCGGAAAGTGCTTTCGCCCGCTATCGCCGTGCCACGCTGTGGAATCCGGGCGGCGGTACGGAGAGCCTGCGCGAATTCATCCTGACCCTGCAACGTCTTGCAGAGCCGCATGGCCAGACCTTCCGCTACCGCTCGCCGAATTCCGACCTGCTCGGCCTGCTGCTCGAGCGTGCGTCGGGCCAGCGGTTCACCGACCTGATGCGCGAGAAGCTGTGGCTGCCGCTCGGCGCTGTCAGCGAAGCCTCGATCGGCGTCGACATGGAAGGCACGGCGCGCACGGCCGGCGGCATTTCGGTGACGCCGCGCGACCTGGCGCGTGTCGGCGAGATGATGCGGCAAGGTGGCATGGCCAATGGCCGCCGCATCGTACCGGAAGCCTGGGTGCGCGACACGACCAGCACTGGCGGCAGTGCGGACGCCTGGCAGCGCGGCGCGATGCTGCCACTGTTTCCCAAGGGCCGTTACCGCAACAAATGGTACCAGACTGGACACGAGAACGGCGCCTATTGCGGCATCGGTATTCATGGCCAGTGGCTGTATGTCGATCCCAGGACCGAAGTGGTGATCGCCAAGATGTCGTCGCAGCCGGAGCCTGTCGACGATCCGCTCGATATCGAGATCGTCGCGTTCTTCGAGGCGCTGAGCCGGCTGATCTAGGCGCGCCGCGATCGCCACATTGGCGCACGCTTTCCTGTGGACCCGCCGGGCTGATCGAAGCGCGGCGGTTGGCGGGCCGGAGGTCTGCGCCTATGGTCGCCGCTCTTTGGATGAGAGCAGGAACGACATGGCATCCGACATCAAGCGCATTGCAGCCATCATCGCGGCCGAGATCAGCGCGCGGCCCGAACAGGCGGCCGCGGCGATCGAACTGCTCGATGAGGGCGCGACAGTGCCGTTCGTGGCGCGCTACCGCAAGGAAGTCACCGGCGGGCTCGACGACACGCAATTGCGCGATCTTGCCGAACGCCTTGCCTATCTGCGCGAGCTCGACGCGCGCCGCGACACCATCCTTGGCTCGATCCGCGAACAGGGCAAGCTGACCGAGGAGCTTGAAGGCAAGATCGTCGCCGCCACCACCAAGGCGGAACTTGAGGACATCTACCTGCCCTACAAGCCCAAACGCCGGACCAAGGCCGAGATCGCCAGGGAGCGCGGGCTGGGGCCGCTGGCCGAAGCCATCTTGGCGAACCGCTCATTGGTGCCTGCCGAACTGGCGCTGGCCTATGTCAGCGAAGAGGTGGCCGATACCAAGGCGGCGCTCGAGGGCGCGCGCGACATCCTTTCGGAACAATTCGCCGAGAATGCCGATCTGGTCGGCAAATTGCGCAGCTACATGAAGGAGCGCGCCTTCATGCGGGCCAGGGTGGTCGACGGCAAGCAGGAGGCCGGCGCGAAATTCTCCGATTATTTCGACCATGTCGAGCGTTGGGCAAATGTGCCCAGCCATCGCGCGCTGGCGATGCTGCGCGGCCGCAACGAGGAAGTGCTGTCGCTTGACATCGAGGTCGATGCCGATGACACCTCACCGGTGAAGCCGGTCGAGCGGATGATCGCCAATGCCTATGCCATCGGCGGCAGCCTTCCGGGTGACAGATGGCTGATGGAGGTGGCGGGCTGGACCTGGCGTATAAAACTGTCGCTGCATCTGACGCTCGATTTGATGCGCGATCTGCGCGAGCGGGCGGAGGAGGAAGCGATCCACGTCTTTGCCCGCAACCTCAAGGATCTACTGCTGGCCGCTCCCGCCGGCTCGCGCGCCACGATGGGGCTCGACCCCGGCATCCGCACCGGCGTCAAGGTGGCGGTGGTCGACGGCACCGGCAAGGTGCTGACAACGACGACGGTCTATCCATTTCCGCCCAGAAACGATGTGCGCGGCACGCAGGCGGAACTCGCCAAGCTCATCCGCCAGCACAAGGTCGAGCTGATTTCGATCGGCAACGGCACCGGCAGCCGCGAGACGGAAAAGCTGGTGGCCGACATGCTGTCCGACATGCCGGCGGACGGCGGGCCGAAGCCACTGAAAGTGATCGTCAGCGAGGCCGGCGCCTCGGTCTATTCGGCATCGGCGACGGCGGCGGCGGAATTCCCCGGCCTCGACGTGTCGTTGCGCGGCGCTGTCTCGATCGCCCGGCGGCTGCAGGATCCGCTGGCCGAACTGGTCAAGATCGAACCCAAATCGATCGGCGTCGGCCAGTACCAGCATGATGTCGACCAGTACCGTCTCGGCCGCTCGCTGGAAGCGGTGGTCGAGGACGCGGTCAATGCCGTCGGCGTCGATCTCAACACTGCCTCGGCGCCGCTTTTGGCGCGCGTTTCAGGTCTGGGCGCATCGCTGGCCGACGCGATCGTTGCGCATCGCGATGCGACCGGGCCCTTCGCCAGCCGGAAGGACCTGCTCAAGGTGCCGCGGCTCGGACCTCGGGCCTTCGAACAATCCGCCGGCTTCCTGCGCATTGCCAATGGCAGCGAGCCGCTCGACGCCTCGTCGGTGCATCCGGAGGCCTATGGTGTGGCGAAGAAGATCGTCGCTGCCTGCGGGCGCGATGTGCGGTCGTTGATGGGCGATAGTGCCGCGCTCAAGGCACTCGACCCACGCGTCTTCGTCAACGAGCGTTTCGGCTTGCCGACGGTGCGCGATATCCTGGCGGAGCTGGAAAAGCCCGGCCGCGACCCGCGCCCAGGCTTCAAGACGGCGACCTTCGCCGACGGCATCGACGACATCAAGGATCTGAAGCCCGGCATGCTGCTGGAAGGCACGGTCACCAACGTGGCCGCCTTCGGCGCCTTCGTCGATATCGGAGTGCATCAGGACGGGCTGGTGCATGTCTCGCAGCTGGCCGATCGGTTCATCAAGGACGCGCATGAGGTCGTGAAGGCCGGCGACGTGGTGAAGGTGCGCGTCGTCGACGTCGACATCAAGCGCAAGCGCATCGCCCTTTCCATGCGCAAGGATAGCGGCGAGGGCGGTGCACCGCGCAGCGGACCGCGCGACAATGGTGGCGGCAGGCCGGCACCACGTTCGCCGGCACCCCAGCAACGCCAGCCGGAGCGGCCGGCGCAACAGGGAGCGTTCGGTGCTGCTTTGGCGAATGCGCTGAAGCGAAAGTAGCTACCACGCCAGAACGGCCGGTTCCTTCTCGACCTGGCCCAGCAGCCAGTCGCGAAAACTGGCGACCGGCGGATGGCCGCGCTTGTCGTGCGGGACGACGAGATAGTAGGCACTGCGGCTTTGCATGGGCTGGCCTGGCGCCGGCACCAGCTGGCCGCGCTGCAATTCACCTGCAATGAGGATCAACGGCAGCAGCGCCACGCCGAGCCCCGCCATGCAGGCCTGGGCGGCGGTGCCGAACTGTTCGAACTGCATGCCGGGTCCGGTCGGCGCGCTCAGGCCCTGATGCTCGAACCATTCGGTCCAGGCGCCAGGACGCGTCGCCATGTGCAGCAGCGGCAGGCGGCCGATATCGGCCGGTGCGGCGATGGCGCGGCCGGCGAGGAATTCGGGCGACACGACCGGCGCCACGGTTTCGCGCACCAACAGTGTCGAGTCGGCCTCCGGCCAGTCCGGCAGGCCGTAGTGGATGGCGGCATCAAGCCTCTCCCTGGCGAAGTCGAAGCGACCGACGCGGGTGACGAAGTTGATGGTGATATCGGGATTGTTTTCGACGAAATCGGGGATCATCGGCATCAGCCAGCGCGTGCCGAAGGTCGGCAAAATGGCAAGGTTCAGCATGCCACTATGCCGATTGCTCATCAATCCAAGGGCTGCGTCACGCAATTGCCCAAGTGCTGAACGCACCGCCTCGGCGTAGATCTCGCCCGATGTCGACAGCCTGACATTGCGGCTGTCGCGTTCGAACAGCCGGCGGCCGAACTGATCTTCCAGAAGTTTGATCTGGCGGCTGACCGCGCCCTGGGTCAGATCTAGCTCCTGGGCGGCGGCGGTGAAACTGCCGAGCCGGGCCACAGCCTCGAAGGCGGCAAGGGCGCTGATGTTGGGTAAAAGGCGGCGTTGGACACTCATGATCCATTCCTAACGATCATTGATCGGTGAATCAATTTCGTTTGATTTTTTCGAGGCGCAGGCCGATAGAACGGGCCAACATTTTGCTTCATGCATGTCATCGTTTTGAGCGACATGCATTGGTTGGGAGAAACGCGATGGCCGCCGACAAGAACGCATTCGTCTGGGAAGACCCGTTCCTGATCGAGGGCCAGCTTTCGGAAGACGAGCGCATGGTGCGCGACGGGGCGGCCGCCTTCGCCGCCGACAGACTGGCGCCGCGGATCGAGGACGCCTACCTCAACGAGACCTTCGACACCGCGATCTTCCGTGAAATGGGCGAGGCCGGCCTGCTCGGCATCAACATCCCTGAAGAATTCGGCGGGCTTGGCGCGAACTACGTCACCTATGGGCTGGTCGCACGCGAAGTAGAGCGCGTCGATTCCGGCTATCGGTCGATGATGTCAGTGCAGTCGTCGCTGGTGATGTATCCGATCTATGCCTATGGCTCGGACGAACAGCGCAAGAAGTACCTGCCCAAGCTCGCCAGCGGCGAGTGGATCGGCTGTTTCGGCCTGACCGAGCCGGATGCAGGCTCCGACCCGGGCGGTATGAAGACGCGCGCCGAGAAGACCGCCAACGGCTACAAGCTGTCCGGTTCGAAGATGTGGATTTCCAACGCGCCCGTCGCCGATGTGTTCGTCGTCTGGGCGAAGCTGAAGGGGGAGAACGGCAAGGACGAGATCCGTGGCTTCGTGCTGGAAAAGGGCATGAAAGGGCTTTCGGCGCCGAAGATCGGCGGCAAGCTGTCGCTGCGGGCGTCGATCACCGGCGAAGTGGTGATGGAAGGCGTCGAGGTCGGCGAGGACGCGCTGCTGCCCAACGCAAAGGGCCTTGGCGGACCGTTCGGATGCCTCAACCGGGCTCGCTTCGGCATTTCCTGGGGCTCGATGGGCGCCGCCGAGGATTGCTGGCACCGCGCCCGCCAATACGGTCTCGACCGCAAGCAGTTCGGCAAGCCGCTGGCCGGCACGCAACTCTACCAGAAGAAGCTTGCCGACATGCAGACCGAAATTGCGTTGGGATTGCAGGCGTCCTTGCGCGTCGGGCGGCTGCTGGATGAAGGTAAGATGGCGCCGGAAATGATCTCGATCGTCAAGCGCAACAATTGCGGCAAGGCGCTGGACATCGCCCGCCAGGCCCGCGACATGCATGGCGGCAACGGCATCCAGATCGGCTACCACGTCATGCGCCACGCGCAGAACCTGGAGACGGTCAACACCTATGAAGGCACGCATGACGTGCATGCGCTGATCCTGGGAAGGGCGCAGACGGGGTTGCAGGCATTTTTCTGAGCCGGTAACCGTTGCTTAAATTAGGTGCACCGCAACATCTCTGCTTGGAGAATGGCCGCCAGATGTGTCAGGGTTCAGCGAAATCGTTTGAAACGCTGAATTCCGGGGCCCCATGGCAATTCTGGCAGCCGTCTACCACCTGACCCATTACAAATACGACCGGCCGGTGGTTCTCGGGCCCCAGATCATCCGGCTGCAGCCGGCGCCGCATTCCCGTACCAAGGTGCTGAGCCATTCGCTCAAGGTCGAGCCGGCGAACCACTTCGTCAATCTGCAGCAGGATCCTTACGGCAATTTCCTCGCCCGCTTCGTCTTTCCGGAGCCGGTGACGGAGTTGAAGATCGAGGTTGACCTCGTCGCCGACATGACGGTCTACAATCCGTTCGATTTCTTCGTCGAGCCGTCGGCCGAGGCGTTTCCGTTCGAGTATCCGGAAGAGATACGCGACGATCTCGCCATCTATCGCACTCCGGAGCCGGCGGGACCGCTGCTGTCGGCGCTGCTGAAGACCATCGATCGCAGCGCTGCCAACACCGTCAATTTCCTGGTCGATCTCAACGCGCGGCTGCAGCGCGAGATCGCCTATATCGTGCGCATGGAAACCGGTGTGTTCTCGCCGGAAGAGACCTTGGCCGCGAAAAAGGGATCGTGCCGGGATTCGAGCTGGCTGCTGGTGCAGATCCTGCGCAATCTCGGCATCGCGGCGCGCTTCGTTTCCGGCTATCTGGTCCAGTTGAAGCCCGATCTGGTGGCGCTGGACGGTCCAGCCGGAACCGCCGTCGACTTCACCGATCTGCATGCGTGGTGCGAGGTCTATCTTCCCGGCGCCGGCTGGATCGGCTTCGATCCGACCTCGGGCCTGCTCACCGGCGAGAGCCATGTGCCGCTGGCCGCCACGCCGCATTTCCGCAACGCGGCCCCGATTTCCGGCATGGCGAGCTTCGCCAATGTCGAATTCGGCTTCGAGATGCGGGTCGACCGCATCGCCGAACATCCGCGCATCACCAAGCCATTTTCGGACGAAAGCTGGCAGGCGCTCGACGCTCTGGGCAACAAGGTCGATAAAGCACTTGCCGCCGGCGACGTGCGGCTCACCATGGGCGGCGAGCCGACTTTCGTGTCGATCGACGATTTCGAGTCGGCCGAATGGAACACCGCCGCCGTCGGTCCCACCAAGCGCGAAAAGGCCGACGAACTGATCCGTAAACTGCGCGAGCGCTTTGCGCTGGGCGGCTTTCTCCATTACGGCCAGGGCAAATGGTATCCGGGCGAAAGCCTGCCGCGCTGGACCTTTTCGCTCTACTGGCGTGCCGACGGCCAGCCGGTGTGGAGCGATCCGTCGCTGATCGCACGCGAAAAGAGCGAGGCCGACATCGGCCCGAAGCAGGCCGAAAGCCTGCTCACCGCGATTGCCGGCGAACTCGGCATCGACAAAGCCATGGTCAGCGAAGCCTATGAGGATCCGGCCGAATGGCTGCTCAAGGAAGGCAAGCTGCCCGACAATGTCGATCCGTCCAACTCTAGGCTGGAGGATCCGGAAGAACGCAGCCGCATGGCGAAAGTGTTCGAACGCGGGCTGACCAAACCGTCCGGCTATGTGCTCCCCGTCCAGCGCTGGAACAGCCAGGCATCGGATCCGCGCTGGCGTTCGGAAAAATGGAAGACGCGGCGTGGCCGGCTGTTCCTGGTGCCAGGCGATTCACCGGTCGGCTACCGGCTGCCGCTCGGCACGTTGCCCTATGTGCCGCCGGAGCAATTCCCTTATATCGTGCCGGTCGATCCGTCACTGCCACGCGGCCCGCTGCCCGCGCGTGAAGCCATACTGGCCGGACCGGCTCCAGCCGAACTGGAAGGCGCCGACGAGATGGCGCGCCGCCAGCAGGCGGCATCGTTCACCGCTGCGACCGGCCAGCAGGAGCGGGTCGAGCAGGAGATCACCGAGATCGGCGGCGCGGTGCGCACCGCACTTTCGGTCGAACCGCGTGATGGGCGGCTTTGCGTGTTCATGCCGCCGGTCGAGGCGCTGGAAGACTATCTCGAACTGGTCGCGGCGGCCGAGAACGCGGCGAAGGCGATAGGCCTTCCCGTGCACATCGAAGGCTATGGCCCGCCGCACGATCCGCGCCTCAACGTCATCCGCGTCGCGCCTGACCCAGGCGTCATCGAGGTCAACATCCATCCTGCATCCAACTGGCAGGATTGCGTGGCGACGACGACGGCGATCTACGAGGAGGCGCGGCAGACACGGCTTGGCGCAGACAAGTTCATGATCGATGGCCGCCACACCGGCACCGGCGGCGGCAACCATGTCGTGGTCGGCGGTGCGACACCCAATGACAGCCCGTTCCTGCGAAGGCCGGACCTGCTGAAGAGCCTGGTGCTGCAATGGCAGCGCCATCCGTCGCTGTCCTACCTGTTCTCCGGCCTGTTCATCGGGCCGACCAGCCAGGCGCCACGCTTCGACGAAGCGCGTCACGACTCGCTCTACGAGCTTGAGATCGCTATGGCGCAGGTGCCGCATCCAGACCAGGGCAACGCACCCTTGCCATGGCTGGTCGACCGGCTGTTCCGCAATTTGTTGACCGACGTCACCGGGAATACGCATCGTTCGGAAATCTGCATCGACAAGCTGTTCTCGCCCGACGGACCGACCGGCCGGCTGGGGCTGGTCGAATTCCGCGGCTTCGAGATGCCGCCCAATGCGCGCATGAGCCTCGCGCAGCAACTTTTGGTCCGCGCCATCATTGCCCGTGCCTGGAAGAGCCCGCTCGACGGCCGTTTCGTGCGTTGGGGCACATCGCTGCATGACCGCTTCATGCTGCCGCATCATGTCTGGGCCGATTTCCTCGACGTGCTCGACGACCTCAAGCTCAACGGTTTTGAGTTCCGTCCCGAATGGTTCGACGCCCAGCTCGAATTCCGCTTCCCGTTCTGCGGCGAGGTTCAGCATGCCGGCATCAAGCTGGAACTGCGCCAGGCGCTGGAGCCGTGGCATGTGATGGGCGAGCAAGGCGCGATCGGCGGCACCGTGCGCTTCGTCGATTCCTCGGTCGAACGGCTGCAGGTCAAGACCGAAGGGCTGAACCCGGAGCGCCACGCAGTCGTCTGCAACGGCCGCATCGTGCCGATGAAGGTCACTGAGAATCGCGAAGTGGCGGTGGCAGGCGTGCGCTTCAAGGCCTGGCAGCCGGCATCGGGCCTGCATCCGGCGCTGCCCGTCAACACGCCGCTGGTCTTCGACATCTATGACCGATGGTCGGGCCGTGCGGTCGGCGGCTGCGTCTACCACGTCGCCCATCCCGGCGGGCGCAATTACGACACCTTTCCGGTCAATGGCAACGAGGCGGAAGCTCGGCGGCTCGCCCGCTTCGAACCGCGTGGCCATACGCCATCCGCCTATGTGATCCGTGAAGAACAACCGGCGGAAGATTTCCCGATGACCCTTGACCTTCGGCGGCCGGCAAGACTCTGATCAGCAATGGCAAAGGGGAATCACAAGAGGGGACGCGGCAAGCCGCAGACCCACAGCCTGCTGGAGCACTACCAGCCCATAGACGGCGTCGTCGACGAGATGGTCGATGCATCGGGCAATCCTCGCCCGGCCTGGAAGCATTTTGTCGAGGCGCTCGAGGAACTCGGTGCTGAAAAGCTCGGCCAGCGCTTTGCCCGCGCCGACCAGTATCTGCGCGATGCCGGCGTTTATTACCGCGTCTATGACAAGGCCGGCGCCAATGAACGCGAATGGCCGCTGGCGCATGTCCCGGTTCTCATCGAAGAGAGCGAGTGGGCGGCGATCAGCGCCGGCCTCGTGCAGCGCGCCGAACTGTTCGAGGAAACCATCGCCGATATATACGGGCCGAACCGGCTGGTCGAAAAAGGCATCCTGCCGGCGGGATTGATCGCCGCCAGCCCCGAATATTTGCGGCCTGTCCTCGGCACCAAGCCGGCCGGCGGCCACTTCCTGCATTTCTGCGCCTTCGAGCTCGGCCGTGGACCTGACGGCCAGTGGTGGGTGCTTGGCGATCGCACGCAGGCGCCGTCCGGCGCCGGCTTCGCACTGGAAAACCGCGTCGCCACCACACGCGCGCTGTCCGACATCTATGGCGAGATGCATGTGCACCGCCTTGCCGGCTTTTTCCGCCGTTTTCGCGACGCGCTGATCGGCATGGCCAAGGAGACCGACGGCCGCGTCGCCATCCTCACGCCGGGGCCGCTCAACGAAACCTATTACGAACACGCCTACATCGCCCGCTATCTTGGCATCATGCTGCTCGAAGGCGAGGATTTGACCGTTTCAGGCGGCCGGCTCATGGTACGCACGGTTTCCGGCCTGATGCCGATCAGCGTGTTGTGGCGGCGGCTCGATGCCGCCTTCGCCGATCCGCTCGAACTGCGCCCGGATTCGCAGATCGGCACGCCGGGCCTGGTCGAGGCGATCCGCCAGGGCGCGGTTGCTACCGTCAATGCGCTTGGCTCCGGCCTGATGGAGACGCGTGCGCTGCTCGCCTTCCTGCCCAAGATTTCACGGGCCTTGCGGGGCGAGGAATTGCTGCTGCCAAGCGTCGCGACATGGTGGTGCGGGCAAGCAACCGAACGCGCGCATGTGCTGGCCAACATCGATCGCATGGTGATCGGCCCGGCGCTATCGACGAGACTTGCCTTCGAGGATGACGATTCAACGAAGCTCGGTTCGGCGCTGTCGGCCGGAGAGCGGGCGGAGCTGGTGGCGCGCATCGAACGCGATGGCGGCGATTTTGTCGGCCAGGAAGCGGTGACGCTTTCGACGACGCCCGTCTATGTCGGCGGGTGGCTGGAGCCGCGGCCAGCGAGCCTGCGCGTCTACCTGGCGCGAACGCCGGAGGGCTGGACGGTGATGCCGGGCGGTTTTGCCCGCATCGGCCTGTCGCTCGACCCGACGGCGATCGCCATGCAGCGTGGCGGCCAGGCGGCGGATGTCTGGGTTGTCAGCGACAAACCGGTGGAGCGCGAGACGCTGCTGCCGCAGGAAGGCGACAGTTTCAGCCGCACCAGGCCCGGCAGCCTGCCCAGTCGCGCGGCGGAGAACCTGACCTGGCTCGGCCGCTACATCGAGCGCTCGGAAGACACGGTGCGCATCCTGCGCGCCTACCATGTGCGGCTCGCCGAAACGTCCGACCCGGACATGCCGCTGCTCGCCGACATCAGGGATTATCTCGAACCTTTCGGCATCGACGTCGAGACGGCGATCCCGTCAGGGCTGATCGGCACGCTGGATAGCGCGGTCTACAGCGCCGGGCAGATTCGCGACCGCTTCTCGCCCGACGGCTGGCTGGCGCTGAAGGACCTGTCGAAAACCATCCATCAGTTCGCAACGACGGTCGCGCCCGGCGACGACGCGACCCGGGCGATGACAGTCATCCTGCGTAAGCTCGCCGGCTTTTCCGGCCTGCTGCACGAGAACATGTACCGCTTCGCCGGTTGGCGCTTCCTCGAGATCGGCCGCCGGCTGGAGCGCGGCATCCAGATCTCCCGCACGCTGTCGCGGCTGACCAGCGCCAAGGCGCCGGACGGCGCGCTCGACATGATGCTGGAGATCGGCGACAGCGTGATGACCCATCGCCGCCAATATCCGGTGCAGGCCGGCCGGCGCACGGTGATCGACCTGCTGGCGCTCGATCCGCTTAACCCGCGCTCCATCCTGTTCCAGCTCGAAAGGCTGAAGGCCGAAATCGGCCTGTTGCCGTCGCTCGGCGGGGAGGGGCAAATGTCGCCGGCGGCGAAGGAAATCCTGCAGCTCAACACCCAGATCGCCATCAAGGAGCCTTCGGATATGACGGCAAAGGCGCTGGACGAGCTCGCCCACGAAATCGGCGGCCTCTACAACAGCCTCGCCAAAGCCTATTTCGGATAAATCATGCTCTACGATATCAGGCTTCATCTCCACTATGATTACGCTTCCGCTGCCGGCGGCGGTCGTCATCAGGTGCGCGTGCTGCCGTCGACGATATCAGGCGTGCAGCGCGTCATCGCCGCATCACTGTCCTTTGCGCCGGCGCCCAACGAGCGTTCCGACTTTTCCGATTTCTTCGGCAACAACGTCACCTCGATCGCCTTTCGCGACGCGCATGATGCGCTCGACATCAGGATGAGCGCCCGCGTGTCGGTGTCTCGGCCCGAGCCCGGGCTCGACGTGTCGCCCGATATCGCCCGGCTCAGGCAGGAGCTCGCCGCGGTGCGGTCTCTGGCACCTGATGCACCGCACCATTTCCTGACGGCCAGCACCCATGCCGGCATCGACGATGCGATCACTGCCTACGCACGCAGCAGCATCGCCGGTTCCGCCGCCAGCACGGCCATGAACCTGTGCCATCGCATTCATCGTGATTTCACCTATGACGGCGAGGCGACGACGGTGCGGACCCGGGCCAGCGATGCCTTCAGGCTGAAGCGCGGTGTCTGCCAGGACTTTTCGCATATCATGATCGCCGGCCTGCGCGGGCTCGGCATTCCCGCTGGCTATGTCAGCGGCTTCCTGCGCACCATCCCGCCGAAGGGCAAGCCCCGGCTGGAAGGCGCCGATGCCATGCATGCCTGGGTCAAGGTCTGGTGCGGGCGCGACGCAGGCTGGCAGGAATTCGATCCGACCAACGGCATGCGGGCCAGCAACGACCATATCACCGTCGGCTACGGCCGCGACTATTCGGACGTGGCGCCGATCGTCGGCGTGCTCAAGACCACGGGGGGACAGGTCGGCGAGCAGGCTGTCGACGTCATTCCGGTTGTGCTCGAGAAAGCCTGAAGGCAGGCTCGACACCGTTTTCGGACGGCGCGTGGAACCAGCGGTCGGCCAGTGGCTTATCTACGGAATTCGCGTGGAGCCGACATGTTGCAGAAATCCGGAATGTCGCCCGGCCGACCGGCTGGCGAGGACGCTGTATCGCCAGATGGCGTGTTCAAAAACGGGGCACAAAGCTCGGCCGATCATGCGTCGCTTAGTTATGTCAGCGATGCCGAGCCTGGTATCCGGCGGCTGAAGACAGGCAAGGGGTTTTCCTACAAGGGACCGGACGGACGGACGGTTTCGGACGCCACCAAAGCCCGCATCGAGGCGATCGTCATTCCGCCGGCCTGGACGGATGTGTGGATTTCGCCCGACGCGGACGGCCATATCCAGGCAACCGGCAGGGACCAGCGGGGACGCAAGCAATATCGTTATCATCCGCAATGGGCCGAAGAGCGCGATGGTGCCAAATATTCGAGCCTTGTCGCTTTCGCCGAGAGCCTGCCGGACCTGCGGCACAGGGTCGATAGCGATCTGCGCCGTCGTGGCTTGCCGTTCGAGCGTGTCGTCGCCGCGGTCGTCTGGCTGCTCGACAACACGATGATCCGCGTCGGCAATGCCGCCTACGCCCGCGACAACAAGAGTTTCGGGCTGACCACGTTGCGCGACCGGCATGTCGATATTGTCGGTTCAAGCCTGCGCTTTGCCTTCAAGGGCAAGTCGGGCAAGGAGTGGAAGCTGAAGCTGGCCGACCGCCGTATCGCCAGGATTGTGCGTGGCGCGCAGGACCTGCCAGGCCAGAAGCTGTTCCAGTATCTCGATGAGGACGGCGACAGGCGGCCGGTCCGCTCCGAGGACGTCAACCGCTATATCCGTGAGGCGGTCGGTGACGCCTTCAGTTCGAAGCATTTCCGCACCTGGGGCGGCACCATTCACGCCGCGTCGCTGTTTGCGCAAACGGAACTGCCGCAAAGCCAGGCGCAGCGAAACAGGGCGATGAACAGCGTCATCGACAAGGTTGCCGAACGGCTGGGCAATACGCGTGCCGTCTGCCGCAAATGCTATATCCATCCGCGGGTCTTCGAAGCGTGGTCCGAGGGACGGTTGCTGGATGAAATGGCGCAGGCCAACAAGCGCAAACGGGCGATTGCCGGTCTCGATGACGAGGAAGCTCTCGTGCTGCGATGGCTGAAACTGGGAGAAAGCTGACCGACGCGGCCGACGGTGGCCAAATCCGTCACATCTGGATTTTTTTATCGACGTCATGTCGGGATCGGTCTTACTGTTTCGTCCTTTGACAGAGAAAAGGACCAGCCATGCTCTACGCAATCCTCTGCTATGCCTCCGAAGATGTCGTCTGCTCCTGGAGCAAGGCACAGGACGACGAGGTCATGGCCAATCTCCTCGACGTTCAGGACAAGTACGCCAAGGCTGGTCGGCTCGGCCCGGTGGCACGGCTTCTGCCGACCACGGCCGCGACGACGTTGAGGAAGGTCAAAGGCGAATCGGTCGTCATCGACGGGCCGTTCGCCGAGACCAAGGAACAGTTTCTCGGCTTCTACACGCTCGAATGCGCCGATCTCGACGAGGCGGTGGAGTTCGCCCGCGAACTTTCCGAGGTCAACCCGAGCGGCGGCTCCTATGAAATCCGGCCGGTTTCGGTCTTCAACCCAACAACGGTTTCCGCATGACCGAAATGGCCTGGATCAGCTCCGCGATCAGCGCCGCCCGCCCGCAGGCGATGGGCGCGCTGCTGCGTTATTTCCGCGATCTCGATACGGCGGAGGAAGCTTTCCAGGACGCGTGCCTCAGGGCGTTGAAGAACTGGCCGCAGAACGGGCCGCCGCGCGACCCGGCGGCCTGGCTGATCTTCGTCGGCCGCAACAGCGGCATCGATGCGGTGCGCAAGCGCGCCAAGCAGGCGCCGATGCCGGATGAAGACCAGGTTTCCGATCTGGAAGACGCCGAGAGCGATATCGCCGAGCGGCTGGACGGGGCGCACTACCGCGACGACATATTGCGGCTGCTGTTCATCTGCTGCCATCCCGATCTGCCGGCAACGCAGCAGATCGCGGTGGCGCTGCGCATCGTCTCCGGTCTCACCGTCAAGCAGATCGCGCGCGCCTTCCTGGTTGGCGAAAGCGCCATGGAGCAGCGCATCACTCGCGCCAAGGCGCGCATTGCGGACGCCGGCGTGCCGTTCGAGACGCCTGGCGCGGTCGAGCGCTCGGAACGGCTCGCCGCCGTCGCCGCCATGGTCTACCTGGTCTTCAACGAGGGCTATTCGACCAACAGCGGCGAGGCGCCGGCCCGCGCGCCGCTGTGCGAGGAGGCGATCCGGCTGGCACGGCTGTTGCTGCGGCTGTTCCAGACGGAGCCGGAGATCATGGGGCTGACGGCGCTGTTGCTTCTGCAGCATGCGCGCGCACCGGCCCGTTTCGACGAGAGCGGCGAGATCGTGCTGCTCGAAGACCAGGATCGCAGCCTGTGGAGCCGCAAGATGATCGATGAGGGGCTGGCACTGGTCGACAAGGCGCTGCGCCATCGCAAGCCCGGCCCTTACCAGGTGCAGGCGGCGATTGCCGCGCTGCATGCGCGGGCCGAAAAGGCCGAGGATACGGACTGGAACGAGATCGACCTGCTCTACCGCTTGCTGGAGCAGATGCAGCCGTCGCCGGTGGTCACGCTCAACCGGGCCGTCGCGGTCTCGAAGGTGCGTGGACCGGGGGAGGCGCTGGCCATGATCGAGCCGCTGGAAGAACGGCTTTCCGGCTATTTCCACTTTTTCGGGCTCAAGGGGGGCCTCTTGATGCAGCTCGACCGGGGCGACGAGGCGCGCGTCGCCTTCGACCGCGCCATAGCGCTTGCGAACACGGCGGCAGAGGCTGCCCATATCCGCATGCATATCGACCGGTTGATCAAGGACGGTGCGGTGCGCCCGCCGGCGAAAAAGGCAAACTGAGCGTCACCTCCCCATCTGGCTCAATCGTGTAGTTTGGGCTTGGACCATGCCGGGGTGGCGATTTTCCCCTGAAACGAGTAATGCCACGCCATGACTGCGCCTGAAGTGCCTTTCGGCACACGGGCGACACGGCGAAGGCTTAACCCAGCGCCATATGATGGCGACGGGATCTGAAAGGGACAAGAATGACGATAGGCAAGGAAACGACCGAACTGCTGGCGAAACTGGGCGTGGCCAAGGAAGCGCTCGTCGGCGGCGACCTGATCGTGCGCAGCCCGGTGACGGGCGAGCAGATCGCGGCGCTGAAGACGATCTCGCCGGCTGACGCGGCCAAGGTGATCGATGCCGCGCACAAGGCCTTCCAGGCCTGGCGCATGGTGCCGGGCCCGCGGCGTGGCGAACTGGTGCGGCTGCTCGGCGAGGAACTGCGCGCGCACAAGGCCGAGCTTGGCCGGCTGGTGTCGATCGAGGTCGGCAAGATCCCGTCCGAGGGGCTCGGCGAAGTGCAGGAGATGATCGACATCTGCGATTTCGCCGTAGGCCTCTCCCGGCAATTGTACGGCCTGACCATCGCCACCGAGCGCCCGGGCCATCGGATGATGGAAACCTGGCATCCGCTCGGCGTCGTCGGCGTCATTTCCGCCTTCAATTTCCCGGTCGCGGTGTGGTCCTGGAATGCCGCCCTGGCGCTGGTCTGCGGCGACGCGGTGGTGTGGAAGCCGTCGGAAAAGACGCCGCTGACCGCACTTGCCTGCGAGGCCATCTTCAAGCGTGCGGTCAAGCGCTTCGGCGCGGACGCACCTGATGGCCTGGCGCCGGTGCTGATCGGCGACCGCGCCGTCGGCGAGATCCTGGTCGATCACCCCAAAGTGCCGTTGGTTTCGGCGACCGGCTCGACCCGCATGGGCCGCGACGTCGGCCCGCGGCTGGCCAAGCGCTTTGCCCGCGCAGTGCTCGAACTCGGTGGCAACAATGCCGGCATCGTCTGCCCGAGCGCCGATCTCGACATGGCGCTGCGCGCGATTGCCTTTGGAGCGATGGGCACGGCCGGCCAGCGCTGCACGACGCTGCGGCGCCTGTTCGTGCATGACAGCGTCTACGACGCCCTGGTTCCGCGCCTCAAGAAGGCTTACGAGAGTGTGTCTGTCGGCAATCCGCTGGAGACCTCCTCGCTGGTCGGGCCACTGATCGACAAGGCGGCATACGAGGCCATGCAGAAGGCGCTGAAGGAAGCCGCCGCCCATGGCGGCAAGGTGACCGGCGGCACGCGGGTCGAGAACGGGCACCCGGATGCCTATTACGTGCACCCGGCGCTGGTCGAGATGCCCAAGCAGGTGGCCCCTGTCACGGAAGAGACCTTCGCGCCGATCCTCTATGTGATGAAATATTCGGATTTCGACGCCGTGCTCGACGAGCACAATGCCGTGGGCGCAGGCCTGTCGTCGTCGATCTTCACCCGCGACCTGCAGGAATCCGAGCGTTTCCTGGGTGTCGACGGATCGGATTGCGGCATTGCCAATGTCAACATCGGTACGTCGGGCGCCGAGATCGGCGGTGCCTTTGGCGGCGAAAAGGAAACCGGCGGCGGCCGCGAGAGCGGCTCCGACGCATGGAAGGCCTATATGCGGCGCGCCACCAACACGGTGAACTATTCCAAGGCGCTGCCGCTCGCCCAGGGCGTGTCGTTCGACATCGACTGAGAACTTCGGGATTTTGATCGCCCGCATTGAAAGGCATCCCCGTTACGGGGATGCCGCACCGATCAGCTTCCAGCCGGCGGAAAACAGGCATTGAAAGCGGTGTCGACGATGGCCAGTTTGGCCGCCTGGACTGTCATGTATTCCTGGTAGAATGTATTCGACACCCACATCACCGAATGGCCGCGCTGGCCGAGCCAGCCGATGCTGCCGAGATTCTCGGCAGCGCGCAGCTTGCGGGCCAGATGGGTCCGCGAGAGCTTGAGCCATTTGGCGAAATCTCCGATCGAAACCACGCTGGTCGGAATCTGGTCCAGGCCGGCGTGATCGGGGTCGATGCCCGACATCAGCCAGTCCATGACGATGCCGCCATTGTTGAGCCAGATGAACAGCGAAAAGGTCTGGTTGGGTTCGCGCACCGGCTTGGAGGCAAGCAGGCCGTCCGCCACCAGAGGCTGCAGCCCGGCAACCATCTCGGGGTGTTCGAGGAACCTGGCCAAGCGGTCAGCGCCGTCGAGGCGATCCAGCGTCCGCAGATGGGCAAGGACCCAGCCGGTAAAGGTCTGCACGGTTGCCGCCGTCGGCTGCAAAGGGTGCGTACGGCCGTCGCCACCCGACACATACTCGGCGATGTGGTAGTGCAGCATCTCCTTGATGAAAGCGTCCGCCGTGTTGCGGCTGGCGACCGCATGCTGGTGCACGAACTCGATGAACCGCGATACCGTCAGTTCCTTGCGGCGGTCGTGCGGATCGCGCCTGAAATGCATGGCGAGGCCGACATGACCCATTAGCCAACGCTGCTGCGTGGCGAAAATGGAAGCCAGGCGAGGGCTCTCCTCATAGATTCGGATCAGCGCCAGGGACTGTTCCTGAACGTAGCGATGCAACGCCGGATGGCCGGCAATATCTTCCAATTTCAGCGCCATCCTCCTGGTGTTCCGGTTCAACTCCAAAAGCCGAGTTGCGCTCCACATTTTTCAGCCTTCCACGGCTGTGTCCAGAGGCACCAAATGCGAAGAGCAAGCCCAACCCGAACACGGGTCGGGCAACGACCGGTCCATGGTGGGATCGGCTAGCCGATTGCCATGCCCTGGGAAGCGCGCCGGTGATCTGCGGCTTGACGAGGATGGTGGAGAGTGAGTTACCGGGCCAAGCGCAATCGCGACAAGATCAGCCAGGTAATCCAGCTGCGCGAACCGCGCCGCGCGTCAGTCGTCTGCAAGGCGTTTCCAACTGGTCCATGGCGGCATCTCTCGCCCCCCAATACGCGACCAACCGGCCGGCTTTCGCCGGCTGGTTGGTACGGATCGGGATCAGCCGCAGACGCGAACCTCTTCGATCACCCTGTGGTGGTGGCGCCAGTGCTTGACCAGTTCGATATGGCAGCGATGATGCCTGTGGTGGCGGCGATATTCGCCGTACCGGTATTCGCCATCGTCATACTGAACGTTCCGGTCGCCATCATACTGATTGTCGTAATAGCGATCCCGGTGGTGACGGCGAATAACGATCCCACTGTCGGAATCGTCGTCCGGCAAATATCGATCGTCGTCGGACTGGATGGTCACGCTTGCCGCTCGCGTCGGCGCAGTGATCGCCGCTGTCGCGGCCAATGCCAACAGGGAAGCCAGAATCAACTTCTTCATCTCGTCCTCCTACACGTTCAAGACATGGTAACTCGCGGAAGAACTGGGCGTTCCGACTAATTTTACACTCTTTGCGACGCGGGAGACATCAAGGCGTTATCGTCCACCCGCTCCAGGCGCACGAAAGCTGTCAGCGGCAGGTGGTCGGAGGCAACGCGTGAAAGCGGCGTGTCATGCGCGTCGATGGCGGCAATCATGCCATGCCGGTTGGCCATGATCCGGTCGAGCGCCAGCAGCGGCAGGTTCGACGGGAAGGTGGGGACCGCCGGCGGCTGCGGGCCGAACGTCGCATGCAGCGTGTTGAGAGCGGAGCGGTTGCCAAGCCGCCATTCGTTGAGGTCGCCGAGCAGCAGGGTCGGTCTTTCGTCCGGGCTGTTCATCAGGTCGAGCACGACGCGCGCCTGCTGGGAGCGGGAGCGGCGCAGCAGGCCAAGATGGGCGGCGATGATGCGCAGCGTCCGGCTTCCATCGAGGTCGATCTCCGCCACCACCGCGCCGCGCGGCTCCAGCCCCGGAAGCTTGATCTGGTGCACGTCGCGAACGACGCCCTTCTTGAACAGCAAGACGTTGCCATGCCAGCCATGGCCCTTGCCGGTGGCGGAAATCGGCACCGGAACCAGTCCGGTTTCCCGTTCGAGCCGGGGCAGGTCGAGAAGACCATCACGGTCGCCGAAGCGGTTGTCGGCTTCCTGCAGGGCAATGACATCCGGATCGATTTCGCGGATGACGCGGATGGTCCGGTCCGGATCGAACTTCCTGTCGACGCCGATGCATTTATGGACATTGTAGGAGGCAACCAGCGTGCCGGTGGTGGCTGTCGTCTTGAGTGCGGCGGCGTTAGCTTTCTGCATCCGGCGGTCACGAAGGGACAGAAGCATGCTTGCCGGGAGGCTGCGTCCAATTCTGTGCATCTGTGCTGCTCGTTCTCGCTGGCTTCAATTCAGAAGCCGGATACAGTCAAAATAGGCAATTTCGGCGTATGTTCCATGACAGACGAGTTCCTCAAGCGCACCTCCGCCTTAGAGATAGGGTGAACCGAGCCACAATGCCCGGTCGAACAGCCTGATTAGGAACGGCCGGGCTCGCAAGGCTTCCAGCGTTACCGGCACGGCGGAGGCAATCGCCGACCCGATCCGCGCCTCGATCTCGCTGGCAAAGCCGGCATCGAGCACCTCCAAGTCGATCTCGAAATTGAGCCGCAGCGATCGGGCGTCAAGATTGGAAGATCCGACATAGGCCCACACGCCGTCGATCGAAAGCAGCTTCGAATGGTCGAATGGTCCCTCGGTTCGCCAGACACGGCAATAGTGTTTGAGCACCTGATCGAACTGCGCCATCATCGCGCGGTCGACGAGGAAAAGATTGTTCACCGCCGGCACCACGATGTCTATCTCGACCCCGCGCCTGCCGGCGGTGATCAGGGCGCTGATCAGTTCCCGATCCGGCAGGAAATAGGGCGACATCACGCGTATGGACTTGCGGGCGACCGAGAACGCACCGATCAGCAGCTTGTGGTTGGTCTCGTTGCTGGCATCCGGGCCGGAAGCGACCGCCCGCACCATCATCGGTGCGCCTGGCGACGGCGACAGCGGGGCAATGCGCCAGGCGTCGCCCTTCAGCGCCTCGTTGGTGGCGAAGCGCCAGTCTTCGGCGGCGACCGAAAAGAGGTCGGCGACGATCGGGCCGGTCACCCGGAAATGTGTGTCCCTGGCGCTGTTGGAGCCGGCGAATTCGGCGGAGAAGCCTTTGCGGATGTTCATGCCGCCGGTGAAGGCGGCGATGCCGTCCACCACCAGGATCTTCCGGTGGGTCCTCAGATTGGCGTAGGGCAGGCGCAGGCCCATGACGATGTTGCCGTTGAAGACGTCGGCGGGGATGTTGGCCTCGCGCAAATGCCCCAGGATGCTCGGCACCGAGTAGCGGGCGCCGACGGCATCGATCAGCACGCGGACGGTGACGCCGCGCCGGACGGCGCCGGCCAGCGCCTCGACGAAGAGCAGGCCGACGGCGTCATTGTCGAAAATATAGGTCTCGAGCAGGACGCTGCGCTCGGCGCCGTCGATCGCCGCGCACATGGCGGCATAGGCCTCGTCGCCGGTCTCCAGCACATCGATTGCGTTTCCAGGGTTGAGCGCGCGCCGCGCCACCCTGTCGCCGAGTGTCCGCAAGCCCGTGAACCGTTGCCCGTATCGCTCGACGATCAGGGCCTCTTCGACAGCGACGTCGCGCTCATGCTTGGCGGACACCACGCCGTCGGCAAACGGGCGCTGGGCGGTGATCGTGGCACGGCGGATGCGATTGATGCCGGCGACGGCGTAGATCAGCACGCCGAGGATCGGGGACAGCACCATCACGCCGACCCAGCCGGTGGCGGCGCGCACATCTTCCTTGGTCATGACGGCATGGACGATGCCGACCGTCGCCATCACCACGGAGATGATCGCCAGAATTTGCGGCCAGTGAGTCGCCAGGGTCGCCAACATGCCGAGACTATCCAGCGAGCGGTTGCAGAAGGCAATGCGGCCGGTCCTGCCGCGCATTCGCCGGATGGTGGCATGCGGCCCTGGCCGAAGGTTTCGACCAGCCGCAGAGATTGATGGGTAGAAGCTTCCCAACGGACCCTGTTCAGAAGGACAAACCTGACCTAGCGGAAGCATAGAGCCTGGCATCATCCTGTTCTGCTCAGAGCCTCCGAAGCCTCTTATGCTTTGGTGCGACCTCTATTGTATATCAGGATGAATGAACTTAATGATATGAACACTTTGATTGATGGCGAGGGGGGCGCCTAACGATGAAATTCAACTTCGATGAACCTCCCGGCGATGACATAGTTGCCGACACGTCGGCAGAATGCCAACGCCAATTGCTGCCTCTCGTCCGCGAGATCGTCCAGGCGGCCGTCGCTGCCGGATGGAGCGAGGAGGACGTTCTTCTGGGGTTTGTCGAACTTGCATGGGATTTGTATGAGAATCGTCGCGACGATCTGCAATGACCGGTAGCCAATCTGGTAGCTCTGCATTGCTGGCGGTGTCGCGGCTTTGCGTCGGCAGCTTTTCGCGGTAGGAATTTTTTCTTGACACGGTGATCTCAGCTAAGGTATATATTCGTGCATGGTGCTGATTTGCGCCAGTGACCCGCCGAGCAGGCGGGTTTTTCGTTTGATGCTCCGTCAGCCAATGCGCCGAAGGGTCCAGAGGAACCTGTTGACCCGTAGTCGCGACCTAAAGGCCTGGGTTCCTCGCCCCGAGGGGCTTTTATCCCGAACAAAATTTTTTGTTTGCGTACGGATGTTATTCACTATCCACAGCATGTGCGTTACGTTGGATCCGGGTCGGGCTAAGGGGGATTTCAGGCGACAGACAAGCGGCTGAGGCCAGGCAATGGAAAATACGGACGATGCTCGGGAAGGCGGCAATTCCCAGGGCGTCAATCGAGAACGGACAGCTCGATATGTCCTGGACATAATCCCTGAAAGCGCAGGCCCCTGGAGGGCCACCGCGGCGCGGAGTGTCATAGACTCAGCCCGCGATCCCGTCTCGCAGACATTCCCGGCCAAAGAGCATTCCACTGGAATTGCGCTGCGGCCCGCACGCCGATCGAGAGCCTTGCTCGGCAGCGACCGGATCACGCGGTACGATACGCCGACCGGATGTCGCGTCGTCAATCCGGCGGGTGTGGACAGCAAGCCGGCCTGGTCCCTGACCCGGGAGAACGCCGTCGTTTCCATCGCTCCCGAAGCGCTGGCGCAATTGGCCGTGCATGAATTCGATCTCGCCGAACTCGATCCGCCTGCTTTCGGCACGGTCGACCCGGCCGATCTGCTGCGCACCCACCCAGGCCGCAACAGGCGCCTTGCGGCGTTTTCCAGAATACATCTTGCTGCAAATCCGCCCCAAGCTCCGCAGGAATCGTCTGGAATGTCATGCAGTCCGCGCGTTGTACGCCGTCCGGCCGGAACGCTCTCATGAATGGGGTTGGCTACGCCGGTCAGCTTCGATCAATCACGATTTGTTTTTCAGGGGAACGCGGAAGGAAGCCTAGGGTTGAACCTCATCTGGGACGAATCAGGAGGCCGAAAAATGCCGGGTGAGGATGGTGTCCCCGGACCGGTTTCCGGACCCAATTCGCGACAACCGACGCTCAACGCGAAAGGCGGGCTTTCGGTTCGCAGCACGCGCCGCGTGCAGGAATTCCTGAACGAGAACTTCACGCGCAAGCTGGCGCTTGCCGAGATGGCCGCGGTTTGCGGTCTTTCACCCTATCACTTCATGCGGGCTTTCTCGAGGACGTTCGGGGTGCCGCCGCATCAATATGTTCTCGATTTGCGGCTGGACCTCGCTGAAAGGCTGCTTGCCGACAGCCGCATGACCATCACGGACATCGCTCATTCCTGCGGATTTTCGAGCCAGAGCCATTTTACCACCGCCATGAAGAAATACCGGCAGGTGACGCCGCTGCAGCTACGGGTGGGCAAGCTTAACGCCAAGGTTAGATGAGACGGCGCTCATGGAATTGCTTGTTTGCCTAGTTTTAAAGCAGTCTCTAAGGTAACGAGCTGTTAACCTCTGCCGGTTTGCTCCGATCTTTTCTCACAAGACAGCAATTTCGTGAAATACCGCGGGCAGGAATCATGTCTTCCTGCGATAGAGCGGAATTGTCAGACATTTCGTGCCGGCCAGCGGAGAGGGACCATGACCGACAATCAGATTTCGAACGGCTCGCTTCTAGTTCAGCATCGCGCGGCGCATTTCGCCGGGCACTGGATCGCGAATGGCGATCCTCGCTCCCGCTCGGTTCGCCGCCGCTTGATGGCGGTGCTGCGCATGGCTCATAGCGTGCTTGGCATGGGGCGCAAGCGCCTGGGGCTGGGGACGCTGGGCGTCGGCGGGATGTCGGCGGCGGCCGCGATGCTGGGCGCCTTCGCGATCGGCATGGCTGCGACGCCAGCTCAGGCGCAATATCAGGCCGGCGGCGGGTCCGCGACAGGCGGCAACGCCGTCGCCATCGGTAATGGTGCCACCTCAAATGGCAATAACAGCGTGGCGTTGGGCATCTCCAACAGTGCAACGGGCGACGGCACGATCGCCATCGGCTATGCGATGGGTGTCAATGGCCTCAATGCCATAGGCATAGGTGTCATCTCCGGCGCGAACGGCGTCAACGCCCTCGCGATAGGCGGGAACGCCCAGGCTGTCGGAGACGGAGCAAGCTCCATTGGCGTCAACTCGGTCGCAGCCGCAGGCTCGGCCGCCTTTGGCCTGAACGCGCGCGCCGACGGAACGAACTCGACGGCGATCGGCTATGTTACCCGGGCGACCGGGCTGCGCGCCACCGCGCTCGGGTTTGGGGCGACAGCGTCCGGGCTGGATGCGCTTGCCCAAGGGAATAGCGCCGTCGCAAGCCAGCAGAACTCTATCGCCATCGGCTTCCAGGCGACCTCGACCGCGATCAACGCCATCAATCTTGGCAACCGAACCGCAGCGGGAAAGGGCGCCCTTCAAGAGAGCGCCGTCGCCATCGGCACGGACGTGCTGGCGTCTCAGGTTGACAGCATTGCGATCGGGCGCCAAAGCCAGTCGACGGGCACGAGCGCCACGGCGATGGGTAGGAACGCCGGCGCCTGGGGCAACCAGTCTATCGCGCTCGGCCTAGGCGCGCAGGCGGGCGTTCAGGCCAACACGGCCTTGCCCAACAGCATCGCGATCGGCACCAATGCGGTCTCTTCCGGCGGTTTCGCTACCGCAATGGGCGCTTCCTCGGTTGCGAGTGGTACCAGTTCGACAGCCGTGGGCTTCCAGGCCCAAGCCGCCGGCCTCAATGCCGCCGCCGTCGGTCCCCAGGCAAATGCATCGGCGTCAAACTCGGCGGCGTTCGGCAACGTCGCCACGGCTTCGGGCAATTTCGCATTGGCCCTGGGCAATTCGGCCGTGTCGAGTGGAGTAGGCTCGGTCGCGGCGGGCTCGGGAGCCCAGGCCACGGACGTCTCGGCGACCGCGCTCGGCAACAACGCCACCGCGACCGCAGCGAGCGCGAGCGCGCTAGGCTTGGGCGCCACGGCGAGCGGCATAAACAGCACCGCGGTTGGTAAGTCGGCCAATGCGAGCGCGCAGGACGCCATCGCCATGGGCACGAGCGCCAAGGCCGATTCCGCCGAGGCGGTGGCCATGGGCACCAATGCGGTGGCGACCGGCGGCAAGGCGGTCTCGATCGGGTCCGGCAACACCGCCTTTGGCAACGGCGCGGTCTCCATCGGCGATCCCAGCTATGCCAGCGGCACCGGCGCCTTCACCGGCGGCGCCAACAACATCGCCAACAGCGACGGCACCGCGACCGCCACCGCCGCCAACCAGGCCAACGGTGCTGTCGCCATCGGCAACAACAACAAGGCGATCGGACAAGGCTCCGTGGCGCTGGGCAACGGCTCGACCGCCGGTGCGGCCGGCCTCGCGGGCAATGTCGCGCTCGGCAATGGCGCCTCGGCAGCAGCGAGTTCCGGCGATGTCGCGCTCGGCTCTGGCTCGGTGACCGCGACGGCGGTCGGCACGGCCAGTGGGGTGGTCAACGGCACGACCTACGCCTTCCAGGGCACCAACCCGACCTCGACGGTCAGCATCGGCGCGCCCGGTGCGGAGCGCACCATCACCAATCTGGCGGCGGGGCGGATCAGCGCGCTCTCGACCGACGCGATCAACGGCTCGCAGCTCTTCGCCACCAATCAGGCCGTCGACGCCATTGGCGCCGTCGTCAACAACATCAATGTCGGCGGCATCAAGTATTTCCACGCCAATTCGACGGCGGCGGATTCGTCGGCGACGGGTGCGGAATCGGTTGCGATCGGACCTCTCTCGACTGCGGCAGGGGCGAACGCCATCGCGGCCGGCAACAATGCGAGTGCCTCCGGCCTCGACGCAACGGCGTTTGGATACATATCCAAGGCCTCGGGCGACTTCAGCACCGCCGTCGGACCGAATGCCAACGCGACAGGCTTGTCCAGCACCGCGGTCGGCCAGAACGCGTTTGCTACCGCCGGGCAAGCGACCGCTCTCGGCAAGCAAGCGAATGCCAGCGCCGCGGATGCGGTCGCGTTGGGACCCAACGCCACAGCCGGCAACGCAGGCGCCGTGGCGCTCGGCTCCGGCAGTGTCACCGACGTCGCCGTCGGCACGCCCAGCGCGGTGATCAACGGCACGACCTACGCCTTCCAGGGCACTACTCCGACCTCGACGGTCAGCATCGGCGCGGCCGGTGCGGAACGCACCATCACCAATGTCGCCGCGGGGCGGATCAGCTCGACGTCGACCGATGCGATCAACGGTTCGCAGCTCGCCGCCACCAACCAGGCCGTCGACGCCATCGGCGCCGTCGTCAACAACATCAATGTCGGCGGCGGCATCAAGTATTTCCATGCCAACTCGACGGCGGCGGACTCTTCGGCGACGGGCACGGACTCGGTCGCGATCGGACCCGTCGCGACCGCAACGGGGACGAACGCCATCGCGGCCGGTGTCAATTCGAGCGCCTCCGACGCCAACGCCTCGGCCATCGGCAGCGGCGCCGTCGCATCGGCGCTCGACGCAACGGCGATGGGCTACATATCCAAGGCCTCGGGCCAATTCGCCACCGCCGTCGGCGCCAACGCCAATGCCACAGGCCTGTCCAGCACGGCGATCGGCCAGAACGCGTTCGCAACCAACGCTCAAGCGACCGCTCTCGGCAAGCAAGCGAATGCCAGCGCCGTCGATGCGCTGGCGCTGGGCGCCAACGCCACCGCCGCCAACGCAGGCGCCGTGGCGCTCGGCTCGGGCAGTGTCACCGACGTCGCTGTCGCCACGCCGAGCACCGTGATCAACGGCACGACCTATGCCTTCCAGGGCACCAATCCGACCTCGACGGTCAGCGTCGGCGCGGTCGGTGCGGAACGCACCATCACCAATGTCGCCGCGGGGCGGATCAGCTCGACGTCGACCGACGCCCTCAACGGCTCGCAGCTCGCCGCCACCAACCAGGCCGTCGATGCCATCGGCACCACCGTCAACAATCTTGGCGCTGGCGTGACCAATCTCGGCAACATTGTCAACAACATCGCCGGCGACACCTCGACCGCCTACACCGACGCCAACGGCATCGGCATCCGCTACGCTCGCACTAACGAGGCCGGACTGGCGCAGACCGATTCCTTCGCACAAGGTGTCGGCTCCACCGCTGTCGGCTACCAGGCGACCGCGACCGGGGTCAGCGCGCTGGCGCTCGGCCGCGCCAGCAACGCCAGCATCGACGGCAGCGTGGCGCTGGGCTCGGGTTCGATCTCCAATCGCGCGATCGCTCCGGCTACCGGCCAGATCGCAGCCGGTCCGTCGAACTTCATCCAGTTCAACACGACCGACAAGGCGCTGCTCGGCGCGGTTTCGGTCGGCGACGTCAACTCCTACCGGCAGATCACCAATGTGGCCGACGGCACGCAGGACCAGGACGCGGTGACGGTGCGCCAGCTCGCCGGCGCCATCGCTGCCGTGTCGGTCACCTCGACGAAATACTTCCATGCCAATTCGGCGGCGGGCGACTCGCTGGCGGTCGGCGCGGAGTCGGTCGCGGTCGGTCCGACGACCGTCGTCAACGGCGACAACGGCATCGGCATCGGCAACGGCGCCATCGTCGACCAGACAGCACCCGGCGGAACGGCCATCGGCCAGAACGCGCATGTGCTGCTGGCCGACGGCCTGGCGCTCGGCACCAATTCGACCGCCTCCGGCATCCAGTCGGTGGCGCTCGGCGCCGGCGCCCAAAGCACCTTCATCAACAGCGTCGCGCTTGGTGCGCAGTCCATCACCACGGTCGGCGCACAAACGAACTACGCGGCCTATGGGCTTGCTGGCGCGCAGACCTCGGTCGGCGAGGTGTCGATCGGCGCCGCCGGGGCCGAACGCAAGCTGACCAATGTCGCGGCGGGCTCGGCCGACACCGACGGCGTCAACGTCTCGCAGTTGCGCGGCGTGACGAAAAACGTCACCGACCTGTTCGGCGGCGTTACCACGATCAATCCCGACGGCTCGATCACCGGCCCGACCTACACTATCCAGGGCAACAACTACTCGACCGTCTATGACGGCCTGACGGCCGTCGACAATGCCCTGACCACCATCAGCAATGGCGGCGGCATCAAATACTTCCACGCCAATTCGACGCTGGCCGACAGCATCGCCGGCGGCACCAACGCGGTGGCGATCGGGCCGGAAAGCGTGGCGAGCGGCGCCGAGAGCGTGGCTGCGGGCCATGGCTCGACGGCTACCGGGGCGGGCGCCGTCGCGCTCGGCCAGGGTGCGCAGGCCAACAACGCCAACGATGTGGCGCTCGGCTCCGGCTCGGTGACGCAGACAGCCGTCGGCACCTCCAGCACCGTCATCGGCGGCAAGACCTACACCTTCGCCGGAACGACTCCGACCGGAACCGTCAGCGTCGGCGATGCCGGCGCCGAGCGGACGATCACCAACGTCGCCGCCGGGCGCGTCGATGCCGGCAGCACGGATGCGATCAACGGCTCGCAGCTCTACGCCACCAACACGGCGATCGAGGATTTGAAAGCCGGCGTCGGAAACCTCACCCAGAACGCGGTGACCTATGACGCCCCGGGCG
Organism: Mesorhizobium sp. Primo-A; assembly: GCF_003997175.1. Taxonomy (NCBI): domain Bacteria; kingdom Pseudomonadati; phylum Pseudomonadota; class Alphaproteobacteria; order Hyphomicrobiales; family Phyllobacteriaceae; genus Mesorhizobium; species Mesorhizobium sp. Primo-A. The sequence goes on from NZ_RZTG01000001.1 coordinate 249,561, forward strand.
GCGTCAAGTCGAACACCATCACGCTGCAGGGTGGCGACGTCAACGCGCCGGTCGTCATCTCCAATGTCGGCCCCGGCGTCAAAGGGACCGATGCGGTCAATGTCGAACAGATGAACCAGGGCCTGACCGCCGGCAAGAGCTATACGGACAACCGCGTGGCTTACGCTATCGATACGTCCAACGACTACACCGACAAGGTAGCCGCCACGACCCTGCAGCAGGCCAACGACTATACCGACCAGAAGCTCGGCCAGCTCAATTCGGACATCAACGGCATCCGCGACGAGGCCCGGCAGGCGGCCGCGATAGGCCTCGCCGCCGCCTCGCTGCGCTACGACGACCGGCCCGGAAAGCTGAGCGTCGCGGCGGGTGGCGGCCTCTGGCGCGACGCCGGCGCGTTCGCCTTCGGTGCGGGCTACACCAGCGAGGACGGCCGCATCCGCGGCAATCTGTCGGGCACGGCAGCGGGTGGGCATGTCGGCGTCGGCGCCGGCATCAGCTTCACCTTGAACTGAGGCAGGGATGAAAGGACTTGTTGCCCTGACCTGCCTGGCGCTTTGCGGCGGCCTCGTGCCGGCCGCCGGGCAGGTCGCGTCGACCTACAGGATCAAGCCTTCGGACGTGGTGCTCCCGCCCGAGGTGAAGCTCGGAGACTACCAGCGCACCATACGCCCATTCGACAACTGGACGCTGATCTGCGACGAGAACCTCAAAGCCCGCAAGAAGGTCTGCAACGTCTCGCAGATCATCGAGGACGCGTCCGGCAAGATGGCCTTCAGCTGGTCGCTTGCCGCCACCCAGGACGGCAAGCCGTACATGATCCTGCGCACCGCCCCGAACGCCAGGAGCGATGGCCTGGTGTCCGTGAAATTCGATGGACAGAAGCAGCCGATCGACGTGCAGCTGAACGGCTGCAACGAAATGGTCTGTGTCGGCATGTTGCCGGTCGGCCCCGTCATGCGCCGGCAGATATCGCAGAACGCGACGCCGGCGATCTCCTACTCGACGGTCGACGGGCAGACGATCACCGTTACCGCAACGCTCAAGGGGCTGTCAGACGCCCTTTCACCACTCAAATAACCGAGGCGCCACCATGAGCCAGCAGGACCAGTTCACGTCCGCCAAACGCACTCCGAGCGTCGAGGCGGATCGGCAGAGGCGGGCCGAGCCCCCAAGGCGCTGGCCACGCGCGGCCGGATATTCACTGCTGGGATTGGTCGTGGCGGGGCTTGGCTTCGCCGCCGGGAATTACGCCGCGGTCGCCAATCTGGTCGGCGGCGCGACGGCCGCACCTGCAGCAACAGCGGCGGCCCCCGTGCTTCCGGACACGCCCTTCCTCGAGCATGTCAAGCAGGCCGGTGTGCAGGCCTGCTCGACCGTCTATCCAGTGCTCGGACAGATCCTGACGACCGGCACGAAATACAGCGTCAAATCCCTGTGGAACGACCAGGCCGCCGACAAGCACGCCATCCAGGCCTTTGTCGGCATGGACTATGCGTCGGAACGCTATAGCGGACCGGCCGCCGGCATCGTCTTCGCATCGCCCACCGCCACGGGTTGCGAAGGGGCGATGGTGCGGGTGGCGCCATTCGCCAGCCCGTGCGCCGACATCCCATCCATCCTGCCGCAGGGCAGCAAGATCACCGACCATCTCGGGCAGGTCGAGGTCTACGAGCTCGGCGGCAATGCCGGTGAAGCGCTTCTCCTGCCGACGGGCAAAAGCTGTGTGGTGATCTCCCTTGCTTCGGCGGCGAAGTAGGACGCGAAGCGAGTGAGGTCAAGGAAAGGATGCCGACCATGAGATTGCAGGCTTTGGCAGTTTTGGGCTTGACCTTGTTGTGGAGCGGACAAGTCGTCTCAGCCGACCTTGTGGCCCCATCGGAACCGCAACAGGAGGAAAAGGGCATATGGGCGGCCATTGCCTATTCGCAGGCCGATAGCAAATACGGCTTCTTCTGGGGCGCCGACAAGCGGCAGGAAGCGAAGGACATCGCACAGAAATATTGCGAGAACGCAGGCGGAAAGGCCTGCAACGTCGTCACCGTCTTCCGCAACCATCGCCATTGGAATGATGACGACGAGACCGGCTTTCCCTACAAGCACTGCGGTGCGCTTGCCGTGGCAGACAAAGTGGAGAACCGTTTCACGCCCTGGGGCGTGAACTCGGCCGAGACCCGTCGGGAAGCGGAGGATCTCGCTTTGCAGGCCTGCGAGGCGACGGGAGAGAAATGCAAGATCCGCGAATGGGTCTGCACATGAAGCTTGGCCCGAAGGCCGTCTCCGCATGTGGAGCAATTCTATTCTCATTGATGTCGCCGGCGTCTGCCCAGCAACAGGTGGCGGCTGTCCCGGATGGACCCTCATCGCTGCGTGAGGTCTATCAGGACTGGAGCGTGACCTGTTCGGTACGGGAAAAGGCGAGAGTGTGCTCGCTTGCGCAAGACCAGGTCCAGCAGAACGGGCAGAGGCTTCTTGCCATGGAGATCGCGGCACGCCCGGACGGTTCGACGACGGCTACCCTGCTTCTGCCCTTCGGCATCCTCCTTGATCCGGGCGTGACGCTGCAGATCGACGATCAACCGCCGTCCCCGCAGCGCTTCAGGACCTGCCTGCCGACGGGTTGCGTCTCCGTCTTTACGGTTGATCGGCCGACGCTTGGAAAGCTGAGGGGAGGCTCGGTGCTGAAGCTCAATGTCACGACGGACGCCGAGACCCCGCTGAGCTTCCCTGTGTCGCTTCGCGGCCTGACCGCGGCGCTCGACCGCATGGTGGCGTTGAGCGCAAATTAGGGTGCGCGCTGACCAGCTTTTGGCCGCAGTGAGCCACATGAAGCGTACGCCGGCCGCCGCGATGGAGTATTTTTGGACGCGGCATCCAAAGGGGCGTGCCTGAAAAAGGGCTCAACTTCAGGTTGGATCATCGACAGCCGCTATCCGAACCGGCCATGATTCTGGCCATACCGGCCCACTGGCCTGCCGTTTTTTGTGCTTTCCCACTGAATGCGGCGTCTGGATACAACCGCAGCGAGCCGACGTTATGTGCTATTTTTGCTACATCTCGCAGCCTTGTTGCCCAAAAAGGCTATTTAGCGATCTCTAAATCAATAATCGCTCACATATTTCGTGAATCTGTGAATAATCCACCGACGGGCAGGCCTTGGCTTGGTTAGCGCTCTGAAAAGGACGCTGGGGAAACGTTAGGGTGGGATTAATGAATACGACAAACATGTCGACCATAGGCAGGCGCCTTGGTCTTTTGATGGCGGCCACCATGCTGACCTGCGGCAGCGCTCACGCGCTCACGCTCAAGGAGGCGATGGCTGTCGCGGTGGAGTCCAATCCCGAGATTGGACAGGCGATCGAAAATCGCGAAGCCATCGAGTTCGAGTTGCGGCAGGCCAAGGGCCTTTATCTTCCCAGTGTCGATGTCGAGGCATCGGCTGGCGTTCGCCGGCTCGACAATCCGTCCCGGCGCTCTCTTTCCATCGAAGGCGATGCGCTCTATCCGGCTGAAACGGATCTTACCGTTTCGCAGACGCTTTATGACAGCGGCGGAAGGCGGGCCGAATTGAACCGTCAGGCATCGCGCGTCGACGGCGCTTCGTTCCGCGTTCTGGAACGGTCCGAATTCATCGGGTTGTCCGTTGTCCAGGACTATCTGGAATACATGCTGCAGGCCTCGATCGTTGCCGAAGCGAAGAAGAATCTCGGCTTCCACCAGGCAATTCTCGGCGACATCCGGCAAGGCATCTCGGGCGGCGCGCTGAACGAGGCCGACCGTCAACAGGCCGAGGAACGGCTGTTCGCCGCCAAGGCGCGCATGCAGGAGGCGACCGAGGAACTGGAAGCGGCCAAGATCCGCTTCTTCAAAACCGTCGGAAAGCCACTGACCAGCCCTTCGAGGCCTGGCGATGTTTCGGCCGCACTCCCGCGCTCGCTCGACGACGCGATAGGGTTGGCGCGGGAAAGCAATCCGCGCGTACACATGGCCAACAGCGACATCGACGCGGCGGCCTCCCTCGTGGACGCTGCGCGGGCAAAATTTGGCCCCTCCATCATCGCTGAAGGTCGGGCCCGGGCAGGAACCGACATTGACGGCGACGATGGCGACACCACCGACCTGCAGGCGCGCGTGGTCCTGCGCTGGAACCTCTACCGCGGTGGCATCGACAAGGCCAACGAGCAGGAACAGATCCGCCGCACCAGTGAACAGCGTCTCGCGCTGCATCAGGTCCAGCGCGAAATCGAGGAAGCCGTTCGCACCTCATGGGATCGCCGTTTCCGGCAAGCCGATCTGGCAAAGACCCTGAGGCAACAAGCCGCTGCCAATGAGAAGCTGGTTGCTTCCTATCGCGAGCAGTTCAAGGTCGGACAGCGCTCGCTGCTCGACGTGCTCGATGCGCAGAATACACGGTTCAACACGGCAACGCTGGCGGATACCGCTTCCTACGCATCGCTGTTTGCCCAGTACCGGCTCCTGGCCGCGACCGGACAGTTGCTGAAAACGATGAATCTCGAGCCGGCAAAGCAAGCGACGGCCTATGCACGCACCGAGTTCGCAGCACCGGAAACCGCGGACACAGAAACCTATGCGCGGACGCCATCGGAGCAGAAGAACGACCTGCCATTCGATATTCTCGCTCCGGTGAGGAAGAAATAGGACAGCACAAGGTCCAGCGAGCGTCCTGACGGGCAGATCGTGAACCAGCAACCCAACATCCTCTCCCCGAAGGAGGCGTTCAAGGCCTGCTTCTCGGCCGTTGCCGGATATCTCGGCAGGCCGAGCGCGGAGACCGTGCTGTTTGCCGGCGTGCCGCTCTCGGACACGCGAATTGCGGCCGACGACATCAGGCACCTTGCCGAACGCATCGGCCTGGAAGTCACCGAGTTCAATCATCGCGATTTTCTCAGGGGGCGTATCGACCTGCCGGCCATCGTCTTTCGCGTCAGCCAATTGCCCGTCGCCCTGCTGGCTCTAGGCGAAGGCGATGCGTATATCACCGCGCCCCAGGAAGACGGCCGCACCACGATCGGCCGGTCGGAACTGGCCGCCAGCTACATCAGCGGCGGCGCTTCCTTTTCGATCACCTATGCCAATGCCGCCGAGACCATGTCGGTCGGCTCGGCGGCCAGGATCGAGCGAAGACATTGGCTTACGGGGACGATGGGCGCTTTCTGGCGCACCTACTCGAAAGTCGTCCTGGCGGCGGTGTTCATCAATCTGCTGGCCATAGCCTCGCCGATCTTCACCATGAACGTCTACGACAGGATCCTGCCGAACAAGGCGATATCGACACTGTGGGTCCTGGCTCTCGGCATCGGTGCGGTCATCCTGTTCGACCTGCTTTTGAAGACGGCAAGGGCTTCCCTCATCGACTATGCCGGGCGCAAGGCGGATCTGCGGATATCCTATCTGCTGTTCGAAAAAGTGCTGAACTCGTCGCTTTCGGCGCGCCCCGGCTCGACCGGCGAATACGCAAACAGGGTCACGCAATATGAGTTCGTCAGGGAGTTCTTCACCTCCAACACCATAAGCGTGTTCATCGACACGGCATTCGTCTTCGTCTTTCTCCTTGTGATCTATGCAATAGGCGGCTGGCTGGTGATCATACCGGCGCTGGCCTTCGTGATGTCCGTCATCGTCGGCCTGGTCACCCAGCGCCGCATCGGCAAGCGCGTCGCCGCCTCGATGAACGAAGCATCGCAGCGCCAGGCCCTGCTGGTCGAATCGATCTCGACGCTGGAGACCATCAAGTCGCTGCGCGCCGAGGCGTATCTGCTGCGGAAATGGGGAGAGCACTCCAAGAACGCCGCCAACACGTCCGAGAAGATCAAGCAGCTTTCGGCGGCGGCGGGCAACATCACCCAGTCCATACAGCAGCTGGTGACCGTCGCCCTGGTCGTGGCCGGCGCCTATGCCTTCTCGGAAGGGCATGTTTCGACAGGAGCAATCATAGGAACGGTGATGCTGGCGAGCAGGGCCGTGGCGCCGCTCGGCCAGATCGCCATAACGTTGTCCCGGTTCCGCCAGGCCATGCTCTCGCTGAGGATGGTGAATTCGATCATGGCTCAACCGGAAGATCGACCCGACACGGTGGGCTTCGTCAACCGCCCCATCCGCAAGGGGGCGATGGTGTTCAGGAATGTCGGGTTTGTCTATCCAGGCTCGGAAAACGAAGTTTTGACCGGCCTGAATTTCTCGGTCAAGCCGGGTGAGCGGATCGGCATCATCGGCCGCATAGGATCGGGAAAGACGACGATGGGTCGGCTGGTCGGCCGGCTCTTCCTGCCGACTTCCGGTGAGTTGCTGCTGGATGGGATCGACATTCGCCAGTATCACCCGTCCGAGGTTCGCGCCGCGGTCGGCATCGTTGCGCAGGCCGGCGACCTGTTCTCGGGCACCATCAAGGAGAACCTCCTGATGGCATGCCCCGAGGCTACAGACGAACAGATCATCGAAGCGGCAAAGGCTGCCGGCGTCGATGATTTCGTTTCACGCCACCCGCGCGGCTACGACATGAATGTCGGCGAGCGCGGCACCAATCTTTCCGGCGGCCAAAGGCAGACGGTGGCGATCGCGCGCCTGCTGCTGACCAAACCGAAAATCGTCTTTCTGGACGAGCCGTCGGGCTCGATGGATCTTGCTTCCGAACGCCAGTTGATCAAGCAGCTCAAAGTCGCCTTTGACCGCGACACCACGCTGATCGTCTCCACACATCGGTTCAGCATGCTTGAACTGGCCGACCGCCTGATCGTTATCGAACAGGGCAAAATCGTTGCCGACGGACCGAAGGACCAAGTCATACAGGCGTTGCAGAAAACAAGCGCCTGACAAAACAATTATTGCTGCATCCAATGCGTTGGGGCGTGGGAAATGCTTGCCAGGGAAGATCGGCCGCCGCTGTTTGCGTCGGCGTCCATATTCATCATCGGAGCGCTCTTCGTCGTTTTTGTCGCCTGGGCGTCCTTTGCCGAAGTCGATGAGATCGCACGCGGCGACGGCAAGGTCATACCTGCTTCCAAGACCCAGATCATCCAGGCGAGCGAGGCCGGTGTGGTTCAGGAAATCGCCGTGACGATCGGCCAGGTCGTCAAGAAGAACGATCTCATCATCCGCCTGGACAACACGCTCAACACGTCCAGCCTTGGCGAGCAGCAGGCCAAGGCGCGCGCGCTGGAAGTGCGCATAGCAAGGCTGAAATACGAACAGGCCGGCAATCTCTCGGGCCCATTTCCGTGCCCGCAGGACATCCAGTCGGTCGCTCCGCAAATCTGCGACAATGAACAGAAGCTGCTCATCGCCCGGCGCGGGAACTTCGACAACAAGCTGTCCGTGCTCAAGTCACGCCTCGATCAGCGCGAGAAGGAACTTGCCGAGGCGGAGGCCAATTCCGATCGTCTTACCAAGAACCTGGCGGTCAGCGACCAGGAGGCAAAACTCGTCGACGCGATGGTCAAGAAAGGCCTGATGGCAAGGACCGAGCAGCTCCGGGTAGAGCGCGAACAGACCGAACTCAACGGCCAGCTGAACCTTGCCGGCGAAACGATAAAGAAGATCAAATCGTCGATCACGGAAGCTCAGCTTCAGGTCGAGGAACTCGGCCTGCAATTGCAGCAGGAGGCGTTGGACGACCTTACCCAGGCGCTGGCGGACCTTTCGGTGGTGGATGAGACCATAAGGGGAGCCACCGACAAGGTCGCGCGCACCGATATCCGGTCTCCCGTGGACGGCATCGTCAACACGCTGGAGCTGAACACGGTCGGCGCCTTCGTCCAGCCTGGCGCCGTCGTGGCCGGCATCGTGCCAACCTCCGAAACGTTGCTGGTGGAGGCACGGGTCTCGCCGCGGGATGTCGCCTTCATCCGGCCCGACCAGGAAGCCCTTATCAAGGTCACCGCCTATGACTTCTCGATCTTCGGCGGCATCGAGGGCAAGGTCTCCAACATCACAGCCGACAGCCTGGTCGATCAGAAAACGGGGGAGCCCTATTATCAGGTGCGCGTGGCGACGGACAAATCGACCCTTCAAAGAGACGGCAAGGCCTATTCGATCATCCCCGGAATGATCTGCTCGGTCGACATCAAGACCGGGCGCAAGACGATCCTGCACTACCTCCTGAAGCCGATCAACAAGGCGCGCGAGGAGGCGATGAGTGAGCGGTAGCGCCAGCCCTCATCATTCCGATCGCGAGCGGCTGCTTGCGCCAGTCGCCGCCGAGGATTTCGGGCTGGAGTTTCGGGTCGTGGCGCGCGGTGGCATACGGCGCGGCATTCGTCTGGAGCGGGCATTCTGGATGTCGCTGAAGCAGATGGCCGAAAGCAGGAAGTGCACGATCGGCATGCTCATCGACGAGATCGCCGAAAGCCAGGCCCAGACAGGCAATCTGACATCCGCGATCAGGGTGGCCTGCATGCGTGGGTTGGGGGACGAAAACCTGACCTTGCGAAGGCTTGCATCGATCAACACCATCAACGCCATACTGGTCGCGTGCCCGTCTCCGGCCTTTGCCCTGGCTTCTTCGAAGAAGATCCTGTCGTTCAACGCGCCGTTCCAGCAACTGGTCAAGCGCCAATTGCCGATCGCCCCAAGCGATGACGCACGGCACGACCTCAAGCTGGCGCTGGACCTCAATGTGGCCGACATCTTCACGCGGCTCGACGCCAATGGCGAATCGCCGGTGGCCACCGGTTTTGTCATCGGCGCGGGTGACCGTCGATACCGGGGGCAATTGAATGCGGTGCGGGCCCCGGTGCTCGAGCCGGAGCTGCTGATGGCGTTCGTCTTCGGCGGCTGAATGCCCGCCAGTCTTTGGCGAGAACCTATGGCTTGGACTGGCCGAAACCCTATGGCTGAAAACCTTCGCCGGGTGCGACGGTTGCGAAACCGCCCTTGATGTCGGCCATCTGGGCGCCGCCCGGTCTTGAACCGTGGATCCAGGCCCGGTCCGTGCTGAACGAATAGAGCGGGACGTAATCCGGGAGATCGCTGTCACGCATAACGGTGTTGCTGAGGCTGTCGAGAATGAAGGTGCCGCTGCCTGTGCTCACCGACAGCACTGCGTGAAAGAAGCCTCTCTTGCGATCCTGGAGGACGACAAGCGCCATGCTTTGCGTCGGAATGCCGGCCCTCAGCAGGGCCGTCATCTTGAGGATGGCAAAATCCTCGCAATCGCCGGCTCGCCGCTCGAGAATCTCCGAAGGCTTCGCCCAATAGTCGAGCTTGCCGTAGACGACGCTGTCTTTCCTGTAGGCGATCAGGCGATTGACGCTGCTGTTGACGAAGGACAGCTTCTCGCTGAATCCCTTGCCTTGAGCGGCAGCGATCATGCCGGCAAAAGCCGTGCTCTTGTGCTCGCAGGGGCTGCCTGCCGAACAAGCGGTGATTGCCCGGTAGACAGGCGCCCAGCGCGCCGCGACGGGAAAATTGCGCATGGACAAGGCAACCGATCCGAAGACCCCTGGAATAATCGACGCGGTCTGCACCGGATCTATCCCGGCGTCATCTCGCGCCGTTGACGAGCCGTCCCCGCGGCCGACATCCGGGCCATAGCTGCCGGTGACCATGCCGATCCGGTAAGCGTCCGCAGGCTGCCAGGGCTGGGGCCTCGTCAGTGAAACACCGCCGAGACAGGGCGGCGTCTGGACCTTCTCCTGGGGCCTGCCGGGTGCGGGGATATCGCTGGCGAATGACGGCCCCGCCAGGCCGACAAGCCCGATTGCCAGCAGGAGCATCTGGAGCCCGGTTTTCCCCGGAACCGATTTTTGCTTTTTCATAACGCCCACCTTTGACTGTGGACGCTACCAATCTTGTCTCAAATTATTGGAAAGGAAGGTGGATAAATATCCAGCAACTGTCTTCATCTATTTTATTTAAAATTTTATTCAATTTTATACTTCGATTTACCAAAATATCCCGGCCAGTCCTCCGTTAGGGAAGCCTCCGGAAGCCACCATATATCAGGTTATATTGTCGCGGTTTACCACGTGTAAAAAATGCCGAGCAATGCATATCATAGTATATGAAATAGATTAGGGGGCAGTTGCAAAGTAGAAATGGCCGCTGTCTCTATCCGGTAAATATCGGAGGGGTTTCAGCCATGACGAACAATATCGAGTTGGACAGCTTTTCGGGTTCCTTGAACGAGCATTCCGCGTCCAGTGAACACGGCGATCAGGCATCGCCGGCGGAGATCCGGGTCGCACAGGCAAATTCGACGCAGCAGGCCGCACCGGCAGCGTCCGAACCGGTGCCGGTCGATGTCGGCGGCGGAGCGCCCGTCAAGCCGGAAGCCCCCGCGGAAGCGAAGACGCTGCCGGCAGCTGCGCCGCACGAATATGTAGCCGACGCCAGCCACGTGGTAAGGCTTCCTGCCAACGCCTCCATCGACAACATCAAGGTCGACGGCCAAAACCTTGTACTCGAACAGGCCGACGGCTCGGTGATCGTGATCAAGGACGGCGCCCTGAACGTGCCGACCTTCATCATCGGCGACGTCGAGGTGCCGCGCGTTGCCTTGCTGGCGGCGCTGGAAGCCAGCCATGTCGATGTCGCCTTCGGCGCCGACGGTTCCATCTCGGCCGGCCCCGGCGGTTCGAATTCAAGCGCAGGCGGTGATTTCTCGGTTCCCCCCGGCGGCATCGGCGACGGGTTCGACCTGTCGGCATTGCTGCCGCCGACCGCCTTGCAGTTTGGGCTTCTGGATCGCCGCGAACTGTTCCCGTCCATCGTCGACAGGCCGGTTTCAGTGGTGGCCACGTCACTGCTTGCCCCGACCGAAGCGGCCAGTGAAACTGGCCTCGATGGCAACCAGACACAATCGCCTGGCAGCGACGCGCCAAGCAATTCCGAAACCTCAGGCATCGGAACGATCAGCATCGACGCACCGGATGGAATCGGGTCGATCGTTATCAACGGTGTCGCCGTCACCGGCGTCGGCCAGCAGATCCCGGGCCAGTTCGGCTATTTGGAGATCGTCTCCTACAATCCGAGCACGGGTGCTATCCAATACAATTACACGGTGACCGAATCGGTCACTCATCCCGAGCACACGAACGGGTTCGATCCCAACGACACGGTTCCGGACAATTTCAGCATCACTGTCACGGACGTCGACGGCGATTCGGCCAGCACCACCTTTGCCGTCGCCATCGTCGACGACGTGCCGACCGCGGTTGCCGATACGGACAGCGTGACGGAAGACGGCGTGACGGTCGCGGACGGCAACGTGATCACGGCCAGCGGCGGCGCGGACGCGAATGTGACGGACGGCGTCGCCGACGTTAAGGGCGCGGACGGGGCGACGGTAACGGGCGTCGAGGCAGGCACGGTCACATCGGCCTCGGGCCATGTCGGGTCGGCCGTGGCGGGCAGTTACGGTTCGATCACGATCGATGCGGACGGCCACTACAGCTACACGCTGAACAACGGCGCTGCGGCGGTCCAGGCGCTGACCACCGGCCAGCATCTGACGGACACGTTCACGTATACGCTGACCGATGGCGACGGCGACACCTCGACGACAACGGTCGAGATCACCATCAACGGCACCAACGACGTGCCGCAGGTCGTCGTTGACCAGGGCAACCCGGCCGGCGCGCATGATCAGGTCTATGAAGCAGGTCTGGCGGCGGGTTCGGCGGCCGGCGACGGCAGCACGGTTGCGACAGGCACCTTCACGGTGTCGGACGCCGACGGGCTCGACGACGTGCAGAGCGTCACCATCGGCGGCGTCACGGTTGCCATTGGCAGCCTTAACGGTTCGGTCTTCCAGGGCGACCACGGCACGCTGCTGATCACCGGCTACAACCCGGCAACCGGCGTTGCTGCCTATCAGTACACGCTGACCAGCCCGACCACGGACGTTCCGGCAGTCACCGAGACCGACAGCTTCTCGCTCACCGTTTCGGACGGCACCTCGTCGTCGGCCCCGGCAGCCATCGTCATCGACATCGTCGACGACGTGCCCAATGCGGTCAACGACACCAACAGCATCAGCGAGGACGCGCTTTCGCCGGTCAACGGCAATGTGCTGACCAACGACCTGCATGCCAACAACCGGCCGGGCGCCGACACGCCGACGAGCTTCGTCAGCTGGGATGGCTCGACGACGGGCGCGCACGGCACCTTCGTGGCCAATCCCGACGGCACCTACACCTATACGCTCAACAACGCCGATCCGGCGGTGCAGGCGCTGGACGCCGGCCAGACGCTGACCGAGACCTTCAACTACACGATGAAGGATGCCGACGGCGACACCGATACGGCAACGCTGACCATCACCATCAACGGCACCAACGACGTGCCACAGGTCGTCGTCGACCAGGGCAATCCGGCCGGCGCGCATGACCAGGTCTATGAAGCAGGTCTGGCGGCGGGTTCGGCGGCCGGCGACGGCAGCACGGTTGCAACAGGCACCTTCACGGTGTCGGACGCCGACGGGCTCGACGACGTGCAGAGCGTCACCATCGGCGGCGTCACGGTTGCCATTGGCAGCCTCAACGGTTCGGCCTTCCAGGGCGACCACGGCACGCTGCTGATCACCGGCTACAACCCGGCAACCGGCGTTGCGGCCTATCAGTACACGCTGACCAGCACGACGACGGACGTTCCCGCAGTCACCGAGACCGACAGCTTCTCGCTCACCGTCTCTGACGGCACCTCGTCGTCGGCTCCGGCAGCCATCGTCATCGACATCGTCGACGACATGCCCAATGCGGTCAACGACACCAACAGCATCAGCGAGGACGCGCTTTCGCCGGTCAACGGCAATGTGCTGACCAACGACCTGCATGCCAACAACCAGCCGGGCGCCGACACGCCGACGAGCTTCGTCAGCTGGGATGGCTCGACGACGGGCGCGCACGGCACCTTCGTGGCCAATCCCGACGGCACCTACACCTATACGCTCAACAACGCCGATCCGGCGGTGCAGGCGCTGGATGCCGGCCAGACGCTGACCGAGACCTTCAACTACACGATGAAGGATGCCGACGGCGACACCGATACGGCAACGCTGACCATCACCATCAACGGCACCAACGACGTGCCGCAGATCGTCGTCGACCAGGGCAACCCGGCCGGCGCGCATGACCAGGTCTATGAAGCAGGTCTGGCGGCGGGTTCGGCGGCCGGCGACGGCAGCACGGTTGCGACAGGCACCTTCACGGTGTCGGACGCCGACGGGCTCGACGACGTGCAGAGCGTCACCATCGGCGGCGTCACGGTTGCCATTGGCAGCCTTGACGGTTCGGTCTTCCAGGGCGACCACGGCACGCTGCTGATCACCGGCTACAACCCGGCAACCGGCGTTGCTGCCTATCAGTACACGCTGACCAGCCCGACCACGGACGTTCCGGCAGTCACCGAGACCGACAGCTTCTCGCTCACCGTCTCTGACGGCACCTCGTCGTCGGCCCCGGCAGCCATCGTCATCGACATCGTCGACGACATTCCGACGGCCCATGCCGACACCAACAGCGTTGTCGAGGGCGGGATCGTGCTCGGCAACGTGCTGAGCGACGGCACGGACGACGTGTTCGGCGCCGACGGTGCGGCGGCGGGCGGCGGCGTTGTCGGGGTCCGCGTTGCGGGCGGCGACACCACGACGGCGGTGACGACGGGCGTCAACACGGTGATCAACGGCAGCTTCGGCACGCTGACGCTGCAGGCCAATGGCAGCTACAGCTATGACGGCCTGCCCAACGTGGTTCCGCCGGCAGGCGCAACGGAGACCTTCGTCTACACCATCATGGACGGCGACGGCGACCTGTCGACGACGACCCTGACCATCAACCTGTCGGACAGCGGCCTTGCCGTCTCCAACGACGACCTGACGGTCAACGAGGCGGCGCTGCCGATCGGCAGCAACCCGTCGAGCACCGCCGAGACCATCGCCGGAACGGTCGCCGACAATGTATCGGGCGGCACCGGGCCCTACACCTACGCACTGGTGAGCAACGCCATCGGCGCGCACGGCACGCTGACCTTCAATGCCAACGGCACCTACAGCTACACGCTGACCTCGCCGGTCGACGGCGCCGACGCCAACAACGGCACCAACACCGTCAACAATGTCGAGACCTTCACCTACCAGGCCACCGACGCCAACGGCAACACGATCACCAACACCATCACCATCGACGTCACCGACGACGTGCCGACGGCCCATGCCGACAGCGGCAATGTCAATGAAGGCGCGCTGCTGACCGTGACTGCTGCGGCCGGCGTTCTGATCAACGACGTGGCCGGGGCAGATGGTGCCACGATCGACGGCGTCCGGGCTGCGGGCGGCAACACGACAACGGCGGTGACGACCGGTGTCAACACCGACATTGCCGGCCTGCACGGCACGCTGCATCTCAACGCCGACGGCTCCTACACCTACCAGTCGACGGCCCACAGCATCAACGCGAACACCACGGACGTGTTCGTCTACACCATCAAGGATGGTGACGGCGACCTGTCGACGACGACGCTGACCATCAACCTGACGGACATCAATGACGCGCCCGTAGTCGCGAACACTCAGAACTGGATGTCGAGCGACCCGGCGCAGCAGACCTTGAGCACGCCCAGCTATCCGAATGGGTATCCGCTGCTGGTCTCCATTCCGACGGATGCGGACGGGGATAACCTCATCGTCACCGCTACGGGAACGATCCCCACCGGCACGTTCTATTTCAACGGCGTGACCTATATCGCCCTGACAGCCGGCACGGTGCTGTATAATCCGTCCGGCGGTATCAACCTGCTGGACGATCTGGTTTATCGGCCGACCGCATTGCAAACTGACACGGTCAACAACAACCTGTCGCTGGATGTCTATGACGGGCACACTCACGTTGCACAGACTGTTGGCATCCACGAAGTGCCGCCGACCAGCCTGCCCAGCGACACGTCGCAGATTGGCGATGGCAGCAGTCCGCTGACGTCGGGCAATGATCAGGTCACGACGCTTGCTCTGTCGCAAGCGACGGTAAACGCGATATTGGCGGATCCTCACAGCGCAACTGTCGTCGTCTATACCGATTTCCAAAAGACGCCGATTGATACGCCGATTGACCCTTCAGAGCGAAACCCAGGTGCGTTCGGAGATAGTAGCGCAGGGTCGCATCGTGAACAGGAGGTTCAGGTCGAGATCAGAATTGGCACCAATCACTTCGCCGCAGTAGAAGACGATTTGACCGCTGGGACCTTCGAGCAGACTTGGTTCTACGATCCGGCCACGGGTCAGATGAAGGCTACGGTCGACTACGATCACATCTTCCTTCTCGATGGCGCAGGCAATGCCACCGCTACGACGCTTGCCAGCTACTTGATCGCGCATCCGCCGGCAGCCGGAGACTCGTGGACCCTGTCCTACTTCGACAATGATGGCGGCAGTTGGCAGGCCCGCTCCGTCAATTTCTCCTTCTTCTCGCACAATCCTGGTGATCCCGGGATCACGGTGAACGGTGACCCAACGCTGGCCGACCAGATCTATGGAACGTCCGGTATCGACCAGCTCAGCGGTAATGGCGGCAATGACGTCATCGTCGGCCGGGGCGGCAATGACTTCCTCAGCGGCGGAGCCGGCAACGACCTGCTCAGCGGCGGCGACGGCAACGACCTTCTCATAGGAGGTCTCGGCCAGGACACCCTGACCGGAGGAGCCGGCGCCGATACGTTCCGGCTTGAGAATATCGACATCAAGGACCTCATCACTGATTTCAGCGGCGTGGGAGGACATGGCGACAAGATTGACCTGACCGCCCTGTTTGACACGGCGCCTGGAGGAGCCAATATCGGTGACTTCGTGAACTACAATGCGGGGACGGGTACGCTCAGTGTCGATGCCAACGGCAGCACCGGCGGCGCCAACTTCGTCGACGTGGCAACGCTGACGAACCTGCCCGCTGCCAACACGATCACGCTGCTCTACGACGATGGCATAACCCAGCATCAGACAACCGCAAACCTGGTCTAACGGCATAGCGCACAACCATGCGATTATGTTATACGTCGCTAATATTTAGGGGAGCTAAACATGAAACGTTCTGCAAGACTGCTTGTTTCCGCTGCGACGCTGTTGCTGGCAGTCGGGTCGACGGGGTATGCCGCCGACATCATCGAAGGTCCGACAGGCGATTATTGCCGGGTCGTCGGCACGTCCAATCTGGTCTTGAACGACAACATCGTCGATCTGAAGCAGCAGGTGGTGAAGCTGATGGACGAGTCGGTCGCCGCCGCCAACAGCTCGGAGTGGATCAACTCGTCCCGGCCCGTCTTCGTCTGGGCATCGGAAGCCAAGGTCGCCTGCGGCATGGCTTACGGCTACCTGAAGACGAACTACAAGGACGAAGACACCCTCAACAAATGCGAGTGTTTTCACGATCGCATGGTCGAGTACATGCACTGACCGGATAGGCGAACCCACGCCTGTTGGCCATCATGACAGCCGCCGGATCATTCTCGAAGGCGATCGCAGGCGGGATCGCGTTCGTCGGCTTTGGCCTCACTGTCACGCTGGCCCACGCCAACTGGCTGGAACGGCCTTTTGTGGAACAACAGCAGCCGTCCAGCCTGACGCGGCCGGCACACTGTGACACTGCCACGGAGTGGACCCGGCAGGCTTTCAAGGCGTTTGCCAGTTGCCAGGCATCGATCTATGGCCTGGAGCCGATGCTGGCGCATGCGGTGATGGAGATCGAAAGCGGCTTCGATCCCGGCGTGCAAGGCGCCGATGGCGAAGTCGGCCTGATGCAGGTGATGCCGGCGACCGCCAGGATGCTCGGCTTTCGAGGTTCCCTCGACGATCTCAGCGCGCCGGCGGCCAACATCGCGCTGGGGGTCAAATATCTTGCACAGGCCAACAGGCTCGCCGCGGGTGATCTCTGCACCACCGTCATGAAGTATCGCGCCGGGCACAATGAAAGCCGGTTCTCGGCCCTTTCAGTCCGCTACTGCCAGCGTGCGCGGGCAATCCTGGCAAGGGAAGGGATCGAAGTGACCGGCCCCTTGCCGGTGGCGACATTCGGCTTTTCCGCGTTTTCGCCAGGCGGGGAGGGTGGAGCCCCTGCCCAGGGAAAGGGCGTTTGCGTGCGCCGCGTGTTCGTGCCCGGGCCGCGATACATGAAATGCGCCGACTATCGAAGTGCCGGGCAAGCAAGGCAGATCAGGGCGCTCAGAGGCAGGCTTTTCGGCGGCTAAAAGAACTACAGACGGCACTGCAAGTCCGCCGTAACATGCGTTGAAGACCAGACCGGGAACAATATCCGGCGGCACATAGGGGTGGAGCATTCATGGAAGCTGGCCGACAGGTCCACCGTCCGCGGACATGGGCAATCGCCTTGGCGCTCGCCGCGATCGTGTCGGGCTGCCAGTCGAAGGGCGGCGTGTCCGAAGTGCTCGATCCGGCGGCGGTTACCGCGCCTGCCGGGCAGAACGGCGCCGCCGGCGCCGGTCCCGTCCAGGCGACCCAGTCGATGGGCACCGGCTCGACCAAAGTCACGATGCTGCTGCCGCTGTCCGCCCCTGGAACGGCCGGGGAAAACGGCAGGAAGATGCTCGATGCGACCAAGCTGGCGATGACGGATATCGGCAACGGATTGCTGGCGCTGACGGTAGAAGACACCAAAGGCGACAGCGCACTGGCCGGCAAACTGGCGGTTACGGCCATTACGACGGGGTCTAAAGTCGTCATCGGCCCGACCGAGCTGCCGGCGGCCCAGCATATTGCCACGCTGTCGGGGTCGAAGCGGCCACCGGTCCTGGCGCTCGCCGACAATTTCGCCGGCGGCCCCGGGGTCTATGCCGTGCTCCTTGGCGAAGCGGACAGCGCCGCCGCGGGCGCCGCGGGACTGGCCGCGAAAGGCAGCAAGAAGTTCGTACTGCTTGTCGCGGATGGCCCAAACGCCGGCGCCATGGAGAAGCGGGTCGCAAACAGCCTCAGCATCTACGGCGCGGCGCTCGCGGTCACTCTCCGATATTCTGCCGGCGACGGCGCGAAGACGGTCGACGAAATGGGCTCACTCGTGGACGCCCCCGACGCCGTCATCGTCGCCAGCGGCAATGGCAGTCCGTCGCCTGTCCTTGCCGCCCTCAAATCGAAGGGCATTCCGGGAAAGACGATCTCCGTCGTCGGGACGAACCGTTGGCTGGAGCACCCCATGGATCCGCTCTTCGAGGGGGCGTTTATCGCCACGCTCGATCCAAGCGAAACCGGGCCGATCGCCGACCGCTTCAGGACGACATACAACTATCCGGCTGACGTCAATGTGGCCTACGCCTATGATATGGTTGCCCTGACGGCAGGGATTGCCAGCGCGGTCGGGCCCGATGGTTTCAGCAAAAAAACTCTCGAGAATCCAAACGGCTTTCGCGGGTCGACCGGCCTGTTCCGGTTTCGGGCCGACGGATCCAGCCAACGCTCGATGCCGTTCTATCGGATTGAAAAAGGTGCGCTCAAGCTGGTTGCCAAATCGACGTCGGGTTTCTGACCGGCGCAAATCCCTGGGATCCTGTTCAAGCTGATGGCCAGGCCGGGCCGCAGCCGCTTGGCGATCGCACTTGGAAGCCTCCTGCTCCTGGCCGGGATCCTGCTGATCATTCAGGGCGGGGCGTTGCTTTCGGTCGATCAGCCTGTCCGTGCCCGGTCGCCAGATGTTGACGACACGCAGCCTGTCCGGCCGTTTGCCCCGGTTGCCGGCGCACAACGCCTGGAGCCGGCGCGCAAGGTTGCTCAAGACCTGATCGCTCCACCACGGCTTGATCCCGCTGAGATCGAACGGGCCGAGCCCCGTCCGCCGCTCAGCGAGCTCGGTCTCGCCGTGCCCCCGAAAACGCCGATGCCCAGGGATTGGCGGGAGGTCTTGCTCTACCGCCCGGTTGTCACATCATCGGCGATGTTCGAAGCCATGGGCCGCAAGGTGTTCATCAGCGGAGTGCGAGGCATCGATCTCGACAGCTCCTGCTCGTTTCATGACGTCACCTGGCCTTGCGGCGTACGCGCCCGCGCCGTTTTCAATTCCTGGCTGAGGGGACGCGCGCTGCACTGTTTCGTACCGCCGGACGTCGAGCGTTTTGCCGTCGCCGCACCGTGCAGGCTGGGCAAGCAGGATGTTGGCGCCTGGCTTGTCTCCAACGGCTGGGCCACGGCGCTGCCGAGCGGCATCTACGGCAAGGCGGAGGCGACAGCCAGGGACGCGGAGATGGGCATGTTCGGCCCGGCACAATAGGCTGTCATTCAATCCCTGATGTTTTGTTTGTTAACCGCCACGGGCGCAGCCTTGATGGGGTCATCGCGCAATCGATTAAATTGCAATGTTCCTTGAAACTGAAATTGCAACACACCGGCCTTATACAAGCCCATCCACAGGAGATCGGCCAGTGACAAAGACTATGGCGAGCACCACCGACCAGGCATGGAAAGGCGTCGCTTTGCTGACCTTTCTGGGAACCGCTGCAATCCTGGGCGTTTCCGTCGGTCTCAATTATCTGCTTCTGTTCTCGGAGGCGCTGACGCCATTTGGGCGCAGCATGGTCACGGCAATCCTGTTGCCTGTCGTTCTTGGTGTTCCGCTTTTTCTGTTCGTTGGATTGAAACAGATCGAGCTTCGTCGCTATCGCCGGGAACTCGACAAGTCGGCAACCTTCGACACCACGACCGGCTGCCTGAACGGAGCGGTCTTCACGTCGATGGTCGAAAAAAGAACCGCAAGGCCGTCGGTGCCGGGGCCGAAATCCGGCGCCTTCCTGGTCATCCATTCGGAGCATCTGCGGTCCATCAACCTGCGCTTTGGTCTTGAATGGGGCGATCAAGCCTTGCGGCTCATAGCCTCAACCATACAATCGTCAGTGCGCGCGGAGGATCTGGTTGGACGCATGGGGACGTCGATGTTCGGGGTCTTCCTCGCCGGCGCGACCGAAGCAGAAGCCAGGGAAATCGGCGAGCGTATCAGGGCGCGCATCGCACAAGTCTATTTCGCGCCAAAAGGCACCGAGGATGCCTTGACGGTCAAGGTCGGCGGCGTGGTGTTCGAGAACCAGGTGGAGTTCGCGGACATGTTCCGGTCCGCCGAGCAGCGCATGGCCGGCGTCCAGGACGGAGCCGCGTTTGAGCTGACGCATCTCCATAGCTGATAGTCGCCGGGAACCGGAGCCAGGGGAATTGTCGGACGCGGACGCCCTCACGCTGCCGGCGGGGTAACCCGAGAAGACGCCGCCCAGGTTTCGGCGATGGCGACGATCGCCGCGTTGATCGGTCCGCTCGGGATCGCCGGCATCACCGAGGCGTCGACGACAAAGGCATTGTCGAAGCCGTTCAGCCGCAAGTCAGGATCGACGACGGCCTCGGTGTCAAGACCCATCCGGCAGGTGCCGGCCGGATGATGATGGGTGGAAGCAGCCCTGGCGATGAAAGCATCGAGTTCGGCATCGGACCGAACCGGTGCGCCTGGCAGGATCTCCGTATCGCGCCATTCGTCCAGGGCCTCATGATGGCCGACCATGCGCGCCCGCTTCAACGCCATCCTGAATGTCGCGCGATCGTGTTCGGTTTCGAGATAATGCGGATCGATGACCGGCGCATCGTTGCGGCCCGGCCCGCTCGGTGTGATGCGCCCGCGGCTTGTCGGATGGGTGACGCCGCAAAGGATGGTAAAGGCCGAGCCATAAAGCGGGGCATTCAGGCCCTCGGCCGCCGACGGAGCGACGACGCAGGCGAGCACGATATCGGGACTTCCCATGGAGCGGATCGGGTCGTCGCTGTGCAGATACATCAGCGATTCGGAGTGCTGCAGGCGGGAAGGCGGCACCGGCTTTTTGGTGCTGTAGACATTTCCAAGAGCCAGCAGATGATCCTGCAGGTTGCGGCCCACCTCGCTGCGATCGGCAAGGCAGCGTATGTCAGCCTGCTTCAGCGTATCCGGGCAACCAATGCCCGACCGCATGAGGATGAGCGGCGTGGACGCGGCGCCGGCGCAAAGGACAATCCGGTCGGCACAGAGCGTTCTGGTCTGGCCCTCGCAGACCACGCTCACGCCCGTGACCCTGTGGCCGTCCAGCACCAGATGCTCGACCTCGTGGCCGGCGAGCAAGGTCAGGTTCGGCCGCGCCATGACCCGCGGCGGCAGATAGGCGTCGGCGACGCTCAGGCGCTTGCCGTCGCGTATGTTGAGTGAATTGGGGCTGGTGCCGACCAGCTCGCCGCTGTTGTGGTCGCTCAGGGCGGGAGCCCCCATGGATCGCCCGGCGGCGATGTAGGCACGCACGACCGGACTGACCTCGGCGTCCGGCAGATAGACGTCCAGCGGGCCGCTCTTGCCGCGTGTTGGCCCGTCGAAAGCGGTGAAGGCTTCGCTGCGGATGAAGCCCGGCAACAACCCCCGATAGGACCAGCGCTCGCCGCCGGCTTGCACCCAGGGGTCGAAATCATCGGGATGGCCGCGCACATAGGCCATTGCATGCAGGCAGCTCGAGCCGCCGACGATTTTGCCGCGCGGCCATTCATGGACGCGGTTGGCGGTGAAGGGCTGGGGCACGGTCCGATAGCTCCAGTCGTAGGCGCGGCCCTGGAGCATCGTCCATTTCAGCGGGTCGGCGATGTCGGGATCGGCCGGCATCGTCCCGGCTTCGATGAGGCCGACCTGGCACGACCGGTCTTCACTGAGACGGCTGGCAACAACCGAGCCAGCGGATCCCGCGCCGATGACCAGCACGTCGAAATGACGTTTCAATTTGAAATTCCCCGCACAGGCTCGATGTCAGAGGTGATGCGATCACGCGGCAAAGGCGCCGGCATTCGACCGTTCCATGATCTGTCTCTGCACCGACAGAAGGTGCGCGCGCATTGCGGCCTCTGCCGCTTCGGGGTCGCGCTGCGAGATCGCTTCGGCGATCAGGCGATGCTCGCCGTCGCGGTGGGCGATCCGCTTGGGGCAGGTGGGTGCCGCGGTGCGCGCAACCTTCACCCGCGCATCGACACCGACCTGGCGCAGCATCTTGTAGAATTCCGCGGCGAGGTGGTTGCGGGCCGCGGCAACGATCGCGAGATGGAAAGCGAAGTCGACCTCACCCGACGGGGCGTTCTCCGGCGTGGTTGCCGCGTCGAGGATCCGCGCCGTCTCGAAAGAGGAGGCGCGCAGCGACGCCAGTCGGGCAAGGCCCGGCTCCATAATCAGGCGCAATTCCAGGACCTCGATCGGATTGGTTACCCTGACCAGTTCCTCGCCATATCTCGGAAGGGCGGTCGGCGCCCGCCTGGCGCGCGCCGGTTTGAGGTCGCCTGAAAGGCGCAGCACTTCAAGCGCCTTGCGAAGCTGATGGCGCTTGACGCTCAGATGTTCCGCAAGATCGCGCTCGGACGGAAGCTTGCCGCCGCCCTGCTGCAACTGGCGGACCGCGGCGATGATGTCGTCGAGATCAGATGGTCCGACCTGCGGCTCGAATGCGCTCAAAACCAAATCTCCTGTCCGATCGGCAGACCGCCGACTCAACGTCCCGACATCATATTGTGACACGAAAACCTGTTCGACGGCACTCAACCAATTCAACCAATCTACAACTGTACGCAATGGTTGACAACACCAGTTGCGCGATGGTTGACTGCCCATGTCGACGGTTGCCATCGCGGCAGACGTCTTTCTCCCGAGGATCACGCATGCCGGCTGGCGAAACCTTTGACTACGTCATTGTCGGTGCGGGATCGGCCGGCTGCGTGCTGGCGAACCGGCTGAGCGAAGACCCTGCCGTGTCGGTGCTTTTGTTGGAGGCGGGGGATTGGGACCGCGATCCGATGATCCACATCCCGCTCGGCTGGGGCAAGATACTGACGGAGCGCCGCCACGACTGGATGTATTTCTGCGAGCCCGAGGCCAATGTCGGCGGCCGCAAGGTCGAATGCGCGCGCGGCAAGGTCATCGGCGGCTCTTCCTCCACCAACGCCATGGCTTATGTGCGCGGCAATCGCGGCGACTACGATCGCTGGGCGGCAAGCGGCCTGACGGACTGGTCGTTCGACAAGGTGCTGCCCTACTTCAAGAAGCAGGAGCGCTGGGAAGCGGGCGAAAGCCGGTACCGTGGCGGCAGCGGGCCGCTGAACACCCAGTTCTGCCGCTACAAGGACGAACTGATCGATGCCTTCGCCACAGCCAGCCGTGATGCCGGATACCCGCAGACCGATGACTATAACGGCGCCATACAGGAAGGCTTCGGCCGGCTGCAGATGACAATTGCCAACGGCCGCCGCTGCTCGACCGCAACCGCCTATCTGCGGCCCGCCATGCGGCGCGGCAATGTCAAGGTGCTGACCGGCGCGATGGCGACGAAGATCCTGCTCAGGGATGGCCGCGCAGCCGGCATTGCCTACACCAGAGGCGGGGCGAGCCATGAAGTTCTGGCGCGGCGCGAAGTTCTGCTTGCCGGCGGCGTCATCAACACGCCGCAGCTGATGATGCTGTCAGGCATAGGCGACAGCGGCGAGCTGGCGGCGCATGGCATCGAGACGAAGGTCGATCGTGCGCAAGTCGGCAAGAATCTGCAGGACCACGTTTCGGTTATCGTGATGTATCGGCGCAAACAGCCTGGACCGTTTCTCAAGATGATGCGGGCCGATCGTATCGGGCTGGATTTCGTCAGGACTTATCTCACCGGAAAGGGCTTTTCGGGAGATGTGCCTGGCGGCGTCGTGGCATTCCTGAAAAGCGACACAAGCCGGCCGTTGCCGGACGTACAGCTGCTTTTCACCGCCGCGCCGCTTGGGGCATGGCCTTACATGTCGCCGTTCAAGGCGCCGTTCGCCGACGGCTTTGCGACCCGTATCGTTGCGGTGCAGCCGGAGAGCCGCGGCAGCGTCAAGCTGGCGTCGAGCGATCCGGTTGCCGCGCCCCTGATCCATCAGAATTTCCTGTCCTCGCAGCGCGACTGGCAGTCGCTTCGCGCCGGCTTTCGTGTTGCACGCAACCTTGCCAGCCAGCCGTCCATGGCTCCGTTCGTCGGCGCGGAGTTCTTCCCCGGCCCGAAATGCGAGAGCGACGAAGAGATCGACGAGCACATCCGCAAGACCTCGATCACCGTGCATCATCCGGCCGGCACGTGCCGCATGGGCGTCGATGCGGCATCGGTGGTCGATCCGGAATTGCGGGTGCGCGGCATTGCCGGGCTTCGTGTCGTGGACGCCTCGGTCATGCCCGACCTCGTTTGCGGCAACATCAATGCGGCGGTCATCATGATCGCCGAAAAGGCCGCGGATCTGATCCGCAGCCGCGCTCAACAGAGCGTGGCTGCCTGATAAGGCGGCCGGAATACAACCAAAGTCTTTTGGTTGAGACTGAAAAACTGCGTTGGTTGGACTGTCATGCGCGCCAGCATGGCCGTGACGAAGCGGTTTCACGCCCTGATTGTGAGCTGAATTCCGTGCATTTCTAGGCTGTTTCTGCCTATTTCTGGGCATTTGCCACTCAAAAATGCACCTCAACCAAAAACTTATAAGATTCGCAATTTGGGTATTGTCGAGCAAAACCAATGCGAATACGGTTGAGTTGGTTAGAAGTATTTTCTTCGTGACGAGAGGTGTCCGATATGTCCCTGGCGCAACCAGCTAACGATGTGCTCACCAACAAGAAGGCGGCACTCAAGGGCCTCTACGACGCCCTCTACGCAAAGAACATGTTTCCGTTCTGGGCGACGTCGGAAGGCGTCGACCATGACGAGATCAAGCAGTTGATGGCGACGTCGAAAGCCGTTCCCTTCGTGTGGTCCTATTCGGACATCGAGCCCCTGCTCCAGCGCGCCGCCGAACTGGTGACCATGGACGACAGCGAGCGCCGTTCGCTGATCCTCGTCAATCCCGGTCTTGCACCCAAGCGTGCATCGGTCAGCACCATGTACACCGCCTACCGCTTGAACGATCCCGACGAGATCATGCCGCCGCACAAGCACTCGCCGAGCGCCATCCGCTTCGGCCTGACGGGCAAGGGCAATTTCACCGGCGTCGAGGGCGAAGACGTGGTCTTCGGCCCGGGCGACATGGTGCTGACGCCCAACGACGCCTGGCACAATCATGGCACCGTTGGCGGCGAGCAGGCGGTCAACCTGTCGGTGCTCGACCTGCCGCTGGTCGAAACGCTGCATGCCGTCCATTTCGATCACAAATACACGGAGATGGTCGACGGCAAGGAAGTCGAGAAGAAGGTGCAGACCGCCCGCTACCCCAGCGACTACTCACAGCGCATCTATGGCGAAGGCGGCCTGATGCCGCGTTTCGTCGACCACAAGCGCGGCGGCGGCCTGTCGTCGCCGATGTATGTCTATCGCTGGGAGAAGATGGAAGCGGTTCTCGACGCCCACAAGGATTGGGATGGCGACCCCCATGAAGGCATCGTCATCGACTATGTCGATCCGACGACCGGCG
Source organism: Mesorhizobium sp. Primo-A (assembly GCF_003997175.1). Classification (NCBI taxonomy): domain Bacteria; kingdom Pseudomonadati; phylum Pseudomonadota; class Alphaproteobacteria; order Hyphomicrobiales; family Phyllobacteriaceae; genus Mesorhizobium; species Mesorhizobium sp. Primo-A. The sequence goes on from NZ_RZTG01000001.1 coordinate 274,948, forward strand.
GACCCGTCTTCCACACCATCAATTTCTACGTGCAGATGCTGCGCCCCGGCGAGAAGACCTTGCCGCAGCGCGAGACCGCCAGCCTGCTCTTGGCGCCGTTCCGCGGCAACGGCCATTCGATCATCGACGGCAAACGCTATGACTGGAACCAGTTCGACACCATCGCCATACCCGGCGGTTCCTGGGTCGAGCATGTCAACGGCTCGTCGAGCGAGCCGGTGATCTTCTTCGGCGCCACCGATGCGCCGACGCAGAAGGCGCTGCTCCTCTACAAGCGCTGGGGCCGCAACCAGGCCGGCGATCTGCTCCGTCTCGTCTAGTTCCGGTCCTCCGGCAGGCAATGTCCACGCCGCCATTGGCGGCGTGGACATCGAAATGGAATTTCAGCAGCAAGGGCGTATGCATTTGGTTTCGGCGTTCAACACAAAGCAGATCGGCCATGTCGACTGCCCAGGCGGCGGTCAGGTCTGGGTCGACGGCAACATCCTTTATATCGGCCACATGCGGCCGCCGAGCGGCACGACGCTGGTCGACATTTCCGACCCGCGCAATCCGCGCAAAATTACGACGATCGATGTCCCGCCCGGTTGGCACTCGCACAAGGTGCGCGCCAAGGACGGACTGATGATCATCAACCACGAGCGCTTTGGCGACGCCGGCCCGGCTGATTTCGGCGGCGGACTGGCGCTCTACGACACCACCAAGCCGGCACAGCCGAAGCTCATCTCGAAATGGATAACCGGCGGCAAGGGCGTCCACCGCTACGACTTCGACGGCCGTTACGCCTACATATCGCCGACCGCCGACGGTTATGTCGGCAACATCGTGATGATCCTCGACCTGATCGATCCCGCGAAGCCGGTCGAGGTCGGACGCTGGTGGATACCGGGCCAGTGGACCGGGGGCGGCGAAGAGTATCCTTGGCACGACTATGTCACGCCGCGCTGTCACCATCCGCTGCGAATGGGCGACAGGCTCTATGTCAGCTACTGGCATCATGGCTTGTTCATCCTCGACATTTCGGACATCACCAAGCCGAAGCTGGTCTCGCACGTCAATTCGAGCCCGAGCTTTCCGCATCCCACGCACACCTGCCTGCCGATTCCACAGCCGCTCAAAGGCCGCAACATCATGGTGGTGGCGGACGAGGATGTCGCCAAGCTTCGGCCATCGCCGCCGGCCTTCACCTGGATTTACGACATCACTGATGAGACCAACCCGTTGCCGATCTCGACCTTCCAGGTGCCAGGCCTCGACACGGACGGTTCACCGCAGCCTCAGATGACCGGCTGCCATCAGCCTTCCGAGCGGTTCAATGGAACCGTCATTCCGTTTGCGTGGTTCGCGCAGGGGCTGCGCCTCGTCGACATCGCCGATCCGTTCGCGCCAAAGGAAGTCGGTCATTTCATGCCCGACGCGCCGGAGGGCGCGGAGCGTTCCTCGTCCAACGACGTGACCATCGACGACCGCGGCATCGTCTACCTGATCGATCGCATCCGCGGCGTCGACATCATCGAAACCAGCGTTCTCTAGGGGGATATGTTGAGCGACAGCACGCGAAAATCCGCCAGCCACTACGCCATCGGCAACAAGAACCCGAACCTGCCGTTTCATCCGGCGGTGCGTGCCGGCGATTTCATCTTCGTCTCGGGCCAGGTGCCGAAAGACGAGAATAACAACATGATCAGCGGCACGATCGAAGAAGAGACGCTGGCGACGCTGAAGACCATCGCGCGCGTCATCGCGCATGAAGGCGCGACGCTGTCGGATGTCGTGCGGATCACCACCTATCTCGAGGATACGCGCGATTTCGGCCGCTACAACAAGGCGTTCCTCGAAGGGATCGGCGACGCCGTTCTGGCGCGCACGACCGTCGAGGCAAAAGCGGTCATCAACACCAAGATCGAAATGGACGCCATCGTCTACAAGCCGCTGCCGGCGAGCAAGTAGGCCCTGGACACTAGCGAGGAGAAGACATGTACAAGCTGTTAGGCCGCCAGACATCAGGCAACGTCCAGAAGGTGCTCTTCATGCTCGAAGAGTTGGGAGCGTCCTACAAGCGCGAGGATTATGGCCGCCAGTTCGAGAACACGCAGACGGCGGAATACAAGGCGCTCAACCCGACCTCCAAGGTGCCGACGCTGGTCGACGGCGACACCGTGATCTGGGAGTCCAACACCATCCTGCGCTATCTCGCGGCATTCGGCGGCGAACAGTTGAATGGCGCCACGCCGGCGGAAAAGACCGAGGTCGAGCGCTGGATGGACTTCCTGCTGGCGGCAGTCAATCCGGGCTACCTGGCGGCCTTCAAGGGCGCCAAGCTCACGCCCGAGGAACAGACCGCCGAATACAAGGAACAAGTGAAGGACCTTGTCGCGCAGCTCAAGATCGTCGACGGCCACCTGGCCGGCAAGGACTTCCTGGCGCTCGGCAAGCTGACCCTTGCCGACATTGCCTGCGCGCCGATCCTGAAGCGCTGCGTCGACTTCAAGATCGACCGGCCGTCAATGCCCAATCTGGAGCGCTGGGTGGCCGCGATCGCCGCTCGGCCGGCCTTCAAGGCGGCAACCACTGCTGCTCCCGCAAAGGCCGCATGATGATCAAGCGCGCCGCTCTCATCGGACTGGGAACGATGGGTCCAGGCATCGCCGCGCGGCTTTCGCGCGGCGGGCTCGATGTGACGGCGTATGACGTTTCGCCAGGGGCAATCGAGCGCGCCCGCGGCATGCTCGATCTTGCCGGCGGCGTGCTCGACCGTCTCGACATCGAGGCGCCCGGGACTGGTGCCGGCAAAGTGCGTTTCGTCGAGACGATCGCCGAGGCCGTCGATGGCGCCGAACTGGTGATCGAGAACGTGCCCGAGAATATCGACATCAAGGCGCAGACCTATCGTGACATCGATCCGCTGATCGGCCCGTCCGTCATCGTCGCGTCCGACACGTCGGGCATTCCGATCACCAAGCTGCAGGCGCATATCTCGCATCCCGAGCGGATGGTCGGCATGCACTGGTCGAACCCGCCGCACATCATCCCGATGATCGAGGTGATCGGCGGCGAGAAGACCGCGCCTGAAACCGTGGCTGTTATCCGCGATCTCATCCGCTCGATCGGCCTGCTGCCGGTGGTGGTGAAGAAGGACGTTCCAGGCTTCGTCGAGAACCGCGTGCTCTATGCGCTGCTGCGCGAGGCGGTCGATCTTGTCGAGCGCGGCGTCATCGAGCCGGAAGACCTGGACACCTGCGTGTCGTGGGGCATCGGCTACAAGATCGCCGTCATCGGCCCGATGGCGCTGCTCGATATGGCGGGGCTGGATATCTACAAATCCGTCTCGTCCTTCCTGAATGCCGATCTCTCCAACCGCGACGATGTGGCGCCGATGGTTCTGGAGAAGACGGCTGCGTCGAAATTCGGCATCAAGTCGGGCGAGGGCATGTTTGCCTACACGCCCGAGCAGACAAAGGCGCTGCAAGGTGAACGGGCGCGCAAGCTCGTCGCGGTGCGGCGCATCCTGGAAGGCCGGGAGTAGCCAATGTCACATGGTGCGCACAGGGCCAGCCGGTTTGAGGAGTTCCACCGGTCGGCTGTTTGTGTGAAGGGCGCCTTCGCCATCAAGATGGTGCGGGTGCGGCAGAAAACAGCGCGCGGGGCGACAAGCCATGCGCATTGAAACCATCCGAGCCGCCGGCGACAGGCCGGCCCATATCCGCCATGACGATCTAATCTCCGCCAAGGGCGTTTCGGTGGTCATGGCCCGTCAGCTGATCCTCAGGAACATCGATCTTTCGGTGCCAAAGGGATCATTCGTTTCCCTTATCGGTCCTTCCGGATGTGGCAAGAGCACCTTGCTCAAGGTGCTGGCCGGGCTGGTGCAGCCTACCCAGGGCAGCGTTTCGATCGCCGGGCTCGCGCCGGTCGAGGCGGCGCGCAAGCGGATGATCGGCCTCGTCTTCCAGGACGCCAACCTGCTCCCCTGGAAAAACGCCGTCGACAATGCCTCGATGCTGCTCGGCATCGCCGACAAGTCGCTCTCGCGCTCGGATCTGCGGGCGCGCGGGCAGGAGATGCTGGAACTGGTGGGGCTGGGCGACAGCGCCCACAAGCGGCCAAACGAGCTGTCGGGCGGCATGCGGCAGCGGGTCGCCATTGCACGGGCCCTGGCGCTCGATCCGGCGGTCCTGCTGATGGACGAACCGTTCGGCGCGCTCGATGCCATCACCCGCGATTCGATGGGCCAGTCGCTGCTGGAGATCTGGCAGCGGACCGGCAAGACGATCGTGCTCGTCACCCATTCCATCGACGAGGCCATCCATCTGTCGCGCCATGTTCATGTGCTGGGGATCAAGCCGGGACGGATCACCGAGAGCCTCGACATTGCGCTGCCTTACCCGCGCGACCTGTCGGTCACCGAAGATCCGGAGTTCGTCAGGCTGGTGGTCCAGTTGCGAACGATGCTGCGCTCCAGCCATCAACCGGGAGGCGCGTCTTGAGCGACCAACCCATAATCGACCTTTCCGAGCCGCGCCTCGCCTCCAGCTGGAGTGCGGCGACCGGCAGCTGGCTGCCGGCTGTCATCCTCCTGCTGGTGACGATCGTGCTGTGGGAAGCCGCGGTGCGGATCTTTGCCATATCCGCCTTCATCATTCCCGCCCCGTCCGAAATCGCGAAGTCGCTGGTGGCGCAATGGGGCACGCTGATGCAGGCGACGCTGGTGACGGCGGGCGAGATCCTGTTCGGCTTCCTGGTCTCGGTCGTGGTCGGCATTGCCATTGCGCTGGTCATCGTGCGCTTCGATTGGTTGGGACGCGCGCTGTATCCACTGGTGGTGCTGTTCCAGAACGTGCCGAAAGTCGCCCTCGCGCCGATCTTCATCCTCTGGTTCGGCTATGGGCTGGCGCCCAAGATCGGCCTGATCCTGGTCATCGCCTTCTTTCCGGTGACGCTCTCCATGCTGGCGGGCATGCAATCGGTCGACCGCTCGCTGCTGTCGCTGATGAATTCCGTCGGGGCCAGCCCGACGCAGATCCTGTTCAGGATCCGCGTTCCGCACTCGCTGCCGAACCTGATGGCCGGAACCAAGATCGCCGCCACGTTGAGCGTGATCGGCGCCATCGTCGGTGAGTTCGCCGGGGCGTCGGACGGTCTCGGCTACGTCATCCAGTTCGCGTCGACCCAGCTCGACACGGCGCTGGTCTTCGCAGCGCTGCTGCTCGTTTCCGTGCTTGGCATCGCCTTCTACTACGCCGCCGAAATCCTAGAACGCATCGTGGTGCCGTGGGCGCCGAAATTCAGCCAATCCTAGGCCCGCTCGATCAACCAAATTCATAAAAGGGAACAAAAATGCTGAGACGCTCACTTATCAAGGCCGCTACCTTCGCGGCGTTTGTCACGGCACTCGGCTTCTCCAGCGCGGCTCTGGCGGCGGACAAGGTCAACGTCCAGCTCGACTGGGTCGTGCGCGGCAATCACGCCATGTTCTTCGTCGGCAAGGAAAAGGGCTTCTTCGCCAAGAACGACATCGATGTGGCCGAGATCCGCAAGGGATCCGGCTCGCCGGACGCGATGCGGCTGGTGGGCAATGAGAACGCGGATTTCGGGTTCGGCGATCTTCCCACGCTTGCCGTCGCACGGTCGCAGAATGTCCCGGTCGTGGCGCTGGCAGCCGTCAATCAGCACTCGCCGCTGGGGATCATTTCGCTGGCCAAGACGCTGAAGCTCACCAAGCCGTCCGACCTCAAGGGACTGACCATCGGCATTCATCCGGCCGGTTCCACCTACATCTTCTTCAAAGGCTTCCTGGCCGCCAATGGCCTGACCGAAAAGGACATGACGCTGAACAGCGTCTCGCCTCCCTATGAAAGCTATTTGCTGCTTGGCCGGGTTCAGACGGTCGTCGGCTATATCGATGCGGAGGTTCCCGAACTGGAAGCGAAGGCCGGGGGCCCGGGCTCGCTCAGCATCATGATGGGGGCGGACTATGGGTGGAAAGCCTATGGCTCCGGCCTGTTCACCTCGCAGGCGATGATCAAGGACAAGCCGGACGTCGTGCGCCGCTTCGTCAAGGCATATAGGGAGGCCTTCGACTATGTCGTGGCTCATCCGGAAGAGGCCGCCGAGATCACCGCCAAGGCAGCGCCCGGCTATGCGGACAAGAAGGACGTACTGCTGGCGCAGATCAATGCCGACATCGCCTCGACGTTCACCAGCCCGGACACCAAGGAACACGGTCTCGGCTGGATGACGAAGACGCAGTGGGAGGAGACCCTAAAGACGCTGACGGACCAGGGCGTGCTCAAGGCGGCTCTGTCGGCGGACGACGTCTTCACCGACGCGTTCCTGGCAAAGGAATAAGAGGCTCGCGATGTTCGAACGGACGCGGGAATGAGCGCCTACCGGCAGGCCAGGCTGTCCTGCGCCATGGCGCAGGACACATCGCGCTCGCCTTTCGCCGCATCGGTGCGGTCGAGCGTGATCTGCACGCGGGTGGCATATGCTCGGCTCGCCAGACCGCACCACAGCCGCTCGACGGGCAGGTTCTCGCGCTTGTCGTTGAGGATCGTGAACGTGCCGGTCTTCGCATCGAACCAGAGCTCGACGCGGGTCTTCTTGCCCGGCTCGATCGTTGCGATCCCGGCCGAATACCAGTGGGCGAAGTCGGCGTTGCAGGAGAGGCCTTCGCTGCCCGCATTCGAAATCGTCAACGGAACCATGTCGAGCCCGTCAGTGCCGGTGCGGACGACGACATGGTGCAACTCAACCGCGTTGGCGAAGGACGATAACGCCAGCATCACCGGAAGGGCATAACGGATCTTCACTTTGCCTGAGCTCCACAATGTAATTTTTCCTAGGCAGTCTATCTCGCTTTCGCGCAATAACAATAAGAATATTGATTGGTGAAACAACAGAGAGGGTAACATGTTAAAGCTTCTTAAGAGCAGTGTAAGTGCAGTTATATTAGTCGGTGTCTTGATTAGCGGCGCGCTTGCCGGCGAGGTCAAGTCGATCGCCATCCTGACGCCCGAAGAAGGCACGGACTACGGCTGGAACCAGCAAGGCATCGATGCCGCCAAGGCGGCTGGCAAGGCCGCCGGCGTCGAAGTGGTCGTGGCCCAGGGCCTCGGCTATGGCGATGTTCGCCCGACCTTGCGGGAACTTGCCTCCGACGGCGCCAGCCTGCTGATCGCGCATGCCAGCGGCTACAACACCTCGGCGCCTGAAATCGCCAAGGAATTGAAAGTTCCGGTGGCAATCGTCGACACGCCAGCCGGCCTGGAGAAGGGCCTTGTCGCCGACTATACGCTGAGCGGCCACGAGGGCGCCTATCTCGCCGGCCGTCTCGCCGCCAAGGTGTCGCGTTCCAAGTCGGTCGGCATCGTGGTGTCGGGCGAACCGCCATCGTGGAATTCGCAGTCGGCGGCGTTCGCGCAAGGCGTGAAGGCGGAGAACCCGGACGTCAAGATCACCTACGCGGTGATCGGCCCGGCCGCCTACAGCGATGCGGCCGGCGGCAAGCGCGTCACCGAAAGCGTGATCGCATCGGGCGCCGACATCATCTTCGGCCAAGGCAACGGTTCGAGCTTCGGCATGCTGCAGGCGGTCGAGACGACCAAGGCAGCCGATGGCGGCAAGGTCTATTTCATCGACGTCATCGGCGACAAGTCACCGATCGACAAGGGCTTCCTGCTGTCGTCGGTGGTGTGGAATATCGAGCCGGTCTATGCGGCGATGATTGCCGACCTGAAGGCGGACACGTTCGGCACCAAACACTATACGATCGGCCTCAAGGACGACTCGGTCAAGTTGCTGAAGACCGCTGCGATCCCGGACAATGTCTGGACGGAAATCCAGGCGCTGCGCGAGGACGTCATTTCCGGCAAGATCAAGGTCGAGCCGGTCTATGACGCGGCCGCCGTAAGGGCACTGATGACCAGCGTCGCCCAGTAAGGCGATCATGGTCGGCTGCCGGAGGGGTGATCCGTTCACCCCTCCGGACGATTCCTGTTTTTTGGTGCTGGGCTTCATGAGCGGTTTTTCTTCATCGTCCGTTGCCGGGCGCGACATCGTCGCGCTTGAAGGCGTGACCAAACGGTTCCCCGGCATCGTTGCCAATGACAGCGTCGACCTGTCGATCCGCCCGGGCGAAGTGCATGTGCTGCTGGGCGAGAACGGCGCTGGAAAATCGACATTGATCGGCATGTTGTCCGGCCTGCAGCAGCCTGACGAAGGACGCATACTGGTCGACGGCAAACCGACGCCGATCACCTCGCCACGCCATGCGCTGGCACTCGGCATAGGCACCGTATTCCAGCACATGATGCTGGTGCCGACGCTGACGGTGGCGGAGAACCTCCTGCTTGGCGGGCCGTGGTGGCAGCGCCCCAGGACCGAGGAACTGGCGGCGCGCGTCGCCGAGATCACCGGCACGCTCGGCATCACCGTCAAGCTTCAAGCCAAGGTATCGGAGTTGTCGCTCGGCGAGCAGCAGCAGGTCGAGATCCTGCGCGCGATGCTGCGCAACAGCCGGCTGCTCATCCTTGACGAGTCCACCTCCATGCTGACGCCGAAAGGTATCGACGAACTGGGCGCGCTGATGCGCCGCCTTGTCGAGCAGGGCCTTGCGATCGTCTTCATCACCCACAAGCTCAAGGAGGCGGCTGCCTTCGGCGACCGCATCTCGGTGCTGAAGCTTGGCCGCAAGGTCGGCGAGATTCCACCCGAGCGGTTTCGCACGCTGGGCGAACAGGAGATCGTCTCGGAGATCGTGGAATTGATGTTCGGCAAGCAGAAGGATGACCCGGAAGCCGTCGAGCGTCCTGTCCGCACTGCCCGCGCCGGCGCTGCCCCGCTGCTTCAGGTGACGGACCTGGCGGTAGCGGCGACGGACAATGCGCCGGGCCTGTCGTCGATCTCCTTCGACATCCGCCCGGGCGAGATCCTCGGCATAGCCGGCATCGACGGCAACGGCCAGAAGCAGCTGGCGGAAGCGCTGGCCGGCCAGCGTACAGCCACAAGCGGCTCGGTGCGGCTGGACGGCGCCGCCATCGAGACGCTGAGCGTCGGCGAGCGCCGCCGGCGCGGCCTTCGCTACCTGACCGACGACCGACTGGGCGAGGGCACTGTCGGCACCTTCCCGGTCTCGATCAATTTCTTCCTCAAGCAGGTCGGCGCGGCCCCGTTCTGGCGCAACGGCGTCGAGCAGCGCGCGGAGATCGACAAGCGCGCCGCGCAGCTCGTGCGCGAATACGACGTGCGCACGCCGAGCCTGAAGACGCCCGTCGCGCGGCTGTCCGGCGGCAACATCCAGAAGGTGCTTCTGGCAAGGGAACTGGCTGAAGGCGCCAAGGTGGTGATCTTCAACAAGCCGACCTATGGGCTCGATCTCACCAACACATTGGCGTCGCGCCAGCGCATTCGCGATACGGCGGCGCGTGGCCTTGCCGTGCTGCTGATCTCCACCGACCTCGAGGAATTGCTTGGTATGTGCGACCGCATCGCCGTCATCGCCGACGGCGCTTTGGTCGGCACCGTCGAGAACGTAGACGACGCCCGCACAAAGGTCGGTCGCCTGATGATCGGACTTGCCGCATGAGCATCGACACCGCACCCACGGTCAGCGCCACCGCACTCGATGCCACGAGCGGGGCAGCGACGCGCCGCGACATCCTGCATCGGCTGCTGATGACGCTCGGCCCGATCCTTATCGCGCTGGTCATAGCCGGCTGTATCCTGCTTGCCGTCGGCGTCGACCCGCTGGCCTATTATGGCTTCGTGCTGGAGAAGGGACTGTTCTCGCCGCTCGGCATCCAGCAGACACTGACGCGCATGGCGCCGCTGCTGTTTCTCGCCGCCGGCCTGATCGTCGCCTTTCGCGCCGGCATGTGGAATCTGGGCGGCGACGGCCAGTTCCTGCTTGGCGCGGTGACGGCGGCTGCCAGCGCTCCCGTGTTCGTGCAGATCATGCCAGCCTGGCTGGCGCTGGTCTGCTCGTTCCTCATCGCCATGGTGGTGGCGATGATCTGGTCGCTGGTGCCGGCGCTGCTGCGTGCCTATCAGGGCGTCAACGAGATCATCACCACCCTGATGATGACGTTCCTCGGCACCTCGCTCGCCAATGTGCTGGTCAAGCTGGCGTTTCGCGACCCAAGCACGACCGTGCCGCAGACGCGCACGCTGCCGGTGGAGGACCGGCTGCCGCGCCTGTTCGAAACGACCATCACCAGTGGCCTGCTGCTTGGGCTGGCGGCGATCATCATCGTGCATCTGGTGATGACGCGCACGGCGTTCGGGCTGAAGCTGAGGATCGTCGGCGCCAATCCACGAGCGGCGGTTCACTCGGGGCTCGGCGTTCCCGGCCTGACCGTCGCCGTCTTCGCCATTTCGGCCGGGCTGGCCGGGCTTGCCGGCGCCGTCGACATCATCGGCGTCCAGGGCAATGTCCGCGCCGACTGGAATCCCGCCTACGGGCTTGCCGTGATACCCGCCGTGTTTCTCGCCCGTATGAACGGCTTTGCGGCCATCGGCTTCGTGTTCCTGCTTTCGGTGCTTTCGATCGGCGGCGAGAGCGCGGCGCGCCGGCTCGGCGTGCCCAATCATTTCACGCTGGTGCTGGTTTCCATCGTGCTGATCGTGCTCGCGCTCGCCGAATATTTCGATCACCGATACAACCAGTCGCGGAGGGCCTAGGGCATGACCGGGCTCTTCAGCGAGGTCTTTCTCAGCGCGCTGCTGTTCGGCGCCGTCACCGCAGCGATCCCGCTGCTGCTTGCCGGGCTCGGCGAGCAGATCTCCGAGAAGGCTGGCGTGCTCAATATCGGCATCGAAGGCATGATGCTGGCCGGCGCCTATCTCGGCTTTGTCGGCGCTTTCTATTCCGGGTCGCTGTGGCTGGGCTTTCTCACCGGCGCCGCCGGGGGTGCTGCGGTGGCGCTTGTCATGGCGCTGCTTTGCGTGCGCATCGGGCTCAACCAGATCGTCATCGGCATCGCGCTGACCTTGGGGCTGGAAGGCCTGACGGCGCTGCTCCACCATTTCCAGTTCTCGCGCAGCTATCCGCGCCTGCCGGCGGCGGATGCGACTGTCATTCCGCTGCTTTCGGACCTTCCGGTCATCGGGCCTGCATTCTTCAAGCATCATCTGATCGTCTATCTGGCGGTCGCGCTGGTTTTCGGCATGGGCTACATCTACCGGCGCACGCAGTTGGGCCTCAATTTGCAGGCGGCAGGCGACAAGCCGGCCGCGCTCGATGTCGCCGGCATCGATGTCGTGCGGACCCGCACCATCGCCGTGCTGACGACCGGAGCGCTGGCCGGGCTCGGGGGCGCGTATCTCGCCAATGTCGGGGCCGGCCTGTTCATTCCGTTCATCACCAATGGCGCGGGCTTTCTCGGCATCGTGCTGGCCATGCTGGCGCGCGGTCGCCCGATCTGGGTGCTGTTCGGCGCGTTGCTGTTCGGTGTCTGCCTGTCGCTGACGACGGCCATGCAAGTGGCCGGCATCAACATACCGACCGACATCATCCAGATGCTGCCGTTCCTGGCGGTGATGATCATGCTGGTGCTGTTCGGCCGGCGCGCCAGCCTGCCGGCGGCGCTCGGCATTCCATATGAGCGCGGCGCGCGCTGAGGACAATTCATGCGCGGACGGGACCCGCGCCAATAAAGGAGGCAAGAATGTCGGATACCAAGGTCTACCTGCTCGACGGCGGCTCGCTCGTTCTCGACGGATATCATGTGTTCTGGAACCGCGGCCCTGGCGGCGAAGTGCGCTTCCCGGTCTATTCGATCCTGATCGAACATGCCGAGGGCCGGTTCCTCATCGACACCGGCTACGACTACGATCACGTGATGAAGGTGCTGCCGTTCGAAAAGCCGATCCAGGAAAAGCACCAGACCATCCCAGGCGCCCTGGCGCTGCTCGGCCTCGAACCGAAGGACATCGACGTCGTCGTCAATTCGCATTTCCACTTCGATCATTGCGGCGGCAACAAGTATTTTCCGCACGCCAAGAAGATCTGCCACCGGACCGAGGTGCCGCAGGCCTGCAATCCCGAACCTTTCGAGCATCTCGGCTATTCCGATCTGAGTTTTTCGGCGGAGGCTGCCGAAGCGCGTGGCGCGACCGGGCAATTGCTTGCGGGAACGACACGGGCGAATTCGACCTTTGAAGGCATTGATGGCGACGTCGAGCTTGCCAGGGGCGTCCGGCTGATCTCGACGCCCGGCCATTCGATCGGCCATTACAGCCTGCTGGTCGAGTTCCCCAAGCGCAAGCCGATCATGTTCACGATCGATGCGGCCTATACGCAGAAGAGCCTCGAGACGCTGTGCCAGGCGGCCTTCCACATCGATCCGGTGGCGGGCGTCAATTCGATGCGCAAGGTGAAGAAACTCGCCGAAGACCATGGCGCCGAGCTGATGTACTCGCACGACATGGACAACTTCAAGACCTACAAGACCGGCACGCAATTCTACGGCTGACCGCCGCCAATCCGGAGACAAGACGATGCGCTATCTCGAACACGCCGATCCGGTCATCACCCTGACCGCGGGACCGGTGAACGCCTATGCCGAAGTGCTGCGCGGTCTCGGCCGCACGGTGCTCTACGACTACGACCCGGCGTTCCAGCTTTTCTATGAGGGTGTGGTCGACAAGGCGCAAAAGGCGATGCGGCTGTCGAACAAGCCGGTCATCCTGCATGGCGAGCCGGTGCTTGGCCTGGAGGCCGCCGCGGCCTCGCTGATCACGCCGGACGATGTCGTGCTCAACCTTGCCTCCGGCGTTTACGGCAAGGGGTTCGGCTATTGGGCGAAGCGCTATTCGCCACATCTGCTCGAGATCGAGGTGCCCTACAACGAGGCGATAGATCCGCAGGCGGTCGAGGCAATGCTGAAGGCGCACCCGGAGATCACCGTCGTTTCCGTCTGCCACCACGACACGCCGTCCGGCACCATCAATCCGATCGACGCCATCGGCGCGCTGGTCTCAGCGCATGGCGGCTATCTCATCGTCGACGCCGTCTCGTCCTTTGGCGGCATGCAGACGCACCCGGAGGACTGCAAGGCCGATATCTATGTCACCGGCCCGAACAAATGCCTGGGCGCGCCTCCCGGCCTGACGATGATGGGCGTCAGCGAGCGGGCCTGGGCCAAGATGAAGAGCAACGAGGCAGCCCCCCGCGCGTCGATGCTGAGCATCGTCGATTGGGAGCATGCGTGGTCGCGGGATAAGCCGTTTCCGTTCACGCCGTCGGTCTCGGAGATCAACGGGCTCGATGTCGCGCTCGACCTCTATCTCAATGAGGGGCCGGAGGCGGTATGGGCGCGCCACGCGCTCACCGCCAAGGCCATGCGCGCGGGCATTGCTGCGATGGGCCTGTCGATCTGGGCGGCCAGCGACAGCATCGCGTCGCCGACCACGACCGCTGTCCGCACGCCCGAAGGTGTCGACGAGAAGGCGCTTCGCCAGGCTGCCCGCGCCCGTTACGGGGTGGTGTTTTCGTCTGGCCGCGGCGAGACCTTGGGCAAGCTGACGCGCATCGGCCATATGGGTCCGACCGCCCAGCCGATCTATGCGATCGCGGCGCTGACGGCACTTGGCGGCGCCATGAACGCGGCCGGCCAGAAACTGGCGATCGGCAGGGGTATCGACGCGGCGCTGGCCGTGATCGACGCCGACGCCTGAACAGATATCACCACGGATTGAGGGAGCATTTTCATGACTGAACGGCTTGCGGGGAAGACGGCCCTGGTTACGGGCGCTGCGCAGGGTATCGGCAAGGCGATCGCCGCGCGGCTCGCCGCCGACGGGGCAATCGTCATCGTCAGCGACATCAATGCCAAAGGCGCCAAGGCGGCGGCCGCGGCAATAGGCGGAAGGGCGAGGGCGATTGCCGCCGACATTTCCGATCCGGCCTCCGTCAAGGCACTCTTCGCCGAAATCCAGACCCTGACCGGGGGCATCGACATCCTGGTCAACAATGCCAGCATCGTGCCGTTCGTCGCCTGGGACGATGTCGATCTCGACCATTGGCGCAAGATCATCGACGTCAATTTGACAGGCACCTTCATCGTCAGCCGCGCCGGCACGGACCAGATGCGTGCGGCAGGCAAAGCTGGGCGGGTGATCAGCATCGCATCCAACACCTTCTTTGCCGGCACGCCGAACATGGCGGCCTATGTCGCAGCCAAGGGTGGCGTCATAGGCTTCACCAGGGCGCTCGCCACCGAACTCGGCAAATACAACATCACCGCCAATGCGGTGACGCCCGGCCTGGTCGAGAGCGACGGCGTCAAGGCGAGCCCGCACAATGAGGCGTTCGGCTTCGTCGAGATGCTTCAGGCGATGAAAGGCAAGGGGCAGCCGGAACATATCGCCGATGTGGTCTCGTTCCTGGCCTCCGACGATGCGCGCTGGATCACCGGCCAGACGCTCAATGTCGACGCCGGGATGGTGCGCCACTAAAGCATTCCGCACCCCAAACCCCTGTACGCTTTCGGGCGATCTGCACCCAGGTCGCGACGGGCGGACAGGCGCGGCCAAAAATGTATCCGCAAGGCCGCAGTCGGCCAATCAAGGAAAAATCACAGTGGACTTCGGATTCGACACGTCGGTTTTCGACGGGCTGACGATTGCAATGCTGGTCGCCGGTCTGGCCATGACCGGAATGGCCTCCGGCGTGCTCGCCGGTCTGCTGGGGGTCGGCGGCGGCATCGTCATCGTCCCGGTGCTGTTCTGGGTGCTTAGCCTGTTCCACTTTTCGCCTGCTGTGATCAGCCATCTGGCTGTCGCGACGTCGCTTGCGGTCATCATCCCCACCTCGATCTCGTCAATGCGGTCGCACAACAGGCGCGGCAATGTCGATCGGCCTCTGCTCACTCTGTGGGGACCGGCCGTTTTCGTGAGTGCCCTGATCGGTGGCATCACGTCGAAGTTCATCCCGGGCGCCGGCTTGCGGCTGGTTTTCGGCGTCGTCGGCCTGCTGGTGGCCCTCAACATGGCGTTGCCGAAGCACTTCGTGATCTCCGATCACCTGCCGCAAAGCGGCTGGATCAACCGCGCGATCGCCTCTGTCATCGGCTTTGTCTCTTCGCTCATGGGAATCGGTGGCGGCACGCTCTCGGTGCCGACGCTTTCCAGCTTTTCCTTTCCTGTGCACCGGGCCGTCGGCACATCGTCGGCGCTTGGCCTGCTTATTGCGCTTCCGGCAGTGGCCGGCTTCATCTGGTCGGGTCTCGCAATTGCAGGCAGGCCTCCGCTCAGCCTGGGTTACGTCAGCCTGCCGGCGGTTGCCATCATAGCGCCCGTGAGCTTCCTGTTCGCACCCTTGGGCGCAAGGCTCGCCCACGCGCTCAACCCGCGCTACCTGAAACTTGCCTTTGCATTCTTCCTGGCGATCACGGCCGGGCGAATGCTGCTGTCTTGAATTTCGCTGGGCGGCGTACGGCTATTTTTCCCGCATGGCCCGGCGGAAGTTCTGCGTGATCGGCTCGGCGAGATAAGAGAGAACGGTGCGAGCCCCCGTCCGGATCATCGTCTCGCTCGACATGCCGGGCAGCAGCTTGCGGCCCTCCAGCTTGCCGAGTTCGCTTTTGTCGATCACAACCGTCGCGGCGAAATACGGTGCGCCGCTGCGCTCCTCAACCATGCGGTCAGCCGACACGATCTCCACGACACCCTCGAGCGGCGGCAGGTTGTAGCGGGCGAAGGCCGGGAAGCTGACACGCGCGGGCTGTCCGGGTGCGATCGTCTCGACATCCTCCGGTTTGACCATGGCTTCGACCACGAGTTGTTGTCCGAGCGGTACGATCGTCATCAATGTATCGCCGGGTTTCACGACACCGCCCGCGGTGTGGACCTTCAGATCCATGACGATGCCGTCAACCGGTGCGACGACATCGGTACGGGTAAGCACGTCCCTGGCGGCACGCTCCTCCTGTCTCAGGTCGAACAGTTCCGCCTCGACCTTGCTCAACTCATCGACGGACTCGTTGAGCCGCACCGTATCGAGGTTCAGGATCTGCATGTCGATCTCGGCCATGGCGCTTCTGGCGCGGGCGATTGCGGCGATATTGGTGGCGCGCTCGCCCTCGATCTCCTGCTGCTGTCGTCTGAGCAACAGGTTCCGCTCGCGGGTGGTCAGCCCCTTCTTGAGCAGACTCTCGAGGTCTTTGGTTTCACCCTCGATCGCCTCGATCTGTTTGTCCTTGGTGACGATAAGCTCTTCCAGTCCCTTTATCTCCTCCTCGGTCTGGTGGCGGCGCTGGCTGAGGATTTCCTGCTCGTCCGCCAGATTGTGGTGTTTCGCCGCGAACACGTCGCGCTGTGCGGACACCGCGTCCTTTGCGGCGGTGGCGGGGTTGGCGAGCAACGCCGGATCGAACTCGATCTCGGCCCTGCCGTCACGCTCGGCCCTGAGACGCGCGGCCAGCGCCTCACGCGTTGCTATCCGGTTCTGGATCAGGTCGAGCTGCGCCTTTGCCTGCGTGTCGTCGAGCCGGACGAGGATCTTGCCGGCCTTGACGACATCACCGTTGGCTGCGTTCAACTCCGCGATGATGCCGCCCTCGAGGTGCTGGATCAGCTTGCGGTCGCCGGCGACCTTGATAACGCCCGGCGCCACAGCGGCGCTGTCCAACGGTGCCAGGGCCGCCCAACCTCCCGCGACGCCGAAGAACAGGAACATGATCGCGAACCCGGTGCAGGTCACGCCTGTGAGACGCAGCGGCATCGGTTGCAGCAGGGAGGGCGGCGGAAGGGGCAGCGGCACGACGTTCAATTCCGGGGGGCGGCTCATGCTTCCTTGACCTCTTTGGTTTCCTTGACCACTTCGAGGGCAGGCAACTGGGCAGCCTTGGGCAGATGGGCCACCTTGCTGACGCGGCTGGCGAGTTCGTTGAAGACATGGTCGCGCGGCCCGAAGAGATCTTGCTGACCCCTGTTGAGGACCAGTATCTTGTCTACCTTCTCCAAGATGTTGGCGCGGTGCGCGATCAGGATAACGGTTGTGTTCGTCGCCTTGGCCACGCCGAGAGCGGCAATCAATGCCTCCTCGCCCTCCCTGTCGAGGTTGGAATTGGGTTCGTCGAGGATAAGCAGCGTGGGGTCGCCGTAGAGTGCCCGCGCCAGCCCGATGCGTTGGCGCTGCCCGCCCGACAGTATCGCCCCCGCCTCGCCGATCTCGGTGCCGTAGGCCTTCGGCAGCCCCTTGATGAGTTCGTGGACGCCGGCCAACTGCGCTGCCTTGATCACGTGCTGGAAGACCGCCGGATTGACCGTCGCAAAGCGGGCGATGTTGTCGGATACGGTGCCGGCGAAGAGTTCGATGTCCTGCGGCAAATAGCCGACATAACGGCCACGGTCTTCCGCCGCCCATTGGGCAACATCCGTTCCGTCCAGCAAGGCACGCCCCCCCGACGGGCGCCAGGCACCGGCAAGTATGCGCGCCAGGCTCGTCTTGCCGGCCCCGCTCGGACCGATCAGGGCCATCGCTTCACCCGGCTCGAGACGGAAGCTGATGCCTTTCAGGATGTGCTCGCCACCCTGTCGGGCAAGCACAAGGTTGTCGGCCTCAAACCTGCCTTTCGGACGGGGCAGTGGCAGGACCGGTGTGGCTTCCCGGTGCTGTCCGGCGACCGCGGTGAGGCGTTTGTAAGCGGCACGCGCTCCCACCGTCGCCTTCCATGTGCCGATCGCTTGCTCGACCGGTGACAAGGCGCGACCCATCAGGATCGAGGCGGAGATCATGATGCCGGGTGAAGCCTCGTTGCGAAGAACCAGATAGGCGCCGAGGCCGAGTATGGCCATTTGCAGGGCCAGCCGGTGACAACGCGCGATAGCCGCGATGACGCCGCCACGGTTGGCGGCAAGAACCTGTCCCTTGTTGGCCTCGTCCTGTTGGGCCTTCCAGCCTTCCAGCAATGGCTTCAACATGCCCATCGCCTGGACGACCTCGGCGTTGCGGATCGCCGCCTCGGCTTGCACATAGGCCCGCGACTGTGCGCTTGCGGCCTCGGTCAACGGCTTGCGTGTGAGGTATTCGTTGAGCAGCGCCAAAGCAAACAGCACGATCCCGCCGCAAAGCGCCAACCAGCCCAGCCATGGGTGCATGAAGAATATGGCAACGAAGAACAACGGTGCCCAAGGCGCGTCGAGGATCGGGAAGATGCTGGGGCTGGTGAAGAAGTTGCGCACTTGATCCAGGTCGCGCAGCGGACGGGCGTTGGCTTGGCCTGGCGCCGAGGCGGCATATTCCACCGATGCGGTCAGGAGAACCGGTGCCAATCGCGCGTTCATCCACGATCCGACGGTAGCCAGCAGGCGCCCGCGCACCACCTCAAGCCCCGCCATTGCCGCGAGCGCCCCTGCCGCCATCAGCGACAGCATCACCAGCGTCTCCAGGCTGTGGCTGGACAACACGCGGTGGTAGACTTGGAGCATGTAGAGCGCTCCGGTCAGCATCAGCACGTTGATGCCGCCGCTGAACCAGACAAGCGGCCGGATGGCACGTCTGGCCTCTTTCATCACCACCTGCAGGGCAGGGGGCTGTTGTTTGGTTTTCATCGTTATTTCTCTGGTGTGCGGGATGACATCTCGTGCGGGAAGGTTGGGGGCAGCATTGGCTGCCCCCCGTTGGCCAGTGTCAGGCGACGTCGACAAGTATGTGCTGCATCGCTGTCTGGTCCGCGTCCGCGTCCGCCACTTTGAAGGCGAAGTCGAGGTGGGCATCCGGCGTCTGGGTCGAGGTCGAGGTGAAGCCGATGTCCGTGATCTTCAGCACGTCGTTGTCGGTGGGGTCGAAATTCACCAGGTTGGTGGTCGCATCGCTGCCGCCACCGGCGCCGGTCGTCGGGTTCAGGTTGATTGCCGTGTTGTTGCCGGTGATGCCGTTGCCCGACTGCATGATCTGGACACCCTGCAACACGAAGTGCTCGCCGGCCGCGTTGTAGTCGTTCTGCTCGATGATCACGAGGCCGTCATTGTTGTCGAGCGTGAACTCGCCGCTGTACGGGGCCGGGACGTGACCCATCTTGAAGATGTCGGCATTCTGCACGTACATCGCCCTCGTAATCGAGACATCGTCGAGCGTCGACGCCGTGCCCTTGTCGTCGATCAGGTTGAGGATCAGCATCAGATCCTCGCTGTTGCCGATGCCATCGAACTTGATGGCCATGGTGCCGGCGGTCGCTGTCGGCTGGGTAGCCTCGTTCTGACTGTTGATACCGACGTTGCTGTCGAAGAACCGCAATGTGAGCAGTTCGCCTTTCTGGATCGTGTCACCGGCGACACCGTTGGTGCTCTGCGTCGCGGATACCCAGCTTTCATTGGCGTTGCTCACCATCTCGTGACCACCTAGGGTGAAGGTGGCGTCGCCGGATGACCCCTCGCCATTGGCTGTCAAGCTGAACGGGTTGGCTTTGTTGATCAAGTTGCCCGTGAACTGCACGTAGAAGTTTTCGTTAGCCGGCGTATTCGGATCATCAGCCTGCAATTTTTCCAGCACGATCTGTGGGTGGCCCGTATTGCCGAGGGGCTCCTTGGACAAGAGTTGGCTGGTGTGGATAACGTCGAAGCTGAAGCCTTCGAGAGGGTCGGTCAGGTGGATGGTATAAGTATCGGCAATCTTGTCGAAGACGAGGGTGCCGCCCGCCGTCCCGGTCTGGGTGCCAGCCGCCGGATCCTTGTCGTAGGTGAAAGTGAAGTTGAACGTCGCGGAGGTAAGGCTCTCCGACGCCAGCGTCACCTCCGAGGTGAGAATGTTACCACCGCCGCCGCCGGTGATCGTGCCGGTGAGCCCGATCTGGACGCCGGCAAGCGCGCCATTCTGGTCGACAAAGTCAGAACCACTCGCATAGAACGCGGCCGGATGAGCATCCGCGCCGATGTCGTACCCGAAGGCTCCGGTGGCCGACGCGTTGAGTGTGTTGGCCAGAGTCTCGGGGGTCCCGATACCGTTGCCGGCGTTCTGGTCACCGTCGAACGGCACTGTGATCGTCGGCGCATCATCCTTGAAGACGAGGCTTGTACCGATGTTGACACTGTCCGAGGCCTGGTCGCCGTCACCGTCGGTGATGATCGCCGTCAAGGTTACGAGATCATCGGCTGCCAGCGATGTTTGCTGATCCGGTCCGGTGTCGGGCGAGTGTATGACGGCACGTGCCTGATCGAGCGTCACGGTCCCGTCAACAGCCACGCTCACCGTGAACACAATATCGCCAGCGGCTGAACCGGCACGACCGACCACCTCGCCGCCTTCGACGAAAAGCAGGACGGACAGGCCGGTCAAGGTGTCAGTGAGGCCGCTAACGTTCGTAACCTGATTGATGCCGAGCGCATAGCTGATAGCGTCACTATCCGCGCCGGCGTTTGGGGTGAAAACGGTCGCGAAATCCGCACTGTTGGCACCCAAGTTGGACTCGTCGACGGTCAGCGTCGGCTCGGTGCCGGTGGTCGAGATGCTCGGGCCATCATCCTTGAAGTTGAGGTTCTGGCCGATGTCGAGGCTGGCCGACAGGTGGTCGCCATCCTTATCGGTGACGGTCGCGGTGAGCGTGACCAGATTGTCGGCGGCCAGGCTGGTGCTGTCGTCGGGGTTGCTGGCGTCGGCATGGACCACCGCCCGGAGCTGGTCGAGGGTGACGGCGCCGGCGGCGCTGACGGAGACGGTGAATACGAGGTCGTTGGAGCCGATGGTGTGGCCTTCGACGACGCTGCCATTGAGCGAGAGGACGACCGCTTGGCCGGTCGCCGTGTCGATCAGACCCGAAGGGCCTGCCACGACGCCCAGTGCGTAGGTCAGCGTGCCGGCCCCGTCGGCGCCGAAGCCCGAACTGAAGTTGGCGGCAAAGCTCTGCGTATCGTTGGTGGTAAGAACCGACTCGTCGACGGTCAGCGTCGGCTCGGCGCCGGTGGTCGAGATGCTCGGGCCATCATCCTTGAAGTTGATGTGGGAGCCGACCTCTTCGCTATAGGCGTTGGTGCTCGTCGCCGAGAAATGGAACTCGGAGATGTCGCACCCCTCGTTTGCATCGACCCCTTTGACCGTCAGCCGATCCATTGGGCTGCCGGTGGTGATATCGACGGTGGTGGTGTTGTCGAGCCCGGTGATGGTGACGGCGTTTCCGGTCCCGCTGAGCCCGGTGACGGTGATGTTGCCGCTGCCGGTCGCATAGGTGCCATCGACAGTGATGACGGACGCAAACCCCGATGTACCCGTCAACTTGATGCCGGTGATATCCACGGGGCTGGTCGTGGTGCCGTCAAAGAAGTTCGTGCCTTGGTCGTTGCCCGTATTGTTGAAGGCGCTGACGGTGACGTCCACACGCGCAGTCGGAGTGGAAGGTGTGATCTGGCTGATCGTGAACCCGGCCTGCGTGATGGTCTCGATGTGGTTGCCGTACTGGATTTGCGACGCACTCCCTGCGTTCAGGGTACCGCCGGTGACAAAATCGACCTGCAGCGTTTCGTTCGGATTGATGCTCTGGTTGTTGATGCCGAAGCCCTGTTCGCTGACGTTGGCACTGCCACCGTTCAAACCGATTACCAGCAGCTGCTTGGAAGCGTCATTGGCCGAATTGATCAGATAGAAATCATTGTTGCCGGGCGCGGCGGCTGAGCCCAGAAAACTAGCCACGGAGGTGCCGGTGACCGACGCGAACACCTTGTTGGTCAAACCGATACGATCGTCCGGATTGGTCGCGTCCGGATTGAGCAACGGCACATACTCGACCGTGTACAGGTCCGCATTGGTGGCGCTGGTGCTGACCAGCCCAAACGAGAAAGCGAGCGGGCCGGTTGCGGCCGGTGCGGCCGACGGGTCAGAGGTGCCGATGACACCGATTACGACGTTTGCATGGGGCGGGTCTGCGTCTTTGAACAGCCAGACATAATTGCCATCGACCGTCTGAATGCCGCTGTTGACGCCGACGGTGGTGGAAAACGGGGTTCCGGTGAGATTCTGGGAGAGAACGACCGAGGTGATGGTTTCTCCCGCACTCGCCGAGGCCACGACGAAGTTGGCCTGGAAGGCGACCTCCGGCGAGGTCAGCCCACCCGGATCGTCGAGACTTAGGAGATATTGCACCGTGGGGTTGGTATCGTAAGGCGGAATGGCCGGATTGATATCATCGTCCGTAAATCCGGTGGTCTCGTCGAGGACGATGTCCTGGGTCAAGATGTCGAGTGCCATGGAGATTCTCCTTGGTTCAAAATTCTCTCTGGAAAAGGGATGCAGCCCCTAATGCCGGAAATGCACCTACCCCGGTGCAGCCGGTCGCATACTGAAATGCGCCCCTCCAATTTCATTGTGCCGCCGGCGCAGAGGGCGCGTCCATTCCCGCTTCGATAGTATTGCGGTCAATGTCCGCACCTGATCGAACGATATATATCCTTCGATAGGTCAGGTTGACGGGCGCTGCGGGGAGGTCGCGCAGGCACGCGCCAGATGCCGCCAGACGGCTCTGCGGCCGTTGCCGTGCGTACAATGTCGGTGCGAGTGGAGAGTGTTCAGAGCAGGCCGGTTCGGCCCATTCCCGGACGCTCGGCGGCTTTGCCGTGCGTCATCCAGGCCAGTTCCGCCCGGCCGCCTAGGTGCAACTTCTCGTAGACGTGATGCAGGTGCATCTTCACCGTGCCTTCGGATAAATGCAGCCGCTGCGCGATGGTCTTGTTGCGCAGCCCGCGCGAGACGAGATCGGCGATTTCGGTCTCCCGCCCGGTCAGCCGGGACATTGGCTGCGGCTGCGAGCCGGGCATCAGCAGCTGCTGGACGATCTTGTTGTCGATCCACTTCTTGCCCGCCGCCACCGCATTCACGCATTCGATGAGAAAGCGGTGGCTGATGCCGTCCAGAAACAGGCCATCGACGTCGAGCGTCTGTATTTCCCTGACATCGAGCCTGCCGGTTGGCTGCACGATGAAGATGATGCCGAGAGCGCTGTTGCCGGCCTTCAGCCGTGAGGAAAGACCTGATGTCTGCTGATCCGCGAGATCCACGCCTACGATGACCATATCAGGCTGATGGCGCTCCACATGAGCGAGAACGTCCACAGGGCGGCGACACTGGGCGACAACATCGTGTCCAGCCTTCTGCAACACCCATTCCAGACCGGCGAGATATACCCCCCGCGGGTCCGCGACAACCACTGTTGACATGCGAACACCGTCCGTAAAAAACGCAACGAACTTGGTTAAATACCCGTAAAATCAGGAAACCAGAGCCCACATCGATTGTCAAGGAATAGCTAATATACATATTGCTATAATCTACGACGGACCGGCGGGCTCCCTCGCAGCGTAGCAGGCCGGCTGACGATTCTGCGGAGGCGATGCTGGACTTGGTTGAAATGCCAGCGTTTCGATTGCACGTGGATCCGCGGAATCGAAGTCGAAATCGCCGGACGTCTCACCGCACTCCTGGGTGAGAAATTTGCTAGCGCCAGCGCGCTACCGCCTTTCCCCCCACGCGTCGAGCTGCCAATTCAGGCTTCGATGCTACGGCTGAACGGGCCGAGCTTGTGCGGTGAGACGGCGTTACCTGGTCGACCGCAAGCGAGCATTTGCCGGTGAAGGCTGACAGCGAAAGCAATCCGACGGCGGCTTCAAATATTCAGGTTGAACTGCGGGTATGCCGTCGGCAACCGGGGGCATTCCGAAAAACGCTGCGAAGTGAAAGTCTCACCCAAGATACGGATGAGGCAAGAGACATCTGACTGAGCGGGTTGCTGCTCGCAGGAAGCCGTCCCTGCGGTCTGCGCTTGGATGGTTTCGTTTCCATGGCGCGAGGTGCGCTGTTCTTCACCCGTTGTCGTCGAATGTCGCAGCAAAGTGCCTTGCGACTGGGAGGAGACCTGGAATGAACGACATCAAATTCACGTCCGGCCTGAGCGTGGTGGCAGATGCCCATGTCGCCTTTCGCGGCACGCCCTTCGTCGAACGGACGGCGCCACTGAACCAGAACGCACTCTGGATGCGCTGGGACAGGAACATGGTCGTCGATTGCTACTCCGATATGGTCGAGGAACTGGCGGCTATCCGCAACAGGGTGGCCATGGGCGACATGTCACCACTGTCGAAATATGTCATTGCCGGTCCGGATGCCGAGAGGATGATGGATGCGCTCATCCCGCGCGACATCAAGAAGCTGCAGGTCGGCCAGATCTACTATGCACCGTGGTGCGACGAGAACGGCCATGTCGTCGGCGACGGTCTGGTTTTCCGCATGGACGAAACCACCTTCCGCGTTTCCGCCGATCCCGGCCTTTCCTGGTGGAAGCAGCATGCCGAAGGCCTCGACGTCCGTGTCACCGACATATCCGATAGCTACGGCATCCTCACCTTGCAGGGACCGCGTTCCCGCGAAGTGCTGGAGGCTGTCACCCAGTCCGTGCAGGAATTGCCGTTCTCTCGCTTGGCCATCGTCACAATTGCCGGCAGACGGGTCGAGATCCTGCGCCAGGGTTTTACCGGCGAGCATGGCTATGAATTGTGGGTCAAGGCGGATGACGGCGCCGCCGTGTGGGACGCGGTCGAGGCGGCAGGCAAGCCTTTTGGCATCCTTCCTGCCGGCGCCTGGGCGCTCGACATAGCACGTCTCGAAGCCGGGCTGCTGATCGTTGGCTACGACTATACAAGTGCCGGCCCAGACCATGGCGGCGCCAGCATTCAGGCAGCTGGAAAGTATCGTGCGTCGCCCTTCGACCTCGGCCTGGGCCGGCTGGTCGACTTTCGCAAGGCCGATTTCATCGGCAAGGCGGCGCTGCAGCGCATGTCGAACACGGGTGACCATCGCCAGCTCGTCGGGCTCGACATCGACTGGTCGCAAGCCCTCGACGGCAAGGGGCTTGAGAGCAATGCGCCCGGAAATCTGCGGCGCGTGCAGTGGTATCCGCTGAAAGCCTTTCGCGGCGGGAAGGAAGTTGGGCACGCCAGCAGCGTCGCCTGGTCACCTTCGACCGGCAGGATGATCGGCTTCGGCCATCTGCGGCGTGAGGCCGCCGAGACCGGCACCGAGCTCACGCTGAAGTGGAACAAGGATGGCGTGGCGGCCGATGTCAGGGCGCGTGTCGTGGGGCTGCCGTTCCTGTCGCTCAAACGCGCCGCCAACGGGTAGCGAAACGCTGTTTCAGAACTGAGAGTCCTGTCGTTGCATCCTCCCGTGACGACAAGCCGGGCAGCTGGTCTGCCCGGCTCCCATTGCCGCGGCCTACGGTGCCGCGAAATCGTGAAGCTGGTCGGGAGAGACCTGGAAAGATCATGAACGACATGCGCCAAGAGCTTATCCAGACGCGAGGTTCGGCTACATTTGTGTTCGACGCGGAGGTGTCGATCGAACTGGCACCGGCGCAGGCACGCACCTTTGCGCCACCAGCCGACTGCTTCCCGCTTGGCTCGCGCGTCTTTCTTACTCACCTTCCCGGCAAGCCCGAGGCTTTGCAAATCGAAGCAGCGCGCCGGATCAAGGAGTTGGGCTTTGTGCCGGTGCCACATCTGGGCGCGCGGAACTTCAATTCGGAGCAGGACTATGTCGATCTTGTCACCGCCCACAGTCGAAACGGGATAAGCGAAGCGCTCTTTCTTGGCGGCAATCCGGCTCTCTTTCCGGGGCCGTTGGGAGAGGCAACCCAGTTGCTCGCCCATCCCGTGGTCAAAGACAGTGCGATACGAACCGCCTTCGTTGCCGGCTATCCGGAAGGGCATCCAAGCATCGTCGAAGCCGTGCTGACGGACGCATTGCGGCGCAAGCTCGACATCTGTGCCGAGCGGTCGCTGGAAGCCAGGGTCGTATCGCAATTCGCCTTCGATGGCGACATGATCGCCGCCTGGGCGAGCAGTCTGCATACGGCGCATCCCGGGCTGCCGGTTCATGTTGGTCTGGCCGGTGTGACCAGCCTTACCAAACTCATCCGGTTCGCCATGATGTGCGGTGTCGGCCCTTCGATCGCGGCGCTGCGGCGTTCCGCCAGCGGCCTCTTCAACATCGTGGCCGACCGGAACCCAGCCGAGATCTTACAAACCATGGCGGCAAGCTACCCGGCGCCGACCGCGCCACTACACCTCCATTTCTTCCCATTCGGCGGATGGGAAAAGACGCTTGCCTGGTTCGCCGATTATCGCGAGGCGTGCTGGCCGCGGGTCAACGAACGATGAATTGTGCAGCGCTTCGACTGTCGTTCATTCTGACGCTGTCCTGCGAAGACCAGGCCGGGATCGTAGCGGCAGTGACGACCGAACTCGCCAACCTTGGCACGAACATTGCTGAAAGCAGCCAGCATTGGGACAGGGCCTCGAACCGTTTCTTCATGCGCATTGCCTTTTCGGCGCCCGCCTGGGTGTCTGCCGATGCCATCACCAAGGGACTTGCGCCTGTGGTGGATCGCTTCGGCCTGAGCAGCCGCCTGCTTGAGCGGAGCCGTCGGCCGAAAATCGTCATCATGGTCTCGAAGTTTGACCATGCATTGCTTCACCTCATCTACCAGATCCGTGTTGGCTGGCTCGAAGCCGAGGTCGCAGCGATCATCTCCAACCACGAAGACAGCCGCGAAACTGCGGCATGGGCTGGCATTCCCTACCACGTCTTGCCCATCTCGAAGGAGAACAAGCAGGAACAGGAAGGCCGGATACTGGCGGTGATCGAGGACGTCGGCGCCGACCTCGTCGTCCTGGCTCGCTACATGCAAGTGTATTCCGACGACCTCGCGGGGCGCCTGTTCGGCAAGGTCATCAACATCCACCATTCGTTCCTGCCAAGCTTCAAGGGCGCGCGGCCGTATCACCAGGCTTTCGAGCACGGAGTGAAGCTGATCGGCGCCACGGCTCACTATGTGACCGCCCAACTCGACGAGGGGCCGATCATCGAGCAGGAAACCGAGCGGGTAACGCATTCCATGAGCGTCGAGGATTTTATCGCGGCCGGCCGTGACATCGAAAGCCGCGTTCTGGCGCGTGCGATCAAACGGCACCTCGAAGCCCGCGTGATGATCAACGGACGAAAAACGGTTGTGTTCGCGTAAGGCGGCAACACCGACCCGTGTGTGGCGATGCTCATATCAACAGGAGAACCAGATCATGAAAAATGGAACGGCGCATCTCTTTATCCCGGGTCCGACCAACATTCCCGACGCTGTGCGGCGGGCCATGAACGTGCCGATGCAGGATATGCGCGCACCGGATTTTCCGGAACTGGTGCTGCCCTTGTTTCGCGACCTGAAGCAGATCTTCAAGACCGAAACCGGCAGCGTCTTCATCTTTCCGGGCTCAGGCACCGGCGCCTGGGAAGCGGCAATCTCCAACACGCTCAGCCGCGGCGACCGGGTGCTGATGTCGCGCTTCGGCCAGTTCTCGCACCTGTGGGTCGACATGGCCGAGCGCCTTGGACTTGAGGTCGATTGCATCGATGTCGAATGGGGTGAGGGGGTTCCGCTCGACGCCTATCGGCAACGGCTGGGCGACGACAAGGGCAGCAAGATCAAGGCGGTATTCGCCACCCACAACGAGACCGCGACCGGCGTGACGTCCGACGTCGCCGGCGTGCGTGCCGCGCTCGACGAAACGGCTCACGATGCGCTGCTGTTCGTCGACGGCGTCAGTTCGATCGGCTCGATCGATTTCCGGATGGACGAATGGGGCGTCGACCTCGCCATCACCGGTTCGCAGAAAGGGCTGATGCTGCCTGCCGGTCTCGGCATCCTGGCGGTGAGCGCCAAGGGTCTGGAAGCGCACAAGCAGTCGCGCATGGAGCGTTGCTATTTCAGCTTCGAGGATATGCAGGCTTCGTCCAAGACCGGCTTCTTCCCCTATACGCCGCCAACGCAGTTGCTGCTTGGCCTGAGAGCCAGCCTCGACCTTATCTTTGCCGAGGGACTGGAGCAGATTTTTGCCCGGCACCACCGGCTCGCCGAAGGTGTGCGCCGCGGCGTGCATGCGTGGGGACTAAAGCTCTGCGCCAACGAGGAAAAATGGTGGTCGGATACGGTTTCGGCGATCGTCGTCCCCGAGGATGTCGATGCCAGACAGGTCATCGCCAACGGATATTCCAGATATCGCACATCCTTCGGCGCGGGCCTCAGCAAGGTGGCTGGCCGCGTGTTCCGCATCGGCCATCTCGGCGACCTCAACGAGGTCATGTGCCTCGCCGCCCTGGCCTCGGCGGAAATGTCGTTACGCGACGCCGGAGCCCGAATCGAGGCCGGCTCCGGTGTTGCCGCTGCGCAGGAATGGTACCGCGCCGAGATCGGCCGGACCTTGCAGCCGCGGCACGAACGCGCGGCTTGAGAGGATCGTAGCCATGAGCAAACCGAAGGTAATCGTTACCCGGCGCTGGCCGCATGAGGTCGAACAGCGCCTTGGCGACCATTTCGATGTCACGCTGAATGAAGCCGATCGGCCCTATGAGCAACAAGAGCTTCGCCAGGCCCTGCTGCTTGCCGATGCCGTGCTGCCGACCGTAACCGATCGGCTTGGCGCGGATCTCTTTGCAGGCGGGGTCAGGGCAAGAATACTTGGCAATTTCGGTGTCGGCTTCAACCACATCGACATTGCCGCCGCCAGCGCAGCAGGGCTGATCGTCACCAACACGCCCGCCGTGTTGACCGATGCCACCGCCGATCTCGCCATGACGCTGCTTTTGATGTGCGCGCGCCGTGCCGGAGAGGGCGAGCGCGAGCTGCGCTCCGGCAAATGGACCGGCTGGCGGCCGACGCATCTCTGCGGCACCCAGGTCAGCGGCAAGACCGTCGGCATCATCGGCATGGGAAGGATCGGCCAGGCCATGGCCAGGCGCTGTCACTTCGGCTTCGGCATGGAGGTCGTCTTCTTCGACAGCCGGCCGGTTCCCCACCCCGGCATGCCGGCGCGGCAGCTGGCGACTGTGGACGAGGTGCTGGCGGCCTCGGATTTCGTGTCGCTGCATTGTCCGGGCGGTGGCGAAAACACCCGCCTCATCAACGAACGCCGTCTTGCCCGCATGAAGAAATCAGCCTTCCTGATCAACACCGCGCGTGGCGATGTGGTGGATGAGGACGCACTGGTCCAGGCGCTGCGTGAGCGTCGGATTACTGGTGCCGGGCTCGACGTGTTCGAGACGGAGCCGTCCGTGCCGCGCGCCTTGACGGAGCGTGAAGATGTCGTGCTGCTGCCCCATCTGGGTAGCGCCACCAGCGAAACGCGCATCGCAATGGGCATGCGGGTGATCGACAATCTGTCGGCCTTCTTCGAAGGCCGCACCCCGCCTGACGCAGTGAACTAGCTCCCCGTTTCAGTTCCAACACCAGGCATGGCGACGCCGAAAACCGTGTCCGCCTTTTGCCGCCAGGAGACGAGCAGAATGACCGGCTTTTTCCAGAGGAACCTCAAGCTCCAGGATGCGGTGGTCGCCGATGCGATTGCACGCGAGATGGGCCGGCAGCGGTCCGAAATCGAGCTGATCGCATCCGAAAATATCGTTTCGCCGGCTGTGCTGGAGGCACAAGGCTCGGTGATGACCAACAAATATGCCGAGGGCTATCCGGGGCACCGCTACTACGGCGGCTGCCAATATGTCGATCTGGCCGAAGCGGCTGCCATCGACAGGGCCTGCCGGCTGTTTGGCGCGGCGCACGCCAATGTGCAGCCGCATTCCGGCGCCCAGGCCAACGGCGCGGTGATGCTCGCCATGCTGAAGCCGGGCGACACCTTCATGGGTCTGTCGCTCGCCGCCGGCGGGCATCTGACGCACGGTGCCCGGCCGACACTGTCGGGAAAATGGTTCAACGCCGTGCAATACGGCGTGCGCCAGAGCGACTGCCTTATCGACTATGAGGAGCTGGAGGCCAAGGCGCGGGAAACACGGCCAAAGCTGATTATCGCGGGTGGATCGGCCTATCCGCGCATCATCGACTTCAAGCGCATCCGGGCGATCGCCGATGCCGTCGGCGCGCTGATGATGGTCGACATGGCGCATTTCGCCGGCCTGGTCGCCGGCGGCGTGCATCCCAACCCGGTCGAGGTCGCCGATATCGTCACCACCACGACGCACAAGACGCTGCGCGGCCCGCGCGGCGGTATGATCCTGACCAACAACCAGGACATCGCCAAGAAGCTGAATTCGGCGGTGTTCCCTGGCCTGCAGGGAGGCCCGCTGATGCATGTCATTGCTGCCAAGGCCGTTGCCCTGGGTGAAGCCTTGGAGGACGGGTTCAAGACCTATGCCCGGCAGATGGTGGCGAATGCCAGAAAGCTGGCCGCGACGCTTGGCGAGCGCGGATTCGACATTGTCTCCGGCGGAACCGATACGCATCTGCTGCTGGTCGACCTGCGCGGCAAGGGCCTGTCCGGCAAGGACGCGGAGGAGGCGTTGGGCAGGGCAGGGCTGACCTGCAACAAGAACGGCATTCCTTTCGATCCGGCGCCGCCTGCCGTCACCTCCGGTATACGGCTGGGCACACCGGCCGCCACCACGCGCGGTTTCGGCGAGGGCGAGTTTGCCCGTGTCGGCAATCTCATAGCCGACGTGCTGGATGCGGTCGGAACGCAATGGGGCGCCGAACAGGAGAAGGCGGCTCGGCGGTCGGTCGAGGAGCTTTGCGAGGCATTCCCGATCTACGAGCCCAGACCCGGTTGACCGTCCGGGGAGCGCGCCACAGGCAGATACATGGCTGCCGCGGACAGGGCATTAGCCACAGATATGGTTTTGCGTAGCAGCGCCATTCGTGACGAGTTGCGCCTGTCCTAACGTCATCGCGAAATCACCGCATACATCCACCGCCAAGTTTGTCGTCCGAGCCATTTTGCAAGCAATTTCCGTCGATTGACGGAAGTGGCGCCTTCGGCTGCGGACGGCAGGAGGAGCTTGGATCCATGGGTGCGGCGTTTTCCGGGGAGCGGGTTGCCAGCCTCGAAAGATACCCTGGCTTTTTTTGATCTTTTGAATGGAGAGGAAAATGAACATCAAGAGCCTTCTTTTCGGCTCAGCTGCGGCTCTGATCGCAGTTTCCGGTGCGCACGCCGCCGACGCCGTCGTTGTTGCCGAGCCGGAACCCGCTGAATACGTCAAGATCTGCGACGTCTACGGCGCTGGTTACTTCTACATCCCCGGCACCGAAACCTGCCTGCGCATCGGCGGCTATGTCCGCTACGACGTCGGCGTGGGTGATGCCGGTTCGTTCGATGGCGTCAATCACGTTCCTGACAGCATGGGCGAAGACGACCACTCGACCTACTGGAAGAATGCCCGCTTCAACCTGAAGACCTGGACCGGCCAGGAAACCGAACTCGGCACGTTGAAGACCTACACCGAGACCCGCTTCAACTTCGGCAACAGCTTCGGCGACTATGCCAACCAGGCCACGACCAACGACAGCCGCAACAACTGGCAGGCCCGCAACACGGGCATTACGCTGAACTTCGCCTGGATCCAGCTCGGTGGTCTGCGCGTCGGTAAGGACGACCCGGCCTTCGACACCTTCATCGGTTACGCCGGCAACGTCATCAACGACACGATCGTCCCCTATGGCGGCTTCGACAGCAACGTCGTCCAGTACTACTTCGACCTCGGCAACGGTTTGTCGGGCGTGGTTTCCCTCGAAGAAGGTAGCGGCAGCGCTGGCCCGACCGGCGTCCCGCCTTTCACGTACATCAGTTCGGGTTACGACACGATCGACAGCTATGTCCCGCATGTCGTCGGCGGCGTGAAGTACACGCAGGGCTGGGGCGCGATCACGGGCGTCGCTGCTTATGACAGCACCTTCGAAGAATATGCCGGCAAGGTTCGCTTGGACGTGAACGCTTCGAGCGCTCTGTCTCTGTTCTTGATGGCCGGCTACGGCACCGACAAGAACATCGACCGCAACTTCTATAAGCAGTGGGGCGGCAACTGGGCAGTCTGGGGAGGCGGCACCTACAAGTTCAACGAGAAGACCTCGTTCAATCTCCAGGTTTCCGCTGACGATGACAAGAATTACGGTGTCGCGGCAAACGTTGCCTACGATGTCGTCCCCGGCTTCACGGTCACGGCCGAAGTTGACTATAACCACGATGGCAAGTTTGGCCAGATTGACAACCGTAACTGGGTCGGCGCTACGAAAGAGAATAGCGTCGGCGGCCTCCTCCGCTTCCAGCGCGACTTCTAGCGGATTGTTGTAGCACTTCGCCGAAATATACGAATGCTCGCTGGGCAAGCCGGCCCAGTGAGCTCATCGGGTGGCTCCTCTCAAAATGCTTGAGTCCGTACCTCCAGGACCGAAGCGCGCCGCCGATGCGAAGGGCGCCTTTGACCAAGGCGCCCTTCATTCCGGCTATGTCCACCAGTGTGATCCCACCCGAGTGACGACGACTGGCCAGCGCGGCTCGACGTCGATCTCGACAAGCCGTTGACCAGCGAGCGTTCAAGGGCGGCCTCTCTGGCCTGGCGGATCGCCTCGGCTAGCCTGGGCCTGTGCGCGTGGAAGCATCGGTCTGCCGCCATGAGCAGGTTGATTGGCGGTATCTTGCGTCACGAGGCCATAGCTTCGACAATTGGAGACGCAGCCGGAACGCGGATCGACTTCATTTGCATGGCACCGGCAGTCTGACAGGGGGAAGCCGATATGCGCCTGCCACCGATCGACCTTAGCCGCGAGAACACCTTCGGCGAACTAACCTATGAGAATGGCGGCGACTACGGGCCGATCGGTGGCGACTATCTGGCCTTCATGCTTGTCCACGTCGGATCCCTGACGCTCGAGGCGGATGACAGCGTCCTGCAACTGGAGGCAGGACAATGTGCTCTGTCGCTCACGCGTGATCGCTACATGACGTCGGTGGCGCCGGAAACGCTGACCCATGTCAGCTGGTGCGATGGCCGGCCGCAGAACGCGGCGTGGCTGTACAAGGAGCGCGAGAAGTTCGCGCCGTTCATCGTCGCCTCGCCGATGGTCCACACCCTCATGCAGTTGGGTGTTGATCTTGGCCTCGGCGAGCGTGGCGGCCGCAGTGGTGTTCGCGAGTCGCTGACCAACGCCTTGCTCCACGCCTTCATCTACGAGGCCGAGGTGATCGAGGCGGAGCGGCCGATCCCGCAGACGATCCTGCAGGCACGCCGTTTCCTCGAAGAGAACTTTGCCGCCGATCTGTCGATCGAGCGGGTGGCGCAGCAGGTGCGCGTCAGTCCGCAATATCTGGTCTCGGCGTTCAAGAAACATCTCGGCATGACGCCGGCCAAATATCTGTGGCGTTGCCGCCTCGATTACGGCACGCATCTGCTGCAGCGGACAGGACTGTCGATCAGCGAGATCGCCTACCAGGTCGGCTACAAGAACCCCTATCATTTCTCGCGGCAGGTCAAGCTGGCGTTCGACTGTTCACCGACCGAGCTCAGAGAGCAGAAGCGCAACGCCTGATGGTTGCCCACGTGCCTCCGGGTGACGAGGCAAGCATTGCCTCCAGAACCGGGCGGGTGAACTGGCGATATGCTTTCCTCAAGAGCGGACATGGCGGTTTTCCAGGCACAAATGAATTGTCGGGCAATCAGGGTTGATCCGGCGTCAGGCAACGGACCGATGTCTTGCAACCTGGTTGCCGGTCGCGCCTTGGCCAGATCCGTTCGCCGACAACAGACATTCCAGGCTGGACAGCACCATGAGCAATTTCTCTCATCTCGATCCCGTTGCGCTCAACGACTGGCATGTCGTCGCCTGTGTCGAGGAGGCGATTTCATCAGACCATCCTGGGTCAGGACAAGCCGATCCTGGAGAATCAGGTTCCGAAGAGGCTGCCGCTGGATTCCCGTTCCGAGGTGCCGATCCGCGCCGACGCCGCGTCGGCCGCCTACCGCCGCTGGCTGCGCGAAAGGGGCCTGCGTTATGGCGTCGTGGCCGGCAACGGTATCGGCGCACACTAGAGCCGGATTATTTCAGGTCGAATCGACCTGAAATCGGAATCCGCCTCTAGATCAAAGAGATAGAGCATGATGTCTGGACAAACGGTTTCCGTTTGTCCGTGAAAACCGCTTCACACTTTTCGGCACTATGCTCTAGTCATGGGCGCATTTTCGGACATGATTAATTGTGGATATGCGCGAAAGAAATCGCAGCCATTGTTAGCCGACCTTCGCCGTGGAAGTTTCGGACCTAAGCCGGAAGACCGGCTGCCAACAACGCCATGGGGACGTTGTCCAGGCGATCGCCGCCTCCAAGTAGGCAACCGGAAAAGACAAGAACATCCGGATGACGACAGGGCGGCATTGGACAGTTCTCGGACTGGAATGAGAGGATCAAGCGATGACGAATACCATTACGCGACGCACGGCAATCCTGGGCACGGCGGGCGCCCTGCTTCTGTCGGGGCTTGTACGCTCATTCGCGGATGTCCCAAAGACGCTGAAACTGGCTGTTATCCTGCAGGACCTGCCTGACGTCGGCTGGGACCGGACACTGCTCGACGCGCTTGAGCAACTGAAACAGGAAAGGCCCGAGGGGCTGGAGATTGCATGGGAACATACCGATCCGCTGTACGGAGACGATGCTGAGAACGCCATGCGTTTCTACGCAGAGAGTGGTGAATACGACATCATCTGGGGCCATGGCACCTATTCGGACCAGGTCCAGAAGCTGAGTGTCGAGTTCCCCGACCTGATGTTTGTTGTCACCGGCTCCG
Organism: Mesorhizobium sp. Primo-A; assembly: GCF_003997175.1. Classification (NCBI taxonomy): domain Bacteria; kingdom Pseudomonadati; phylum Pseudomonadota; class Alphaproteobacteria; order Hyphomicrobiales; family Phyllobacteriaceae; genus Mesorhizobium; species Mesorhizobium sp. Primo-A. The sequence goes on from NZ_RZTG01000001.1 coordinate 309,547, forward strand.
GCAATCACCCAGCCGGGCCAAATCAATACTGGATCTACAAGCGGCTGCATGAGCCTTCCTACCTGCTTGGGATGCTGGCTGGCCATACCACCAAGACAGGCATGGTTGGCATCGTCGGCACCTTTCCAGCCAATGACGTCAACGACCAGATCAATGCGTTCTTCGAGGGTGCAAAGTCGATCAGGCCGGACATCCAGCATCGGCTTTCGTTCATCGGCTCGTGGTCCGACAATGCGCTGGCGGCTGAGCATGCCAATGTGCAGATCGCGGCCGGCGCCGACGTCGTTTTCATGCTGACCGACAATTTCAAGCCCTGCCAGGAGCACAAGATCATGTGCTTCGCCAACATCAACGACCAGAGCAAGGTCGCGCCCGACGCCATTGCGTCCAGCGCCATCATCAGCTGGAAGCCCGATCTCAACTGGATCATCGGCGAATGGCTGAAACACAAGGCCGGTGCGCAATTCAATGGCAACGCCGAACCGAAATGGTTTTCGATGGCCGAAGGCGGCACCGACATCGCACCCTATCATGATTTCGACGGCAAGATCCCGCAGGCGGTGAAGGGCGAAATATCTGCCAAGCGGCAGGAGATTCTTTCCGGCAAGTTTGTCGTTCCGCTCAACACCGCCGAGGTGAAGTAAGACACATCAACCAGGCAGCCCGGTGCGACCCAATGGAAGACCTGCTGAACGTTCAGAACCTTACCAAGCGATTTGGCAGCGTCATTGCCAATGACGGGGTTAATCTCGATATCCGCAAGGGTGAGATCCACTGCCTTTTCGGTGAAAACGGGGCAGGCAAGTCGACGCTGTCGTCCTGCCTCTACGGCTACTACAAAGCCGATAGCGGCGAGATACGCTTCAAGGGCGAGGTGGTGGAATTGAGCTCTCCCGCCGATGCCTTGCGGTTAGGCATCGGCATGGTTCACCAGCATTTCGTGCTGGTGTCGAACTTCACCGTGCTCGAAAACATCATCGTCGGCAGTGCCGATGTCGGGTTGCTGCTGAGGAAGGCCGATGCCCGCCGCAGGGTTCTCGGCCTCTGCAGGGACTGCGGCATCGACATCGACCTCGATCGCGAAATCTGGCAATTGTCGGTCGGTGAACAGCAATGGGTGGAAATCCTCAAAGCACTCTATTTCGGTGCCGAGCTGCTGATCCTGGACGAACCGACGGCGGTCCTGACGCCGCAGCAATCCGACCAGCTCTTCGTCATCCTTGATGGGATGCGCAAGCGTGGATTGTCGATTGTCCTGATCAGTCACAAGCTGCGCGAGGTGATGCAATCCGACAGGGTCACCATCCTGCGCAAAGGCAAGGTCGTCGCTACGGTGGACACCGCCAATACGACAGCCGAGGCGATTACCGCCCTCATGGTCGGGCACAAGGTGACGAAAAACGTCAGGGACAATTCCGTCACGCCGGCGGGAGAAATCCTCTCGGTCGAAAAGGTGTCGGCGGTTGGCGAATGGGGCGAGGATGTCCTCAAGGACGTGACGTTTACCGTCGCCGCCAACGAGGTTCTCGGGCTGGCTGGCGTTGCCGGCAACGGCCAGAAGGAACTGTTCGAGGTACTGATGGGAGTCCGCGCGCTTCAATCGGGCGGTTTCTCGCTGGAAGGAAGCCCGGTCACCGCGCCGACGTCTCGCCAGATTCTCGACAGCGGCGTGGGTTTCATTCCGGACGATCGTTTCCTCGAAGGGTTGATCCCGGAGTTCGGAACCGCCGAAAACCTTGTCCTCGGCTGGCAGCGATCGCCGGAATATTGTCGTGGTCCGTTCCTCGATCGCCGCAAACTGGCTGAGTTGGCGAGGCGCAAGATCGACGAATACAAGGTCGCGACCGCCTCGGCGGACCTCCCGGTGGAGCGACTGTCGGGGGGCAACGCGCAGCGTGTCATTCTTGCCCGCGAGTTCCAGCATGCGCGGCGGCTGTTGCTGGCCAACCAGCCGACGCGAGGGCTCGACGTTGCGGCCTCCGAATTCGTCTACGAGAAAATCCTGGAAAAGCGGGCCGCGGGCTTTGCGATCCTCCTGGCCTCAGAGGAACTCGAAGACCTGCTGCGCCTTTGCGATCGCATAGCGGTCATGTTCAAGGGCCGGATCATGGGCATCGTGCGACCCGAGGAGACCAGCCTCCTCGAACTTGGAATGATGATGGCAGGCGATGCCAGCCAGCTTACGCAGGGAATTCAATGATTTCATTTCAACGACGCTCGGGCAGCAGCCTGGGATGGAACGTCGTCTGCTATTCGGCGGCGATATCAGGTGCTCTCCTGGCTTCCGCTGTTTTGCTGAGGCTTTCCGGCGGCGATCCTGCAAGGGCCTTCACGGCCCTGATCGTCGGCGCATTCGGCAGCCAAGGCGCATTGCTCGGTTCGCTGGCGAAGGCGACCCCGCTGTTGCTTGTCGGGCTGGGCACGGTGTTCGCATTCAGGGCCAAGATCTGGAACATCGGCCAGGAGGGGCAGGTGTTCGCCGGCGCGATGGCCGCCTATTGGGTGAGTTTCTGGATAGCGCCATTGCCAGGCTGGCTGGCCGTCTGCACACTCGCGCTGGCCGGAATGGCGGGCGGCGGCGTGCTCGGCCTGTTGGCCGGCGCACTGAAAACCAGGTTCGGCACCAGCGAGATCATTTCGACGGTGATGCTGAATTACGTCGTCATGTACCTGCTCGCCTACCTTCTCGATGGCGGCCCCTGGATGGCGACAGGCGTGACCGTATCCTATCACCAGTCGCCGCCCATCGATCCAAGTCTGGAGTGGCCGATCCTCTTGGCTGTTGGGGCGGGAAAGCTGCATGTCGGCTTCCTGTTCGCTCTCGCCGCCTCGGCATTCGCAGCGGTGCTGCTCGACAAGACGTCGCTGGGCTACGAAATCCGCGCGTTCGGCTCAAACCCGACCGCGCTGACGTTTCGCGGCACCAATGTGCGCCGGCTTCTGCTGACCGTCATGCTGATGTCGGGGGCCCTGGCGGGACTGGCTGGCGCCGGCGAGCTTTTCGGTGTCTCGCACCGGCTGCGTGCCGAGACGCTGCTTGGCATCGGCAGTTCGGGGATCGTCGTTGCCATGGTGGGAGGACTGCGCCCGAGCGGCGTGATGATCGCCGCCCTGTTCTTCGGCGCGCTGGAAAGCGGCACGATCTACATGCGGCTGAAGAGTGGCACGCCGGCAGGCCTGGTGTCGGCGATGGAAGGGCTGGTGCTTTTGTTCTTTCTCAGTGCCGCCGTCGCAACGCGCCTTCAGATCGTGAGGAGGGAAGTCCATGCTTGAGCTGCTGCAGGGCCCGCTTCTGATAAGCCTCCTGGCGGCGATGGTCCGCATTGCCACGCCATTGCTTTTTTCGGCAATGGGCGAACTTGTCACGCAGCGCGCGGGCATCTGGAACATCGCTGTCGAAGGCACCATGCTGATTGGCGCCATTGTCGCCTACATGGTTGCCTCGACAACCGGATCGCCTTGGCTGGCTCTGGCGATAGCCATCCTGGCCTGCGCCGCGAGCAGCCTGATCATGTCGTTCGTCACGATTGTTTTGAAGGCCGAGCAATTCGTAGCCGGCCTTGCCCTTAATCTCCTGGCATCGGGCGTGACGCTGTTCTGGTTCCAGGCCTATATTGGCGGTCGCGAGGCGCCGACCTTCATCGGCTTCGACCAGGTTCCGATCCCCTATCTGTCGGATATTCCAATCCTGGGACCGGTGCTGTTTTCCCAACGCCTGCTGACCTATGTCAGCTTCCTGGTGCCCATCCTCGTCTGGTTCTTTCTCTACCGAACGAAATACGGCCTTGAGGTGCGCTGTGTCGGCGAAAATCCGAAGGCGCTTGACGTCAAGGGCCTGCACGTCGGCCTCAGGCAGTGCCTCGCGATCATGTTCGGCAGCATGATGTCCGGCTTCGGCGGCGCCTTCCTGATGCTTGGCTATTCGGACAAGTTCGTTCCCGATCTCATTGCCGGCCGCGGCTGGCTGGTCGTGGTCGCGATCATCGCCGGCAACTGGATGCCGTTCCGGATCGTTGGAGCGATCTTCATCTTCGCGTTTCTGGAGGCGTTGGGCATCCATGCGCAAGTGGTGGGGATTCCTGTCCCCCACCAGCTGTTCCTCGTCTTGCCCTATGTGGCGTCACTTGTGCTGCTTGCGGGCTTGCGGTCGCGCACCCATCAGCCCGTGGCGCTCGGCATTCCCTACAACAGGGAATAGACCCTGCTGCTCAACCCGCCGGACGGAAAGGCTTTGCTAGCGAAGCCGGGAAGTGCAGCGCCAGCATTTGCCGGTTTCGCGAGATCAGCACCAGAACGATGATTGTCGCGAGATAGGGCAGGGCCGAGAGCAGTTCGGACGGCACTTCCAGTCCGAGCGCCTGTCCCTGCAGCTGGAGGATCGTCATGCCGCCGAACAGCCAGGCGCCAAGCAGGATGCGCAGCGGGCGCCATGTGGCGAAAACCACCAGCGCCAGTGCGATCCAGCCTTTGCCGGCAGTCATGTTCTCGACCCAGAGCGGTGTGTAGGCGACGGACAGATAGGCGCCCGCCAGGCCAGCCATCGCCCCGCCAAACAACACGGCCATGTAGCGGATCCTGATCACGGGATAGCCGATCGCATGCGATGTCTGCGGTGACTCGCCGATCGTTCGCAAGATCAGCCCGGCCTTCGTGCGGTAGAGAAACCAGCTGATGGCAGCGAACATCACCAGAGCTAGGTAGACCATCGGATCGAAGCGGAAGAGCAACGGACCGATCAGCGGCAGATCGGACAGAACAGGGACGTTGATGCCGTGCAGCGCCTCGATAGGCTCGCTGCCGAAGCCGCGGCCAAGGAAGGCCGACACGCCGGAACCGAAGATGGCCAGCGCCAGTCCGGCCGCATATTGATTGGTGAGGAAGGTCAGTGCCAGAACGCCGAACAGCAGCGAGGCGGCGGCACCTGCCAGGGCGCCGGCCAGGATCGCAACCGGCATTGGATAGCCTGCGGTTACGGCCCAGAAAGCCAATGCCGCGCCCATCAGCATCATGCCTTCGATGCCAAGGTTAAGCACGCCGGACTTCTCGACCACCAGTTCGCCGAGTGCCGCGAATATCAGCGGCGTGGCGGCGATGACGGTGCCGGTGAAGATGGCGATGATCAAGTCCATCAGGCTGTCTCCAGCGCGTGCGTGTCTCGGGCCGGCCGTATCAGGCGGATGCGATAAAAAATGAAGAAGTCGGCGGCGAGCAGGAAGAACAGAAGAATGCCCTGGAAGATGCGCGTCAGCGCCGAGGGCAGGCCCAGCGTCATCTGCACGCCTTCGCCGCCGAGGAAAAGCAGCGACATCAACAGCCCGCCAAGCACGATGCCGAAGGCGTTCAGCCGGCCGATGAAGGCGACGATGATGGCCGCGAAACCGTAGCCGGGCGAAATCTGCGGCGAGAGCTGGCCGAGCGGCCCGGCGGCTTCCGCCATGCCGGCGATGCCGGCGGCCGCACCACCCGCCATCAGCCCGATCCAGACGGCGGCAGATTCGCGAAAGCCGGCATAGCGGGCGGCAAGCGGTGCCGCTCCGCTCACCGACATCTTGTAGCCAAGGAAGCTGCGGTCAGTGAACAGCCACATCACGAACACGGCGACGACGGTGATGAAGATCGAAGGGTTGAGCCGATAGGCCGGGTCGAAGGATTCGAACAGGGCGGCTGTCGGCAGAAGTGCCGTCTGCGGGTAGTTGAAACCGGCCGGATCGCGCCACGGTCCATGCACGAGATAGGACAGGAACAGCGTCGCGATGTAGGTCATCATCAGCGTGACCAGGATCTCGTTGGTGTTCATGCGGGCGCGCAGGAAGGCAGGGATCGCCGCCCATGCCATGCCGGCGCCCATGCCGGCAACGAACATCAACGGCAACAGCAGCACGCTGTCCGGGTTCGGCCAGAAAAGACCGACGCCGCTCGCCGCAATCGCGCCCATGGTGAACTGGCCCTCGGCGCCGATGTTCCAGACATTGGCGCGGAAGCCGATAGCCAGCCCACACGCAATGAGGATCAGCGGCGAAGCCTTGAGCAGCCATTCCGACAAACCGTTGAGGGAATTCAACGGCTCGACAAAGAAGGCGTAGAGCGTCGGCAGCGGATCGTGTCCGAGCGAGGCAAAAAAGATCGAGCCGACGACCAGCGTCAAAACCGACGCCAGCACCGGCGCCGCGACGCGCATTGTTGCCGAAGGCTCCGGCCTTTGTTCAATCCTGAAGCGCAACGTCGCCACTCCCAATTGCCATTTGATCCGTGCTCATCGTTCGACCGGTCATCAGCAGCCCGACCTCTTCGCGGTCGGTCGTCTTGCGTACCAGCGGCGGTGACACGCGCCCCTGGCAGATCACCAGAAGCCGGTCACAAATCTCGAACAGCTCGTCGAGTTCTTCGGAGACGACGAGCACCGCCGCGCCGGCGCGGCTGAGGTCGACGATGGTCTGGCGGATGAAGGCGCTGGCGCCGACATCGACGCCCCAGGTCGGCTGGGAGACAAGCAGAAGCTTCGGCTCGAGCGCGATCTCACGGCCGACGATGAATTTCTGCAGATTGCCGCCCGACAGGCTTTGCGCCGTCGAAGCCGGACCGTTGGCCTTGACCTTGAACCTGTCGATGATGCCAGCTGCGAAGGCGCTGGCTTTGCGCCGGTCGACCAGGCCGTTGCGGACGGTGCCGAAGCGATGGGCGGTCAGAACCGCGTTCTCCCACAGCGTATGCGACGGTACCGCGCCACGGCCCAGCCGTTCCTCGGGAACGAAGGCGAGACCGAGCTTACGGCGCTCGTCGGCACGAAGGCGAGCGGCAGCGGTACCGCAAATCCTGATCGCGTCGTTGTTGTGATGCGTGCGTTCGCCGCTGAGCAAGGCGATAAGCTCCGCCTGGCCGTTTCCGGACACTCCCGCCAGGCCGACGATTTCCCCGCCATGAACGTTGAAGGAGACGTCCTTCAGATCCACGCCGAAATGGTCTCTTGCCTTGACCGAAAGGTTGTTGACCTCGAGCACTGGCTTCTCGCTCGGGGTCGGCGGGCTGACATGCATTTCCGGCAGCTTCGAGCCGACCATCATGCGGGCGAGCTCGAGCGAGGTCGTCTCTTTCGGCCGAGCGGTGCCGGTGACCTTGCCGTTGCGCAGCACGGTTGCGGTGTCACAGAGCTCCTGCACCTCGTCGAGCTTGTGGCTGATGTAGACGATGCTGCAGCCTTCAGCGGCGAGTTGTCGAAGCGTCTCGAACAGCTTGACCACCGCCTGTGGCGTCAGCACGGAAGTCGGCTCGTCGAGGATCAGAAGCTTGGGCGCCTGCAGCAGGCAGCGCACGATCTCGACGCGCTGCCGCTCGCCGACAGAGAGGTCATGCACCTGGCGATGCGGATCGATCGGCATACCGTAGCGAAGCGAAAGCTCGCGGATCTTGGCGGCAAGCGAGGGCAGATCGAAGGCGCTGCTTGCCGAGAGCGCAATGTTCTCGACCACTGAAACGGATTCGAACAGCGCGAAGTGCTGGTAGACCATCTCGATGCCGAGCGCGCGCGACGTCGCCGGGTTGTGCGCCGCGATCGGATTGCCGTCGCAGAAGATCTCGCCGGAATCGGCCTGCGCCGCGCCATAGATGATCTTCATCAGGGTCGATTTGCCGGCGCCGTTTTCGCCCAGCACGGCGTGGATTTCGCCGGGCTGGATAGACAGCGAGACCTCGTCATTGGCGACGACGCCGGGATAGCGTTTGCGGATGTTGCGCAGTTCTAGACGCGGATGCATGGCGGGTCCTGCCGTGGCGTGAAGCGAGGTTGGACGGGAACCAGGCAGGGAGACGCCGAAGGTCGGTCTCGGCGCCTCCCTGGTTCTTTGATGGCGTTCAGCTCAGCTTGCCGATCATGCCTTTGACGAACCAGTTCATGCCGCGAACATCGTCATCGGCCAGGACGGAGCCTGCAGCGACCTTGAGGTTGCCGGCCTGGTCCTTCAACTCGCCGCCATAGGGGTGCACCTTGCCGCTGCCGATGTCGGCCTCGAGCTGCTTCAGCTTGGCCTTGGTGTCGGCCGGTATGCCGTCATTGTAGGGCGCCATCTTCACGACGCCCGCTGCCAGTCCATCCCAGCGCACTTCCGGCTTCCAGGTGCCGGCGGCGACGGCCTTGGCGGCGCCGACATAGTCGCTGGTCCAGTCGAGGACAAAGGACGTCAGCTGTTTGCCCGAAGCGAACTTGGCCATGTCGCTGGCGTAGCCGATCGACCAGGCGCCGCCTTCACCCGCGACCTGGACGCCCGTCGCCGTGTCGGTCATCGAGCAGATGACGTCGCAGCCTTGCGAAAGCAGCGTCTTGGCGGCCTCCTTCTCCTTGCCCGGATCGAACCAGGAATTGAGGAAGATGGCGTTGCAGGTGGCGTTCGGATTGACGCTTTGCGCACCGAGCAGCAGCGCGTTGGCCGGGCCGACGATATCCGGAATCGGAAAGCCGCCGATGAAACCAATCTTGCCCGATTTCGACATGTAGCCGCCGGCCGCGCCGGCGACGAAAGTGCCCTCGTAATATTTGGCTTCAAAGGTACCCAGATTGGCAAGGTGGACGATGCCGGAGCAATGTTCGAAAGCCACCTTGGGGAACCGCGGCGCCACTTTCTGCATGGGCGTTCCGTGCGAAAAGCTGGTGCCGAAGATCAGTTTGTTGCCGGCGCTGGCCAGCTCGCGGAAAATGCGCTCCGCATCCTGCGGCATGAAGATGTTGTCGATGACGGTGAGTTCGGCCTTGTCGCCGAACGCGGCTTTGATCGCCTCGACGCCAAGGCTGTGCTGCTTGGTCCAGCCGATTTCGGCGATCGGCGAGACGTAGACGACGCCGATCTTGAGCACCTCTTGAGCCTTGGCGACCGTGCTCAGCCCTCCGGCACCGAGCGCAGCACCCAGCGCACCGCTGTATTTCAGGAATCCGCGTCTTGTCAGGTCGTTCATGTCGGTAACCCTCTGTTGGTTTTTTTGGTTGATGCCCGGCTTGTCGATGCCCGGTCTTTGTTAGGGAGATGGACGTGCGCGTGCACCGCGCCGTCGCCATTCCCGGATGGTTTTGCCTGCCTCAATCCAGCCGATATCGTCGCTCCGTCGGCCTTGCCGTCGAGATAGGGTGCGAGCGCTTCGGCAGGCGTCATCTCCGGAAACACGTCGCGATCCATGATATAGCCGCGCACCACGGTGCGGTGATGCGTGTCGATCAGGTCCATGGCCTGTTTCAGGCGGCCCTTTTCCAGGAGGTCGACGACCCTCGAATGATCGTCGAGCAGATTGCAATAGTCGAAATCGGCTGAAATGAGCGAGCGCAGCAGCGTCGTGCGGCGCACCAGCTGGGCATGGATTTCCTGCATCACCTTGTTGCGGCTAAGGCGCACGAACACCGTGTGGAATTCCTGGCCGAGCACGTCGGCCAGCGCATCGTTGCCGGCGGCGACTGCCTGGCGCTGGCGTTCGACATGCTGGCGCAGCTCGGCCCATCCGGCGGGGCCAAGGCGATCGCTGAGCTGGGCCGCCACCCCCTGTTCGACAAGGGTCAGCGCGTCGTAAATCTCCATTGCCTCCTGCATGCTTGGCCTGGCGACGAAGGCGCCGCGGTTGCGCTCGATCTGCGCCAGCCCGTCATCGGCGAGCCGTATCAGGGCCTGACGCACCACGATGCGGCTGACATCGAATATCTCGGCAAGCTCGCGCTCGCCGAGCTTGCAGCCGGGCACCAGCCGATGGTCGATGATGGCGCGGGTCAGCGTGTCCGCGATCGTCTGGGAGCGGCTGCTCAAGGCACGGTTCTCCGCCTTTGCGACGACATGATCAGCAGGCTTTCCATGATGAAGACATGACGCTTCGGGATGTGCCATATCCCAGGTTCAGGTTTTCCATATCGGAATTCAATCATCATAGTCTGTCAACACAAAAAATGATTTTGGCTGACAAAAAATCATTGATTGGTATCCAATCTTGTGATTTCGTCATTGCGAAACGTCAGGCTAGGTTCGTGGTGAAGGGCTAGCCGAGTTGGGAGGGATGCCGATGGCAACCCGTTGCGTCGACCGCGAGCTTCTGAACGACTGGCATATCGTCGCTGACCAGGAATCGCTCAGCCAGGATGTGCCCTTTTCGACCCGTCTGCTTGGGGTCGATCTCGTCGTTCGAAAACATTCAAACAAGATCGAAGTCGTTCGCAACGATACCGGCGACGTGTTGAAGAGCGCCGAGCGCTATGGCTTCGTCTGGACCTGTCTGGACAAACCCTGGCGCGACATCATCTACATCCCCGAGGCCAACGAGGCGGATCGACATCTGGTCAGCGGCGGCTCGATCGCGGTCAAGGTGTCGGGCCTTCGCGCCGTCGAGAATTTTCTCGACATGGGGCATTTCCCCTTCATCCACACAGGCTGGCTCGGCGAGGAGCCGCATACCGAGGTCGTGCCTTACAAGGTGGAAATCACGCCCCAGGACGAGGTGCTGGCGACCGAATGCAAATTCTACCAGCCCATCGCGTCGCCGACCGCGAAGGAAGGGTTCGTCGTCGAGTACATCTACAAGGTGATCCGGCCCTATACGGTGGCGCTCTACAAGAGCAATCCGATCCAGAAGGGGAGGCTGGATGTCATCACGCTGTTCGTGCAGCCGGTCGACGAGGAGAACTGCGTCGCGCATCCCTATCTCTGCTACCTCAAGGAGGGCATGGATGCGGCGACGGTGCGCAGTTTCATGCAATTGATCTTCGCGCAGGACAAGCCGATCCTGGAAAACCAGGTCCCCAAGCGCCTGCCGCTCGATCCGCGCGCCGAGACGCCGATCCGCGCCGATGCCGTCTCGGTTTCCTATCGGCGCTGGCTGCGTGACAGGGCGGTCACCTATGGTGCGATACCGGCACAGATCTGATGACGTCCGAGGGTATTTGAAGGGATAACATGATGACGAAATGCGCTGATCCCGTGATCCTCAATCTCTGGCATCCCGTGGGCGCCATCGCGGAAGCTGCTCCCGGCGCCGTCCAGGAGACCGTTCTGCTCGAGGAGCGCCTCAGCTTTGCGGTGGACGCGGATGGCGAGCCCGTCGTCTGGCGCTCGCGTCCCGATGTGCAAAGGGCTGACCATATTCCACCCGCCGACAGGCTGCCTGCAATAAGCGCCTATGGCTATGTCTGGACTTCGCTCGGGTCGCCGCCGGCCGAGCTGTTCCCGATCCCCGAATATCAAGAGCCGGACCGCCGCAAGCTCAATGCGGCAACGTTCGGCGTCAACGTCTCGGCGCCACGCGCCATCGAGAACTTTCTCGACATGGGCCACTTCCCCTATGTGCATACCGACATACTCGGCGTCGAGCCGCATACCGAAGTCAAGGAATACGACGTCGAGATCTCCGTCGATCGCGACGAGATCCTGGCCACGCGCTGCCGCTTCTTCCAGCCGATGGCGTCGACGGCGTCCGATGGCGGCGCCGACGTCGACTACGTCTATCGCGTGCCGCATCCCTATTGCTCGGTGCTCTATAAATCGAGCCCGGTCGACGAGACCCGGCGCGATGTCATCGCCGTCTTCCTGCAGCCGGTCGACCAGGAGCATGTGCGCGCCCACATGCTGCTTTGCGTGCTCGACGAAGACAATGAAGACAAGGTGATCAAGCGTTTCCAGCAGACGATCTTCGGCCAGGACAAGCCGATCCTGGAAAACCAGGTGCCGAAGCGCCTGCCGCTCGATCCGCGCGCCGAGACGCCGATCCGCGCTGACAAGTCGGCCATCGCCTACCGGCGCTGGCTCAGCCAGAAGGGCGTGACCTACGGGGTCATCCCGGCTGCAGCCTGACAGACATTTTGGAGACGATTGATGTTGGAAGAAGCCAGAAGCCGGTGGCATCCGATCGCCGCTGCCCATGATTTGCCGTTTCGCCACGTTTTCCACGGCCAGTTGCTGGGCCGGGAATTCGCCGTGTGGCGGGCCGATGACGGTTACGTCAACATCTGGGAGAACCGCTGCCTGCATCGCGGCGTCAGGCTGTCGATCGGCATCAATGACGGGCGCGAACTGAAATGCCAGTATCACGGCTGGCGTTATTCGAACCGCACCGCTGGCTGCACCTATATCCCGGCTCATCCGGCCGATGCACCCGCCCGCACCATCACCAACCGCACTTTTCCGGCGGTCGAACGTTATGGCTTGGTCTGGTCCTCGGAAGAGCCGCGCGGGGAGGTGCCTGAGATTGCCGGCCTCGCCGAAGACAAGCTCCTCGCCTTGCGCGGCATCGCGGTCAACGCGCCGGCCGACAAAGTCGTCGAGAGGCTGAGAGCCTATCGCTTTCAACCCAACGGAGCGATCGACGGCGAGGGCGCCGACATTCTCGTCGAAGCCGCCCAGGATTTCGCTGTGGCGCTTCGCTCGCGAGCCAGCGGCGCCGAGACGCAGGGCGTTTTCTTCGTGCAGCCGGTCGATTCCAACCGTTCGGTGATCCGCGGCGTGCTCGATCAGGAGGCCGAGGGCGCCGCGCGCATTGCCATTCTGCGTCACCACAATGAGCGGCTTTCCAAGCTGCGCGACGAGGTCGAGCGCGACGTGGCGAACGCGCCGGCGCCGGCGCCGCTCGAGCCGGTCTACGAACGGGTCTCGGCCGAACTCGCCGAAATGCCTGAGGTGACCACGCATGGCCGCAAGGCTGCGCTGCGTGTCAGCGTGGCCAGAAAATGGCAGACCGCCGACGGGATCGCAGGCTTCGAGCTTCGTCCGATCAAGGGCATCCTGCCGACGTTCCAGCCTGGAGCTCATATCGACGTCCACATGCCCAATGGCGAGATCAGGCAGTATTCGATCACCAACGGTCCTGGTGAAACCGACAGCTTCACCATCGGCGTCAAGCTGGAACGGGACTCCAAGGGTGGCTCGAAATGCATGCATGAGACGGTGCGAGAGGGCGACGTGCTGGCGATTTCCGAGCCACGCAACAACTTCCCGCTGCGCCGCGATGCGATCAAGACGCTGTTCGTCGCCGGCGGCATCGGCATCACGCCGCTGCTCGCCATGGCGCAGGCGCTGAAGAACCAGGAGCTTGCGCACGAGCTGCATTATTTCGCGCAAGGCGAGGAACACCTCGCCTTTGCCGATCGGCTGAAGCATCTCGGCGATGCGCTGAAGCCGCATCTCGGCCTCTCGCCCGACGCGACCGGCGCCGAGCTTCGACAACTCCTCGCCGGTTATCGCAATGGCATGCATCTCTACATCTGCGGCCCGGGACCGATGCTGGAAGCCGCGCGCAAGATCGCGGCCGAGCAGGGCTGGCCGGATAGCGCCGTCCATTTCGAGTACTTCAAGAACACCAACAAGATCGACGACAGTTCGAGCTTCGAGGTCGCGCTGGCGCGCTCCTGCGTCACGCTTCAGGTGCCGGCGGGCAAGACGATCATGCAGGTCATGCGCGAAAGCGGCATCGATGTTCCGTCGTCTTGCGAGCAAGGCGCCTGCGGCACTTGCGTGGCGACGGTGATCGAGGGCGAACCGGACCATCAGGACGTCTACCTCAACGATGCCGAGAGGAAGGCCGGAACCAAGATCATGACCTGCGTTTCGCGCGCCAAATCGGCACGCCTCGTGCTGGACATCTAACTGTTTGTTTTACGCAATTCCGGACGGAAAACCGTTACACACTTTTCCTGGAATTGCTTTAGGAGCCGCCGATGATCACGCTTTACGACTACGAACTGTCGGGCAATTGCTACAAGCTGCGGCTGCTGATGAGTTTTCTCGGCATCGACTACAAGACCGTGCCGGTCGACTTCTACCCCGGCCGCGAACACAAGTCGGAATGGTTCCTGAAACTCAATCCGCTTGGCCAGCTGCCGGTCATCGAGGATGAAGAGCTGATCTTGCGCGATGCCCAAGCGATCCTTGTCTATCTCGCCTCGAAATACGATCCGTCGGGCACCTGGTATCCGCGGGACAATCCCGCTCTGCTGGGCGAGATCAGCCAGTGGCTGGCCTTTGCAGACGGTATCACTTCGACGGCGTCGGCCGCCCGCCTGCACGATGCGCTGTTTTATGACTTCGATATCGACGCCGCGCGTGCCGGCGCGCATCGCCTTTTCCGTATCCTCGACGAGCATCTGTGGTTCGGCGAACAGCAGGGCCGCAACTGGATCTGTTCGGCCAGTCACCCGACCATCGCCGACATCGCCTGTTTTCCTTACATCATCCTGTCGGAGGAAGGCGGTGTTCCGCGCCAGGACTATCCGGCTATTCGGCGCTGGTGCGACCGTGTCAAGCGCATCAAGGGCTTCACCGTCATGTCGGGTGTGTTTCCCGCCGGCCCCGGCAAGATCGCCGCATAGTCTGATCATAAGCGCCGCGTTCTGGCCCGGCAAAATAGAGATTTGGGAGAGAAAAAGAATGAAAACCCGCGCCGCTGTCGCTGTCGCCGCCGGAAAGCCGCTGGAGATCATGGAGGTCGACCTCGAGGGCCCGCGCGAGGGCGAAGTGCTGGTCGAGATCAAGGCGACAGGCATTTGCCACACCGACGAATTCACACTGTCGGGCGCCGATCCGGAAGGTCTGTTTCCGGCCATCCTCGGCCATGAAGGCGCCGGCGTCGTCGTCGATGTCGGCAAGGGTGTCACCTCGCTCAAGAAGGGCGACCACGTCATCCCGCTCTATACGCCCGAATGCCGCCAGTGCCCGTCCTGCCTGTCGAGAAAGACGAACCTCTGCACGGCGATCCGCGCCACGCAGGGCCAGGGCCTGATGCCCGATGGTTCGTCGCGCTTCTCGATCGGCAAGGACAAGATCTTTCACTATATGGGCTGCTCGACCTTCTCCAACTTCACCGTGCTGCCCGAGATCGCACTGGCCAAGGTCAATCCGGACGCGCCCTTCGACAAGATCTGCTACATCGGCTGCGGCGTCACCACCGGCATCGGTGCCGTGATCAACACCGCCAAGGTCGAGATCGGCGCCACCGCGGTCGTCTTCGGCCTCGGCGGCATCGGCCTCAATGTCATCCAGGGCCTGAAACTTGCCGGCGCCGACATGATCATCGGCGTCGATTTGAACAACGACAAGAAGGAGTGGGGCGAGCGCTTCGGCATGACGCATTTCGTCAATCCGAAGGAGATCGACGGCGATGTCGTGCCCTACCTCGTCAACATCACCAAGCGTGGCGCCGACCAGATCGGCGGCGCCGACTACACATTCGACTGCACGGGGAGCACCAAGGTCATGCGTCAGGCGCTCGAAGCCTCGCATCGCGGCTGGGGCAAGTCGGTGGTCATCGGCGTTGCCGGCGCCGGCCAGGAGATCTCGACCAGGCCGTTCCAGCTGGTCACCGGCCGCACCTGGATGGGCACCGCCTTCGGCGGCGCGCGCGGCCGCACCGATGTGCCGAAGATCGTCGACTGGTACATGGACGGCAAGATCCAGATCGACCCGATGATCACCCACACGCTCAAGCTCGAGGACATCAACAAGGGTTTCGATCTCATGCATGAGGGCAAATCGATCAGAAGCGTCGTGGTTTACTGAGGAAGATCGCAGGCCGCGGTCCAACCGGCGCGCGGCCTCCGTGGTTCACAATGGGAGGAGAAAAGAAACATGAGCGAACTCCCCGCCATTCTCGTCGATGCAGACGCCTGCCCGGTCAAGGCCGAGGTCGAAAAAGTGGCCGACCGGCATGGCGTCGTTGTCACCTACGTCTCCAATGGCGGCCTGCGGCCGTCGCGCGATCCGATGGTCCGCAATGTCGTGGTCTCCAAGGGCGCTGATGCCGCCGACGACTGGATCGTCGACAATGCACGCACCAACGACATTGTGATCACCGCCGACATTCCGCTGGCCGCCCGCGCGGTGGCGCTTGGCGCCCATGTGCTTGGGCCAACCGGACGTCCCTTCACGCCGGAAACGATCGGCATGGCGGTGGCGATGCGCGACCTGAAGCAGCATCTGCGCGAGACCGGCGAAAGCAAGGGCTACAATGCCAGCTTCGCGCCGCAAGACCGGTCGCGGTTTCTGGGCGAACTCGATCGCATCTTGCGGCGTGCCATGAAATCGGCCACACCGGATTAGCGCTATCCAGGGCTGGAACCACCATGGCCGCCGAAGCTCCGATAGACAAACCCATGCAGCGCCACATGCTGTTTGCTGTGTCTGCCTGCTTCGGCGTCTTTGCGCTTCTGGTGGCGTTGCTGCTGCACGCTCCGCTTGCCTATTCGATCGGCGCCAACGCGTTCTTTGCCGCCTATGTCATTCTCGTCGTCGCCCAGATGCCGAAGTTCACCGGCAGGTATCTGAGCAAGAATGCGCGCGCCACCGACCAGCCGGTGCTGGTCATCTTCGCCGTGACGCTTGTCGTCGTCGGCGTTGCCGTTGTCGCATTGTTCCTGCTGATCAATCAGAAGGACAGAAGCCATCCCATCGAGCTCTTCTTCGCGCTGCTGTCGATCCCGCTCGGCTGGTTCACCATCCATGCCATGGCAGCGCTCCATTATGCTCATGTCTACTGGATGGATGGCGATGCGATGGATGCCGAGACCAGGAAGAAAATCCCGGTCGGCGGACTGCTGTTTCCGGGCGACAAACGGCCGGAGGGTTGGGACTTCCTCTATTTCTCGACGGTGATCGGCATGACGGCGCAGACCGCCGACACCAACATCTCGACGACGCATATGCGTCGTGTCGTGCTTGTCCACTCGATCCTGTCGTTTTTCTTCAACACGGTCATCGTCGCCGCTGCCGTCAATCTCGCCGTCAGCCTGGGCGGTCCGTAATAAATCCGTGATCGGATGAAACATCGGTTTGGATCGCGACGTATCAGGAGGACAATGAGCGCGCAGGCCATGCCGCGAGGCCGGGAGACGAAACACGATGGAATCCGTTGCCAGAAGCCAATCCGCCGCCGATCCAGGCGCTTCGGCGTCGAACGACAAAACGCTGATTTACCGGCAGTCGCGCTGGACGCGGCTGACGCATTGGCTGTGGGCCATCTCGCTGTTCTTCATGCTGTTGTCCGGCCTGCAGATCTTCAATGCCCGTCCGCAGCTCTATATCGGCAAGCAATCGGGCTTCGATTACAACAACACCATCTTCGCCATCGGCGCCGAGAACTCCGATGCGGGTCCGCGCGGCTACACGGAGATCTTCGGCAAACGCTTCAACACCACTGGGGTGCTCGGCTGGTCGGGTCCGGCCGGCCAGGAGACGTCCCGCGCCTTCCCGTCCTGGGCGACCATCCCGTCCTACTATGATCTCGGCACTGCGCGCGTCATCCATTTCTTCTTTGCCTGGATACTCACCACGACGTTGATCGTCTGGCTGGTCGCCAGCATCGTCAACGGTCACATCCGCCGCGATCTCGCGCCACGCCTCGACGATTTGAAGCGGTTGCCGCAAGACATCGTCGACCACGCCAAGCTCAAATTCCACCACACGCGCGAATACAACACGCTGCAGAAGATGGCCTATGGCGGGGTTCTGTTCGTGCTGCTGCCGCTGATGATCATCACCGGTCTGGCGATGTCGCCAAGCATGAACTCGGTGCTGCCTTTCCTCAACGATCTGCTCGGTGGCCGGCAGACGGCACGCACCATCCATTTCACCGTGATGGTGCTGCTGGTCGCCTTCTTCGTCGTCCATATCCTGATGATCCTGGCCGCCGGCCCGATCAACGAGCTGCGCTCGATCATCACCGGCTGGTACCGCACCGATCCTCCCGCACAGAACGACAATACAGCCGAGAGGAGTGCCTGACATGGCGAAGTTTGAGATCAGCCGCCGCAAATTCCTGACCGCTGCCGGCCTTGGCGCTTCCGGTATCATGCTGTCGGGCTGCGACGCCTTTGACAGCCAGCTAAGCGTCGGCAGCGGCCTGCGCAGTTTCCTCGAAAACGCCAATGGCCTGACATACCGGGCGCAACGCCTGCTCGCCGGACGCGGTGCGCTGGCGCCGGAATTCACCGAGGCCGATATCCGCCAGCCGCAGCGGCCGAACGGCGTCACCGCTCCCGATGACGACGTCTACAAGGGCCTGCTCGCCAACAATTTCGCCGACTGGCGTCTGGAAGTGACGGGTCTTGTCGAAAAGCCGCTGTCGCTCAGCCGCGAGCAGCTCCAGAACATGCCAAGCCGCACCCAGATCACCCGCCATGACTGCGTCGAAGGCTGGAGCTGCATAGCCAAATGGACCGGCACGCCGCTGTCGCTGGTGCTGGACCAGGCGGTGGTCAAACCGCAGGCGCGCTATGTCATGTTCCATTGCCTCGACACGATCGACCGCAGCCTGTCGGGCGACATCAAATATTACGGCACCATCGACCTCATCGATGCCCGTCACCCGCAGACGATCCTCGCCTACGGCCTGAACGGCAAGCCGCTGCCGGTCGAGAACGGCGCGCCGCTGCGGGTTCGCGTCGAGCGCCAGCTCGGCTACAAGATGCCGAAATATCTCTACAAGATCGAACTGGTCGACGGCTTTGCCGATGTCGGCGGTGGCAGGGGCGGCTATTGGGAAGACAATGGCTATGACTGGTACGGCGGGATCTGAGCTGCACACCGCAAATCCGGCGCTGAAGATGCTAGCCTAGCGAGCGGCGAAACAGCTCGCCTTTTCCGGCAATCTGCTCGCCAATGCCGCCAAGCCGCAGCATATGCCAGGCAAGTGCATGGTTGCTGGAGGTGACCGGTTTCCCCAACTCCTTCTCGACCTCCTCGATGATGCGGGCAACGCGCATGCTGGTGCAGGAAACGAACACCGCATCACAGTCGCTCGACGCACCGATTTCCAAGATGGCCTGCTTGACCGATGCCGGCGTGATGCGTGCAACGACATTGTCGTCCGCCTCGTTGAAGGAGCCCATGACCGGAATATCCATCCCCCGCGCCATCAGCGATGCCCGCAGCGAATGATTGATTTTCGCCAAGTAAGGGGTGAGCAGCGCGATCCTCGAGACCCCCAGGGCCTTCAGCGCGGCGCGTGCCGCGGTCACCGGATTGGTCACCTGCACACCAGGCAGCACCTCGTGAACGCGCTCGGCAACCTTATCCTCGCCGATGACCAGCGCTCCCGACGTGCAGGCAAAGCCGATCACATCGAACTTGACGTCGGGCAAGAGTCCCACCGTTGCCGGGATTACCGCCGACATTTTCATCAGGTTTTCCGGTGTGATCTCGACATCGCTGTAGAGCCGCGCCTCGTACAGCGCGATGTCGCGCGCGGGCAGCGCATACCGGAATTCATCCTCGATGGTCTGGTCGGTCCGCAGCACGAGCAGGCCGAGATTGGCGCGCGTGCCGATACCGTCATCGGTCTTGAAGGGAATGTGTTCCTTGTCGAGGACAAGCGTGTCGTCGGCGCGGCTAACCGGGGCGTCCATGGCGCAGTCCCCTCCCTGATGCCAATCAGAATTGTCGACAATAGAAACGGCGATATTGCCGAAACTGTCAAGGGCTCTGTGCAGATCCTGGGAACCGGTAAACGCCTGAATTTTGCGCTTGCGCGGATCGCTTGTCCGTCGCCGACCCATTCACCGTTGACAGGGATCGGCGTCTTCCTATTGAATTGTCGACAATAGGAACACAGCCCTTCGGGACAGCAATGCGCGTATTGATCTTGGGCGGCGGCGTGGTCGGGATCACCACCACTTATCAGTTGCAAAAGGACGGCCACGCGGTCACTGTTCTCGAGCAGGCACCGCAGGTGGCCGAGGGCGCGAGCTGGGCAAATGCAGGCATGATCGCGCCCGGTCACTCCTTCGTCTGGTCATCACCAGCCGCGCCAAAAATCCTGCTGAAGTCGCTGTTCCTGAAAGACCAGGCGCTTCGCTTCAAACTTTCCGCCGACCCGCATCTCTACAGCTGGTCGCTGCGCTTCCTCAGGGAATGCACGGCCGCCAAAGCGCGTCGCAACACCCTCCTCAAACATCGGCTTGCGGTCCATTCCCAATCGGTCCTGCAGGCGGTCGTCAGGGAGGAATCGATCCAATACGACAGGACCTCGGCCGGCATCCTTTACTTCCACCGCAGCCGTCAGGCGCTCGACAAGGGCGTCGCCAACATGCGCCTGCTGGAGGCCGACGGCCAGGAGATCCGCATTGTCGACGCACAGGAAATCATTGACCGCGAGCCGGCGCTGGCTTCGTCGCGCGGCAGCATTGCCGGCGGCATAATGTGTCCAACCGATGAAACCGGCGACGCCGCCAAGTTCACGCGCGCGCTGGCGGCCATCGTCGAAACGAGGGGCGGCAAGATCCTGACAAGCACGAGGATCGTCGGGATCGAACGCAGGAATGACGCGATCATCCGGGTCGTCACCGACAAGGGAGAATTTCTGGCCGACACCTACGTTCTGTGTCTCGGCGCCGAAAGCCCGATCCTCGCCCGCAAGATCGGCCTTGGTTTGCCGATCTA
This sequence comes from Mesorhizobium sp. Primo-A, assembly GCF_003997175.1. Classification (NCBI taxonomy): domain Bacteria; kingdom Pseudomonadati; phylum Pseudomonadota; class Alphaproteobacteria; order Hyphomicrobiales; family Phyllobacteriaceae; genus Mesorhizobium; species Mesorhizobium sp. Primo-A. Next base: position 329,925 of record NZ_RZTG01000001.1, read on the forward strand.
TCCGGTCAAAGGATATTCCCTGACCATTCCCATCGTCGACCCGGCGCTGGCTCCAAAACTCCCCGTCATCGATGAGCACAATCTCGTTGCCATCACGCCGATGGGCGATCGCATCCGCGTCACCGCCACCGCGGAATTCGCGGGCTATGATCGCAGCCACAAGCCTTCGGATTTCGCCTTCATGAAGCGCGTCACGCAGGACCTGTTCCCGCGCGGTATCGCCTATGATCGCGCCGAAATGCGGGCCTGCCTGAGACCCATGACGCCCGACAATCTGCCGATCCTCGGCCTGCGCAACATCAAGAACCTCTGGCTGAACACCGGCCACGGCCATATTGGATGGACGATGGCGCATGGATCGGCCCGCATCGTCGCCGACCTGATCGCCGGCCGGGCTGCGCCGATCGCCCTCGACGGTATCCTTCCCACACAGGCGCGGTTCGCCGAACCAAGCGCCGCAAAGGCTTGACCGACGCCATGCTCCGACCCACCAGGCACAGCAACCAGGACGACGATGCGGCGTTGGCATCCAAGCCGATCAAGACCGGCCCGCGCGTCTATGAAGAGATCCGTCGCATGGCGATGGACTATCGCTTCAAGCCGAACGAGCGCATCAACGAAGTGGCGCTTGCCGCGAGGCTGAATGTCAGCCGCAGCCCGATCAGGGAGGCCCTCCAGCGGCTGGTCACGGAGGAACTCATCACCTTCCAGACCAATCGCGGCTTCTTTTGCCGCGGCTTCGATGTCGACGAGGTCGTCAATCTTTCCGACGTGCGGGCGGTGCTTGAGGAGCGCTCCGTCAGGCTGGCGATCCAGCGCGCGACCAATGAAGAGCTCGCCGCGCTCGTCGACTGGTGGACGCTCACCATGGCGCGCGCCGACTCGTTTTCCAGCGCCGAGCTGACCGCCAGGGACGAGGAGTTTCACATCCGCATCGCCAGGCTGTCAGGCAATCCCGAACTGGCGCGCATGCTCGAAGGCATCAACACGCGCATCCATTTCGTTCGCAAGATCGAAGTGGAGAAGCACCGGCGACTGTCGACAACCTACACCGAACACAGCGAAATCGCCCGAGCCATGGTAACCCGCGATGCCGACACGGCCGCAAGGCTCATGCATGACCACATCGACATCAGTGTCGCCGATGCCATGTCGACCGTCCGGGAAGGCCTGGCCCGGATATACGTCGACGTCGATCAGATCTGACCAGCATCCCGGATCCGATTAAGCAATCCCTGGCCGGTCAGGCAACCTTGTCGAGCAGCGGCCTGAGCGCCGGGTGAATTTCCGGCGAGGCGTGCTTGATCAGGGTCAGCAGCGCGCGTTCGTTCTCGTAAAGTGGCCTGTCGACGCCGATATGTTCGATCAGCCAGCCGGCTTCGCCGGCATCGATCGTCTCGGCACGGCGGGCCAGGGCCTCGGCCGCCCTGTTCTTGGCTTCCCATTCGGCTTCGATGTCGCCAGGAGATCGGTAGGCCTCCATGATGCCGGCAAGCCCGCCGGAGATCATGCGGCTGAAGAAGCCGCCGATTTCCGGATCGGCATGTTCGAGGAAGGCGTCATGGCGCAGCGCCACGTCGCGCGTCGGTGCTTCGTAGCCGGCCGAGCACATGACGAAATTGGCGATCGCCTTGACGAACAGCTCGTTCCAGGACGGATCGTTTTGTCCTTGAGCAGTCCGCTCGTTGATCTTGAGCAGCACCTCGGCCTCGGCGCGCGTGATGGCGATGTTGCCGTCGCCGCCATGGGCATGGAGTATCCGGCGCAAAAGCTCGACCTCCGCCTGCGCGACGAGGCCCGGAGCCAGCGCGCCGCCGAGCATCAGCGGCCCCTTGCCGTCAATGACGGCATGCGCCACCTGCTCCAGCGCATACACACAAAGCTGGGCCGGCGACGATTTCGCCTGTTCCAGCACATGCACCAGCAATTCGAGTTCGGTCCGGCTGTCGACCATGCCGTCGCGCGAGATCGTGCGGATCAGCCAGTCGGCATTGTCCTGCGAGATATAGCCCGATGGCTTTTCCTGGTGGACGATATAGTCGGTGACCGCCTCAATGAAGAAGGGCGGCCATTCCTGGCATTTGTCCTTCGCCGTGGCATCGAGCGCGAACAGCGCCTCGGCCTCGCCACGCGTCACGACGCCGTCGCCGAACACTTCATGGCGCAACATCGCCACGTCCTCCGCGGCGATGCGGCTTTTCGAGGTCAGCCCGGCCACCGGCGCGCTCATGATCAATTCGCCCATTTGTCGTCCCCGTCCGCCGTCGCCAAGCGCCGGCCCCATAGCGTCACACAAGCCAACATATCAGCAGTGTCTTGAAAAACCGGCAAACGGCGTGGTTAGTGAAGACTTGTCGCCAACGCATGTCGCCTGACAGCGTGCCGCGGTTTGAAGAACGACATGCACGCGCTTTAGATGTTGCTGACAGGTGACAAGCCGTCGCGCGCAAGCTATGGATGGCGCGTCGAGGACTCAGGGTCTTGAGTCCTACCTGTTTGCGGGAGAGAACAGCGAGAGCTGTCGCCGAAGGGGAAATCGCCCGAAATCTCTCAGGCAAAAGAACCGTAGACGGGAAAGACACTCTGGAAAGTCGGGGCTTGCCCCCGCGCCGAAGGTGTAAGCGCCGCTGACAGAGTTCCGGCTGCGCGAGTCTCTCAGGCTTCAGACAGAGGGGCACGGACTGGTCGCCATTCGCGACCGATTGCGTGCGACTCTGGAGACGACATGGCGGGCGACGACACAAAACACCTTCCCCTTGAAGATATCCATATGGCCGCCGGTGCGCGCTTCGGCGCCTTTGCCGGCTGGTCGATGCCGCTGACCTATCCGGCCGGCGTCATGAAGGAACACCTTCACACCCGCGAGCAGGCCGGCCTGTTCGACATCTCGCACATGAAGCTGTTCGAGGTCAGCGGACCGGAAGCGGCGGCACTGCTCAACCGTGCTTGCCCACTGGATGCCGGCGCGCTCGAAATCTCGCAATCCAAACTGTCCTTTTTCCTCAACGAAGCAGGCGGCATCCTCGACGACCTGATCGTCACCAGGCTTAGCGATGCCAGGTTCATGGTGGTCGCCAATGCCGGCAACGCCGTAGCCGACGAAAAGCATTTGCGTGCACTTGCCGCGGATTTCGACGCCAGGATCGAGCCGCTCGACCGCGTCTTCCTGGCCATCCAGGGTCCTGAAGCCTGGGCCGCCCTTTCCCGCGCCGGCATCGAGACCGGCTCGCTGCTGTTCATGCATGGGGTCGAACCGCGCAAGAACTGGTTCATGAGCCGGTCGGGCTATACCGGCGAGGACGGGTTCGAGATCGGCTTGCCGGAGGCCGATGCACGCGACCTCGTCGCGAAGCTGCTCGGAGACGAGCGCGTGCTGTGGATCGGCCTGGCTGCGCGCGACAGCCTGCGCCTGGAGGCCGGTCTCTGCCTGCATGGCCAGGACATCACACCGGAAACCGACCCGGCCAGCGCCGCCTTGATGTGGGCAATTCCAAAGGACATCCGCGCTTCCGGCACTTTCATCGGCGCCGATGCGCTCCGCGCCGCGGTGGAACGAGGACCCGCGCAAAAGCGCGTCGGTTTGAAGCCGGAAGGCCGCCAGCCGGTGCGTGGCGGTGCCGCGCTCTTCGACGCCGACGGCAACCCGGCCGGCCATGTCACGTCGGGCGGCTTCGGCCCCTCGGCCGGCCATCCGGTCGCCATGGGCTATGTCTCGACACCTCTGGCAAAGCCCGGAATTCGGGTTTTCGCCGATGTGCGCGGCACGAAAATCCCAGTCGATATCAGCTCCCTGCCCTTCACACCGCATCGCTACCGAAAAGGATGATCTCAATGGCAACGACCTATTTCACATCAGATCACGAGTGGCTCCGCGTCGAGGGCGGCATCGCCACGGTCGGCATCACTGATTACGCGCAGGAGCAGCTCGGCGACCTCGTCTTCGTCGAACTGCCGGAGACGGGAAAGAAATTGACCAAGGGCGACACCGCCGTCGTGGTCGAATCCGTCAAGGCGGCGTCCGATGTCTATGCACCAGTCGACGGCGAGATCACCGAGGCCAACGGCACGCTGTCGTCGGATCCGTCACTGGTCAATTCGGCCGCAACAGGGGCCGGCTGGCTGTGGAAGATGAAGCTTGCCGACGAAAGCCAGCTCGCCGGTCTCATGGATGAGGCCGCCTACAAAGCCCATATCGGTTGATATCAGGACTTATTGAGATGACCGCAGCACCCTACCCCTTCTCGGCCCGCCATATCGGTCCCGGCCTCAACGATACCAGAGCCATGCTGGCCGCCATCGGCGTGCCCTCGATCGAGACGCTGATCAGCCAGTCCGTCCCGAAGTCGATCCGGCTCGATCGGCCGCTTGCCCTGCCGGCACCAGCGAGCGAGGCGGAAGCGCTGGCTGAGCTTTCGGCTGTCATGGCCGGGAATACGGTGCTGAAGAGCTTCATCGGCGCCGGTTATCACGGCGTCCATGTGCCGCCGGTTATCCAGCGCAATCTGTTCGAGAACCCGGCCTGGTATACGGCCTACACGCCCTATCAGGCCGAGATCAGCCAGGGCCGGCTGGAAATGCTGTTCAACTTCCAGACCCTGGTCACCGAACTGACCGGCCTGCCGGTGGCATCGGCGTCGCTGCTGGATGAAGCAACCGCCGTGGCCGAGGCGGTCGGCATTGCACTGCGCCATCACCGCGACAAGCGCACCAAGGTAGCACTTGCCGGCACGCCGCACCCGCAGACGCTGGACGTGGTGCGCACCCGCGCCGAGCCGCTCGGCATCGAGATCGATGGCGAGACGATCGACGACAACACCGCCGCCCTGCTTGTCTCCTGGCCGGATACATTTGGCGTCTATGGCGACCACAAGGCAGCGATCGACAAGGCACACGCGACCGGCGCTCTCGTCGTCTTCATCGCCGACCCGCTCGGCCTGACGCTGACCGACGCGCCGGCCAAGCTTGGCGCCGACATCGCAGTCGGCCCGATGCAGCGCTTTGGCGTGCCGATGGGCTTTGGCGGCCCGCACGCGGCCTATTGCGCCGTCTCCGACAGGCTGACGCGGCTGATGCCTGGCCGCCTGGTCGGCCAGTCCACCGACAGCAAGGGCCGGCCCGGATACCGGCTTGCCTTGCAGACGCGTGAGCAGCATATCCGCCGCGACAAGGCGACCTCCAACATCTGCACCGCGCAGGCGCTGCTCGCCAATATGGCGACCGCCTATGCCATCTGGCACGGCCCCGCCGGGCTGCAGGCGATTGCCGGGCGCATCCACACGCTGGCCAATCGTCTTGCCGCCGGGCTCAAAGCAGCAAACATCTCCGTGCTCGGTTCAAGCCGCTTCGACACGGTGACGGCCGAGGTGAAGGGCAAGGCAGCTTCGATCGCCGCCGCCGCTGAAAAGGGCGGCAGATTGCTGCGTGCCGTCGATGCCGACCACATCGGCATCGCCTTCGACGAAACCTCCACCGAGGCCGATCTCGACGCAATCGCGGCCCTGTTCGGCGCCAAGGCTGGCGCCTCCGCCGACAGCACGGTGCCCGGCAAGCCGCGCGGCAAGGAGTTCCTGACCCAGCCTGTTTTCCACGAAAACAAGTCGGAAACCGAGATGATGCGCTTCCTGCGCCGGCTGGCCGACAAGGACCTGGCGCTCGACCGCGCCATGATCCCGCTGGGATCCTGCACCATGAAGCTCAACGCCGCCGCCGAGATGATGCCGGTGAGCTGGCCGAGCATTGCCAATCTGCACCCTTTCGCCCCGGCCGCGCACTCGGCAGGCTACCGCGCCATGATCGGCGAGCTGGAGGGCTGGCTGTCGGAGATCACCGGCTTCGACGCCGTCACATTGCAGCCCAATGCCGGCAGCCAGGGCGAATATGCCGGACTGCTCGCCATCCGCGGCTATCACCGCTCTCGCGGCGACAACCACCGCACCGTCTGCCTGATCCCCTCCTCGGCGCATGGCACCAATCCCGCGAGCGCGGCGATGGCTGGCATGAACGTCGTCGTCGTGCGCTGCACCGAAGACGGTAACATCGACATGGACGACATGAAGGCCAAGGCGACTGAGCATGCGCAAAATCTCGCAGCGCTGATGTTCACCTATCCCTCGACGCATGGCGTGTTCGAGGAAGGCGCACGCGATCTCTGCGCGCTGATCCATGAGCATGGCGGCCAGGTCTATTTCGACGGTGCCAACCTCAACGCGCTGGTCGGGCTTGCCCGTCCCGGCGACATCGGCGCCGATGTCTGCCATATGAACCTGCACAAGACCTTCTGCATTCCGCATGGCGGCGGCGGACCCGGCATCGGGCCGATCGGCGTCAAGGCGCATTTGAAGCCGTATTTGCCCGGCCATGTCACCGAAGGCTCGGCGCACGCCGTCTCCGCCGCCCCCTTCGGCAGCGCCTCGATCCTGCCGATCACCTGGATGTATATCCGCATGATGGGCGCCTCGGGCCTGAAGCAGGCGACCGAAACAGCGATCCTTTCCGCCAACTACATCGCAACGCGGCTCGGTGCGCATTTCCCGGTGCTCTACAAGGGCAGGCAGGGACGCGTCGCGCATGAATGCATCCTCGACACCCGTGTGCTCAAGGAGAGTGCAGGCATCAGTGTCGACGATGTCGCCAAGCGGCTGATCGATTATGGTTTTCACGCGCCGACCATGTCCTTCCCGGTCGCCGGCACGCTGATGGTGGAGCCGACCGAGTCCGAGCCCAAGCGGGAAATCGACCGCTTCTGCGAGGCCATGATCGCGATATCGGCAGAGGCAGCAAAAGTCGCCAGGGGCGAATGGCCTTTGGCCGACAATCCGCTGGTCAACGCGCCGCACACCGCCGCCGAGGCGCTGGCCGGCCAGTGGAACCATCCCTACTCGCGCCTGGAAGCGGCCTATCCGGCCGGCGACGCCGACACGGCAGCCAAGTACTGGCCTCCGGTGTCACGCATCGACAATGTCGCCGGCGACCGCAACCTGGTCTGCTCGTGCCCGCCGCTGTCCGACTATCTGGGGGCCGCGGAGTAATTTACGCTGAGCGCAAGGCCGGCTTGATCGGCTCGGCCTTGCCCATCCTCTTGCGGCTGATGACGCAATTTCGTCCGGCGCGTTTGGCGGCATAGAGCGCCGCGTCTGCCTCGGTGAGCACGTTGTCGAGGCTGCTGCCGCTTGCCTCGCCAAAGCCGATGCCGCCGCTGACCGTGCTGCGCAATTTGCCGAGCTGGGTGGGGACGATTTCGGCGCCGAAAGCCACGCCGATCTTGCTGGCGAGATCGTAGGCCTTTTCGTCCGTCATCCGCGACATGACGACTGCGAACTCCTCGCCGCCAAGGCGAAAAGCGTCGACGCCGGGCCGGGCATATTTCTTGATGACGGCGGCAAAACGGCACAAGACCTGATCCCCAACCGGGTGACCGTAGACATCGTTCGTCCGCTTGAAGTGGTCGAGGTCGAACATGACGATAGACATGAATGGACCGAAACTCCGCTCGCCGTAAAGCGACGTCAATGCCCGGCGGTTCAGCAACCCTGTCAGCGGGTCGGTCATGGTCTCGGCCTTGAGCTCGATCTGCGCCTGCAGATGATGGAGGGAGAGCGTCAATGCTCCGAGCCCGGTCATGCAGGCCACCGCCACGACGGAATTCAATCGTTCGGCCCAATTGTCGGGCGCAATCGCGAGCGTCCATTGCCCCTTGGTCAGCAGAACCACGCCGCAAAGCGCAAACGACATCGCGCAGGTGCCGCTCAGAAACGAAACCACCAGCAGGATGCGGCGATCGTGACTGCCGTTGATCCAGAACATGGCGCCGATCGCCGACAGCAGCGCCGTCACCGTGGTGTAGGTGATGATGAAGCCAACGCCGTCAAAGCCAAGGAAAGTGACAGCGGCACAGATAGTCATGGCGGCAAGCGCCGGTGCAACGGCGCGCCTGTAGCCGGGCACGCCGAGATATTGCATGGCCGACAAGCAGAGGATCAGGAACCCCAGGCTGAGCAGCGCAAGCACGATCTGGCAAAGCAGCGGATCGGGGTCCTTGGTGTACCGCCAGAACAGGATCACATGCGCGACGAGCACCAGAATTCCGCACGCCACCGTCAGCACGAAACCTGCCTTGGGTGCGGTGAACCAGATCGCAAACATGGTGACGCTGAGGCATATGCCCGACAGCGCGGCTGCGAGCAGGAGCGAACTGAAGTCCAGCATATCGGGCAAGGGCCTCTCGAGCGTCGGCGGTTGCGCTGCATTCTAGGTCAGCGGCTGCCCCCAGATACGGATTTTCAGGCGATCCATCGATGCAACCTGCAGATAGGGTTTACAAAGCGTCGATGGCACGTGTCCCGAAACCGGACCATTGGACGCGAGATCAACCCTTGTTCAGGAGAGCGAGGTTGGCGTTGACGACGGTGGGATCGGCCATGCCGGCCTTCGCTTCGAGCAGCAGCGCCTTGGCCTTCTTGCGATTGCCGCGCAGCAGTTGCGAATAACCCATATTGTTGACGATCTGCGGCCTGCGACCGGCGACTTTCAGAAGCTGGCCGTAGGCACGGTCGGCGAAGTCGAAGCGGCCGAGTTCATCATAGGAAGCCGCGAGCCCCATCCAGGCCTCCGCATTGTCGGCCTTCAACTCGACGGCCTTGCGGAAGTGCTTTTCGGCGAGGCCGTAATTGGCGTCGCGAAACTGCGCCTTGCCTTGCGCCAGATCGGAGGTTTCGGTGTCTTTAGCCGCCGGTTGGATGGCGGTGGTCTTGGTGGTGTCGACGCCACTCGTCGAACAGCCAGACATCATCAAGACGGCCGCCATCGTGGCCATTGCCGGGAAATTATTGTGACGCATGCCCCTGCCTCATCGCCCGATTTGCCGGGTCGTTCTTCAGGAAACACAATATATCAGCGGCGATTAAACTTCGGTGCCGAAACGCCGCCAAAATTCGGCTTCGGGCACACCAGCCATTAACCACCAGGCCGCGGTGCTTCAGTCGCAGCCAGCGGCGTCCTCACGGCTCCAGGGCTTTGAGCCCCGCAGGAGCCGTATACCGGCTGCCGTCATAGCGCAGCCGGTAGGTTTGGCTCACGGACTTGCCGGGATGGGACTGGCACTCGCCATCCTTGTCGGGCAACGGATTGTCGGTATCCATTCGCTCGACCACCGTTATGTCGTGGTAGCCATGATGTTTGGCCGGGCTCATCGCCAGGCTAACCCGACTGGTATGGAAGGATCCGGCGCAATTGGTATCACCCTCGCCGCCATTGCCGGCCACGACCAGGCCATCGAGCACCATCCTCAGGGAATCGCCATCGACGGCATAGAGCCGCAGGTCGGTTTCACTGAACGGATTAGGCAGCGAATTGTTTGCCATTTCGATGCGCAGGCCAAAGGCAGTAACATCGGGCGCCAGCGCATAGCGGCCGGTATCAAGCTCCACCTGGCGGATGGCGATGGCATCATCATTCATCAGCCCGGGCTGGAGCAGGCGCTGGCGCACCTGCCGGCTCTTCCTGTCGACAATCAAAAGCTCGATATCGCCGGCATGCGCGTAGTCGCTGGGTTGGGACCCGTCCATCAGCGGCACTGCGACCAACAGCAGGTCGTCATGGGCGGGCCAGATCTTGCAAGCCAGCCCTGGCGGATCGCCATACGCGAATGTCAGGGCAATGCTGGTGTGGGGTTCGAGCGTGAACGAGGTGCCGTCGGCGCTCTTTCGAGCTTTGGGATAGGCCTGCTGCACCAAGGCGGCGGCATCGCCGCAATCGCCGGCCACGGCCCAGGCGGGCGACAGGCTGGCCGCGGCAAGGCCAAGGAAGAGGGTGCGCAGCAGCATGGACTTTCTCACCTGCAAAGCCGGGTTCGGTCAGAACAATGGTTTGTCAGCCCCTTGCTAGGGCTTTTGTGGAGCGCTCGCTAGTGCGCCGTCATTTTGACGATGACTGGAATGGCCGCGATCATCAGCACCACCGGCAGGATGCACACAACCACGGGCACCGACATCTTGGCAGGCAGAGCGTGCGCCTTTTCCTCGGCCAACGACATACGCTTATGGCGCATGTCGTCGGAGAAGACGCGCAGCGCCCCCGACAGGCTGGTGCCGAGTTCCTTGGACTGCTGCAGCAGCGTGGCGAAGGAACGCACCTCGTCCAGGCTGAGGCGATCGGCGAGCGCCTTCAGCGCATCGTCGAGGCTGCGCCCGGCCCTCAGCTCCAGCGACACCAGCTGCAGGTTCTGGCTGAGCGCGGGATAAGTCTTGGCGAGTTCCTTGGAGACGCGCTCTATGCCTGCCTCCATGCTCATGCCGGCATCCGAGCAGACAATCATCAGGTCCATGAAATCGGGAAACCCGTTGCGGTACTCACGCCTGCGTTCCCGCACTTTCTGGCTCAGCATCAGGCCGGGCAGGAAATAACCGGCCGCGCCCGACAGGATGACGAATGTCCAGCGGCTGGCCATCGTTGCGTCCGGACTGGCCATCCAGCGGTTGAGCACAAACACACCGATTGCCGTGCCGATCATCGCGGTGAACCGGATCAGGAAGAACGTACCGACAGCGCGCGGCTCCATGTAGCCCGCCTGGATAAGCTTCATGCGCAGCCGCGCGACATTTTCCGGATCGCTCCTGGCGTAGAATTCCTGCGCCCGCTTCACCGCCTTCTCGCGCACGATGCCGGTATTCTTCTTTTGCACCGGCTCCGGTTTGGCGGCCACGGGACCGTTGTCGACCCTGAGCCGGCGCATGACCTCGTTGCGATCGCCCTTCGCCATGACAACAGGCCAGGCAACAGCGGCAGCACCCACCGCCAGCAGCAGTATGGCCACCGGCATCAATGAGGTCGGCGCAAGCGAGGCGAGGAATTCGATGAAGCCCTGCATGTCAGAACTTGAAATTCGACATCTTGAACATCATCAGATTGCCCAGCATCAGCCAGGTGATCGACGCGCCAAGCAGATACCAGGTCTTCGGCTCGCCCCAGACGTCGCTGTAGAAGCCCGGCATCAGTGCCATGATGGCGGCAAACAGCAACGCCGGCACGGCCGTCAGAATGTAGGCCGACATCCGGCCTTCTGTCGCAATGGCGCGCACCTTGCGGCGCAGCTTGCCACGCTCGCGAATCGTCGTCGCCAGGCCGTCGAGGATCTCGCGCAGATTGCCGCCCGAACTGGTCTGGATCGAGACGGCGGTGACGAACAACGGCAGATCCTCCTGGCCGACCCGGTCGAACAGCGAGTTCAACGCCGAAACCAGATCGGATCCGTAGGTCACTTCGTCGGCGATGACGCCGAACTCGCTGCCGATCGGGTCGGGCATCTCGCGCGCCACCATGGCGATCGCCACCGGCACCGGGTGGCCGGCCTTCAGGCCACGCGTGATCAGTTCCAGCGCCTCCGGCAACTGCATGCCGAACCGCTTCAGCCGGCGCTTGCGCTTGAAACGCAGCGTCAGCACCGGCAATAGCGGCATGAGCACCACGAACAGGACGAACCCCATCAGCGGCGGCAAGCCGTACCAGATGGCGACCAGGGCCATCGCCATCGCCACGCCGCAGGTGATCATCAGGAATTTCGACAGCGGCATGATCATGCCCGACTGGGTTCGCAGCGCGCGAAACCGGTCCGCCGAAAACAGCGGCGTGCCCGCGTCAAGGCCGCGCTCCTTGCGCAGTTGGACGAGCACCTGCTCCTGGCTGATCTTGTTTTCCTGCAGCCTCATGCGCCGGTTGATGGCGGTGCGCTTGTCGCTGCGGCCGGCATAAAGCAGGTAACAGGCCTCGGCGATCAGGATGCCGGTCAGCGCGGCCGCGGCATAGACGACATAGATCGCGCTCATTCCATCGAACACTTGGCTACTCCTGCGGCCGGCCGGGTTCGAAATATCGTCCGGGAAACTCGATGCCCATGGCGCGCAGGTCCTCGAGGAAGCGCGGCCGGATGCCGGTCGCCTCGTAGTGGCCCAGAATCTTGCCGTCGGCCTCCATGCCGGTGCGCACGAAGCGGAAGATCTCCTGCATCTGGATGACATCGCCTTCCATGCCGGTCACCTCGGCGACACTGGTCACCTTGCGCTTGCCGTCGGACAGGCGCGTCAGTTGGACGATCAGGTCGAGCGCGCTGGCGATCTGGCTGCGGATCGACTGCACCGTCATCGGCATGCCGGTCATGCCAAGCATCTGCTCGAGCCGCGAAATGGCGTCGCGCGGCGTGTTGGCATGGATGGTCGCCATCGACCCTTCGTGGCCGGTGTTCATTGCCTGCAGCATGTCGAAAGCCTCCTCGCCGCGGCATTCGCCGAGGATGACGCGGTCGGGGCGCATGCGCAGTGCGTTCTTGACCAGGTCGCGCTGCTTCAGCTCGCCATGGCCTTCGATGTTGGCCGGACGTGTTTCCATGCGCGCGACATGCGGCTGCTGCAGCTGGAGCTCGGCCGCGTCCTCGATGGTGATCAGCCGCTCGTCTTCCGGAATGAAGGCCGACAGTGCATTGAGCATGGTCGTCTTGCCGGTGCCGGTGCCGCCCGAAATGATCGTCGTCTTGCGGGCATGCACGGCCGCCGCCAGCACTTCGGCCATGTTCTGGGTGATGGCGCCGAATTCGACCAGTTTATGCAGGCCGAGCTTGTTCTTGGAGAATTTGCGGATCGACACCAGCGGGCCGTCGACCGCAACCGGGCGGATGGCCGCGTTGAAGCGCGAGCCGTCCAGCATGCGGGCATCGACCATCGGCTGCGATTCGTCGACGCGGCGACCGACCGCGGCGACGATCTTGTTGACGATGCGCAGGAGATGCGCCTCGTCCTTGAACGGAATGTGGACCGGCTGCAGCTTGCCTTTCTTTTCGACAAAGCAGTTCATGTGGCCGTTGATCAGGATATCGTTGATGTCGGGATCCTTGAGCAGCGGCTCGAGCGGACCGAGGCCGACCATCTCGTCGACGATGTCGTCGACCAGCGCATCAAGCTCGACGGTGTTGATCGCCATCCGCTCCTGCTTGGTCTTTTCCGAAACGAAGTCATGCACTTGCCGGCGCATCTCATCCTTCGGCAAACGCTCCAGCGCGACAAGATTGATCTCTTCGAGCAGCAGCCGGTGGATACGCACGCGCGCATCGAGCACCTTGTTGGCATTCTTTGCCAGCGCTGCTTCCGGCTTTGCCGGCAAAGCCTTTCGGCTGGTTGGTATGACGACGGCATGATGGGCGACCGGCGTCGTCTCATGCGCGCGCTGCGGACGCGCATCGCGGTTCTGCAGGGTGGAGAAGCGGCTGGTCATCCGGCTTTCCTCTTCAGCAATCCACGGCCCATGCCAAACAGCGAGCGCGATTTCGCCCGGGTCGGGACCGCTTCTTCCGGCAGGATGATCTTCTTCAGATCGTTGACGACATTGGCGTTGGGATCGATCTCGTGCAGCGGTACGCCGCGATCGACTGCTTCGCGCACCAGCCGGTAGTTGTTGGCGATGCCGCCGACGAAATGCTCGCCAAGGATTTCCTGGACGTCCGCCTGCTTGATGCCGTTATCGAACATCTTCTGTTCGAAACGGTTGACGATGACGTTCGGCTTCACTTCCTTGCCGGCCGTCTCGTAGACCGCCTGGATCAGCCGCTGGGTGTGGCGCAGGCACGGCACCGTCATTTCCGCGACGATGTAGAGCTTGTTGGAACCGAGCAGCACGGTCTCCGTCCATGGAAACCAGGTGCGGGGCATGTCGATGACGACATTGTCGAAATAGGCCGAAACGAGATCCAGCATGCGCACCACGACATCGGTCTTGAACGAGCGCATCTCGGCTGGATGCGCCGGTGCCGCCAGCACGCAAAGCCCGCTGGCATGCTTGGACAGCATCACGTCGAGCAGTTGGCGGTCGAGACGCTCGGGCTGGTTCTCGATCTCGGTGATGTCGAAACGCGGTTCGAGGTCGAGATATTCGGCACAGGCGCCCTGCTGGAAGTTGAGATCGACGACGCAGGTCGAGGCTCCGCGCGTCACCGAGTGATGCAGCTGGAAGGCGGTCTGCAGCGCCAGCGTCGTGGTGCCGACGCCGCCCGCCGCAGGCATGAAGGTATAGATTTGCGACTCGGTGTTTTCCTCGCGCCCGGGCCCTTGCAGCGCCCGTACCACGGAGCGCACCAGATCGGCCGTGGTGATCGGCTTGACCAGGAAATCCGCGACCTTGAGCTGCACGAGAATACGCACCGCGGCCGCGTTGAACTCCTGGGTGACGACGACGACCGGAACCTTGTCCTCCAGCCGACGCATGATGCGCTGCAGCGACTCGACCTCCTCCAGCCTTGCCGCATCCATGTCGACGATGATGGCGCCGAAGTCGGCTTCCTGGATCTCACCGCGCAACTCGGTAACGTTCTTCTCCACCGTCGAGAGCTGTATGATCTCGGAGGCGGAAAATGCGGTGCGCGTGTCCTGCGCAAACGTCCTGTCGGTCGATACGAGCAGGATCTTCCTGGTCTTGATGCCGTTTGCCATTCTGTCAGCCTGTCAGGTCGCCCGTTGACCAGTTGCCCGTTGAATCAGTTGCCTGTGGTCGACTGCGACGCCTTGGCACCGGCCGCCTGATCGGGTGTGACAGCCGCGGCACTGCCTCGTTGGGCCGGCACCAGGAGCCTGGTGTTCTGGACCCCGTATTTCCAGGGATCGACCATCTGCATGACGGTGTTGGCGGCCTGCGCATTGCCGGCGCCGGCCGTTGGCCCTTCGCTGCGCACATAGTCGTCGCTGGTGCAGCCAGCGGCAAAGCCGGCCAGCAGCAAGGCGACGCTCGATCCAAAGACCAGACGCATGGCTTCAATCCTTCGGCAGGTCGAGGAAATGCCCAGCCGAAGCGGCCGCTGCAGGTTGAGTGACGCGGCCGTCTGCCAGCGCCACGGTGCGACCGGCATCGGAATCCTTCACTTCCTCGGTGTTGTTGAGAAAATAGTCGGCATTGCTGGCCGGCTGCGTGCCATCTGTCGGCTCGACGAGCTTCTTCGACGGATCGACCGGCTTGACCAGATAGGGCGTTACGATGATGACGAGGTCGGTCTCGCGCCGCTGATAGGATTTGGACGAGAACAGAGCCCCAAGCACCGGCATCTTGCCGAGGCCCGGAATGCGCGACGTGGTGATGTCGTTTTGCGACTGCAGCAGTCCAGCGATCATGAAGCTCTGGCCGTTCTTCAGGTCGACTGACGTCCTGGCACGGCGCACGATGAAGCCAGGAACCGAGATCGTCCCGATATTGTAGGAGGCCGACGCATCGATCGAGGAGACTTCCGGCGCGATATCAAGGCTGACCAGCCCGTCTTTCAGAACCGTCGGCGTGAAATCCAGGCTGACGCCGTATTTCTTGTAGCTGACCGAGATCTTGCCGTTGTCCTCCGAGACCGGGATCGGGAACTCGCCGCCGGCGAGGAAGCTCGCCGTCTGACCGGACCGGGCGATCAGGTTCGGCTCGGCCAGTCGCCGCGCCAAGCCGCGCTCCTCCAGCGCCTTGATGGCAATATCGATCGATACGCCGTTCGATAGGAGACGACCGATGATCTCGCCAGTACCGGCCGCCGGCACTGTGCCCGGATCGATCGAGACGTCGCGGCCGCCAAGGCCATAGGCGAAATTGGCGGCGTATTTGGCACCCAGATCCTGGCCCGCCTGGCGGTTGATCTCGACAAAGCGGACGTTGAGCTGGACCTGCTGCGAAGATGAGATGTTGACCGAGTTGATCACCTCCTCGGCACCGGAAAAGCGCGTCGCGATCTTGTTTGCCTTTTCGGCGGCGACGGCATCGTCGGCCTCGCCCGACAGCACGACACGGCCATTGGCCGATCCGACCTTGATCCTGGCATCCGGCACGCTGGCGCGAATGGTGCTGGCCAGTTGGTCGGTGTCGAGCGTCACCTCGATGTCGACGGTGCCGACAAGCTGCTTTTTCTCATCGAACAGCGCAATCCCGGTGGTGCCGAGATTGTTGCCGAGCACATAGAAGGATTTGTCGGTCAGCGGATTGACGTTGGCGATCTCCGGATCGCCGATGACGATCTGGTAGAAGGCAGCACTGGTGATGATCGTCTTCGGCTTGCCCTTGGCAACCTTGATTGACGCATTCTTGGTCGACGACACGTAGACGACGTCGTTGTCAGCTCTCGCCGCCGAGGCGCCCAAGGCCAGCATCACCGCAGCGGCCAGCGAAGACGCGACAGCCACGGCGCGCAAAACGCGCAACCGCGTCATGACCCGATATATGAACAGCCCGAACATTGTCCCGTCCCTCACCCAGTCCCCACTGGTTTATTTCTGGTCCCGCGAAGGAACCTGGTATTCCTCGGCCTTCGTGCCGCGCGTTACGATGACCGTCTTGAACTTCGGTTTCTCCGGCTCCTTGGTGACGGCGTCGAACACCGAGCCGGCCGCGGCCTGCACATTCGAGGCGACCGATCCGCCGAAGGAGGAGATGGTGGTGACGCCGCTCTTGCCGTCAGCGCCTTCGCTGGCGGACCGAAGCGACAGCGAGAGCGTGCCGACGGTGCGGGCCAGCGCTACTTTCTGCGCGCCGTCCGTCGTCACCTCGATGGTCACCGAATTGGAAATCTGCGGCGTCGTCTGGCGCTCGTCGGCGCCCTGCCCGACGCTCAGCACCTTGGCATCGGCGACAACGATCTCGGAGGTGATGGTGGAACCGGCAGCGCCTTGCGCATTCTTGGCCACTTCCTGAATTTCGCCGGCATCGCGCGTCAGCACCACGTCAACGCGGTCACCGGGCGTGACGAAGCCGCCGACTCCGGCGATCTCGTCGGTGCGGATGGTGACCGCCCGCATTCCGGGCGTCATCATGTTGGAGAGCGTCGCGCGGCCATTCGGGCCGGACAGCTTGGCCAGCAGCACCGGTTCGTTGACCTCGATCGGCGACAGCACCACGCGGCTGCCGTCGGCGAGCAACGCATTGATGGTGGTGAAGGCGCCCTGCGGCACGGACTCTTGCGACCACGGGATTTCGCTGAGCTGCGCGCGGTCGAGCTCCATGCCGTAGCGCAACGGGGCATTCGCCACCACGATGGTCTTGAATTCGACTTTCGGCACGACAGGTGCCGGAATCGACGACGTCTTCTCTTCGGAATCGGCCTTGGCCTGGCTTTTGACCCAGAAATCCGCGGCAAAGATCGAGATCGCGCCGAAAACGGCGGCGATGCCGATCATCGATATGGCCTTGCCCCTCACGCCTAAACCCCTGATATCAGCAGTTTCTTATTTAGTTGGGCTCACGTTAGGCGGCATTGTTAAAGAATCAGGAATCCCGGGCGTTGGTATCGGATCTATTTCCGCCGGCTTGGTTATCGAATGGTTTTGGGGTAAGAGGGCCCAGATCCCCGAACGGAACAGGAACCTCGGTCGCTTGGCGCTGAAAAGCGTGGCAGTATCGCGAGGTGATTCGCAGCACCGGAACCTATGGCAGGCATGGACGACAGCAACGATCTCTTCGGCAATATGGACAAGCAGCCGCAGCCGGTGCGTACCGCTGCGCGCCCGGCGGATCCACTGGTGGTGCAAGCCACCAAGCGTCCTGCCTCGACCAAGGACGGCAGCGAGGGCTATAGCGCCGCCGACATCGAGGTGCTGGAAGGGCTGGAGCCGGTGCGCCGCCGGCCAGGCATGTATATCGGCGGCACGGACGACAAGGCGATGCACCATCTGTTCGCCGAGGTCATCGACAATTCGATGGACGAAGCGGTTGCCGGCCACGCCACCTTCATCGATGTCGAGCTTTCGGCCGACGGCTATCTCGCCGTGACCGACAATGGCCGCGGCATCCCGATCGATCCGCACCCGAAGTTCAAGAAGCCGGCGCTTGAAGTGATCATGACGACGCTGCATTCGGGCGGCAAGTTCGACTCCAAGGTTTACGAGACATCAGGCGGCCTGCATGGCGTCGGCGTATCCGTGGTCAACGCGCTGTCGGACCATCTCGAGGTCGAGGTCGCGCGGGGACGGCAACTCTATCGGCAAAAATTCTCGCGCGGCGTTCCCGTGACCGGCCTGGAACAGTTGGGCGAGGTCCACAACCGGCGCGGCACAAAGATCCGCTTCCACCCCGACGAGCAGATTTTCGGCAAGGGCGCGGCGTTCGAACCGGCGCGGCTCTACCGTATGACGCGCTCGAAAGCCTATCTGTTCGGCGGCGTCGAAATCCGCTGGACCTGCGATCCGTCGCTGATCAAGGAAAAAGACCAGACGCCGGCCAAGGCGGAATTCCATTTTCCCGGCGGCCTGAAGGACTATCTCAAGGCATCGCTCGGCGACGACTTCCAGGTAACGCGCGAGATTTTCGCCGGCAAGAGCGAGAAACAGGGCGGCCACGGCTCGCTCGAATGGGCGGTGACCTGGTTCGGCGGCGACGGCTTCATCAATTCCTACTGCAACACCATCCCGACCGGCGAAGGCGGCACCCACGAGGCCGGCTTCCGCAACGTTTTGACGCGAGGCCTGCGCGCCTATGCCGACCTCGTCGGCAACAAGCGCGCGTCGATCGTCACCTCGGAAGACGTCATGATCTCGGCGGCGGGCATGCTGTCGGTGTTCATCCGCGAGCCGGAATTCGTCGGACAGACCAAGGACAGGCTGGCGACGATCGAGGCAATTCGAATTGTCGAGACCGCGATCCGCGATCCGTTCGACCATTGGCTGGCCGACAATCCGCAGGAAGCCTCGAAGCTGCTCGAATGGGTGATCGCACGCGCCGACGAGCGGGTGCGCCGGCGCCAGGAAAAGGAAGTGTCGCGCAAGAGCGCGGTGCGCAAGCTGCGGCTGCCGGGCAAGCTCGCCGACTGCACGCAGAATGCCGCGGCCGGTGCAGAACTGTTCATCGTCGAAGGCGACTCGGCCGGCGGCTCGGCCAAGCAGGCGCGCGACCGCGCCAGCCAGGCCGTGCTGCCATTGCGCGGCAAAATCCTCAACGTCGCCAGCGCCGGCAACGATAAGCTGGCGGCCAACCAACAGATTTCGGACCTGATCCAGGCGCTCGGCTGCGGTACGCGTTCGAAGTACCGCGATGAGGATCTGCGCTACGACCGCGTGATCATCATGACCGACGCCGATGTCGACGGCGCCCATATCGCCTCGCTGCTGATCACCTTCTTCTATCAGGAGATGCCGGCGCTGGTGCGTGGCGGCCATCTCTATCTCGCCGTGCCGCCGCTTTACTCGATCAGGCAAGGCGGCAAGGTCGCCTATGCCCGAGACGACGCCCACAAGGACGAGCTCCTGCGCACCGAATTCACCGGGCGCGGCAAGGTGGAACTGGGCCGCTTCAAGGGTCTGGGCGAGATGATGGCCGCCCAGCTCAAGGAAACCACCATGGATCCGAGGAAGCGAACGCTGCTCAGGATCGATGTAATCGACGCCGAGACGGCGACCAAGGACGCCGTCGATGCGTTGATGGGCACGAAGCCGGAGGCCCGCTTCCGGTTCATCCAGGAACGCGCCGAATTCGCCGAGACGGAAGTGCTGGATATCTAGCCGCCAGCCGGTCCATAACAAGGCTCCAGCTGCGGAGACGAGCATGTGACCAGGACGCGGCTGAAAGGCTATTTCGGGACGAGTTTAGCCGGGTTGACGCAGCCGACGCGCTCCGACTGGATCTTTGCCTTGCGCACCGTTTCAGCCGGCTTGATCGCGCTGCTGGCAGCCTATGCGCTGAAGCTCGACCATCCGCAATGGGCCATGATGACGGTGTTCATCGTCGCCCAGCCGGTTGCCGGCATGGTGCTGGCGAAGGGCTTCTACCGGCTGCTCGGCACGCTGGTCGGCGGCATCGCCGCGATCGGCATCACCACCGTTTTCGGCACCAACCCCTGGGTGCTGGTGACTGTGCTTGCCGTCTGGATCGGCATCTGCACCTTCGTCTCGTCGCTGCTGCGCAATCCGGAAGCCTATGGCGCCGCCCTGGCCGGCTACACCGCAATGATCATCGGCCTGCCCGCTTTCGGACAGCCGCATCTCGTCGTCGACCTCGCTGTCGCGCGCTGTGCCGAGATCGTGCTCGGCATCGTCTGCGCCGGCCTGACCAGCCGGCTGATCCTGCCAAAACTGGCCAGCGACGCCATCGTCTCGCGCCTGAAACGCTGCATCCTCGATCTTGCCACCTATGCCGGCGGTGCGTTCTCCGGCGGCGACCCGGCAACGCTGTCCGCGCTGCACCGAAAGCTGGTCACGGATACCCAGACGCTCGGCGAGATGCGCGCCTATGCCAGGCTCGAGGCGCCGAGCTTCGCGCCGCGCGCGCATCCGGTCCGGCGCACGATCGGACAACTGCTCTCGGCGCTGTCGGCGGCACGTGCGTTGCATTCGCATGCCGCTCCGAAGAATGCGGCGCTCATTCCGGTGCGTTCGGAGTTGCAAGCCCTTGTCGGTGAAATGGCCGCGAAGCCCGGCGCGCTGGACGACACCACGCCTTGGGTGGCGCGGCTCGACACCATCTCGGCCAAGGCCCGGCAAATGCCCGATGCCTCGACCGACCAGGGCGACGACAGGGTCGGCACGATCACCCGCCTGACCATTGCCGCCGATTTCGCCGATGCGCTCAAGCAGGTGCTGCGCGGCCTCGATGCCCTGCGTGCGCCTGCCACGCGCCCGGCCAGGGGCAGCAGGCAGCCTGCGCTGGTGGTGCATCGCGATTACGCCGGCGCATCGCGCAACGCGGTGCGCGCTGCCCTTGCGACGCTGCTGGTCGCGGCCTTCTGGTTGACGACGAAATGGTCGGAAGCCGCCGGCACGGTCATTCTCGTCGCCGTCGTGTCGAGCCTGTTTGCTGCTCGCCCCGACCCTGTGCAGGTCGCCTGGGGTTTCTTCAAGGGAACGCTTCTGGCGCTGCCCTTTGCCTTTCTCGTCGGCCAGATCGCATTGCCCGCCCTGCCCGGCTTCGGCTGGTTCATGCTGTTTGTCGTGCCGATCCTGGTGCCGACGGCGCTGGCCATGGCCAATCCACGCTATGTCGGCGTTGCGACGGCTTTCGCCATCAACTTTCTCGCCTTCCTCAGTCCGCACCAGGCGATGACCTACGATCCCGGACCCTTCTTCGCCGGTTCGGCGTCGATCCTGGTCGGCATCCTGCTGGCGATCGGTGTCTTCATCGTCGTGCTGCCGGCCGATCCTTGGCTCGCGGCCAACCGCATCGTGCGCGCCATGCGTGAGGATCTGGCGCGGCTTTGCCTGCATGAGCGGGTGCCGAGGCGGTCGGCCTTCGAGAGCCTCGCCTACGACCGCATCAACCAATTGATGCCGCTGGTGCAGAATGCCGGTCAGAAAGGCGATGCGGTTCTGGGCGGCGGCGTCGCCGCCGTCACCGTCGGCCTGGAGGTCCTTCGGCTGCGCGATGCGAGCCAGAGCCATGCCATCCCATCCGAGACCGCGCTTTCGATCGCCAACTTCCTGAGAGGGCTGGCGCGCGAACTGCTCTTCCGCGCCCCCGGCGATCCGCAGACATCAACCGTCACCGTCGCCCGGCAATATGCGGCTGGTATTGCCCAGCGAAACGGTACCGGGGAATTGCTGCAGATCGCGGCATCGTTGCGCATCATCGCCGCCGCGATGGAGGATTTTCCGGATTTTTTCGCCAGGGATAAAGGCTAGGCGGCCGCTATCGCCAGCGCGTGGCCGCGTGCGTTTTCGCGCAGCGCGTCGAGATGGATCGACTTGACCAAGGCGGCGAGATCACCCTCGGCGGATTGACCGCCCACTTCCTTGAGCATCAGCCAGCTTACCTCCTGCACACCGGCGACGCGCTTGCCGTTGGCGACCTCGCGCCAGATCTTCAGCGCACGCAGGATGATGGCGTGCGTGGCGCCGGCGAGCCCGGCGCTGCGGAACAATGCCTGCAAAGCCACGTCGTGCCCGCCGGCCAGCAGCGCCCTAACCCTTTGTTCGGACTGCTGGCTGAGCGCAACCAGTGCCGAGCCGAAGAAATCGACCTTGCCATGCGCGATGGTGCGGATGAGGAAGCTCGCGGTGAGGTCGCCACGCAGCCTGAGATGCTCGATCAGGGCCGCATGTTCTTCCGTGCGCGTGCCTTCGATCAGCGTCACCGAAGCCTTGACGCAGGCGTCGCGCATGACGCGGTCGGCTCGCGCCGCGCCCATCATCGCCATCACCAGTGGCGACGTTTTCAGCATTTCGCCAAGCTTGACGAGCAGCATATGCCGGCAGTCGGCCGGCAGCCTGACATCCGATATCAGCGCCTCGCGCACCAGCGGCAGGTGCCCATGCCGTTCGGCCATGCGGCGGAAGCTGAGCGAGGCGATGTCGGCGCCGCTGTTGGCGAGCAGCACGGCGCAGGCGTCCGCCTCGCCGATCTCGGCGATGGCCGCCGACAGCGCCATCGAGACGAGCGGCCGGTCTGCGATCAGTTTTTGCGTCGCCTTCGGACTCGAAGCCACGCGGTTGATCAGGTCGGCGTCGGTGAGCAGCGGCGAGCGCGCCAGCACCACGCCGGCGACTTCCGGCTGGTCGGAGGCCAGCACGCTGATGATCTGCATTGGCGCGTGTTGGCTCATCGACAGCGCCTCGGCCATCGCCAGCCGCACCTTTGACGAGGCATCGTCGAGCAACAGTGTCAGCGCCGCCTCTGCGGCGCAGCGGTCCTCGAAGGGCAATTCGGAATTGATGTAGGCTCGGGCCAGAGCGCTCGCCGCCGCGGCGCGCTCCGACACCTTGGCCGTGTAGATCCATTTCAGGAAATGCGAAACAACAACCATGCCCGCCTGCTTACGCCCCTTGCCGGAAGGTTCCGACCCCACTGACGACCGTAGGCAGAATTGGTTTACGAACCGTTCACCATGTTCATTAACTGGCTTGCGAGGCTGATTTGCAGCGCCTATCAACCGTCAAGCACCTGAGGAGAGAGAAATGGCCGGACTTTATCTCGAAGAGTTCGTCGTCGGCCATGTCTTCCAGCACACGCTGCGCAAGACCGTTACCGAAAGCGACAACATGCTGTTTTCGGTGATGACGCTGAACCCGCAGCCGCTGCACATCGACTTCGATTTCGCCACCAAGAGCGAATGGGGCAAGCCGCTGGTCAATTCGCTGTTCACGCTCGGGCTGATGATCGGCATTTCGGTCAATGACATCACCGTCGGCACCACGGTGGCCAATCTCGGCATGAAGGAAACCGTGTTTCCGCATCCGGTCTTCCATGGCGATACCGTTCGCGTCGAAACGACAGTCATCTCGGTGCGCGAGTCCAGGTCGAAGCCCGATCGCGGCATCGTCGAATTCGAGCATCGCGCCTACAACCAGCATGGCGATCTCGTCGCCAAATGCACCAGGCAAGCCATGATGCTGAAGAAGCCGGCCTGATCATGCGCTCGCTGCTGTTCGTCCCCGGTGATTCCGAGAGGAAGCTGGAAAAGGGTTTTGGTGCCGGCGCCGACGTGGTCATCGTCGACCTCGAGGATTCCGTGGCGCCGCACAACAAGGCGCTGGCGCGCGTCGTAGCGGCGCGCTTCATCCTGGAACGCAGGGCACAAACGACTTCCGCCATCTATGTCAGGGTCAATGACCTCGCGACCGGGCTGACGGATGACGATCTGGCGGCGCTGGTTCCGGCGAAACCCGACGGCATCATGCTGCCCAAGTCGAACGGCGGCCAGGATGTGCAGCACCTGTCGGCAAAACTCAGGGTGCGCGAGGCCGAAAAAGGCCTGGCCGACGGCGCGATCAAGATCCTGCCGATCATCACCGAAACGCCGGCAGGCGTGCTGGCGGCGGCAACCTATGCCGGGACCAGCGCGCGGCTTGCCGGGCTCACCTGGGGCGCGGAAGACCTGTCGGCGGCGCTCGGCGCGCGCAGCGCCCGCGACGAGCATGGCCGCTACACGGACGTGTTCCGTCATGCTCGCACCATGACCATACTCGCCGCCGGTGCGGCGGAGGTCGCGGCGATCGACACCGTCTTCCCAAATTTTCGCGACATGGCGGCCTTCGCCGCGGAGTGCGCCGAGGCCGAACGCGATGGCTTCACCGGCAAGATGGCGATCCACCCCGATCAGGTGCCGGTCATCAACGCAGCCTTCACGCCGTCGGCCGAGGCGGTGAGACAATCGGCGGCAATCGTTGCTGCGTTCGCGGCAGCGGGAAGCCCCGGCGTCGTCGCTATCGACGGCAAGATGTTCGACCGCCCGCACCTGCGGCTGGCCGAGCGGCTTCTGGCGCGGGCGAAGGCGGCAGGTGTTTCCGCCTGAGCGCCTGCTACCAAACCAATGGAATCAGGCGGTAACGGACCCGGGCCACATAGTCGTCATAGCCGCGCAGACCGGCGCGAAGCGTTTTCTCTTCGATGAAGGTGCGGATGGCCAAGAGAACGACGAGCACGAGCACCGACGCCAGCCCCCACCAGGAACCAAGCAGAAGTGCCGTGCCGGCGAAGAAGAGGATGGCGCCGGCATACATAGGATGGCGGACGTAGCTGTAAGGCCCGGTGGAGATCACACGTTGTCCGCGTTCGTCCTGGATCTTGACCACGGGCGCCGCAAAACTGTTCTCCAGCATCGTCAGATAGCAGATCCAGATTCCGAGCAGCAGGACCAGTGCGCCGACCACCTGCACCCAGACGGGAACCGCCGACCAGCCGAAACGCACGTCGAATCCCATGAATATCTGAGAACCAAAGATGGCGAGCAGAAGTATGGACAGCAGCACCTTGTCGGCCGCGTCCTGATTCTTCTGGATGGGAGAGCTCAGCCGCTCATTCATCAGACCGGGATCGCGCCTCGCCAGCGCCACGCCCAAGGTGAGACTGAGGCCCACCATCCCCACCAGATAGACCCAGGCCCCCGGCCAATGCAGCGTGCCGGCCGACAGGAAGAGCAAGGCGCCCATGGCGACGAACCAGACGAATGTCTGAAGAACCAATTTCGCGATCATGATCGACCTGCCTTGATATCCGCTGATGATTGGTATTTTAGACCATTGGTCTACCATACAGACCACTGGTCTATAGTTCAAGCGAACCTTCGACCCGAGGCTCCGAACTCCAGCTTAACAAAAGGCTTGCGGCAGTCGGTTGTGTTGGCGGCTTTTTGCCGGGCAGCCTTCCACGATAGGAATTTTTTCTTGACTCGGTGATCTCAGCTATGGTACATTTTTGCCCATGGTGCTGATTTGCGCCAGTGACCCGCCGCACAGGCGGGTTTTTCGTTTGATGCTCCGTCAGCCAACGCGCAAGCGGAGACTCCGAAGGGACCCGTTAACCCGAAATCCGTTGCCCTGGCTGCCGACGTCGGGACTGGACGGGAGCAGCCATCACGTGCAGAAAGTTCGTCATGCCCCGTGTCATCAAGCATCCAGAACTCAGGCGAGAAGAACTTCTGGATCATGCCCAGACCCTGTTCCTGACCCAAGGCTATGACAAAGCGAGCCTCAATGACGTGATTGCGTCCGCCGGCATCTCGAAGGGTGCTTTCTATCATTACTTCCCCTCCAAGGAGGCTCTCCTGGAGGCATTGGCCGATCGCTTTGCAAAACAGGCACTGGCTGGGGTCCAGGACATACTCCACGATCCCGGCCTCGACCCGCTTGGCCGCCTGAATGGCCTGCTCAGCCAGTCGCGGCGGGCCAAGATCGAAACCGCGCCGGAAGCTTGGGCTCTTTTCGAGACGATGTTCCGGCCTGAGAATCTGGTGCTTTTCCACCGTATCAATCTGGCCGCCAGCGCGTCGTTTTCACCGCTGCTGGTCAAGGTCATCAGGCAAGGAATCGAAGACGGCACCTTCAGGACCTTCGATCCGGAAGGTGTCGCCGACATCGTCATGCAATTCGGCATGGCCACGCGTGATGTCGTCGCCAAGGCCATTGCCGGCGGCAGCGACGCCGACATGGAGGCCGCGATCGAAGTCCTGGAGAAACGCGTCAGGCTCTACGAGATCGCCCTCGACCGCATACTGGGCCTGCCCGATGGAAGCATTCGGATCGGCGAGCCCGGCTATGTGCGCACCGTCATGACCGCCAGGCGGCGAACGAGTTCCGGCAAGGCGCGGTAGCTGGCCGAGCCTGATATCTAGTCCTTGTCCCAGCGCGGCCGGCGCATCGAAAACACCTCGTCGACGCTGGCATAGTCCATATAGCCGAGACGAGCGACATTGCCGGCCTTGGTGATGTCGAACAGGCCGTCCGTCAGGAAGGCGTCGTCGATATGCACGCCGACCACTTCACCGGCGACGATAACGGCACTTGTCGGCGACCCGTCCAGGGCCTTTGGCCGAAAAACTTCAGTCACCCGGCATTCGAGCGCGGCCGGCGCTGCCGCCACGCGCGGCGGGGCGACCAGGCGCGACGGCGCCATGGCAAGATCGGCATAGACGAACTCATTGACGCCGCGCGGAGCATTGACCGACGTGCGGTTCATCTTCTCCGCGAGATCGCGGCTGACCAGATTGGCCACGAACTCGCCGGTTTCCTGGGCGAAGGAGGCGCTGTCCTTCTCGCCTTCGGAGGAGAACCAGACGATGAAAGGCCGCGTCGAAACGGCATTGAAGAAGGAATACGGCGCGAGGTTGATCTCACCAGCCCTGTTCAGTGTCGAAATCCAGCCGATCGGACGCGGCGCCACGATCGCCTTCGAAGGGTCGTGCGGCAGGCCGTGGCCCTTTGAAGGCTCGTAGAACATTCAGCCGACCCACGGCCCCGAATAGTCACTGTACAGCTTTGCCGGATCGGGCCGGGGCCGCTCCGGCGCCGGGCCGGCATAGGAGCCGATATGGATGAAGCCGATGACCCGCTCCTGCGGCGCCAGCCCCAGCAGTGCCCTGCCCTCCGGCACATCCGAATACCAGTTGCTGATCATGTTGGTGCCAAAGCCCAGCGCGTTGGCTGATATCATCAGGTTCATCGCCGCCATGCCGCCCGACAGGAACATTTCCCATTGCGGGATTTTTGGATTCTCCCTGGGGACAGATACGACGCCGATCACCAGCGGTGCGCGCGAGAACCGCGCCAGTTCCTGATTGCGGCGGCCCTCCGTCAATGGGCCCTCCCGCTGCTCGGCAAGTGCTGCCAGTTGCCTGCCGATCTCGACGCGGGCGTCGCCACGGTAGAGGATGAAGCGCCAGGGCTCCAACCGGCCATGATCGGGCACCCGGGAGGCAGCAGTGATCATTGTCGCGATCTCCGCATCGCTCGGCGCCGGCTCCTTCAGATCTGGAATCGGTGCGGAGTTTCGGGTCAGCAGGAAGTCGATGATCGGCGACGCCATGGGCGCAAGTCTCCTGGACATTCTGTTTTGAGCTGAAGCGCACCATCGGGGATTCGGGCGGCTCGGGCATTGGCGCGGGATACGCCGGACGGAAGAGTCGTATCGGTCGGACTCTTAAGCCTTGAAATTGCCACCGCCATGGGCTTCAACGCAAGGCATGTTTGAGGGGACTGTCCGTCTTTTCCTGGTCTGGCTCGGCGCCCTGCTGTTCATGGCGCCGGTTTCGTTCGCCATGGCGCAGAATGTCGACGGTGTCAGCGACCTGAAGCTTCCGGGAATTTCGAGCTACGCGACGCCGAAAGGCGAGACGTCACTGGCGCTGAGCGGCGGCGGTGCCATCACACTCTCTGCCCAGTTGACCGACAAGGGTTCCGACATCACGCGCGGCATCGTCTGGCGGGTCTTCAAGCCGGAAGCCGTCAACGGCAAATTGCCGATGGTCGCCTCCTCGCATGGCGGCACCGCCGTCTTCCAGCTCGAGCCCGGCAGCTATCTGGTTCACGCCTCCTACGGCCGGGCCGGCGCCACCAAACGCATCACTGTCGGCAAGGACGCCAAGCGCGAAAGCCTCGTGCTCGATGCCGGCGGCCTCAAGCTCGACGCCGTGCTGTCCGGCGGCGTGCGCATTCCACCGAAGAAGCTGCGCTTTTCGATCTACGAGGGCACTGCCGAGGCCAATGGCGACCGCGCGCTGATCATTCCCGATGTCGAGCCCAACAGCGTCGTGCGGCTCAACGCCGGCATCTACCATGTCGTCTCGACCTATGGCGCGGTCAATGCAGTCATTCGCTCCGACATCCGCGTCGAGGCCGGCAAGCTGACCGAAGCCACCGTCGAGCATCACGCCGCCGAGATCACGATGAAGCTGGTGCGCGAAACCGGTGGCGAGGCGATCGCCGACACGTCCTGGTCACTGCTCAACGAGTCCGGCGATCCGATCAAGGAAACCGTCGGCGCTTTCGCCTCGATGGTGCTGGCCGAGGGCGACTACACCATCATCGCCAAGAACCGCGACCGCATCTACCAGAAGGATTTTACGGTCGTGGCCGGGCAGAACCAGGAAATCGAGGTTCTGGCCACCGAGGCCGCGGCGATGGATCCTGAAGAAGGCGCGGATTAGTTCGCAATCCACCAGAAGAATCAGGTGTCTGCGTCATCCTCTGAACCAGCAGGATAATCCTGTCCGCCGTAGAGCACGCGCAGGATGACCACGGTGTCACCGTCGACCCGGAAAACGATCGACACGCGGCGTTCAAAGCCGACGATGCGGACGCCGGGGCCAACAGTGTCGCGCACGGTCCCGCGCTCCGGGAAGTTGGACAGCGCCATGCACGCGGCCTCTATGCGGTCGACATAGTCGTCGGCACGTCTGCTCCCGCTGTCGTTTTCGATGTAGTCGTAGATGGCGAAGAGGTCGGCTTGAGCCGCCGGTCTGAAGACGACCTTATGTGTCAAGCTTGGAGGCCTTCATGCGGTCCGCATGATGGGCGCGCAGCGCTTTGAAGACGTCTTCTGCCGGGATGTCCGGACGCGGGTCGTCAAGGGCTTCCTGGACCTTGGCGCGCATAATCGCGGTGATGGTCTGCTCTTCGCGGTCGAGGGCGCGCAGCGCGGCGCGCATCACCTCGCTGGCGGAGTCGTAGGCACCCGACGCCAGGCGTACGTCAACGCTGGCCTGCTGGCGGCCGAGGGTCACGGTGATCGGTTTGCTGGTTCTCATGGCAAGCTCTTTCCTTGCCCTAATATAGCGCATGACATTACAGTG
Organism: Mesorhizobium sp. Primo-A; assembly: GCF_003997175.1. NCBI lineage: Bacteria > Pseudomonadati > Pseudomonadota > Alphaproteobacteria > Hyphomicrobiales > Phyllobacteriaceae > Mesorhizobium > Mesorhizobium sp. Primo-A. The sequence continues at coordinate 358,906 of NZ_RZTG01000001.1, forward strand.
TCATACTATTTTTCTCAACGGCCAGCCAAGACTCGGCCCTGTGAGCCGGACGTTTATTGTTCAAGCCGCCAGTTCGGTCCGCGCCGGCAGGAACGGGATCCGGCGGCGTGGCAAAGCTGGCGCCAGGTCGAACACGCCGCGATGGAGGCGGTCGAGCAAGGCCTTGCGGTCGCGCAACGGCTCCAGTTCGCTCCAGCTCAGCACATCGCCGACGCGCACGTCGATCGCCTTGCCCGACAGCCGCGCGAATTCGTGGATGAGCAGCGATGTGCGCAGCGTCAGCGAGGCCTTGCCGACGAACTTGGCCACCCGGCCGTCGCGCTCGGCCATGTTCATCGGCCCGCTGACAAGATGGAACAGCCTGCCGTTCTGCCCGGAAAAATGCATCGGGATGACCGACGCCCTGGCGTCCTGGACGAGGCGGGCCGGAAACATCTTCCACGGCAGATCGCGCGCCCGGCCAAAACCCTTTGGCGCGGTGGCGACACCGCCGGCCGGAAATACCACGATGGTGACGCCCTCTTTCAACAGGCGCACCGCTTCATGGCGCACGGCCATGTTGTTCTTCAGCGCATCCTTGGTCTCCGAAAAGTCGATCGGCAGCGAATAAGGCTCCATCTCGCGGATCTTGAGCAGATCCTTGTGGATCATCACCCGGAACGGACGGCCGAGCTGCTCGGCCAGCGACAGCACGGCGATACCGTCACCGATGCCGAACGGATGATTGGCGACGATCACCAGCGGCGTGTCCGGCAATTGCGCGGGCGGCCACTGATCAGCGGTCCGCACCCGCACGTCGATCAGGTCGAGCATGCGGCTGAACACGCGTTCGCCGGTCGGCACGATCTGGCGGCGCCAGAAATCATAAAGTGCTGTGTAGCGGTCGCGGCCCGACAAGCCTTCGACCGAATGTATGAACCAGCGCGTCAGCGCCGGCTGGCGCGGATTGGCATAGGAAAGCTCGGGAAAGGGTCGTTCGCGCAATTTCAACTTGAGCATAGGGGCTCGTTACAAGGTCGGCGTGACAGGGATATGAAAATGGCGGTGGATCGCTCCACCGCCATTTGGTCGAAACCATGCCAATCAGGCCGCGCGTTTGCGCCGGCGGTCGGGTGTGACGGCTTCCTCAGTCAGTTGCGCGATCGCCTGGTCAAGGCCAAGCGATTCCTGGTCGCGCGAGCCCAGTCGGCGCATGTTGACCGTCTGCTCTTCCGCTTCGCGCTTGCCGCAGACGAGGATGACCGGAACCTTGGCCAGGCTGTGCTCGCGGACCTTGTAGTTGATCTTCTCGTTGCGCAGATCCGCTTCCGCCAACAGCCCAGCGGCCTTCAGCTTTGCCACCACCTCGGTCGCATAGTCGTCGGCATCCGACGTGATCGTCGCCACCACCACCTGCAGCGGCGCGAACCACAGCGGGAAATGGCCGGAATAGTTCTCGATCAGGATGCCGAGGAAGCGCTCCATCGAGCCACAGATGGCGCGGTGAACCATGACAGGCTGCTTCTTCTCGGAATCCGAGCCGATGTAGAAGGCGCCAAACCGCTCCGGCAGGTTGAAATCGACCTGCGTCGTGCCGCACTGCCATTCGCGGCCGATGGCATCCTTCAGCACATATTCGAATTTCGGCCCGTAGAAGGCGCCCTCACCCGGATTGATCGAGGTCTTGATGCGATTGCCGGACCGTGTCCTGATCGTCTCCAGCACGCCGCCCATGATCGCCTCGGCGTGATCCCACGCCTCGTCGGTACCGACGCGTTTGTCCGGCCGCGTCGACAGCTTGACGCTGATTTCGTCGAAACCGAAATCAGCATAGGTCGACAGGATCAGATCGTTGATGCGCAGGCATTCCGCCGCCAGCTGCTCTTCGGTGCAGAAGATGTGCGCATCGTCTTGCGTAAAACCGCGCACACGCATCAGCCCGTGCAGCGCGCCGGATGGTTCGTAACGGTGGACGTTGCCGAATTCTGCAAGTTTGACAGGCAGATCGCGATAAGACTTCAACCCATGCTTGAAAATCTGCACATGGCCCGGGCAGTTCATCGGCTTCAGAGCGAAGATCCGGTCGTCATCGGTATCGTCGCCGGCCACCGTCACCTTGAACATGGCGTCGCGATACCATCCCCAATGGCCTGACGTCTCCCACAGGCTCTTGTCGAGAACCTGCGGCGCGTTGACCTCCTGATAGCCCTGCTCGTCGAGGCGGCGGCGCATGTAGTTGACCAGGTTCTGGAACATCTTCCAGCCCTTGGCGTGCCAGAAGACGACGCCAGGCCCCTCTTCCTGGAAATGGAACAGGTCCATCTCGCGGCCGATCTTCCTGTGGTCGCGCTTCTCGGCCTCCTCCAGCATCGTCTGATAGGCTTCGAGCTGCGCCTGATCAGCCCAGGCCGTGCCGTAGATGCGGGTCAGCATCGGATTGTTCGAATCGCCGCGCCAATAGGCGCCGGCCACCTTCATCAGTTTGAAGGCGTTGCCGATCTGCCCCGTCGAGGCCATGTGCGGGCCACGGCAAAGGTCGAACCAGTCGCCCTGCGCGTAGATCTTGAGATCCTGATCCTCGGGAATGGCGTCGATCAGCTCCAGCTTGTAGCGTTCGCCCTTGTCGGCAAACACTTTCTTCGCCTTGTCGCGCGACCAGACTTCCTTGGTGAACGGCTTGTTGCGCGAAATGATCTCGCGCATCTTCTTCTCGATCACGGGAAAATCGTCAGGCGTGAACGGCTCGTTGCGGGCGAAGTCGTAGTAAAACCCGTTCTCGATCACCGGCCCGATGGTCACCTGCGTTCCCGGCCACAATTCCTGCACGGCTTCCGCCAACACATGTGCGGCGTCGTGACGGATCAGTTCGAGTGCGCGCGGGTCGTCGCGGGTGACGATCTCGACCTTGCCGGATTTGCCAAGCGGATCGCTGAGATCGCGGACGGTGCCGTCGATCGCATAGGCGACCGCCTTCTTGGCCAGCGACTTCGAGATCGATTCGGCGAGGCCGGCACCGGTCATCGCCGCGTCGTATTCGCGGACGGAGCCATCGGGAAATGTCAGGGAAACGGAATTCAGCATGTATATCTCCTATCCAGTCCCGCAAACGAGCGCGGGTGGTTGAAATGCATGTCGCCCAAAAGTGTGTGGACGGTTTTGGGGTTACGACATGCAAAGAGTAGGCCGGATGCGTCCGGCAGCGGCTGTCTTTTATGGACAGATTCCGCCGCCGTAAAGCCCGGCTCAAATGTCAGACTTCATTTGATGAGCAGCGGCAGGTCCTTCAGGAACGCGGCTCGGGTCTTGAGGCCTTTGGGCATATCGGTCCGATCGGTGTCGACGACAAGGCGCGCAAAGACGATCTGGCGGCCATCCTTGTTCGCCCAGCCGACGAACCACCCAAGCGAGCGCTTATCCTGAACCTTGTCGGCATCGTTGCGCAGCCTGGTGCTTCCGGTCTTGCCCTGCACCGTCCAGCCTCCGGCCTGGAAGGTCGGGATGATGGCTGATGTCATGTCGTAGGCCCTGGCCGAGACAGGCAGCTTGCGGGCCAGCAGCTTGCGCAGGAAATCGACCTGCTCGACCGGCGTGATCTTGAGCGAGGAGTTTATCCAGGATTGGGTCAAACCATCATTCTTGCCGGGATTGCCGGAAACATCGGCATTGCCGTAGCCGAATTTGGAGACATAGCCAGCCAATTTTTCCGGCCCGAGCCGACTGGTGATTTCACGGGAGAACCAGACGATCGAATCCCGTTCCCAGATCACCGGATCGACGGTCTTCTGGTCCCGCTTCACCGCCTTGAACTCCGGCTTGTAGTCCCACGCCGGCGTATGCTCGTCGCTCAGGATCCCGCTGTCATAGCCGATCAGCGACAGCGGCACCTTGAACGTCGAGGCCGGGCTGAACCGCTGGTCGCACACTCCGTCCTGGTAAAGCGTCTTGCCGCTCGCCGCATCGGCGATCACCGTGCACTGCAAATCCCCCAGCGGCGCCGATTGCGCGCGCAGCGGAAATCCCAGCAGCCAGGCGAGCAGGAACAGGATCCCGGCAAAGATGAAGGGAAGACGGTCGAAATTGCGCATTTTCTGCTCGCTCCAGAAGGGGGTTCGCGAGCGGCTTAGCGGGGTCTCTTGTCTCGATTTTGTCTCAAATGCGCAGTCTTTGTGCAGGCTGTTGTTAACCCTACCGGATCGTAAACCTGCTATTCTCCCCGGCCATCATTCCTGCGCTTTGCCGCGCTTGCTGCCGATCCGCCAGTACCGCCAGGGCATGAACCAGAGATAGCGATCCGCAAGCGCCTCCGGCACGAGGTCTATGCCATGCGTGCCGAATGGCCCGCAGCGCAGCACGCGGAAGAATCCCATCCAGCCGCCGGCCCACAGGCCATGGCGGGCGATCGCCTCATGCGCATATTCCGAACAGGTCGGCAGATGCCGGCAGGAATTGCCGACAAAGCCCGACAGCGTCAGCTGGTAGAGGCGCACGAGCGACGTGCCGAGGAGACGGCCTGGCGTCTTGCGCCAGGGGCCGGGCCAGTTGCGGCCGCGTTTTTGCGACCCGTCTATATGCGCATGCCCATGCTGGTCGCGCACCACAGTCTCCGTATCGCGTTTCCCAGGCGATAGATGTGGACTTCCGCCGGAGAACGCAATCCCCGCTCCTTGCGCGCCCCGCCATCACGGACGGGAACGGCGAAACGGCTGCCTGTCAGCCGACGGCGCCCAGCGGCCACGACTGGCCGGCCCCTCGCGGCGCTTTGAATGCTGCTTTTCGTCACGCCATTGAAACGTCACGATCCGCATGACATCGCCAAAAATGTTCAGCAACTGGATCATGGTCGGTCTCCTTCGACATGGATTAGACCGCCGCTGGCCTTCGCCTTCAAACGAGTATAATTTCCACTTCGGATAATCCTGGGTTATGCGAAATGAAGCGTGGGCGCCTGCCGCTGACGGCATTGAGGAGCTTCGAGGCGGCGGGCCGGCATCTGAGCTTCAGCCGGGCCGCCGAGGAGCTTTTCGTCTCGCAGGCGGCGATCAGCCGGCAGATCCGCGAGCTCGAAATCTTCCTGCATCGACCCTTGTTCGAACGTCACCATCGACGAGTCGAACTGACCGACACCGGCCGGCGTCTGCTGGATCAGCTTGTCAGAAGTTTCGACGCCATCGATACCTTGCTTGGCGATCTGGTGGCGACACCGGCACAGTCCGTGGTCCGCGTCAGTGTCGAGCCGTCGCTTGCCTCCGTGTGGCTGGTTCCCCGGCTCAACCGGTTTCGCCAATTGCGGCCCGACATCGACGTCTCCCTCGAAGTCGATCCAAGGCTGATCGAGTTCCGCAGCGATCAGCCGGAGCTTGCCTTGCGCTTCAGCGCGCATGCCGACTCGTGGCCGCGCAGCCAGGCCGAGCGGCTTGCCTCGACGGTCGATTCGCCGGTCCTGTCGCCGGCGCTGCTTGCTTCTGGCCCTGCCCTCAGGAAGCCAATCGATCTTGGCCGCTACACGCTTTTGCACGAGGAGAACCGCCAGGGCTGGGCGCGCTGGTTCGAAGCGGCCGGCGTGCCCGCCGACGCCGTGCCCGCGCGCGGGCCGATGCTGGCGGATGCGTCGCTTTCAAAGCAGGCCGCCTTGCTCGGACATGGCGTGGCATTGGGCGATCTGTTGCAGATCGGCGGGGAAATCGCATCCGGCGCGCTGGTCAAGCCGTTCGACATCGACGTCGCATCCGGCGCCTATTGGCTGGTGGCCAGAAACCTGCACGACCTCTCGGAGCCGGTCGCCGCGTTCGCCGACTGGCTCAGAAGCGAATTTGCCGAAAGCAGGCGGGCGCTGGAAGCGCAGGTTTAAACCCTTCTGGCCCGGTTCCTGTCCAGCCAAATGCCAAGCAGTGGCAGCAAAGATTTGGGCGCCTGCGCGAAGCCTGCGCACCGTGGACGGCCAAATCCCAAGGTCAGGCCGCTTCTTCGGCGCGCTTCTTCTCGATCTGGCCGATCGCGTCGACCACGGCATCGAAAGTCAGCATGGTCGAAGCGTGCCGCGCCTTGTAGTCGCGCACCGGCTCCAAATATCTGAGATCCGCAAAGCGGCCGTCCGGCGGGGCGCCATTTTCCTTGAGCATCTTCAGCATGGAGTCGCGCACCGCGCGCAATTCCTCGGCACTCGCGCCGACGACATGCTGCGCCATGATCGATGACGACGCCTGGCCGAGCGCGCAGGCCTTCACGTCATGGGCAAAGTCCGTGACGACGCCGTCCTGCATCTTGAGGTCGACGGTGACGGTCGAACCGCATAGCTTGGAGTGCGCCTTGGCGGTCGCGTCAGGATGATCGAGACGGCCGATGCGGGCGATGTTTCCGGCAAAACCGAGAATTTTCGCGTTGTAGACGTCGTTTATCATAATTTTCCAATCCGTCGCCGCCAAGCGAACAGCGATTGCCGCTGTCGTGTCTTCCTTTCGCTCGCTATGACCTTATATAATGCTGGCAGTCCGGTATCGACAAGAACGACGAAAGCCAATGTCCTTGCCGGGAAGTTCACGCCGCTTACGGGGCTGGAAACGGGGCGAGTTTCCGACACCGAAAGGTCGTGGTCCGTTCAACTCGTTCCTCCGCCGAGAGGGACTACGGGAGACGCCTTTATGGATGCCGTCATCAAGAAGCTCATGCCACAGTCAGCCTATATGGAAAAGCCGGTCACCGACCGGCCAAGCGAAGCCGAAGTCGAAGCCGCCGTGCGCACACTTTTGCGCTGGACCGGCGACAATCCGGACCGCGAAGGGTTGGTCGACACGCCGAAGCGGGTGGCAAAGGCCTTTCGCGAAATGTTCGGTGGTTACGACATGTGCCCGGCCGACGAGCTCGGCCGCACCTTCGAGGAGGTCGCCGGCTACGATGACCTGGTCATCGTCAAGGACATAACATTCCATTCGCATTGCGAGCACCACATGGTGCCGATCATCGGCAAGGCGCATGTCGGGTATCTTCCGGACGGCAAGGTCGTCGGCCTGTCCAAGATCGCGCGTGTCGTCGATATCTTCGCCCACCGCCTGCAAACCCAGGAGGCGCTGACGGCGCAGATCGCCGGCGTCATCCAGGACGTGCTCAATCCGCGCGGCGTCGCCGTCATGATCGAGGCCGAGCACATGTGCATGGCCATGCGCGGCATCCGCAAGCAGGGATCAACCACGCTGACCTCGACCTTCACCGGCGTTTTCAAGGACACGCCCGAAGAGCAGGTCCGTTTCGTCACCATGGTGCGCGGCGGCGGGGTCTGATCGGCCCTCGCCGGCCATCAAAATAAGGACCGGCGATGTCGGCACTGGAATTTCCAAAAGCTCCGTCGGACAAGAAGGCTCTCGAGGAAGGCGCGGTGTTTTCGCCGCGCTTCGATGCAGCCGGGCTGGTCACGGTCGTCGTGACAGACGCCGCGGACGGCATGCTGTTGATGGTTGCGCATATGAACGCGCAAGCACTGGCGCTGACGCTTGAGACCGGCATCGCCCACTACTGGTCGCGCTCGCGCAGCGCGCTTTGGAAAAAGGGCGAAACATCAGGCAATTTTCAGCATGTCGTCGAGATGCTCACGGATTGTGACCAGGATGCCATATGGTTGCGCGTCAAAGTGTTGGGCCACGACGCAACCTGTCACACTGGCCGGCGTTCATGCTTTTATCGGACGGTGGGGCTGGTCGACGGCAAAGGGACGCTTGCCATCGACGGCAGCAAGCCGCTGTTCGATGCGGAAAACACGTATCGGAAACCAACAGCTTGAACCTTCTGCCTGACACCGACGACACAGATTCATCATTTCGATACGCCCCGCTCGTATAGTAGCCGTGGGACAAGGGAGATTATGATGCTCGAGTGGGCGTCATTGCGTAACAGACCAGATGTCAGGGAGGCCAACGGCCTGTCCTCGTCAGGCGGCGCGTCCGAAACGAACTCCCAAAAGAAAACAGGCATTTCGCTCGCCTTGGGTGGCGGGTGCGCCCGCGGCTGGGCGCATATCGGCGTGCTGCGCGCGCTGGATGAAGCCGGCATCGAAGTATCGATGATCGCCGGCACCTCGATCGGCGCGCTGGTCGGCGGCTGCTATCTCGCCGGCAAACTGGACGAGCTCGAAGAATTCGCCCGCAGCCTGACCAAGCGCCGCATTTTCGGCCTGCTCGATCTCAATTTACGCGGCAGCGGCCTGTTCGGCGGCATGAAACTCGATGCAAGGCTGCGCGAGCACATGGCCGGCATTCGTTTCGAGGACCTTGCCAAGCCGTTCGTCGCGGTCACTTCCGAAATCCGCACGGGCCACGAAATCTGGCTGTCGAGCGGCTCATTGATCACCGCCATGCGCGCCTCTTATGCGCTTCCCGGCGTGTTCGAGCCGGTGAATTGCAACGGCCGCGTGCTGGTCGACGGCGCTCTGGTCAACCCCGTACCGGTTTCGGTCTGCCGCGCCTACGAGCAGCCGCTCGTCGTGGCGGTCAACCTTCACTATGACCTGTTCGGCCGTGCCGCCGTCATCAAGCACAGCGCTGGCGAACTGGTCGTCGAAAAGGACGCGCCGAGGGCCGGACATGGCGATCCCGAACACCAGTCGCATCAGACCCGGCTCGGCATCACCGGCGTCATGGTCGAGGCCTTCAACATCATCCAGGACCGCATTTCGCGCGCAAGACTTGCCGGCGATCCGCCAGACATGTCGCTACAGCCGAAGCTCAGCCATATCGGCCTGACCGAGTTCCACCGCGCCGACGAGGCGATCAATCTCGGCTATCAGGCGACGATGGCGCAGATCGGCGAACTGACCCGGCTGCAGACAGTTCTCGCCTGATCAACACCTACGCACGAGCCGCATCGGTGATACGAAACTGAACGGTGCGGTTGCCGTTCCAGTAATTTCCCGACAGCGAACCGGCGACGTGGATTGTCTTGCCCCGGTTCTTGAACAGGAATTCGCCAAGCGCGGTATCGACGGCGCGAAAGGCGATCGCCTGGATCCGGCCGCCGCTTTCCGATTGCAGCTCGACGCGGATGTGATTGGTGCCGACCGGCCGCGCATCGGCCAACCGGTGGCGCGGCAACGCGAAAACAGGGGCCACGTGCCCGGCACCGAAAGGTCCGGCTTGTTCCAGCGCGTCGAGTAGGCTGAGTGTCGCGCCTTCAGCGGCAAGCGCACCGTCTATGGCCAGGCTTTCCTCGCCCTGCAGGCGAAACACGTCGGCTGCCGCCCGCTCTTCGAAAAACGCCCTGAGCTCACCAAGCCTCGCCCGCTCGACGGTGATGCCCGCCGCCATGCCATGCCCGCCACCCTTGACGATCAGACCGGCAATCGCCGCCTCGCGCACCAGCCGGCCGAGGTCGAAACCCGAGACCGAGCGGCCCGAGCCGGTGCCGATGCCGTTGGCGTTGAAGGCGATGGCGAAGGCGGGCCGGCGGGCATGATCCTTCAGCCGTGAGGCGAGCAAACCGACGATGCCCGGATGCCAGCTGTTGCTGGCGGTGACGACGATAGCCGGGCCATTGCCGCCGGCGAGCTCCGCATCGGCCTCGGCGCGCGCCGCCGCGAGCATCTCCTGCTCCATCAGCTGCCGTTCCTGGTTGAGCCGGTCGAGCGTCTCGGCAATGGTGCGCGCCTCGACCGGGTCGTCGGTCGCAAGCAACCGGCTGCCAAGTGCGGCATCGCCGATGCGTCCGCCGGCATTGATGCGCGGGCCGATCAGATAGGCCAGATGGAAGGTGCTGATCGGCTCGCCGATGCGCGACACCCGTGCCAGTGCCGCGAGCCCTTCGTTCTTCTGCTGGCGCGCCATCTGCAGCCCCTTGACCACGAAGGCACGGTTGACGCCGGTCAGCGGCACCACGTCACAAACGGTGGCCAATGCCACGATATCGAGCAGCGAAAGCAGGTCCGGCGGCGTAGCATCGGCCATGCGGCTACGCAGGATCCTGGCCGTCTGCACAAGGGCGAGGAAGACCACGCCGGCGGCACAGAGATGGCCCTGCCCGGAAAGGTCGTCGTCGCGATTGGGATTGACGACAGCGATTGCCGCCGGCAAGGCACCGCCGACCTGGTGGTGGTCGAGCACCACGACATCGGCCCCGGCCTCATTGGCGGCATCGATGGAAGCGGCGCTGTTGGTGCCGCAATCGACGGTGACGATCAGTGTCGCGCCACGCGAAACAAGTTCGCGCATGGCGTCGGGGTTGGGGCCATAGCCCTCGAAAATACGATCCGGGATGTAGATTTCCGACGGCACCGAGAAATGCGTGAGGAACCGCTTCAGCAAGGCCGACGAGGCGGCGCCGTCGACATCATAGTCGCCGAAGATCGCCACCTTTTCCCTGGCCATCACCGCGGCGGCGATCCGGGCCGCCGCCCTGTGCATGTCGGTCAGCGATGCCGGATCCGGCAGAAGATCGCGGATCGTCGGATCGAGAAACCGCTCGGTCTGCTCGGCGGTGACGCCGCGGCCGGCAAGCACCCGTGCTACGATATCGGGTACCCCGTAGCCTTGCGCGATGGCGAGCGCGATCATGTCCTGCCGCTCGGTCAGCCGGTGCTCCCAGGAAACCCCTGATACCGACTGCCTGACATCGAGGAAGAGGCGCTTTTCGCCGGTCATACGCTTTGCCAACTCATCGTTGGCCGCACGATAGTGCATGTCGCCCAAAAGTGCGCAGCGGTTTTGGGGCGACGACCTGCATTGGCAACGATTTAAATCGTGTCACGTTCATGCGACGCTCTATAGGCCAAAGGCAGGCAAAGCCAAGCGATTCACGGTGTGCGCCGTCCGGGAAGTGTCAAGAAAACTGCGCTTTCCGCTTTTCAGCCTGGCGCCGAAGCCATTCGTCGGCCGCATCGCCCATCGTCGTTTCCACACCGTCCTTGAGCCAGGCCATGAAAGGCCGGTCGAAGCTGAATGCGTAGCTGCATTCCCGGATGAGAAAGCGACGCACATTCTGGGTGTTGCGATAAGACTGCGTGATGGCGGTGGCGCGCGAGATCGGATCCGCGTGCCAGTCGAACGGTTTCATCGTCAAATCCTTGCAGCCAATATCGGGTGCGCCCGAATGGCTAACAATTGCAAGGTGGCTTCGCAAGCAAGCGTCAGAACTTATCCAGGTCCTGATGGCGTGCCTTGATCTCGCGCACCGTCCGCGACGACGAGCGCAGCACGATCGTGTGGGTGGTGATGTAATTGTGGCCGAACTTGACGCCAGCCAGCATGTTGCCGTCGGTGACACCGGTGGCCGCAAACAGCACATCGCCGCGCGCCATGTCCTCCGTCCGATAGACCCGTTTCGGATTGGAAATACCCATCTTTGCCGCGCGAGCAACCTTTTCCGGTGTGTCGAGGATCAGCCTGCCCTGCATCTGGCCGCCGGTGCAGCGCAGCGCGGCGGCGGCCAGCACGCCCTCGGGTGCTCCGCCAGTGCCGAGATAGATATCGATGCCGGTTTCTTCCGGATCCGTGGTGTGGATGACGCCGGCGACATCGCCGTCGCCGATCAGCCGGATCGCGGCACCCGTGGCGCGCACGGCATCGATCAGCTTGGCATGACGTGGCCGGTCGAGGATACAGGTGGTGATGTCCGAAATAGCCACGCCCTTGGCGCGGGCGAGGCTGGCGATGTTTTCGGCCGGTGAGGCATCGATATCGATGACGCCGTCCGCATAGCCCGGACCGATGGCGATCTTGTCCATGTAGACATCGGGCGCAAACAGCAGGCTGCCCTTTTCGGCGATGGCGATGACGGCGAGCGCATTGGGCAGGTTCTTGGCGCAGATCGTCGTGCCTTCGAGCGGATCGAGCGCGATATCGACCGCCGGACCTTTGCCGGAGCCGACTTCTTCGCCGATATAGAGCATCGGCGCTTCATCGCGCTCGCCCTCGCCGATCACCACCGTGCCCCTGATGGAAAGCCGGTTGAGTTCCTGGCGCATGGCATCCACGGCGACCTGGTCGGCCGCCTTTTCGTCGCCGCGCCCACGCAGCCTGGCGGCCGCGACGGCGGCCCGTTCGGTGACGCGCACCAGTTCCATGGTGAGTATCCGGTCAAGGCCGGCGACGATGTTCTGGGCCACATTCATCTGGTGATTTCCTCGTTGGCAATGCGGCCTCCCGCCGGAGGCGGGCCTGTTTTGTCAAACGAGCATGACAACGGCAAGACCTGCCACGAATATTATCGAATATCCAACAATATCAATCGATTAAACTACGTCTTGAAACACGACCGGCCCGATCGCCACGCGCCGGGCCAGTCTTAAAACGGTGAGAATGGCGGCCTTCGCGGCCTAAAAAACCGCGAGGTATTTGAGCAGCGAAATGATGCCGATGATGATGACGATGACCTGAACTATTTGTCTCATCCGGCCATCGAGCGGCAGGCGTTGAACCAGATAGAGAACGAGGATGATGACGAGGAATGTGATCAGGATGCCGATCAACGCTGACGAAGCCATGGTGTCCTCCTTAAAAGTGATTTGCTGAAAACAACAGAAAAGGCCGGAAGCCCGGCCCTATTGCGCTGCGGTCAATACCAGCGGCGGGAGGTATCGTTCGTCGATTGAGCAATGGCGAAGCCGGCCAGAAAGCCGAGCAGGCCGATCACGCCGACCAAAGCTGTCGTCGTACCAGGATTCTCGCGCGCGACTTCCGAAACAGCCTGGGCTTGGCTGCGCAGTTGTTGCGCCGTACGCGAAGCGCGGTTCGCCGCGGTGTCGTACAACTCGGACGCCTGTTCGCTGGCGTCATCGAGCATCTCCGCGCCCCGCGCCGAAATGCTCTTGTTGATCTTGGTGATCTCCTTGCGCAGTTCGGCAATCTGCTTTTCCAACGTCTTCTGGATGTCGTCGATATCGGGGGTGTCGGATTTGTTGGTGTCAGCCATGAAGCGGTTCCTCTGGTTGGTGACCAAGAGAACGGCGTCGACGCGAATTCGTTCCGGTCTGTGGCAGCTGCCTGCCTCCAGACCGGACCTCAATGCCTGCGGAATTCTTGTCCCGCGCGACTGTCGGACAAAGCTACCCTGCCCGTTCGATGCGGATGACCTGCGGTTTGTCGGTCAGATGTCCGTCCTTGGTGATGCCGTCTACCGCCTTGCGAACGGCGGCCTCCGTCGTCTCGTGGGTGACAAGGATCACCGTCTTCTGTGCCGCCGCCTCGCCGTTGACTGCGTGCTGGACGATCGATTCCAGCGAGATGTCATTGTCGGCCATGCGCTTGGCGATTGCCGCGAACACGCCGATGCGGTCGTGCACGGTCAGCCGGATGAAATAACCGCCGGCATGGCTGCGCATCTGCGCCTTCTTGTAGGGTTTCAGCTCCTTGGCCGGCCGGCCGAAGACCGGACCATGCTGGAAGCCTGGCCGGCTCTTGGCGATGTCGGCGATGTCGCCGATGACGGCCGATGCGGTGGCGTTGCCGCCCGCACCGGGGCCGGACAGCAGCAGCTCGCCCAGAATGTCGGTTTCGATCGCCACCGCATTGGTGACGCCATGCACCTGCGCGATGACCGATGCGGTCGGCACCATCGTCGGATGCACGCGCTGCTCGATACCGCTCTCGGTGCGCTGGGCGACACCCAGCAGCTTGATCCGGTAGCCGAGATCGGCGGCCGCGCGGATGTCGGCTTGGGTGATGTTGGAAATGCCTTCCATGTAGATGTCGTTGGCGGCGATCCTGGTGCCAAAGGCAAGGCTGGTCAGGATCGACAGCTTGTGCGCCGTGTCGTGGCCCTCGATGTCGAAGGTCGGATCAGCCTCGGCATAGCCCAGCCGCTGCGCGTCCTTCAGGCAAGCATCGAACGAGATGCCCTCGGCCTCCATGCGGGTCAGGATGTAGTTACAGGTGCCGTTGAGGATGCCGAACACGCGGGTGACCGAATTGCCGGCCATCGCCTCACGCATCGTCTTGATGACGGGAATGCCGCCCGCCACCGCCGCCTCGTAGTTGAGAAGCACGCCCTTCTTCTCGGCGATCTCGGCCAGCGCCACGCCATGCTTGGCCAGCAGCGCCTTGTTGGCGGTGACGACGTGACGGCCGGCTTCGAGTGCCGTCTTCACCGATGAGCGCGCCGGGCCCTCGTCGCCGCCGATCAGTTCGACGAACACGTCGATTTCTGCGGTCTGGGCCATCTTGACCGGATCGTCGAACCACTTTGCAGAGCTCAAATCGACGCCCCGATCGCGCTTGTGGTCGCGCGCCGAGACGGCGGTGACGATCACGTCACGGCCGCACTGGCGGGTCAGTTCCACCGCTTTGTCGCGCAGCACGCGCGCCACCGATGCACCGACCGTGCCGAGGCCGGCAATTCCAACACGCAATGCTTCAGCCATGTCCGGCGACGTCCCTCAAAGTCAGATCGAATTTGCGTGCGGCAAGCTTACCGGTGAGCGGAGAGCGGCACGACATTGTTGGGCTGCTTGGCGCTGGTCGACAGGAAGCGCTTGATGTTGCGCGCCGCCTGCCGGATCCTGTGCTCGTTCTCGACCAGAGCAACGCGCACGAATTCGTCGCCATGCTCGCCGAAGCCGACACCGGGCGCCACGGCCACGTCGGCATGTTCGATGAGCAGCTTGGAGAATTCGAGCGAGCCGAGATGCTTGAACGGCTCCGGGATCGGCGCCCAGGCGAACATCGATGCCGCCGGTGCCGGAATGGTCCAGCCGGCGCGGCCGAAGGCGTCGACCATCACGTCGCGGCGCTTGTGGTAGATGTCGCGTACCTCGGCGATGTCGGCGCCGTCGCCGTTGAGCGCGTGTGCCGCCGCCACCTGGATCGGCGTGAAGGCGCCGTAATCGAGGTAGGACTTCACCCGCGTCAGCGCCGAGATCAGCCGCTCGTTGCCGACGGCAAAGCCCATGCGCCAACCGGGCATGGAGAAGGTCTTCGACATGGAGGTGAATTCGACGCAAACGTCGATCGCGCCAGGCACCTGCAGCACCGAAGGCGGCGGATTGCCGTCGAAATAGATCTCCGAATAGGCAAGGTCGGACAGGATGATGATGTCGTTCTTCTTGGCGAAGGCGACCACATCCTTGTAGAAATCGAGCGAGGCGACCAGCGCTGTCGGGTTCGACGGATAGTTGAGGATCAGCGCCAGCGGCTTCGGGATCGAATGCTTGACACCGCGCTCGAGCGCCGGAATGAAACCGTCGTCCGGCTCCACCTGCAGCGAGCGGATGACGCCGCCCGACATGATAAAGCCGAAGGCATGGATCGGATAGGTCGGGTTCGGGCACAGGATCACGTCGCCGGGCGCGGTGATCGCCTGCGCCATGTTGGCGAAGCCTTCCTTCGAACCGAGCGTGGCCACCACTTGCGTGTCGGGGTTGAGCTTCACGCCGAAGCGCCTGCCATAGTAGGCGGCCTGGGCGCGGCGCAGGCCCGGAATGCCGCGCGACGAGGAATAGCGATGCGTGCGCGGGTCGCGCACGACCTCGCACAATTTGTCGACGATAGCCTTGGGCGTCGGCAGGTCCGGATTGCCCATGCCGAGGTCGATGATGTCGGCGCCACGCGATCGGGCGCTGGCCTTGAGCCGGTTGACCTGCTCGAACACGTAAGGCGGAAGCCGGCGAACCTTGTGAAATTCTTCCATGGCAGTTCCAGACAGCGAAGGGGTGTTGGGCGCGCGCTATATACTTATTTGCAGGTAGGGTCGAGGGCGGGGTCGCATTTGGCTTCGATCTGCTTCAGCGTTTCGTCGCCATGCTTCTTGGCCAGATCCGTCAGCGCCGCCTGGTTGACGACCTTGGGGCCGCCGCCCTTTGCCGCCTGCGCATTCTCATCCGCCTTCAATTGCGCGAGCTTGGCGTTCTTCTCGGCTTCGGTGAACTGCGGCGCCGCCACTTGCGGCTTGATGTTCAGGTTCGGGAAGGTGCCGGTATCCTTCGGTCCCGCACCCACAGCGACAGGCGTCGGGCCATTCGTGTTGGTGCTCGAGCACCCGGCAATGCCGATGAGGACGATCGCCGCGCCGATGCGGCAAAAACGTCCGGCACCGAAAAAAACAGTCTCGCCAATATTAATCGTCATATTGTTTCCTTGGCAGCCGAGGTAGAGCGAGATTGGCCCGGTCGGATGTCCCATGTTAATATGTCAAGAAAAGGCCTCGGGAGGAACCCCGCCAACCATGTCCAAAACACCCGATTCGGGCAAAGCGGAAGATGACCAGCCTTCGACCGTCGAGCAATATCTGGTGAAGGACCCGGAACGCTTCGCCCTGAACATGGCGCGCATGATCGAGCAGGCCGGCAAGGCCGCTTCCGCCTGGGCCGAGCCGCGTGAAAAAGGCGACGTGCGCGACCATGTGGCCGAGCCCGTCGTCGATATGGTGAAGACCTTTTCCAAGCTCAGCGAATACTGGCTTGCCGATCCGCAGCGCGCGCTGGAAGCGCAGACGCGGCTGTTCTCCGGCTATATGACGGTCTGGGCCAACGCCATTCAGCGCACCAGCAACGCCGCGCAAGACACCGAAGACGCGGTCAAGCCGGAGCGCGGCGACAAGCGCTTCCTCGACCCGGAATGGGGCCGCAACGCCTTCTTCGATTTCCTCAAGCAGGCCTATCTCGTCACCTCGCGCTGGGCGGCCGATCTGGTCGAGCACGCCGAAGGTCTTGACGAGCACACCCGCCACAAGGCCGGCTTTTACGTCAAGCAGGTGTCCAACGCCATCTCGCCGTCGAATTTCATCCTGACCAATCCGGAACTGTTCCGCGAAACCGTCGCCTCGAACGGCGAAAACCTGGTGCGCGGCATGAAGATGCTGGCCGAGGACATCGCCGCCGGCAAGGGCGACCTGAAGCTGCGGCAGGCCGACTACTCGCCCTTCGAGATCGGCAGGAACATCGCCACCACTCCCGGCAAGGTGGTCGGCCGCAGCGACGTCGCCGAAATCATCCAGTACGAACCGGCGACCGAGACGGTGCTCAAGCGGCCCCTGCTGATCTGCCCGCCATGGATCAATAAATTCTACATCCTCGATCTGAACCCGCAGAAATCCTTCATTCGCTGGGCGGTTGAACAGGGCCACACCGTGTTCGTCATCTCCTGGGTCAATCCGGACGAGCGCCACGGCACCAAGAGCTGGGAAGCCTATATCCGCGAGGGTCTGCAATACGGCCTCGACACGGTCGAGAAGGCCACCGGCGAACGCGACGTCAACGCGATCGGCTATTGCGTCGGCGGCACGCTCCTGGCGGCGGCACTGGCGCTGATGGCGCAAGAGGGCGACGACCGCATCAAGTCGGCGACCTTCTTCACCACGCAGGTCGACTTCACCTATGCCGGCGACCTGAAGGTGTTCGTCGACGAAGAACAGGTCGCGGCAGTGGAAAAGTCGATGAGCGAAAAGGGTTATCTCGACGGCACCAAGATGGCGACCGCCTTCAACATGCTGCGCTCAGGCGACCTGATCTGGCCCTATGTCGTCAACAACTACATGCGCGGCAAGGATCCCCTGCCCTTCGACCTGCTCTACTGGAATGCCGATTCCACCCGCATGGCCGCAGCCAACCACTCTTTCTACCTGCGCAACTGCTATCTCGAGAACAACCTTTCGCAAGGCACGATGGAACTGGCGGGCCGCACGGTCTCGCTCGGCGACATCACCATCCCGGTCTACAACCTCGCCTCCAAGGAAGATCACATCGCGCCGGCGCTTTCGGTGTTCCTCGGCTCGAAATATTTCGGCGGCACGGTCGAGTATGTGATGGCGGGGTCGGGCCATATCGCCGGTGTCGTCAATCCGCCGGCATCCAACAAATACCAGTATTGGACCGGGGCTACGCCGACGGGCGACTTCAGCCAGTGGATAGCCAATGCCACCGACCATCCAGGATCCTGGTGGCCGCACTGGCAAGGCTGGATAGAGGCCAAGGACAACACCCGCGTGCCTGCCCGCAAACCGGGCAAGCATATGAAAACTTTGGGTGATGCTCCGGGCACCTATGTGAAGGTCCGTGTGTAACGGACTGTAATGTGTGGTGAGTTGACGGGCCGCCAAAAGCGGGCGAAATGGTGTCGTCAACCATCAAGCGGCCGTAATTCGGCAATCACTGCAAAAATACTTCCAGGCTTGCGGATTTGACACAGGTCTCGTTTCCGGATCGGAGACAAAGGTCACCTTGGCAGCGACGCATGCATGCCGCGCCAAGATATGCCGACCGGACATCGAGGGGGAATTTGACTTTGAAATCAGCAGGATGGAGCCTCGCAAAGGGAGAACGCCGCGCCATTGTGGCAGCGCTCTGCTCCTTGCTTCTGGCCTCCTGCACTTCGGCTGGCGACCCGGCAATGTCGGTCGGAATGCCCGGCTACAATGCCACCGCATCGGACGTAAACGCGGCCTCCAGCGGCAAGGCGATCGCCGCCTCCGATTCGTCTGATGTCACGACGGAGCAGACGACCGTGATGACGGCAAGCGACACGGCGCTGCCTGAAAAGGTCGCCTATGTGCCTGTGTCCAAACCGGGAGCTGCCTTTCCGCTGACCATGCCGGCGGGCGCCGAAACCATCGTTGGAAACACGCCGCAGTCGCTGACGCAGCAGGCACAGACCGCGCAGCAGACCGATGCGGTAGCCCAGCAGATTGCCGCGGCCGACGGCGACGTGGCGGCGCCGAAGCCCGCTGCCGCTCCGGCCATGAACAACCCGGTCTATGTGACGGCTGGCGAGATGCCGCAGGCCGAAGCACCAAAGAAGAAAGGCTTCCTCGCCTCGATGTTTGGCGCAACGCCAGCCTCGGCGACACCAGCCCCCCTCATCAGCAACGCCCGGACGGGCGAGCAGCCCCCGGCGCAGGCAAAAGCGACGCCAGCAGCGGCAAAACCGATCATCACGCTTGCCTCGGCCGATTCCACGGCCAAGCCGGTACAACTGGCTTCGCTCGGTGGCGATAGCGGTCACATCACCGGCAGCGATGCCCTGCCCGGCGTGCGCCAGACGGCCCTGTTCGAGATCAAGCGCAAGTCGGGCCTCGATGACGAAAGCGACGTCGACCTCAACGAGGATGAGGGGCCAGTGGGCGGCTCCTATCAGGTTGCGTCCGCCGCCGGCATGGCCCGGCTGGCGCCCAACGGGCTGCTCAAGCAGAACGAAAGCGTCGATGTGGCCTGCCTGAAGCCGTCGCTGGTGCGCGTGCTGAAGACGATCGAAGGCCACTACGGCCGCAAGATGACGGTGACGTCAGGCTATCGCGACCCGGCCCGCAACCGGCGCGCCAACGGCGCCAAGAATTCGCTGCACATGTATTGCGCCGCCGCCGACATCCAGGTTCCCGGCGTTTCGAAATGGGAACTGGCGAGCTACATCAGAAGCATGCCCGGTCGCGGCGGTGTCGGCACATACTGCCACACAGAATCGGTTCACGTCGACGTCGGTCCCGAGCGCGACTGGAACTGGCGCTGCCGCCGGCGCAGCGGCGGTGACGGCTAGCAGCGCTATTTGACGGCCTACGCCTGTCAGCCGCCAAGGCCGTTCCGGCAATATCGTTCCAGCCTCCTGAACATTCGAGATAGGCTGAAGCGTCCCCAACTTCGTCATCCTCGGGTCTTCGCGACGGAGCGCTCCTTGCTCCGCCCGTGGATGACGAAACGATGGGTGTCGCCGCTAATCGTCAAGCCTGCCAGCCCTCGGCAAACCGTTGATTTGGCAGGCCTGGAAAAAAGTTGTCCAAGGTGGCACCTGACGGGTTGCCGGTTGCGCACAACGCCAGTATAAGCCGCTTCGTCTGAGCGCGCCCATCGTCTAGCGGTTAGGACACCGCCCTTTCACGGCGGTAACAGGGGTTCGATTCCCCTTGGGCGTACCAGAAAAATTTGCGTTTGGCGCAAACCTCCCTCCCAATGTCGGCAATTTCGCTTGGCTCTCTGCTGCTCTCTTCAACTGACGCGCAGTCTTCCGCGATCACACCATAGGCCAACGCGGCCACACGGGTCATAATCCTGCTACAAAGTGGTCGATTCCTAAGGGATGTAGCCGCTCCAAGAGCCCGCCGCAGGTCGCCCCCGTGGCGGGCTTTTTATTGCACGGTCGAGTTGGGCTTTCACGGCATTGCGACAACGGGGCGAAGCCCCGAGTGGCAAGTCCGTATTTATTTGCCTAGTTTGCGTGCGGGAGCCTACATGAGAACGGGTCGCGCGCCGCTCAAGACGACCCTCTTCAGCGCTTCAACCGGCATCCGACAGTGCAAAGTCAAAAGCCTGTTATGATCCACGGATTGGAGTCGTATCCGAGACGCGGCTCTGCCTTTGCCCCGCTATCTTCCGATTTGGCGGTTCCGGTGAAACCGCAGTCCAGATTTGCAACGGGCTTCTTGGTCGACGGTTTCGTGGAACACAAGGCGGCAGCGTCACTGACCGCCGCCTTCTTTTCCTTGGCAACAGCGACACCGGTCGCAGCGAAAACAACAGCCGCGCACAATACAGCCACTCTCATTGGAACCCCCACATTGCACCCGACAGATGGTCGAACATGACGTAACGTAATCTTAATATTAGCACTAACGAATATATTAGCTAGCCCCGTGCCATAAAAAGCAGGCCGAGTGCCAAGCTTGCGCCACGACCGCCAAACCGGTGCATTGGCAGAGCCCCGGCGCGCGAGGCTATCAGGCCACAGCCTAGCCGCTGCCAAGCAGCGGCACGGTAACGGTTGTCGCGTAGTTGATCGGGAAGGAACTGAAGTAGGGGAAGTCGATGACGAAGGCATAGGCGGCGGTCAGATGCGCCATGCGGAAGCCGCCGCTCACCGGGTCGATGGCGATCGTGACGTTCACGTCCTTGAACCCCAAGGCCTGCAATTTCTGCGTGGCGATCGATTGAATGTCGGCCTGGGTCAGCGTGTTCTTAAGCTGCAGCGAGCGCGCTGACGTCTCCAGCGTATAGCGAACACTGGAGACCGAGTGCATCGACCAGCCAAAGGCGAATATTCCGAACAGCAGCATGACAAGGAAGGGGGCGATCAGCGCGAACTCCAGCCCGGCCCCGCCCGATCGATCCCGCCGCAACGCGCTTACCCTAGCGGACACGGATCACCTCCTGGTGACCGATGACGGTGGGAGCGGCAAAGGCGCCGAAGGCAATTGGCGGCACCCAGGTGCCCGATGCCTGTATCTGGACATAGATCGACGGCACCTTGGGCCCACTGCACATGGTGGAAGCGTCGACCACGGTCGTCCCGCACATACGGATGTGGCTTAGCGTGACCTGGCCGTCTTCCGGCCGATTTTCCCAGCTCGCAATGGCAAGGGCCTGGGTCGCCGCATCATCGGTCGATCCGCTCATGACCAGGTTCGCGGCCGTCTTCACACCGGCGCGCATCGACAGTGAACTCGTTATGTAGGACCAGCCGTCCAGAATACCAAGCAGCACCAGGCACAGAATGGGCAGCACCATCGCGAACTCGACCGCCGCAACGCCCGAATCATCGCCGAGGATCGGCATCGACCGGCGCCCCACGGAGCTACTCGGACAGTGCCACGGACCGCGCGGCTGGAATGTTGGGCACTCCGAGGCTCGAGCAATCCTGATTGATGGTTGAATTACCGGACCATTGAATCGTATTTGCGACGACCCTGGTGCAGCCGCCATTGCCCGAGAAGTTGCCAAGATAGCTCACTTGCTGCTTGGGGAAATAGATGGCCCCGGTCAAAAGCGAGTCCGCTGTGCCGTTGAATGTGCTGGATGCACTCATGCCGGTCCTGTCGCCGTAGAACAGAACGCCTGAGTAGGTGCCCGAAGTCGCCGCGCTGAGCTTCACGGACGCATTGCCATTCATGCTGACGGTCGAGCTGCCGGACATGAAGATGGTCACCCCGGCGCCGGTGATGGCCGCGTTGGCGTTTATCTTGAGATTGCCCTGGACGACATAAACGCCGGGCGAAAGCGTGACGTTGCCCTTCAGGTTCATGCCGCTGCAATAGGTGCCTGGACCGAGCGTCGCCTTGTTGTCGTTCAGGCAGGGGGTCGCGGCCACCGGGGCCGGCAGGTCGACAAAGGGATCGCCGGCGGGCAGTGCCTGGGTGATCGGGGCCGCGCAGACGGTGGTGACGGGATTGCTGAGAGAGACACCGCCCGCCGATATCAGGCAATCGGCCTGCAGACCGGCCGCGCCCTGAAGCTTGATGGCGTCGGAGGCGATGGAATTGGACATGACCGAGCAGCCGGTGAGCTTAACGCTGGTGCTGCCGGAAAACAGCACCGCCTGCGACGCGGACGGATCGAGCGCGAGCATGCAAGCACTCGAGGCATCGGTAATGACGGCCACCGCCCTCGCCTGTTCGGGAACCTTTTCCTGTGTGAAGATCAGGGTGAACATCCGGTCGAGCTTCTGGCCGACGATCACCTCGACCGCTTTTTTCGCCGTATTCGGTCCGGACGCGGGCGGCGTATTGACGACGATCGTGCCCGAGCCCAGCCCGTTCGACGCCGCGGACTGGGTCGCAGCCGCGACGATCGTCGGCTTGTCGGAACCCGAAATCTGTTCGAGCGCTCCGGCATAGGCGGCTGCATCGGCCGTCGCCTGCAATCTCAGGCTGTTGTAGTACCAATAGGAGGTCTCGACGCCGAAGCCCGCAGCGCCGACAACGACCGGCAAGGTGAGGGCAAAAATGGTGGCGACATTTGCGCCCGTGCTCCGGCGCATGGCGTCCATTACAAGCCGAACACGGGTGAAGCTATTCAAGGCCATGGCTTAGATTAGAAAGCACGCATAAATGAACGAATGGCTAAAAAGTTCGGTGCATTTTTGAGCAGTGGTCCATTGGCTTCAAAAAAGAAGTGCTTCGCTGGCTGATCAACGCGCGAGCGCACTTCCTGGCAAGCGAGAAGGGCTAGGGCCAGCGGGAGGCGGCGAGAGAGAGCATCGATGTCCTAGAGCATCCGCCTGCGATAGGCAGCCATGGGTTCGCACCCGATCAGCGAACTTGCCGTCGAAGGCAGCAAACACCGATGTGTTGCTGCTCGCACTGTTGGAGAATGCAGTGGGAAGCCAAAGCTGTGCAGGATTTTCTTCAAGCGGAAAGAATCGGCATCGGCTCCGCAACCACCCCGGCCGACATCTCTCTTTGCACGGCTTGGAAAAACCTGCGCACTTCATCGCTGGCTGCTGTTCTGTCCCTGCCGGAGCCGACCACAAGATCGAGCAACTCCGACGCCTTGGCCCTCCAGAACGAGGTGGCGGTCTCGCCATGCAGGTTGCCGAGCTTGGCAGCAACCTCTCTGACCAAGAATACCTGACGGTCGATCGGGAATGCACGGATTTTTTCTGGGGACATCTTCCGAACCATGAGACTGACGCAACGAATCAACCATTGCCAACAAGCAATGGCGTAGCCGGGAAGGTGGAAACGGAAGCTTAACGGCGCTGACGTGGGTGCGGGGACGCAACGATACGCTCGCGACATCGCCTGTGCGTCAAACGCGCTTCATTGGTTGCAGTGGGGGGCAGGCGAAACGGCGGCGGCCCTTAGGCCTGGAGCGCCCTCGCCTCACCGCCGCGCTTGCGCGGCGTCATCATATCCCTGGCCATCAGTCCGCTGGCCCGGCAAAACGCCATGAACGCCCGGCAAGCATCCTCGGTCTTGACCACGTCTACCGTGGCCCCAAAGCAGGCGTTGAAGGCTTTCTGGTAGATCGGGCCCTGACGGCGCGCAGGCCAGTCCTGGAGAAAATCGAGCGCCTGTTCGACGCCGTAGATCTCCTCGACCGGCAGGCCGGGCGCGGGCGCTATGCGCACCGGCACCTCGAATTGCAGTCTGTCCATTTCCTGTCTCCCGAACTGGCGCCACCGCAGCAACGCCGTTCGTCGTCAAAAGTTGCTTTGACCGGCTTTTGGCCCAGAAATGTGTCGTCACTTGGGTCGCTGAACCGCCCATGCAAGGCGAATATCTCGAACTGTGCGGGTGCATCGGGCAGTTCTTCCTTGAACCTTTTGCCCTCAAGTGCCAAATCTGGGGAGATCTTCACGTCGGCTCTCTTGCAGGGCCCTACCCGCTACACGGACAAAATGGTCACCTATCTCGACGCTGCCACGGCCCCGCTCAGAAATACCGGCCAGATCCGCCTCTATGGCGAGGACGGCTTTGCCGGCATGCGCAAGGCATGCGATCTCACCGCGCGCTGCCTCGACGAGCTGGTGCCGATGGTCCAGCCCGGGGTCACCACCGAAGCAATAGACCGCTTCGTCTTCGAATTCGGCATGGACCACGGCGCGCTGCCGGCGACGCTCAACTATCGCGGCTACACGAAATCATCCTGCACCTCGATCAACCATGTCGTCTGCCATGGCATTCCCGACAACAAGCCGCTCAAGGATGGCGACATCGTCAACATCGACGTCACCTACATCCTCGACGGCTGGCACGGCGATTCTTCGCGCATGTATCCGGTCGGCACGATCAAGCGCGCCGCCGAGCGGCTGCTCGAAGTCACGCATGAATGCCTGATGCGCGGCATTGCGGCGGTCAGGCCGGGCGCCCGCACCGGCGCCATCGGCGCCGCCATCCAGACCTTTGCCGAAGGCGAGCGCTGCTCGGTGGTGCGCGACTTCTGCGGCCACGGCGTCGGCCAGTTGTTCCATGACGCGCCGAACATCCTGCATTACGGCAGCGCCAATGAAGGCGTCGAGATGCGGCCAGGCATGATCTTCACCATCGAGCCGATGATCAATCTGGGCAGGCCGCACGTGAAGGTTCTGTCGGATGGCTGGACCGCGGTAACGCGCGACCGCTCGCTGTCGGCGCAGTACGAGCACACGATCGGCGTGACCGACACAGGGTGCGAGATTTTCACGCTGTCGCCCAAAAAGCTCGATCGCCCCGGCCTGCCGGCTTAGAGCGCACCTTACCCGGCGGGAGGCCGTCTATGCCGACTGCACATCCGCGGCATTCGGCAGGTCGATGGTAACGACCAGTCCGCTGGGCTGGTTGTCCTCCAATTCGATCCTGCCGCCGTGCCCCTGGACGATGTCGGCAACGATCGAGAGGCCCAGACCGAAGCCATGCTTCGACGCAATGCCGCGCGACGCATCTTCCTTGAAGAATGGTTCGAAAACACGGGCACGTGCCGTCATCGGAATACCCGGCCCGTCGTCCCCTACCGTGATGCGCGCCGCCGTGCCGGTCGCCGTCAAGGCGACCGTGACATTGCCAGCGAATTTGACCCCGTTGTCGCAAAGATTGGCGATCGCACGCGCCAATGCATTGGGCTTGCACCAGCCCAGAAGCCGGTCCGGCCCGGAATATGAGACAGGAAATCCGACATCGGAGAATTCGGCGCAGACGGTTTGCAGAACGCTGGCAATATCGGCGCGCTGCAGCTTCTCCGTCGAAACATCGTTGCGCAGGTAGGTAAGGGTCTCATCGATCAAGATTTCGATGTGCTGGACATCGGACAGGATTGCGGTTCGGATTGGGCCATCATCCATGCGCTCGGCGCGAAGCCGCAGCCGCGTCAAAGGCGTGCGCAGATCATGACTGACGCTGCGCAACATGCGCGTGCGGTTTTCGATCATCGTGCGGATACGCGTCCTCATCCTGTTCAGGGCGCGCGCCAACCCCACCATTTCAATGGAGCCGTGTTCGACGAAGAGCTGGTCGCCATTCTCGATCTCGGCCGAACCGACTGCCGCCGAGATGCGCTTCAACGGATCCGTCACGGCCCAAACCGCAAACAGCCAGATCAGCACGGGCAAGGCAACGAAAGCCATGAACCTGTAGAACGAGGCACGGACGAGGCCCGATGTCAGCCAGGAATCGGGCATGCCGAAATGGGCCAGGACGTCCTGCTGGTCGAGGTCGATGACAAACGCGTATCGGCCGCCGATCCTTATCCAGCGTCCCTCAACCGTCCCCCTGTCGATACGCAAAAGCCATTCGACACTTCGCCATTGCAGATAGGACTGGGGAATGCCGGTTATCCGGTCCTTGGGCAATATCTCGAAATCAAAGCCGGCCCGCTTTGCTGTCGCCAGAATTGCGCCACGCGCCTGCGCCGGCGTTTCTTGCAACAAGGCAGCAACAACGGCCGCACGCCCGGCGTTATCTTCCGCGGCGGGAAGATCGGCGTTCTCTATGAAACTCTCGACGACCGAACCGACGAACATGATCACGATCACCGCGATGAAAATGATTGCCACAAACTGCCCACGCACGGACTGTGGCAAGAAACGGCGGATGAAATCCCTTATGCTTCCTCCACCGTCGCGGTGAAGATGTAGCCACCCAACCGAACGGTCCTCAAAAGCACCGGATCGCGCGCATCCTTTTCGATCTTCCTGCGGATTCGACTGATATGGACATCGACGCTACGCTCGATCGGCCCCGCGAGCCCGGCATGGGTTACGCCCAGAAGTTCCTCACGAGAGAGAACCCGGCCTGCATTGCGACAAAACGCAAGCAACAGGTCGAATTCATGCGTCGTGGTCGTCACCCGCGCATTGTTGGGGTCATGCAATTGCCGGCGTATGGGATCAAGGCGCCAGCCGTTGAAACGAAGTACCTTCGACCAGTCCCGCTCGTCGGGATCATAGGCTGTACGGCGCAGCAGCGCCCGTATCCTGGCCGTCAGTTCACGCGCGCTGAACGGTTTCGTCACATAGTCGTCCGCGCCGATTTCCAGCCCGAAGATGCGGTCGATTTCCTCGCCGAGCGCGGTCAGCATCAGGATCGGAATGTTGGTTGCGGCACGAAGGCGGCGGCAGATGTTGAGACCGTTTTCGCCCGGCAACATGACATCGAGCACGATGAGATCGAATTTCTGGGTGCGAAGCGCGGCATTCATCTGGACGCCGCTCTCGGCAATTTCCACAGTCATGCCGTTGTCGGTGAGCGTGTCGCCCAGCATGCGTGCGATCTCCAGATCGTCTTCGACAATGAGGATGCGCGAACCTTGCCTTGCCGACCTGGATTCGGCGCTCAAATCGCTTTGGTGCCGTTGCTGTGCCATTCCGGAGCTTGTCCAGCTTGCATTTGGTGCCCTGGGTAGGCGTCAGAACCGATATCCGACGAGAAGCATCCCTGAAGGCTGGATCTTTTCGACGACGACGGGGCTGTCGGCAGCGTCACCCAAGAGAACGCCGACCCCCGCTTCGCCGCGCACCATCCAGTTCTCGTCGAGCATATATGTGGCGGAAATCGAAAAATCGGCGCGCTTCAAACCGGCGCCGGCATCATAGCGCGCCAGCCCCGAGCGAGCCGATTGCTCGGGCGTGACACCAAAATAGGCCTGCATGTAATTTTCGTCGGCGAACACGGCGGACGCGCTGGCGCCGATCATCAACGATTGAGACAGAGGCCGGGTCACCTCGATCCCCACCCTGCCCTCCAGGCCATCGCTGCCGCCGATGGTCTTGTCCAGCTGCGCGAATATTTCGGCCGGACCGAACTTCGCCGCTGCCTTCACGCCGACCGTCGCGCCCATGTCGACATCCCCCAAGCCGCGCAGATGGTCGGAGTCGTCTTCCTTGCGGCCCATCTCATAGCCAAGCCGCGCGCTGAAGGCGAACGGTCCTTGTTCATAAACGGCGATGTTGGCACCAGTCGGATCGATCGTCACCGTGTCGAGGAATGTCGCCGTGACGAAAGGCACCGGCATGATCTTGAACTCATTGCTGCCCTCGTATTTGGGGACGATGATGGCGCCGCCGCCGAGCACGACGTGCCAGTCGGACAGTTTCTGTTCGAAGCGCCCGAAACGGGAAGGCTCGGGCGGCAGGGTAAAATCATCGGAATTCACCGCAATGGCGTCTGCCGCCAGCGCGCCGTCCGAATGGGCTGAAAGCAGGATTGCCATGACCGCAAGAGATGCCCGGCCGGCAAATAGTCCAGAGTCAATTTTGGCGAACATGCGTGCTCCAGTATAGCGAGGCAAAGAGCCTCCGATGGCGTCACCATGTCAGGTGAAAGTGGCCGCATGCGTTAAGTGATGTTAAGTTTTGTTGCGCAATCGTGGTTTCATCTTGCCGTATAGGGAGGCCCTAGGCTGACAGTGGGCTGCCACGATCTGCCGTGGATCGTCTCGCGATCGGAGAACGGAACTGTTTCAATCCAGGCCAGAACAGCTCTAATGTCTGTGCCGGAGCAATGTGGGCGGGGTATGGGGAACACAAGCGACGATGACGAGCGGAGTTTCTTCTCCGAAGCGCCGATGCGGCCTGCTGCGAAAGCCAAGGCGACGCTCGACGAAAAGCCGCATTACCTCGGCCATCGCGACCGCTTGCGCGAGCGCTTTGCCCTGGCGGGTCCGGACGCCCTGCCCGATTACGAACTTCTGGAACTTCTGCTCTTTCGCCTGATCCCTCGTGCCGACACCAAACCGGCGGCCAAGGCGCTGCTGGCACGCTTCGGCACGCTGGCCGAAGTGCTTGGCGCCCCGGTGGGCCTGCTGCAGGAGGTCAAGGGCATCGGCCCTGCGGTGGCACTCGACCTGAAAATCCTCGCCGCAACGGCGCAGCGCATGGCACGCGGCGAGGTCCACGGCCGCGAGATCCTCTCGTCCTGGCAGCAGCTCCTCGACTATTGCCGCTCAGCAATGGCCTTCGAGGCGCGCGAGCAGTTCCGCATCCTGTTCCTCGACAAGAAGAACGCGCTGATCGCCGACGAGGTGCAGCAGACGGGTACTGTCGACCACACGCCTGTCTACCCGCGAGAAGTGATCAAGCGGGCGCTCGAACTCTCGGCGACTGCCATTATCCTGGTCCACAATCACCCGTCAGGCGACCCGACGCCATCGCGCGCCGACATCGAGATGACGAAGGAGATCATCGACGCGGGCAAGCGGCTGGGCATCGCGGTGCACGACCACATCATCATCGGGCGGAAGGGATATGCCAGCATGAAGGGCCTGCTGCTGATCTGAGGTGGCAGGGCCGGCGCCAACGCCGATCGACCCCGACCACACGATCCCAGAGATCGGGGCGGGCGAAACCGGCTAGAACAAGCGACTGGCGGAATCAGGAGAGCACGATCATGGCGAAGACAAAAGTCCTTCTTGTCGGCGAAAGCTGGGTGAGTTCGGCGACCCACTACAAGGGGTTCGACCAGTTCGGCAGCGTCACCTTCCATCTCGGGGCAACGCCCCTGGTCGACGCCTTGAAGGACAGCGAATTCGATCTCGACTACATGCCCGCTCATGAGGCCGTCGAGAAGCTGCCTTTCACCATGGAAGGGCTGTCGCAATACAGGACGATCATCCTGTCCGACATTGGCGCAAACTCGCTGCTGCTTCATCCCGATGTCTGGCTGCACGGCAAGACAGTGCCGAACCGGCTCAAGCTCCTGCGCGACTGGACGCTGGCCGGCGGCGGCCTGATCATGATCGGCGGTTAATTAGGCTTCCAAGGCATGGACGGCAAGGCGCGCTGGCATCGCACGGCGGTCGAGGAGGCGCTGCCGGTGACCTGCCTTCCCAATGATGACCGCCTCGAAATTCCGGAGGGCTTTCGTCCCGAGATCACTGGCTCAAGAGACCATCCGCTTTTTGCCGGCATTGAGGGCGAATGGCCGCTGCTGCTCGGCGCCAACGAGGTCGTCGCCCGCGATCGCGACGATGTCGAGGTTCTGGCGCGGCTGCCGCAGGACCAGGGCGGCCATCCCCTGCTGGTCACCGGGCGTCACGGCGAAGGGCGCACGCTGGTCTGGACGTCGGACATCGGACCGCACTGGCTGCCGAACAGTTTTGTCGAATGGCCCGGCTATGCGCGGCTTTGGACCAACGTGCTCCGCTGGGTCAGCAACGCCGTTTGATGATGTCGCCCCAAAGTGCGTTTTTGAGGCAACGACATGTATGAGAACAAAGGTTTGAAGCCGATCAGCATCACCGGGAACGGCGAGCTCGGCCGTTGCCGCCTTCGCCTCACGGTCGTTCACGGCGGATCGGTGTTGCAGTTTCCGGCAACCTGGCTGACCGCTTCGCCGAACCCGGCGAGGTCGAAATCGGCCTCGCCGCGCCCCGCCAGCAGCCCGAACCGCCACGAAAGCTGGAGCCGGTTCGCGGCGACAAGGCGCCTGATGCCATCGGCGCCATCGCGCACCAGCATCCGGCCGCGCGGCCCGACCGACCAGCTTTCGTCGAACTTGCTCTCCTGATCGACCGTAATCGACATGGTGATCTTGCGGCTGGCCGAAACAGCGTCGTTCAGTTGCAGCCATTCAGTCCAATGCGGCTCGCCGTTTGCCCGGCAGGCAATCGTCAGGATCGGGCTGTAGCTCAAGGCACCGCCGCCGGTGATCAGCTTGTTGGTGGCGTAGAGCGAGGCCGTCACGAGGCCGTCTTCACTCGTGCCGAAGCGCCAGTTGTCAGGCACCGTGCCGGCCTGGGCAATGCCGCAGACCGAGATAAGGATCAGCGCGATTGCCGAAGCGTGTCCCAATTCGACGAACAGTCTCAACACGCCCTCCAACAACCAAGCGGCTTGCAATAGAAGCGCAGATAATGATCAAAGCTTGGTCGCCACAGGCCGTCGCTCGCGAAGCATGGCGGCTGTTGCAGTTTGGCAACGAAAAAGGCCGCCTCGAGGGCGGCCTTCCTGTTTCAGCGGAGCGCTGGTGTTATTCGGCGGCCTTCTTCTTCGGCGCGGCCTTCTTCTTGGGCTCTTCCGCGTCGTCGGCCGTCTTGGCGTCGGCCTTCTTGGCGGCGGCTTTCTTCGCCGGCTTCGCCTTGACGGCGGTCTCGTCCTCTTCGTCGTCGGCCATCAGCTCTTCCTTGCTGACCTTGACGTCGGTGACCGAAATCTGACCGAGCAGATGGTCGACCACCTTTTCCTCGAACATCGGCGCCCGCAGCGTGTTCAACGCTTCCGGGTTGTTGCGGTAGAACTCGAAGACTTCCTGCTGCTGGTTTCCTGGATAGCGCCGCACCTGCTCGAACAGGCCGCGCTGCAGCTCTTCGTCCGATACGGTCACGCCGGCCTTCTCGCCGATTTCAGCCAGCACCAGCCCGAGGCGCACGCGGCGCTCGGCAAGCCGCAGATACTCGGCGCGCGCCTCTTCTTCCGTCGTCTCTTCGTCGGCGAAGGTGCGTCCGGCTGCTTCCAGATCACGATTGACCTGCGCCCAGATGTTGTTGAACTCGGCGTCGACGAGCTTCGACGGCGCCTCGAACGAATAAGCCGCGTCGAGCTGGTCGAGCAGCTGGCGCTTGACCTTCTGGCGCGTCATGGCGCCGAACTGGTTCTCGATCTGGCCGCGCACGACGTCGCGCAGGCGCTCCAGCGACTCCAGGCCGAGGTTCTTGGCGGTCTCGTCGTTGATTTCCAGCGCGCCGGGCTGGGACACTTCCTTGACCGTGACATCGAAGGTCGCTTCCTTGCCGGCCAGATGCGCCGCCTGGTAGTTTTCCGGGAAAGTCACGGTGACCTGCTTTTCGTCGCCGGCCTTGGCGCCGACAAGCTGATCCTCGAAGCCGGGGATGAATTCCTTCGAGCCTAGCACCAGCGGCTGATCGGTGCCGGCGCCGCCATTGAAGGCCTCGCCGTCGATCTTGCCGACATAGTCGATGGTGACACGGTCGCCATTGGCGGCCTTGCCGGTCTTCGGCTCGTAGCTGCGCGCCGATTCGGCAACGCGCTGGACCTGCTCGTCGATCTCGGCATCAGGCACGTCGAACACCTGGCGCGTCACCTTGATGTCGGAAAAGTCCTTGATCTCGATCGCCGGGATGATCTCGTAGTTGAGGCGGAATTCGAAGTCGGCGCCGCCGGCCAGGATCTTCTCGGCTTCCTTCTCGTCCTCGGTCATGATGACTTCAGGCTGCATGGCAGCCTTTTCACCACGCCCGGTAATGATCGAACGAGTCGAATCGTTGAGGATTTCGTTGACCACTTCGGCCATGAACGACTTGCCGTAGACCTTGCGCAGGTGCTGCACCGGCACCTTGCCTGGACGGAAGCCGTTGATGCGGACCTTGTTGCGGGCATCCGAAAGCCGCGCCATCAGCTTGGCTTCCATGTCACCGGCCGGCACGGTGATCTTGATCTCTCGCTTGAGACCGGAGTTGAGCGTTTCGGTGACCTGCATCGTAAAACCTTTGTTTTCACCAATGAGACTGCCACGGCCTCTGCCGTTCACAGCCTGCCGGTATATTCTTGCCGGGAATGGCTTTTGGTACGGAACCTGGCGATTTGACCGAAAACCCGGCTCAAACTCTCCCAAACTGCGTTCCAAAATGTGAATAAGTTCTTGTTTTTCCTACTTCTTATCACATTCTGCAGAAGCGGATCGTCGCGTCCCGTCACATTTGACACGCCTTTTGTCACAGGCGAGGCCAATTTTCAACAGTCTTCGCATCCCAGCGATAACCAGCATTCGGGGCCTGCCCCACATCTTGTCGCTGGGCCACATCTTGTCTCTGACATTGACAGAATGATGGCCACATGGGATTGCCGGTCCATGCGGATGTGGCGGAACTGGTAGACGCCCTGGATTTAGGTTCCAGTGCCGAAAGGCGTGGGGGTTCGAGTCCCTTCATCCGCACCACCCTTCGAGCTTCGGGTGGCGGGCCACCCGAAAGTCCTGGCGAAGGAGGACCGGCGCCTTTCAGGCAGGCATCGGATTGAGCTTCAGATGCTGGATCAGGATGATGGTCTTGGCGTCGACGATACGGCCATCGGCGATGCCGGCCAGCGCCTCGTCGAGCGGCATTTCCAGAACCTCGATGTCCTCGCCCTCTTCTTGCGCGCCGCCGCCGGCCGAGATGCGGTCGGCGGGTGAATAGCGGCCGATGAAAAACCAGAGCCGTTCGGTGACGCTGCCGGGGCTCATATAGGGCGAAAACAGCCGCTCGATATCCTTCAAGCGATAACCCAGCTCTTCCTCGGCTTCCTTGCGGATGGCGGTCTCCGGATCGTTTTCGTCCAACAGACCGGCACAGGCCTCGATCAGCGGCTCGCGGTGGCCGGTGACGTAAGCGGGATAGCGGAACTGGCGCACCAGAAGCACGGTCGAACGCAAGGGGTCGTAAGGCAGGATCACCGCACCATCGCCGCGATCATAGGTCTGGCGGATTTGCGTCTCCCACTGACCGTCGCGCCGGCGGTAGTCGAGGACGGTCTTCTTCAGGATGGCCCAGTCGTCGGAGAGGATTTCCTCCGAACGGACGCGAATACGATCTTCCATCCCGGTCTCCATGCTAAAGCGCGTCGCACTTCATGCTCCTGTTTATGCCTGTCGTTCTCCCAAAACCGGAGCCACTTTTGGGAGACATGCCTGGCCGAGGCGTAGCCGCGAACCGGCATTTCGGCAATCCCGCCCGTGATTGGTCCAGAAGCCCTTTCACCGCCTCGTGTCTGGCGCAGGCGCCATCGGTCGCCTAAATAGCTGCGAACCCTCCCGGAGTTTCTCATGACAGCGTCGCTTTTCCAGTCGATCACTCTCGACGGCCTCACCTTCCCCAACCGCATCGCCGTCGCGCCGATGTGCCAGTATTCCGCCGAGGACGGCTCGGCCAGCGACTGGCATCTCCATCACTGGATGAACCTCGCAATGTCCGGCGCCGGCATGGTCACGGTCGAGATGACCGATGTCGAGCGGCGCGGGCGTATCACCCATGGCTGCCTCGGCCTTTACTCTGAAGACAATGAAGCGGCCGCCCGCCGCGCGCTGGACGCTGCACGACGCGTCGCCGCACCCGGCACGAAATTCGGCTCCCAACTGGCCCATGCCGGCCGCAAGGCTTCGAACCGCAAGCCGTGGGAGGGCGGCGGGCCACTGAAGCCAAACGAGGATCCCTGGCAGACCGTCTCCGCCTCGGCCATCCCCTACGACACCGGCTGGAACGTGCCGCACGCTCTGGAGGACGAGGAGATCCTACAGCTGATCGAGCGCTTCGCCGAGGCGGCAAGGCGAGCCGAACGCGCCGGCTTCGATTTCCTCGAACTGCACGCCGCGCATGGCTATTTGATCTTCCAGTTCCTGTCGCCCTTGTCCAACCAGCGCACGGACCGCTGGGGTGGCGCGCTGGAAAACCGCATGCGTTTTGCCGTCGAAATCACCAAGGCGGTGCGCAAGGCGGTGCCAAAGCTGATGCTCGGCGCAAGGCTGTCCGTGAAGGATTGGGTCGACGGCGGCTTCGACGTGGCGGACGCGATCGAAGTGGCCAAAGCGCTGAAGGACGAGGGCGTTGCCTATCTCTGCTGTTCGAGCGGCGGCAATTCGCCGTTGCAGAAATTGCCCACCGGCCCCGGCTATCAGGTGCATCTGGCGGAGGCGGTGCGCAAGGGCGCTGATATTCCGACCCGCGCCGTCGGCCTGATCGACGACCCCAAGCAGGCCGAAGCGATCGTCACCGAGGGCCGCGCCGACATGGTGGCGCTGGCGCGGGCCTTCCTGGCTGATCCGCGCTGGGGGTGGCGTGCGGCGGCGACATTCAGCGAGACAATCCACCCGGCGCCACAACTTGCCCGTTCGGTGACCACGATGCAGCATTGGATGAAGGCGGCGGGCTGAACGGTTCGCGCTCCCGACACGGCGCTGTAGAGCCTTCAAACAGCCTCTGAGACGTTTGGGCGCAGGCTGACGGCCATGGTTGCAACCAAATTGGCTGCTTTGCGTTGCGGCCATGATGGACAACAAACCTTTTGAAGTGCCGGTCGTCGTCGAACTTGGCCACGTCGGCAAATATCGCCACATCCGCAGCGCCCAGGAGGCCGCGGAGTGCCTGATGACGGTGTGGCCGCTCAATCGCGGCCCGCGCCATCGTGATGCCCTCGACACTTGCCTCAAAGTGCTGGAAGGTTATCGTTCGACAGCAGATGCGCGCCGGGCGCTGATTGAAGCCGCCAAGGAATCGGAAGTGCTGGTGCCCGACGACAGACTGCCCGACGACCGACTGCATTGAGCAGACGGACCTTTCAACCGGAGGTTTTTCATGGCGAAGCTGACTTACAAGATCGTCGAACATGACGGCGGCTGGGCCTACAAGGTCGGAGCGACCTTTTCCGAGACGTTTCCGACGCATCAGGACGCGTTGCGCGCCGCCGAAATCGCCTCGGCCGAGCAGCAGGTCGCCGGAGCGACGGACGGCATCCAGTATGAGGACGCCGAGGGAAAATGGCATGAGGAACTGGCCGACGGCCGCGACCGGCCGCAGACAGAAGTCTCGGACTGATTCGGTATCGCGGTTGATGTGGAGCGGTTCGACGGAGCGCCGACCGCAGCGCCGTCCGGAGAGAGGACGCGCCAGCGGCCAGCGGCTGTCCTTGCGGACTAGCCCTCGAACATGGATTTCTGGAAAATCGGCGTGCGCTTTTCGGAAATCACGTTCTGGCTATTTGCCGCAATACTGATCGTTGACGTTTTGCCCTGCGTTAGCGTCCGGGCCTGGTGTGTTGTGGGCACATGGGCCAATAGCGCCGGTGTTGCCTTGGGTGTTCAACCCGGAGCCGTCACTGATGCTTCCCGTGGTGTAGGGGTCGACAGTTGTCTGGTCGTTGTTACCGAACAGCCACCAGTCATGATTGTTTGAGTACCTGTCGTCCAGTGACTGCGCCATCGCCGATGTGGCGAGACCGATCGTCAGGACGGATGCTGCGAGAAGTTTTGTAACCATTGAATCACTCCGTATCTTAGCCGCCTTGGTGCGACACTCATAAAACCCGGTAGTCAGCCGAATGGTTCCTTGAAATTGTCGTGAAGCTGAGGTGAGGCCCCGATCAGCCCGGCCGGCGATGCGCTCGATGGATGCGGCGGTTCGCTCCTGGGCCATGAATTCCGGCAAGTGCCCCTTGCCATAGCACCCGTCGATGCGGCCGAGATCTTGCTCGACCGCCACGTCATCGCAGAACATGGTGTGGAAACGAGTTGGCTTCGACCGAGCCATCCACCTCCGGCGGTCATGTAGTCGGGCAGGAAAGCCGGCGCCGCGGAGATGACATTGCGGCCACCGCTGCGCCGCGCTATCTCAGACCACTCGCCTTCCCGGGCCACTCGCTTGCCGGAGCTTCCCATGCCTGAAATCGTGACCGCCGCCATGCTCGTCATCGGCGATGAGATTCTGTCCGGCCGCACCAAGGACAAGAACATCGGCCATCTCGCCGACATCATGACGGCGATCGGCATCGACCTGAAGGAAGTGCGCATCGTCCCGGACGAGGAAGACGAGATCATCGCGGCGGTGAACGCCGTGCGCGCGCGCTACACTTATGTGTTCACCACGGGCGGCATCGGGCCGACGCATGACGACATCACGGCCGATTCCATCTCCAAGGCCTTTGGCGTACCTTGCGAATACGATGCCCGGGCCTATGCGATGCTGGAAGCAAGCTATGCCGCGCGCGGCATCGAATATACCGAGGCCCGCAAGCGCATGGCACGGATGCCGCGCGGCGCCGATCTCATCGACAATCCGGTGTCGGTCGCGCCTGGCTTCCGCATCGGCAACGTCCACGTCATGGCTGGCGTGCCGTCGATTTTCCAGGCCATGCTCGACAATGTCGTGCCGACGCTGAAGGCCGGCACAAAGATGCTGTCGGCGACCGTGCCCTGCCCGTTCGGCGAAGGCCTCATCGGGGGGCCGCTGGGTGATATCCAGAAAGCGCATCCCGATACGATCATCGGCTCCTACCCGAAATATGGCGATGGCAAGTTCTGGACCGAACTGGTCGTGCGTGCCCGCAGCCAGGAGGCGCTGGACGCTGCCCGCGCCGATGTCGAGGCGATGGTCGCCGGCTTCGCCAGCAATCCCGGCTGATCTGGTCCAGACCGGAACAAAGCACGACGCTGCAACGTTTCCCCGGCACGAGTTCGCCAGCTCGTGAACTGAGGGATTGTCATGCGATTCAAAACCATCGTCGCCATTCTGCAGAACGAGCAGGACGCCGAGCGCGTGCTCGACTGCGCCATTCCGCTCGCCAACCGGTTCCAGAGCCATCTGGTCGGCATCCACGCCGAAACGCTTCCCGTGCCCTACACCTCTGCCACAGGCTTTCCCGACACCGAATTCCTGCAGGTTTCGGCAGATATGAACCGGGAACGGGCCGAGAAATTGAGGACGCTGTTTCTCAGGCATATCGAGGATTCCGGTCTTTCCTTCGAGTGGCGAAGCCTGGAGAGCTTTTCGGGTGACAGCGCGCTGACCGGGATTTCGAGCGTGCGGGCCGCCGACCTGATCATAGCAGCGCAGCGCGAAACGGGCGGCGATTCCAGCGCGGACGTTGACACGCTGGTCTACGATGCCGGCCGGCCGGTGCTGGTGGTGCCGCACGAGGGTCCGCTGATCACCACCTTCAAACGCGTCTTGCTCGCCTGGAACGGCAGCAAGGAAGCGGCGCGCGCCGCCTTCGACGCGCTGCCCTTCATCATCGAAGCCGAGAAGACCGACATATTGGTTATCGACCCTCCTGAAACGCTCGACGACAGCCCGGAGGCCGCCGGCGCCGAAATCGCGGCGGCGCTGTCGCGCCACGGCGCCACCGTCAGCGTCTCGGTGCAGCAGTCGGGCGGCAGTTCGGTCGATGACATCATCCAGACCAGGATCGCGGAAACCGGCGCCGATCTGCTGGTGCTCGGCGCCTACAGCCATTCATGGCTGCGCCAGCTTCTGTTCGGCGGCGTGACGCGCAGCGTGCTGCGCACCGCGCCGGTGGCAGCCTTCCTGTCGCGGTAAGCCCACAGCGATCGCTGGCCCTTGCCTTGCCAAGGCCCCTGCTCTTGCCAAGATGGGGGCTTTCCAGCTAATTCCGCGCGCATTCCCCTGTTTTCTTGCGCGCGATCCCCGCGTGCTGTGGAGTGCGCGACATGTCCCTTCCCGAAAAAGCCTTTCCGGTCTCCTGGGACCAGTTCCATCGCGACGCTCGCGCACTCGCCTGGCGGCTTGCCGGTGCCAACAAGGGGCAATGGAAAGCGATCGTCTGCATCACGCGAGGCGGGTTGGTGCCGGCGGCGATCATCTCGCGTGAACTTGGCATCCGCGTCATCGAAACCGTCTGCGTCGCCTCCTATCACGATTATACCAGCCAGGGGCAGCTGCAGGTCCTCAAGGAGATCACCCCTGCCCTGCTCGCCGAAGACGGCGCCGGCGTGCTGATCATCGACGACCTGACCGACACCGGCAAGACGGCGGGCATCGTGCGCGCGATGATGCCCAGGGCGCATTTCGCCACCGTCTATGCCAAGCCGAAAGGCAGGCCGCTGGTCGATACTTTCGTCACCGAAGTCAGCCAGGACACCTGGATCTATTTCCCGTGGGATATGGGCTTCACCTACCAGAAGCCGATCGCCGACGACCACGCCGGCTGATTCGCAACTACCCTGTTACAGACCAGCAGCTTGCACCGGGGATGGATTTGCTTTCGCAAACACGTCCGGCAGAGCCGGATATTTCGCGAAATCGACGTCTATTGGCGGAAATTGGCCAGGCGAATGAAATTTTTTACTTTTATTGCCGACAATTAGCCGTAAGATTCGTGAGACGGCAAACGATTCCGGAGGCTGGGGCTAGCTTCTTCGATGTTGACGAGGCCAACGACACACAATCATCTGGCCGAAAGGGTCCGACGGCTCTTCGGCACCGCGCCGTGCCGCCTGCAGGTTGCCGCCCTGCCCTGGCGCGACACGGGAGACGGCGTCGAAATCATGCTGATCACCAGCCGCGATACCGGCCGTTGGGTTTTGCCCAAGGGTTGGCCAGAGGCCAGGGAGCCGCTCTGCGAGGCCGCGGCGCGCGAAGCCGGCGAGGAGGCCGGGCTGCGCGGCCGTGTCTCTCATCTTGAAGCCGGCCGTTACTTCTACGCCAAGGCGCTGGCTTCCGGCGAAGAAGTCCCGTGCGAGGTCCTGGTGTTTCCGCTGCATGTCGACAAAGTCGCGGACCGCTGGAAGGAAAAACGCTCACGCACCCGCAAATGGGTCCGTGCAAGCGAAGCGGTGCGCATGGTCAACGAACCCGACCTTTGCCAGATCATCGCCTATTTCTGCGCCGACCCGCACAGCTTCTCCTGACGGGCGGCCACACCGCGCTCTTTGCAAAACGGGACTTGCTTGCAAAGGCTGGACACGCGTTGCCGCCATCGACATGAATGCTTTGCTAAGGAATCAAAGGTAGGATTCGGCAGCTCTGGTATTTTTTGATCGATGGCGAGCCCCGAAAATCCAATTCCAAACGAGTCCGACGAGCCTGAGCGCGAGCATCGTCCGCGCGTGCTCAAGGGCGGGTCGATCATCACCGGAATTTCGAATTCGGAAGTCGGCTGCACGCTGCGCAATCAACACGAAGGCGGAGCCGAACTGAAGATACCGCTGGAAGCCCGGGTTCCCGATCGCTTCCTTCTCTATGTGCCGCTCGACGGCATTGCCTATCGGTGTGAGGTCCGCTGGCGTCGCAATGACCGTATCGGGGTGCAGTTCACCGGCACCGAGCCAAAACCCAGGCTGCACTACGGCTGATCCATTCAGGCACGACGCTTTGGATCGTTGCCGCGTCCGGATTGCCTGGTGGCGACAAAATTGCGATCGCCGCACCGCATTCTATCCCCGTTATCCACATATGTGACACACAAGATGTTGGGGTCACAAAAGCTACGCAAACGAATCCTTGACGGCGCAAAACGAGTCGCCTTTTATAGGCCATGCGCTCCTGTTGAGAGTGCGACCGGAAAGTTCTGAGCCCGGTCTTTTTCCCGGATTATGTGCGTTTTGCTCGCATTTCCGCCTGGTTACGAGGCCGGCGGAAGCGTTGGAATTGTGGGGCGGTTGGGGTCGATAGGGACAATTGTCGGGCTTGAATAAATTGTCTGTTAATACTATATTTAGTGTTTGCAGGTAGGTTCGACGCTAGATAGTGTGAATTTCCCTCGACCGAGGGAATCGGAAAAAAATCAGTTTTGAGGGACCCGTGGGTTCGTCGGCGCGTTGGACAGGCACTTCGCAAGGAGTTTGACCAGCAGGGCCGGCGGAGGCTGCGAAATGGAGAGCCGGCCGTTTTCGAACGCCGGCAGACGGCGGACATGCGCGTTTCGCATCGGGGGCAGAAATCCCTGGGGAAAAGCGCTACATATAGACAAAAGGGACCGGACCAATGCGCATCGAGCGTCGTTTCACCAAGCCAGGACAGTCCGCCTATGCGGAGATCGAATTCCGCAAGGCGCTTTCGGAGATCAAGAATCCGGATGGCTCGGTGGTGTTCCGCTTGGACAATATCGACGTGCCGGCGCAGTTCTCCCAGGTCGCAGCCGATATCCTGGCACAGAAATATTTCCGCAAGGCCGGTGTTCCGGCACGCCTGAAGAAGATCGAAGAGAACGACGTCCCCTCCTTCCTGTGGCGCTCCGTCGCCGATGAGGCGGAACTCGCCAAGCTGCCGGAAGCCGAGCGCTACGGTTCCGAGATCGACGCCCGCCAGGTCTTCGACCGCCTTGCCGGCACCTGGACCTATTGGGGCTGGAAGGGCGGCTACTTCAAGGCGTCGGAAGAAGACGCACGCGCCTTCCGTGACGAGCTTGCCCACATGCTGGCCACCCAGCGCGTCGCGCCGAACTCGCCGCAATGGTTCAACACCGGCCTGCACTGGGCCTATGGCATCGACGGCCCGAGCCAGGGCCACTTCTATGTCGACCCGTTCACCGGCAAGCTGACCAAGTCGAAATCCTCCTACGAGCATCCGCAGCCGCATGCCTGCTTCATCCAGGGCGTACAGGACGACCTCGTCAACGAGGGTGGCATCATGGATTTGTGGGTGCGTGAAGCGCGCCTGTTCAAATACGGCTCCGGCACCGGCTCCAACTTCTCGCTGCTGCGCGGCGAAGGCGAAAAACTGTCCGGTGGCGGCCGCTCGTCGGGCCTGATGAGCTTCCTCAAGATCGGCGACCGCGCGGCGGGCGCCATCAAGTCGGGCGGCACGACGCGCCGCGCCGCCAAAATGGTCATCGTCGACGCCGACCATCCCGATATCGAGGAATTCATCGACTGGAAGGTCAATGAAGAGCAGAAGGTCGCCTCGCTGGTGACCGGCTCGAAGATCGTCAAGAAGCATCTCGAAGCGATCATGAAGGCCTGCGTCAACTGCGAAGGCAATGGCGACGACTGCTTCGATCCGTCGATCAACTCCGCGCTGAAGCGCGAGATTAAGGCGGCCAAGAAGTCGGCCGTGCCGGAGAACTACATCTACCGCGTCATCCAGTTCGCCAAGCAGGGCTATAGCTCGATGTCGTTCAAGACCTACGACACAGACTGGGATTCGGACGCCTACCTCACGGTTTCGGGCCAGAATTCCAACAATTCGGTGTCGCTGAAGGATAATTTCCTGCGCGCCGTCGAGGACGATGCCGACTGGCACCTGACCGCCCGCAAGGACGGCAAGGTACTGAAGACGCTGAAGGCCAGGGATCTCTGGGAAAAGATCGGTTACGCCGCCTGGGCGTCGGCCGATCCGGGCCTGCATTTCAACACGACGATGAACGACTGGCACACCTGCGCTTCCGCCGGTGCGATCCGGGCGTCCAACCCGTGCTCCGAATACATGTTCCTCGACGACACGGCCTGCAATCTCGCCTCGATCAATCTGCTGCCCTACCGCAACGCCGACGGCACGATCGACATCGCAGCCTACGAGCACACGGTGCGGCTGTGGACCATCGTGCTCGAAATCTCCGTCATGATGGCGCAGTTCCCGTCGAAGGAGATCGCCAAGCAG
Organism: Mesorhizobium sp. Primo-A; assembly: GCF_003997175.1. Classification (NCBI taxonomy): domain Bacteria; kingdom Pseudomonadati; phylum Pseudomonadota; class Alphaproteobacteria; order Hyphomicrobiales; family Phyllobacteriaceae; genus Mesorhizobium; species Mesorhizobium sp. Primo-A. Next base: position 400,505 of record NZ_RZTG01000001.1, read on the forward strand.
TCCTACGAATACCGCACGCTCGGCCTCGGCTATGCCAATATCGGCGGCCTGCTGATGACGTCGGGCATTCCCTACGACTCCGACGAAGGCCGCGCGATCTGCGCCGCACTCACCGCGATCATGACCGGCATGGCCTATGCCACCTCGGCCGAGATGGCCGGCGAACTCGGCGCCTTCGCCGACTACGACCGCAATGCCCAGAACATGCTGCGCGTCATGCGCAACCATCGCCGTGCCGCCTATGGCGAGAAGCAGGGCTACGAGAAGCTCGCCGTCAACCCGGTGCCGCTCGTCGCTTCCGACCTGAAGCAGCAGGACCTTGCGACCCACGCCAAGGCCGCCTGGGACCGCGCCATCGAGCTCGGCGAGGAGCATGGCTACCGCAACGCGCAGGCGACCGTCATCGCGCCGACCGGCACGATCGGCCTGGTCATGGATTGCGACACCACCGGCATCGAGCCCGACTTCGCGCTGGTGAAGTTCAAGAAGCTGGCCGGCGGCGGCTATTTCAAGATCATCAATCGCGCCGTGCCGGAAGCGCTGCGCACGCTCGGCTATTCCGAAGCCCAGATCGCCGAGATGGAGGCCTATGCGGTCGGCCACGGCAACCTCAACCAGGCGCCGGCCATCAACCCCGGCGCGCTCAAGGCCAAGGGCTTCACCGACGAGAAGATCGCGGCGCTCAACGCAGCCTTGAAGTCGGCCTTCGACATCAAGTTTGTCTTCAACCAGTGGACGCTCGGCGCCGACTGGGTGAAGGAGACGTTCGGCTTCACCGACGAGCAGCTCAACGACTTCTCGTTCGAGATGCTGCCGGCGCTCGGCTTCTCCCGCAAGGACATCGAGGCCGCCAACATCCATGTCTGCGGTGCGATGACGCTGGAAGACGCGCCGTTCCTCAAGGCCGAACACCTCGCCGTGTTCGATTGCGCCAGCCCGTGCGGCAAGATCGGCAAGCGCTCGCTGTCTATCAACAGCCACATCCAGATGATGGCGGCGGCACAGCCCTTCATTTCCGGCGCGATCTCCAAGACCATCAACATGCCCAACGATGCGACGGTGGAAGACGCCAAGGGCGCCTACATGCTGTCGTGGAAGCTGGCGCTGAAGGCCAACGCGCTCTACCGCGACGGCTCGAAACTGTCGCAGCCGCTCAATTCCTCGCTGCTCGCCGATGGCGAGGACGACGAGGATGAAGCCGTCGAGCAGCTGCTCGCCGCACCTGCGGCAGCACGTGCCGCACAGATCACCGAGCGGATCGTCGAGCGCATCATCGAGCGCGTGTCGCGCGAGCAGGAAAAGCTGCCCGGCCGCCGCAAGGGTTACACGCAGAAAGCCAAGATCGGTGGCAACACCATCTTCCTGCGCACCGGCGAATATGACGATGGCCGTCTCGGCGAGATCTTCATCGACATGAACAAGGAAGGCGCGACTTTGCGTGGCCTTCTCAACAACTTCGCCATCGCCATTTCGTTGGGCCTGCAATATGGCGTGCCGCTCGACGAATATGTGCACGCCTTCACCTTCACCAAGTTCGAGCCGGCCGGCATGGTGCAGGGCAATGACGCCATCAAGAGCGCGACGTCGATCCTCGACTACGTGTTCCGCGAGCTGGCGATCTCCTACCTCGGCCGCAACGATCTCGCCCATGTCGACCAGTCGGACTTTTCCAACACCGCACTTGGCCGTGGCATCAGCGAAGGCAAGACCGATGCGGTCTCCAAGGGCCTGACCCGTGGCGCCTCGCCGGTGAAGCTGGTGTCGCGCGTCAGCGGCAACGATCCGAAAGGCTTTGCGGCCCCCTCGGGCGCCCCTGCCCGCTCGGCACCGACCGCCTTCTCCGGCTCCAACGTGCTGGCGCTGAAACCCGCCAGCGACGAAGCGGTCGCCTACAAGCGCGACTATGAGGAGCGGGCAAAGGAATTGGCCGAGGACATCGCCTTCGAGGAAGCGGCGGGTGTTGCTTCCGACGCCACGGCTGCGCTGTTCACCGACGCCGCGGCCATGGAGGCGGCGGAAGCCAAGAAACTCGCCAACGACCGCCGCGCCAAATCGCTGCTCCAGGGCTACACCGGCAATTCCTGCTCCGAGTGCCAGAATTTTACCATGGTGCGGAACGGGACCTGCGAGAAGTGCGATACGTGTGGCTCGACGAGCGGGTGCAGCTGAGCTAATTCACGCGCGCTGTCTGTCTGCTGCCAACAATGCGACTCCGCTCTCAGCAGAAGAGATATGCTGAGAGCGGAGGTCTATAAAAATGCCGCCAGAGCCCAAGCAACAGCACTATATTCCGGAAACTTATTCGAAGCATTTCTTGGATGGAGACGGCTGCATCAAAGTCTACGATACGTGGGAAGATTGTAGGCTTTTCTGCACCTCTCCAAAATCGGTATTCAAAGAGAAATACCTATACTCACAACCAGTTCATGCTGAAGCGCGTTTTGACAACGCGATCGAGAGACTTTTTTCCGACACGATAGAAAGCGGCTGGGACCGAGCTGTGAACATTATCGCGGAAAAGAAACCGCTCTCACTTGATGAAATTAAACATTTCACCGAATTCCTTTTGTCCATGCGATGCCGTGTACCCAACGCGCTTAGATCTGTTATGAGCCTTTTGCGAGACTCTGTTGCTAGGATATCGGACGCAGTTTCACCTCCCGTACCCGAGGCTCTGTTGGAAATTTATCGCAAGACGACAGGAGATGTATCGAGCCAGATTAGAATGCAGGATTTGATAAACGCCGGCATAATTCAAATAAACATTGACCCGCATACCGCCCTTCTTTCGATGCCAAATATCATTCGAGGCATGCTTCCTGTAATGAATCGGTACAACGCGCCTGTTTTTATACACAACGAGACAGGCGTCGATTTTATTTCTAGCGATAACCCCGTGTGCTACTTCAAATCGGGAACACCAATAGGTAAAATAGTTCCATACAGTGTCGGAAATTTTGATGATTTTGAACTTGTCTTCCCTATAACTCCGCGCATTGCGATGTATCTGGACACCCGAAGGCAGACGGATGCAATGCATAGAGAAGTACGCAACCGCCGGGCGATAGATCGCATCAATGAGGTCGTGGCTCTTTTTGCTGATCGCTATATATTTAGCCAACGGGGAGACATCGAGACCTTAGTATCCAACTTTTTCGATAAAGGGCCAGTTCCGGACTTCGAACGCTCGATAGTTGGTAACGGCTTGGTGCAGCGAATAAGCTACAAGATCGGACAGCCCTCCGCTCTATCGAATGCGTGGGAATACCCATTCCGACGATGAGGATGCAACAGGGCGTGAGCCGCTACACTGACTATCCACCTAGGGAGTGAAGTGCGTGTGTTACGCGGTGGTGATTGAAAAGGCGGGAAATAACTTTTCCGCTTATGTGCCGAATTTACCCGGCTGCATCGCGACCGGTGCAACTGTACGCGAGGTGGAAGCCGAGATTCGCGATGCAATTCGCTTTCACATCAAGGGTTTGCGGGCCGATGGGTTGAATGTGCCGAAGGTGTTAGCTTGGCAGAGTGCGTAAAGGCATAAAGCCACGAACCAGACCGGCACTACAGGTAGATGAACTTCACACCCACGTTATTGAGCGCGGTTTCTTTTGGAAAAATTTATGACAAGCGCTATTGGTTTGACGCCTATAGACCTCCTAACAACAATTTTGGTAGTTATTACGGGCGTATACGCCTGGCTAACTTATAAGATAGCCCACTCAAATAAAATGATGGTCATAGAAATACAGAAGCAGATCGAGGTTCAAACGCGGCCTGTAATTGCTTTGAATATCGAAATTCAACACCATACTATTTTTGTTGCTCGAATCTGGAACCGAGGCTCCTCATCCGCCGAGAACCTTAAACTGACGGTCGACAGAGACTTCTATCGCTTTGGGGAAACCGTTGGAGAATCAAAAAATATTTCTGATATGTATATTTTCAAAAACACATTGGCTGCACTCGCGCCTGGCGATGGATTCTGGATCGATCTTTGTACAGGCCCTCAGGTCGGCAAGGAGATCGGCGGCAAAATAGTAACACCTGACAAATTCACAATTCAGGCATCCTATGGCTACGGGTCGCGTATCTATACCGAGAACTTCTTTGTGGATCTTCGAGCTTATTTCTATACGTCCGGAGCGAAGAGAATTCCTGAGCAACTCGAAAAGATAGCAAAATCTCTGGATGAACTGGCAAAATCAAACAGAAAGTAGTCACCTCACCGTGGAACATGTCGAGGTTGATATGGGATCATCTCCCTGTGGGACACCGGAGCCGGGAATACGGCCAGAATAGTTGTTTGCGGCCAGGATCGCTGCCCGGACCAATTTACCCCGCCTGCAACACCTCCAGCGTCTGCCCGTCAAACGAAGGCTCGTCCTGGCCTATCCGCACGAACAGCACTTTCCGCCCCCCACCCTCGGGCACCTCGAAATACTGGATGCCGTCAGGCATTTCGCCCCAGGCGCCGCAGGGCGGCTCCGGGATCTCATCGGGGCTGGCTACCGCTTTCAGCTCTTTCGCATAGGCAGCGTCCGGGCTGAATGTGTAGCGTTTGACGCCGGCGGGGACTCTGCCCCCGGCGTAAGGCGTCGAATTCAATACCTTGTTTGCATCTGGCCATGCCTTCGGCCTGCCCGGTTCAAAGCCTCTCAGCATGCCATCTCAGATGGTCGTCCATGAAGCTGGAGATGAAAAGATACGAGTGGTCGTATCCATCCTGCATCCGCAATTTTAAAGGAATACCTGCTTTGGTGCAGGCCGCCTCAAGCAGCCAAGGCCTCAGCCCGTCGTCAAGAAATCCATCCGACGTTCCCTGATCCACCAAAAATTCGGGGAAGCGGTATCCGTCGTCGATGAGCGACGTCGCGTCGCAGCTTCGCCACGAGGCCTCATCCTTGCCGAGATACTTCTCAAAAGCCGGTCTCGACCAGCCGGCGGTGCTTGGCTGGGCGATCGGGGCGAACGCCGAGCAGCTCTTGAACCGCTGCGGATTCTTCAAGGCAATCGTCAGCGCGCCATGCCCGCCCATCGAATGGCCAAAGATTGCCTGGCGTGCCATATCGGCTGGAAATTCAGCCGCGATGAGGGCCGGCAACTCCTCGGCGACATAGGAATACATACGATAGTTCTTCGCATAAGGCTCTTGCGTCGCATCGAGATAGAAGCCGGCGCCGGAGCCGAACTGCCAGTTGTCTTTTTCATCCGGAATGTCGGCCCCGCGCGGGCTGGTGTCGGGACAAACGACGATCAGGCCGAGCTCGGCGGCCATGCGCCTGTACTCGCCCTTGTCCATGACATTGGCGTGCGTACACGTCAGGCCTGAGAGATACCACACAACGGGACAAGGCGTCTCCCGCGCCTGCGGAGGTATGAAAACGGCAAAAATCATGTCGCAACGGCAACTCGTCGAGAAATGGGAATAGACGCCCTGCACGCCGCCATGGGCTTTCGTCTGAGAGATGATTTTCATGTGTTCTCCACGTTGCGGGTCGGATGACGGTCGGCCCCACCACTGCCACCCAGCGGCAAGCACTTGCGTCCTGCCATCGTATGGTTCCTGTGTCGACGGATCTCAGCGCGGAAAAAGAACATCGCCCATTCCGAGCACTGCGTTATCCCCGCCATATTTGCGCGGTGCGCTCCCCAGAAGCGGCCGTTTCAAAATGCCCTCGGCGATCAGATGACGATCGATGATGGCGGCGAAAACGCTCTCGGGCGCGCCGCATTCGACGAAGCTCGGCGACATGCGTGCCGGCGCGCGATCGAGAAGGATCGAACCGCGACGCATCAGATAGCCAGGCATCTCACCGGTGCCACCGGCCACCACCAAGGTGCCGGCGATCATGCGGCTGCCGGCATGGTCGCCGGAGCCTTTCAGCACCGCGACCAGGCCGCGCCGCATGCGGTCCGCCGCGAAGGCGCCCGCTCTGCCCCTGACGATCAACACACCGCCGTTCATGCCGGCCAGTTCCCCGACGAGCGGCGCACCGAGGTGGTCGCCGGCATTGCCTGTTATCTCAAGCCTGCCGCCGCGCATGCCGGAGCCGGCGTATGGACCCGCATTGCCTTCGATCGTGAGCTTGCCACCCCGCATGGCGCGCCCGGCCTGGGCGCCGGCATTGCCAACGAGGCGAACCGACCCACCCCGCATGCCTTGCGCCACAAGGTCAAGGCGCATGCTTCCGCCCTCGAACACGATGCTTGCCGGATCGCTGCCGGCGACGCGAAAAATGTCGCCCACCTTCGATCCGAGCTTCGACATGCCGATCTGGATTCTTTCGACGTCGCGCCTTTCGATCCCGGCCAGCCGCTCCGGCGTCAGCGGCGACAGGTCAAGGCGCTCCGGCGGCTCGGCAACCAGGGTGAAGGTCAGCGCCTTCATGGCAGCATATCCTTCAGCGAGTAGATGAATTTCCCGAGCTTGCCGCCGTAATTGCCGGCGCTGATCCGAACCGCGCCTCTTTGCGGTCCGAGCTCTATGACAGCCTTGATGCCCGCCTTCATCGCGGCGGCAACTGCATCATTGGTCTCACCATCGATGACGATTTCCAGGACGGCGTTGATGTCGGGACCGAGTTCACTCGCGACGACGCCGCGCAGTGTCGGCGCGTAGGCTTCGTTGGCCGAGGCGATCATGCCTTTGTATTTGCCACCGATCTTGGAACCCGAACGGGCAATGCCGCCCGGAAACGGCACGATGGCGCCAGGCACCATGCCGATCGCACCGACGGCGGCCTCGGCAGCGGCCAAAGCGTTGGCGCTGCTTTGCGCCATGACAAAGAAATTGCCGCCACCGACAGCTTCCTTCGTCAGTCCGGTCGTTGCTTCGCACAGGAACTCGCCATCCATGACGGGAATACGCCAGAAATGCCTGTCGCCGATCTTCTTGGAGATTTGCCAGCCGTCGCCGAAATAACGCAGTGCCGAACCGAGCTTGAGCTCGGCGCTGCCCTGCAGCCCGGCAAAGCAGGCGGAACCCGGCGAGGTCAAAACGCACTGGCCGACACGATTGAGCAGTTGTTTCTGCAATTCGTCCGTTCCCATCGCGAAAATCATGACGCGGCAGCCCGGCCGGCCATCCGGTGTGGCCGATGGCGGCAGGTCGAGATCGATTGCCGCTTCGCAGCCGCAACCGATCACCGAGGTGGCGAAGCCGGTCATTGTGATCGCCGCCTGGCGAGCCCATTTCCGGCTCGGCGCGGTGATGACGATGGCGGTTGCGCGCATGCCGAAGGCTTCCGCGAAGGTATCGTCGATCGTTACGCCATTGATGCTCATGTTCGGCATGGCACCTCGCCGAATGGCTGTTCGCGCGCAATCGCGGAATCCGGGAAATTAAACCAGTCCAGCGACAGGCCGTAGCGCTGCTGGTGATAGTCCTCGAGCCGTCGCACCATTGCCTTGTCGACAGGCGGCTTGAGCCTCAATGCCTTGCCCCAGCGGTAATGGATGATTTCCCCGTCTTGCACGACGAGATCGCCATCCTTGAAAACATACGCCGCCTCTCCGAGCATTTTGGCGATACTGCGGTCCCTGCGATAGACAGCGACGTCGGCTGTTGCGCCGGCGCCGAGATGGCCTCGATCCGTCAAGCCGAGCAGCTTGGCTGGCGCCGCGCGCGTCATGATGGCGATTTCCTCGAACGTGTATTCGCGGTCGATTGCGGCCAGGGTAGAGAGCACCAGGGCGGATCGTGAAAGTCCGGCGGCCATTTCGGCGCGCGCTTCCCGGCTCATCAGCAGTTCGAACAGCGCCGGATAGGCGGTAAAAGGTGCACCGTTGGGATGATCGGTGGTGAAGAACACACGCCAGGGATCGTCGATCAGGAGAAAAAGCTCGAGCCCGATCGCCCACTGCATCGTGCCGTAGAAGTCCTTGCCATAGCTGTAGGGCACGATGCCGCCGCCATTGCCGTCACCGTCATGAATGACGGTCTTTTTCGGGTGTGCGCTGCCACGCGCCGAAAACTGCCGCATGACGTCGGAGGAGACCGTGACCGTCTGGCCGAACATCACCTGGCCGATATCGATGGTGACTTCCGGCGTCGCGTTGACCAGTTCGGCAAGCCGTGCGGCGGCAGAGGAAAACCCGCGTTTTCCTTCCGTGCCATAGCCATAGAACTGGAGGTGGGCGAGATGCAGCGGCAGTCCATCCGCCGCTGCAATCGTCGCAGCCGCCGTATCCGCCGATCCGGGGCTGCCCAGATTGTTGCAATGGACATGCAAGGGATGCGGCAAGCCAAGACTGTCGACGGCGGCCTGCAGCGTCTTGACGATCTTGCGCGAACTGACGCCATAGGAAGGCACGACATCATCCAGCGAGAAGGTGCGGACGTTCTCCTTGAAGGCGGCCGCCGCACCGGCGTTGATCACCTTGACCCCAAGCGCTCGCGTCGAAGCGACCGTCCAGGCGACATAGTCCTCGATCATCGTCCGGGGGGCGTCGTCGCGGATCATCGACAACAGGAAATCGTCGTTGCCGAGAATGGCAAGGGTCGCTTTGTCGATAATCGGGATGTCAGCCAGTTCGAGATGCGTGTGCAGCGCCGCTCCCGGCGACATCGCCGGCTCGACGACCGTCGTAAAGCCCATCTTTGCGTAGAGGCAGCCGGTCTGGAACGTCGACCAGCCGGCATTGGCGAGCGGCGTCATTGCTGGCCGCAGCTGATGGGCGGCATGCTGTTCGGGCAAGAGCAGCCGCGCGGTGTTCACATTGCCGCCACCGATGTGGGAGTGGATATCGATGGCGCCAGCCATCACGATGCAGCCGCTGGCTTCGACGGTCCGGTCGGCCGCCCCTCCCGCCGGCGCCGGAACGATCTTGTCGTCCTTGATCCAGAGGTCGCCTTTGCCGAGACGGCCGTTGACGGGATCGATGATGTCGCCGTCGGCGATTTTCGTCAGCATGGCAGTGGCTCGAGGAAAGCGTGGGTAGCGATCAGGCGGATGATCGTCGCGGCGGAGGGCAATTGCGAGGCCGCTTGCGCATCGATCGACCTGAGCGAGCCCGTGCGGCTGGAGTAGACAACCGCATCGTGATCGACCCCAGCCTCGCCGATGGCCATGGTGACTGCGGCGCCGGCAACCGGCTTTTCCGTTTTCGTCAGCACAATCAGCGCCATGCGTGCCCTTTTTTTCTGTAGTTGGGCCGTTGCGGCGGAGATCCGCAGGTGCAGGTCAGCTTCGCCGGCAGCGATCATGCGCTCCACATCGCAGCGCCAGGGATCGAATTCAGGGAGGCCGCGCGCAAAGCCGGTGCGCAGCGGAAAACCTGTCATCCAGGCCGAGGCGAGCGCGCTTCCCCACCCGTTTTCGCTCGCCGGCAGATAAAGGCCGGATGCGCGCGATTTGCGATTGAGATCGGCGATCAGTCCTTGCAGCATCTCCAATGCCAAGCCTTCGGCGGCGTGGCCTGAAAACAGGAACACGGGAAAATGCGCGGCCGCCAGAGCTTTGGCAAAATCATTGAAATTCGACACCGGTTGCGATGTACGCCGCCCTTTGTACTGTGCCCTCAGTGCCGCCAGCGTGGCGGTGAGGCTAGCTTGGCCACAGGAAAGTTGCGTTGCCTTGCGTCCGCCGTTCAGCGGCGGCACAGACATCCCGTTTGGGCCTACCACGAAGAACGCGCGCTGGTTGCCGGTCGAGAGGTCGGGAACCGTCCCGGCAAGTTCGCCGACAAGACCATGATGGATCCGCGGGAGCTCGCCCACGATCACCACGACATCGGCACGCCGGCGCGTCTCTCCGGGGGCGACGGTCATTGCCCCCTTGTCGGTAAAAAGCGCGGTCTCTCGGGCAAGTGCCGCACCATCGGCATGGTCGTATGCCGCGCCAGCCCGCTCAGCCAGCGCGATCGCCGCCCTCGTGCCATCTATATCCGTATCAAAGCTGAAAACCGGGCACCGACTTGACGACAATAGCGACGCGGCATGCGCAGCCGCGTGCTCAATCAGCGCTTCCCGGTTGCCGATCCAAGCAACCGCCATTCGCTAAACTACTTTCTGGTGCCGGCTCGATCCTAGACGAAACTGGATTGGCCGTGAACCCCACCCTGCAGCGGATCAGCGAATGTTTTCATACGCGTCAACAAATTCCGACCCTGCTTAGTCATATTTGACGTAAGCGAAGCGTTGATCGGTCAGTGGAGTGCCCTCCAGTGCCCCGCCTTCCTTGGCCGGCTGCCACTGGACAACGTCCTCGATCTTTTTCGCCAACTCGAAATCCTTGTCGGTAATGCCTTTCGCCGCGTGATTCGTCAGGCGCACCTCGACCCAGGCATAGGAGGCGGTGATATCAGGATGGTGCCACGCCGCCTCGGCGAGATGACCAACCGTGTTGATGACCATGAGCGTCGATTTCCAGCTGTGGGTCTTGTATTTGCGCCGGATCCAGCCGTTTTCATAACGCCATTTCGGCAACTCCTTCTCAAGCCGGTCGGCGATCTCGGCTTCCGAATAGACCTTTTCCTTGACTGTCTCGTTCATCTCGACCTCCGCGAATTGCTCGGTCTGTCACACGCCGGAGCCGGCAAACACGTATGCGTTCTCTTTGGCTTGCCCCATCGACGAAAACAGTTATCATGGTACCGGGCACCTAAACTTCCATGATGCATCCATGATGCACCCATCGGGGGGCAGATGTCGAATTCTGTTACCATACGAGTGCCCGCTCGCCTGCACCTTGGCTTCCTTGATCTCAATGGCGATGCTGGACGGCGGTTCGGCAGCGTCGGGCTTCCATTGAGCGAACCCGAAACCGTCGTCACCCTGTCGCGGTCCAGCGAGACCATCGTCGAAGGCTCCGAGAGCACCCGCGCCAGCGAGCATCTATCGACGCTCTGCAAGCATCTTGGCATTCGCGGCCAGCACCATCTGGTGGTAGAGCAGTCGATCCCCAGTCATGCGGGTCTGGGCTCCGGCACACAGATCGCCCTTGCCGTCGCCTCGGCGTTGCGCACGCTCCACAATCTGCCTCTGGACATCGCCGGCGACGCTAACCTGCTCGAGCGGGGCGGCCGATCCGGCATCGGCATCGCAAGTTTCGAAGACGGCGGCGTCATAGTCGACGCCGGCAAGAACGACCGCGGCGGAACGCCTCCGGTCGTCGCGCGGCTGCCGTTTCCGGAAGAGTGGCGCGTCCTCCTCATCCTCGACCATTCCGGGCATGGACTGCATGGAGCAGCCGAGGTTGCGGCGTTTCGCTCGCTGCCGCCATTCCCAACGGCAGGCAGTGGGGAGATCTGCCGGAGGGTGCTGATGGGCATAATGCCGGCTTTGGTCGAGCGGGACCTTCCGGCATTCGGCGCCGCCGTCACCGCGATACAGATGCTGATCGGCAGCCATTTCGCCCCGGCCCAGGGCGGCGTGTTCACCTCGAAGCGGGTCGAGATGGTGGCCCACTGTCTCAATGAAGCAGGCGCCGTCGGCATCGGCCAGAGTTCCTGGGGGCCGACAGGCTTTGCCTTCGCGCCATCGCAGGACGCCGCACTCAAGTTCGTCGACGCGGTTCGGAAGACGACAGTTGAGGGCGGCCTTGAGGTCAAGATCGTCAAGGGCAGGAACTCCGGCGCGAAGATCAGTTCAACCAGGCTGGATCTCGTCGGCAGCTGACGCTTCAGTTTCAGGCAGAAAGGCAAGAAATGGCCCGCAAACACATCCTGCACATGCTGACACCGTTGAAGCAGATGAGCCCCTTCGACGTGAACATGGCGCTCGACGCAGGTTTCGACGCCGTCGTCCCCTATGTCGATGTGGGCCTGGCCGAAGTGACGGGACTGGTCCAGGACGCGATCTTTTCACGCCCGCCGGATGCGGGTGTCGACACCGGCATCTTCATCGCCGGGAAGGATGCCTCGTTGGCGCTCGACATGTTCGACGCCGCGAAGAAGGCGATGGTGCCGCCTTTCCAGGTTTCGGTATTTGCCGATCCAGCCGGCTCGTTCACCACAGCCGCGGCGATGGTGGCCAAGGTCGAAAAGGCGCTGGAGAAGAAATTCCAGCGTGCGCTCAGGGATACGAGAGTGGCTGTTTTCGGCGCCACCGGCGTCGTCGGCTTCTGCACCGCCGTCATCGCGGCAGGGGAAGGTGCCCGGGTCACACTTGTCGGCCATGACGGCATCGAACGGGTCAAGCAGATCGCGGCCGAGATCGAAAGCAGGTTCCACCTCACCGTCGATGCGGCTGACGGATCGAGCGACGCCCGCAAGACAAAGCTGGTCGAAGCCAACGAAATTATCCTGGCTTGCGCCAAAGCTGGCGTCCAGGTGGTCTCCAAAGCCCAATTGAAAGGCAATGACCTGCTTATTGCGGCCGACGTCAATGCCGTTCCCCCGGCCGGCATCGAAGGATTGGCCGTCAATGCCAATGGTGATCCACTCGATGCGGCAAAAGCTGTCGGCATTGGTCCGCTTGCCATCGGCAATGTCAAATATAAGGTCGAATTCGGTCTCTTCAAAAGAATGATCGAATCCGAAAAGACGATCACGCTCGGTTTTCAGGAAGCGTTTTCCCTTGCACGCGAGATTGCCAAGTAACGCCGGATCTCTTTTGATCGCGGCAATTTCAGGCCGGGGGCTGGCCGCCGCCGCGCGTCGCGCCGGCTATCGTCCGCTGGTCGCCGATTTCTTTTGCGATACGGACACCGTCGCGCTCGCAGAACGCGCGACAATGCTGCCAGGCGACCTGCAAGGAGGCATCGACGGCGAGCGCATCATCGACACGCTTCGGCGATTGGCTGGCGACGACCTGCCGGCCGCCATTGTCCTGGGCTCAGGGTTTGAGCGGATGCCTGAGACCGTGGACAAAATCGCGCGACACTTTCGGCTCGCCGGCAATGGCGGCGCCGCGATCCGCAGGATCAAGGATCCGCAGTTGCTGGCCGATGATTGTGCCGAACTCGGCATCCCGCATCCGCAACTGCGATGGGACCAGCCGCCTGACCCGGAGAACTGGGTGGTCAAGACCGCGGGCGGCGCCGGCGGCGGACACGTCAGACGAGCAGCCGGAGAAAGCCCGACCGCCGGCCGCTACTTCCAGCGCTTCGTTGCCGGTCGCAGCATCTCGGCCCTGTTCGTCGGCAATGGTCAAACCGCGCACCTCGTGGGTTTCAGCCACCAATGGACGTCTCCCGCCCCCACAGCGCCCTATCGCTACGGCGGCGCCGTACGGTTGAGACGCTTCGATCGCAGACAGGCGGCGGTCATCGGCGGCTGGCTCTCAAGTCTGACGCGGCGCGCCGGCCTGCTTGGATTGTGCAGCGCCGATCTGATCCGTGGACCAGATGGCTACACGTTCATCGAGATCAATCCGAGGCCGGGCGCCACCCTCGACATTTTCGACGATGTTGACGCGCCATTGATCGAAGCGCATCTGCGCGCCGCGACGGGTCAGGTCTTCCGCTTGCCGCGCTTCGTCGATTCGATGGCGTCGATGGTGACCTACGCCGCGACGCCAATCACTCACTTTCCGTCGATTGCCTGGCCTGAATGGACAGCGGACCAACAGTCGGCTGGCACCCGTCTGATTGCCGGCGACCCTGTCTGCACGGTCTTCGCGCGCGGTCCGAGCGCCCAATCGACCAAGCGGCTCATCAAGGGACAAGCCAGCCAATTGCAACTCCAATGGGAAGGAGACCGGACATGAAAGACGGTTCGGCATTCCTGAACGACAATGCACAGCGCATCGTTGACGGCATGATCGGCGACGCCGAACGCCTGCGTATCGTCGTTTCCAGGGGACCATTGGGCGAGCGCCTGATCGATGCCGGCGCCAAGACCGTCGGCAGCGTCGAGGCCGGGATGCGCATGGCTGAGGCTGCGATGGGCGGTCTCGGCAGCGTTTCGGTGTTCATGGATCGCGCGTCACAGCAATGGCCGTTCACCGTCGAAGCGCGATCTTCGCAGCCGGTGCTGGCCTGCCTGGGCAGCCAGTATGCGGGCTGGAACCTGTCTGGCCAGGACTATTTTGCGATGGGATCTGGGCCTGCGCGGGCCCTCGCCCGGGTCGAACCGCTGTTCGAAACACTTTCCTATCACGACATCGCATCTTCCGCGGTGCTTATCCTTGAGACGGCCGAACCGCCTCCCCGCGCGACCGTTGAGAAAGTGAGCAAGGCAACTGGACTGGCGACGGAAAAGCTCACCTTCCTCTATGCGCCGACACAAAGCCTTGCCGGCGGCGTGCAGATCGTGGCGCGCGCGCTCGAGGTTGCCCTGCACAAGATCAACGATCTCAAATTCCCGCTGGAAAACGTTGTCGACGGCATCGGAACGGCGCCGATCCCCGCCCCCCATCCGGATTTCCTGACCGCTATGGGCCGAACCAACGATGCCATCATCTATGGCGGCAGCGTCCAGCTCTTCGTCAAAGGATCGGCGAAGGAGGCTGGCAAACTCGCGGAAAAACTTCCCAGCAGCGCCTCACGGGACTACGGCCAACCCTTCGCCGAGATATTCACGCGGTTCAAGGGCGATTTCTATGCCATCGACCCGTTGCTGTTCAGCCCGGCTGAAGTGATCGTGACAGCGATCGAAACCGGCGATACTTTTCGCGCCGGTCGGCGTGATCTGAAGATGCTCGAACGGAGTCTCGGCTAGGGCATGGCGGTGCAAAGGGATTCGTCTGTCATTCGCCCGCCCGGCGACTGCCTTCCGTGCAGCCCTGCCGCGGACGCTGCCATGAGGGCCTGGAATCGCTCGCGCCGCCGACATTCCCGCACCCGAGAGGCCACATGATCCCTCGCATCCTGATCGTCAGCGACAAAGTGGACACCGGCTCCAACGGCCTGGCGGCAGGACTTGGTCGGGGGGGCGCCGCCGTTACAGCCGTGCCGCTGGCGGCGATCGCATTCGATACCAGCAGCCCGAGCGGACTTGCGATCCCCGGCTTCGGCGGCACGCTGCCCGACGCCGTGCTCGTCCGTTCGATCGCCGCCGGATCGTTCGAAGCGGTTACCCGGCGCCTCGGGGTGCTGCACGCGTTAAGCAGACTGTCGGTTCCCGTATGGAATTCCGCGCAGGCGATCGAGCGCTGCGTCGACAAGTCGATGACGACATTCCTCCTGAAAAATGCCGGCCTGCCTACGCCACGCACCTTTGCCGTAGAAGGACTTGCCGTCGCCGAGGAGGTCGCGGCGCAAGAGCTTCCGCGGGGACCGCTGGTGCTGAAACCATTGTTCGGGGCGCAAGGCCGCGGCATAAAGCTGATCCGCACGTTCTCGGACCTGCCGGCCGCAGAAGAGGTGAACAGCGTCTACTACCTTCAGCAATATGTGTCGCGTGCCGGTCCGCCTTTCCGGGATTTCCGCGTGTTTGTCTGCGCCGGAGAGACCGTGGCGATGATGAGCCGCATCAGCGACGACTGGATCACGAACGTCAACCGGGGTGGCGTGCCGGAACAGGTTTCCGAACATGGCAAGGCGGAACTGGCATCGCTGGCCGTCGCTGCGTCAGCCGCGGTCGGCGCGGATTTTGCCGGCGTGGACATCGTGCGGGCTGACGACGGCAATCTGTTCATACTCGAAGTGAACAGCATGCCCGCATGGTCGGGATTGCAGTCGGTGGTCGCCGTGAACATCGCCGAAGCAATCGCCGATGCCTTGCTGAAACTTCTGGCCGACCGCGCCGAGGCGGCCGCCGCACCGCGGCCCTACCGTTTTGCCGCGCCTGCGAATTCGTGAGGGCGGGCAAGGTGGTGCTTTCGCGTGAACGCCTCCGGGCCAGCTATAAGAATGCCTGCAGGATGGAGATCGAAGCCCTAAAGCCGGGCAACGTCCATCTGTTCGCCGACGGACACGGCATGTCCGCCGCCCAGTTCATGACAAGTGCGGAGGTTTCCTCCGGGCCGCTGACCGATCCTCGTCTGCCGGTCGGGCAGCGGATGCTGGAGGCGGTGCGCGCGACACGACTGGCGGTCGCAACCAATACCAATCTCGGAATCATCCTTCTGGCAGGGCCTCTGATATGCGCCGCCGAAATGGGCGGTGACAGACTGCGTGACAATCTCGATTCGCTGCTTCGGGCTTTGAGCGTGCAGGATACCAAGGCGGTATTCGAGGCGATCGTCACGGCCGCGCCAGGCGGCCTCGGAGAAGCCGCCAACGATGTGCGGCAGGAGCCGAAGGTCCATTTGCTGGACGCGATGAGGGAGGCTGCCGACCGCGACATGATCGCTCGCCAGTACAGCAACTGTTTCGGCGACGTGTTCGGGGTCGGGCTCGCCGCGCTGGATGGAGCGTTGGCACGTGAAGAAGACGGCATGTGGCCGACGGTGTTCGTCTACATGGCGTTTCTCGCCGGCTTCCCCGACAGCCATGTGATGCGCAAGCACGGCGTTCACGTCGCAAATCAGGCGCGGCAGGAAGCCGTTGCCGTTCAGGCGGCGCTCCATGCCGAGGGCGACGAACCGTCGCGCATTCGTCTGCTCATGGAGTTCGACCGCCGGCTGAAGGCCGACAACATCAACCCCGGCACCTCGGCCGACCTCACCGTGGCTACTCTTTTAGTCCACACCCTCGCCCTCACCTTGCATAATCGCGGCGTTGGTGCTTGACTTCCAAAAGCGGAAGCTGTGCTTCCGCGGCTATCTAGCCAACCGGTCCGGGCAAATCCGGACGCTGCCAACAAGGATAGCTGTCCATCGAGCGCCTGCTCGGTTGCAGCGTCCGTGGACATCATAATTGTGTCTTGGAGGAAATTGGCATGGCAAAAATATCAAAGGTTATGGTCGGTGAATCGCTGGTGGGAGACGGCAACGAAGTCGCGCATGTCGACCTGCTCATCGGCCCGCGGGGGAGCGCGGTCGAAACGGCATTTTGCAACGCGCTTACCAACAACAAGGACGGCTTTACTTCGCTTTTGGCGGTGATCGCGCCCAATCTTCAATGCAAACCCAACACCGTGATGTTCAACAAGGTCACGATCAAGGGTGCCAAACAGGCGGTCCAGATGTTCGGCCCGGCGCAGCACGCCGTGGCAAAGGCCGTGCAGGACAGCGTTGCGGACGGGACCATTCCGGCCAACGAAGCAGACGACGTGTTCATCTGCGTCGGGGTATTCATCCATTGGGACGCGGCGGACGACGCCAAGATCCAGAAATACAATTACGAGGCGACAAAGGAAGCCATCCAGCGCGCCGTTGCAGGAACCCCGACCGCCGCCGAAGCAACGGCCCAGCGCGACAAGGTCAAGCATCCGTTCGCAGCCTAGACAAGAGACAGCCCCGCACAGGAAAAACCCTCTTCTGAGACGGATGGTCTGTTGCGCCGGCTGAAAAAGGTTCTGGGCTTTTGAAACGTCAGCTCCCGAAGGGCGCACGCCCTTCGGGAGCTGACGAGCAACGACGATCAGGCGCCGAGTGACGCGAGGTGGCCGGGCGTGAGCGTAGCGTTGTGCAATGAGGTTGCGACCAGTGCCGCGGCGACGCCCATGGCGGACAAGGCCCTGATGTCGTTCTCGTCGCGGACACCGCCGGCCGCAATGACAGCGCGATTTCCGGCCTTGGCCTTGACCTCCTGCAACCGCCCGAAGTCGGGACCGGCGGCCGCACCGACCTTGGCCAGCGTCATGACAATCACCTTTTGCGGCCAAAGCTCGGGCTCATCGAGAAGAGAACGCGGCCCGCAAAAACTATCGCCGACGAAATCAAGGGACAGGATGAGATCGGGATGATCGCGAAAACGCCGCAGCAACATGTCGTCTCGCTGCGATTCAGAGCCCAGAACAGGAGACAGCGAGCGTTCGGCAAGCGCCGCCAAAAGTGTCTTTTCGTCGGCCACGCCGGCATCGACCCAAAGTTCCGGCGGCTCCGCCATCGTCCTCAGCCGGGCGAGTGCGTCGCTGTTTGGCGCTCCGCCTTCGATAGCGTCCAGATCTGCGATGTAGAAGGTGGAAAAAGGATAAAGCCCACGCAGTCCTTCAGCGACCGCGACCACATCAGGGCTTCGGCTGAGCGGCGTAACGATCGGCCTGTAGCGATCGCGTTTTCCCTGCTGGGCGCGAACCACCACGCCGTCTTTCAGGTCGAGAACCGGAATGATACGCAACGCTTTTTCACCGACCAATTGCCCCCGTCATGAAAGCTTGAAGCGTGGAAAAAAGAAAGGGCATCATTGCCGGTTTCGACATTGGCGGCGCGCATCTGAAGGTGACCCGCGCACAAGACGGTCGCATCGTCGAGGCGGTAACGATCGCAACGCCGCTCTGGCAAGGGTTGGACAAGCTGGCTTCAGCCCTCGACGAAACGGCTCCGATCTACGCGGGTGCGGATCTCAACGCATTCACCATGACGGGCGAACTGTCGGACATCTTTCCGTCCCGCGATGCCGGCGTGGCGGCTCTGCTGGGTCAGATTTCCACCCATTTCCCCGCAGACAAAAAGCTGGTCTATGCCGGACCATCCGGTTTCGTCGGAGTCGAGCGGGCAGCGCAGCTGACCGCCGATGTGGCTTCCGCCAATTGGCACGCGACAGCCTTGTTGGTGGCAAAACTCGCCGGCGATGCCCTGTTCGTCGACATGGGCTCCACCACCACCGATATTATCGCCATCAAGAACGGCGCCGTGGCCAATGACGGCTACACCGATGCCGGACGGCTTCTAACCGGCGAATTGGTCTATACCGGCTTTACCAGGACATTCCTGTTCGGCGTAGCCTCGTCGGCTCCCGTCCATGGCAGGCTAACGCCGCTGATGAACGAATATTTCGCCTCGATCGCCGACGCTCACCGCATCCTGGGCGTGCTCGACGAGGACGACGACAGGCACCCTCCCGCCGACGGCAAGGAAAAGACTGTGGACGGCTCGATCGCGCGGCTGGCGCGCATGGTGGGGCGCGACGCCACCGACCTCACCCCGCCGGAATGGGGTGAAGTCGCGCGCTGGTTCAGCGAGCAGCAACTGCGCAAAGTGCACGATGCAGCGGCGCTGGTTGCCGGAACCCTGTCTCGGGATGTCCCGATCGTCGGCGCCGGAAGCGGTCGCTGGCAGATCAGGCGGCTGGCCGAACGCATGGAACGCAGTTACGTCGATTTCGCCGACATCATCCCCGCCGATGACACTGTTCGCGGGCAAGCGAGCAGCGCGGCACCTGCGTCCGCAGTGGCGCTTTTGGCGGGATATCCTTCGTAAGCAGGTTGCGGCGCTCGCGCCTATGCTCGCGAGTCCTCGCTATCCGAACCTTTGGCGGTCAAGTGATCGCTGACACGCTGCATCAGCCAGCCCCAGGCTTCCTTTTCACCGTCGCCTGCCGTCTTTTCGATGGCGATCGAAAGGTAGGCGATTTCCGCCTCGATCTTGTTGCGCGGCAGCATGCCGAGCCGGCTGACCAGGATGGCCAGCTCAAGCACCGCCGCCTTGGCTCGGTTGAGGCCGGTGAACGGCGCGAGCGTTTCCTCCCGCACCACGCGGCAGAAATGGCGGGGGCGCACACCATTGTCATCGACCGCCCGGACTTCGAGGCCCGAATACGCCAGCGCCGCCTCGAGCCTCGGCACCGGGAACCCGTCAACCGGAACGGTTGGCCAATGCTTGCGGCCTGTCAGGCAGCCGGCAAAGACACGCGCGTCGTCAGTATAATTGGCGATGGCGAACGGCACTTCGGCGAGATTGTCGAGCGTGACCGACGGCCGGAACGGCGCGATAACCCAACCGTCATTCTCGGCAATGATGCCAATCGGCGCGATGTGGACGTTGCCTGCCTTATTGACCGTCGTGATGATCGATTCGCGAATGTAGGGCATGGTCCTAGCGCTCTTTCCTTGCGCGGAGCGTCTTGCCCGGCTCGGCAAGACGGGTACGGTCGGTTTCGGGTGCCGGCGCGGCAACGCCCCATGCGAGCGGCTCGTCCTGCACATAACGCTTGCCGAGCCGCCACGCGATCTCCGCCTTCATCAGTTCCGCGCCGAGGTAAAAAGCGTGTGCGCCGTCGGCGTTGACGTCCAGCCAGGCAAAAAGTTCGAACGCATCCGTGGCAACCGCATGCCCTTTGCTATTGAAAACATGGATGCCGTCCTCCGCTACCGCGATCCGGAAGTTGGCATCGCGCACCTGGGCCGCCAATGCCTCGATATCGTCGGTTGAGGCTGTGAAAGGCTTGCGATCGTGGACCTGCAACAGGCCTGGGTGATAGCCGCGCGGCAACGCGCCGTCCGTGCAAGCAGCCAACATGACGCGGCGGGCGATATCGTGCTCCTCGATCGTCCGCACCGTGTGTGGGCTGACATGCACCGTCAGCACGTTCCGGATCCGGAGTTCCGAGCAGAGCCCCGCTAGCACGGCTGTAACGCCGGAACTGTCGGCGTCGGTCAATTCGGTGAGATTGCCGGTGCCCATCAGCAATTCGATGTCCGGCCAACGGCGCCGCGCCTCGATGAAGCGCCCGAGTGAAACGGCGAAGCCGAAATGGATCGGGTCGAGCACGGGATCGGCAATGAAGGCGACGCCGGCCTTTTGTGCCGCGGTAATCGCCCGGCCGAGCGAATCCAGATCGCCGGGGATGGAGGGTATCAACACTGCCGTAGCCCGATGGTCGAAGATCAACGGCAGCGTGTTCTCATCGAGGCTGAGAAGATAGTCCGCGCCGGCGTGCGCACCGATCGACAGTTCGTCTGCGCTGGCCGAATCGACGCTGACCACAAACCCCTGTGCCTTGAGTGCCCGCACTGCCTCAGCCAGCAACGGAAACGGCGTCTCCGGCAGGCAGCCCAGATCGATGACATCCGCGCCGGCCGCAGCCAGCATCGAGGCCCTCGCCATCAGGGCCTCGACCGACAGCATCGGCGCATCGACGATCTCGGCGAAGATGCGCATATCGTGACGCGTCAGATCCGGCGGTTTGCCCGCCCGGCCAAGGAAGGCCGGAAGGTCGGCGATCTCGTCGGGGCCGCGCACAAAGGGCACGCCGAAATGCTCCGACAGGTGTTCGATGTTTCCCCGATAGCGTCCGGGCAGGATGACGCGGTCGACGTCTCCTGTCAGAGTGAGCCGACGCTTCACGATGTCCTCGCTCATCAGCGCGGCGACCTTGACGCCGACGTCGACGATTTCCCACACGAATTCGGTTCTGCCCAGCCCGGTCAGCAGCCGTTCCAGCCGCGCCTTGGCCAGATGGCCGGTAAGAAAAACCAGCCGCTCAGCCATCGCTTGCGAGTTCGGCCTGGCGCCGTGTGAGCGAGGCTTCGAGATCAGCGAGCGACTCGACCACCAGGGTCCGCTCGAAACTCTTCAACTGTTTGGTATTTTCCAGGTCGATCCTGCGCGGATAGACCTTGACCAGTCCGTGCGGTGCCTGGGTTTCGAGTTCCGGCGCAGTGTCGCAAGCAAAGACGATGGCTGGCACACGGCACTTTCCCGCTTGGGCAAAGACATTGGTGGCGAGCGTGTCGGAAATGCCATGCACGCATTTGGCGACCGTGTTGGACGTGGCCGGCGCCACCACGACCGTGTGATAGACACCGTGGTAGAATTCGCCGACCGGGATCGCGCTTGCGGTCTTGTCGTGCAGCACGCGCGTCGTCTCCGGGAAATCAAGTTTAAGCTTGTACATGCGCAGCACTTCGTTGGCGGCCTTAGACACGAAGACATCGCAATGTTCGAGCTGGCGAACAAGTGCGAAGCTCTCCGTAAAAAAATGCCCGGAACCCGTCAAAACCCACGCCCAGCGCGGCACATGCAGCTTCACCATCGGCTATCCCGCCTTCTTTGCCGACGACCCTGTTGAAGCCACTATCCGGATGCCGGGCAGCTTGCCCGACGCGAGCATCGCGCTGGCCCCGGCAGCATCCTTCGGACCGGCGAGATGGAAATCGATGCCGTCGGGCAGCATGGCGGCAAAGCCTGGGTCGACAATGCCTCGGGCCCTCAGGCTGTCAGCGGTATCGCTGTCGAAGAATGCACCGGTCTGCTTGACAAGCAACAGCGCGTTTGCGCCAAGCTTGCCGGCAAGCCAGGCGGCCAGAGAATCGGAGGTAATGTCCCAGGAGGCCGGAACATCCAGCGCCGGCAGTGCCAGTGACGACGGCAGCCACACCGGAACCTTCCCCGCCTCCAACACTCGCCCGATCTCGTCCAGCGACCGTGCCGGCGCCAGCCTTTCGTCCCGGTCGAGGATGACATGGCCGAACTGCTCCATGGCCAGGATCGCCATGGCATGAGCGGCGGTGTCGGAAAACTCCATGCTGGTCTGCGTCTCGCGCACATGGTCGGCAAAGAGCCCGCCGCCGGGCACGATGACGATCGGCAGCCTGGAACCCGCCAGCGCTGCGATCCAGCTCTTCATCTCCGCCGCATGGGCCGTGCTGCCGCCAAGCTTGACGATGGCCCGTCGAAGCATTTCGGGGCGCTCCTGGCGCGGCCGGAAAACAACGCTTCGGTCTTTTCGGCCAGCAATGCCGGAGGCAGCACCGCGTCCCGCCGATTGGCGCTTGCGTTCGATCTCAACGCCGACGCCGCCAGGGCCGAGCTCGAGCTTTTCCACCCTAACCGTGACGCGCACGACACGCTGGTTCTCCAGCACGTGCGCTGCCACCTGCTCGGCCAAAGCCTCGCTGAGCTGGATATGGCCCCGCGCGACGATGGTGCGAATGCCGTCCATGATGATGTCGTAGGAGAACACATGGCGCATGTCCTCGGGATGGTCGGTGATTTGCAGCACATCGGCGATCACATCAAAGCGCACTTTTTGAGTATGGCCATGCTCGAAGCTGTAGGCACCGATCTGGACCGGCAGAACAAAATCCCGCACAAAAATCCTGTCCGTGCCCAGTGTCGGGTCGGTGTCCGGCGAATAGCCTCTCGCTGCCAACAGGCGATAGTCGATACTCGATTGATCGCCGGTCCCGGATTCCGCTGGGATCAACTCGCGAATCTGCGAGACCGCCTCGGCGCTGATCGAACTCGTGCGACCGGAATGGCCACACAGCGCCCCCCGAAAGCCGAGAAAATCGGGAGCGAAAGGCAATAGGCGCGGAATATCCGGAGCTTCCAGCGATCCACTCAGGCCGACCATCAGACCGAGCGATTTCGTTCGATCGACGAATCCCGGAATACGCTCCGGCGGCAGATGATCGAGCAGCCGGCCCTTCCCCTTTTGCGCGGTATCAACCATCACGCCGTGGAAGCGATGCCTGGCGAACATCGGCAGAAGCTCGAAGTCCGGCGCCAGATCGGCAAACAGCACGGCAATCAGCTTCGTTCGTGCGGCGAGCGGTTCAAGCGCCTGTGCGCAGGCAGAGATATTTGCCGAAGGAAAAAATCCGATCTTCACATAGTCGACGCCGGTCGCCGCGATCTCTTCGGCCTTGATGCGGATCGTTTCGGGTTCCATCGGCAGGTCGCCGCAGACAGCGCTGACCGGAGCCCGACCCGCGATGAAAGAGATCGTTCGGAGCATAGTTTCCATGGACACCGCGCCCAGGGCTCCCGCCTTCGGGTCCTTCAGGTCGACGATATCGACACCTCCAGAAAGAGCGATCTCCGCCTCTTCGATGCCGGTGACGCTTGCCAGCATTCTGGTCATTTGAACAGTTTCTCCAGTTTGGAGGACAAGACGCTTTTATAGAGGCGGTCGATCCCCCTGCGCCACGTCTCGCCGGTGTTGCCATGCGAATCGATGCTGGCGACCTTCCGCACCGTTCTGGCAGGCGCGAAAAGTCGTCCTATAGGGTTTGATAAATTTTGCGGGTCGGCTAAGTTGATCATGGGCACCTTGACTTGGCGCGGGTCCGGCAACCGTCGAACCTCTGCGCAAGAATGGGTAATTACTATCGATGACGAGCGCGGTGCCAGGCACTCTCGCTGCCTTTTTGTGCTTTTTTTCCCTGACCGTCAACGTTTCCGACGCGACAGGCCAGGAAACGGTGGCGAAGCCGGAAAAAAAGATAACTGAAATCAAGATAGGCTATTTGCGGGCCTACGCACCGCAATTGACGCTTTCCATGCTCGACCTGCCGCCACGTGACGAAGGTGTCGCCGGCGCCGAGGTGGCGATCGGCGACAACAACACGACGGGAAAGTTCACCAACCAGAAATTCAGCCTCGACGTGACCGAGGTCAAGCCCGACGGCGACGCGGTTCAGGCATTCGAAGGCATGATCGCCAAGGGCGACCGCTATGTGGTCGCCGATCTTTCAGCCAAACAATTGCTGTCGATCGCCGACATCGCCCGCGACAAAGGCGTGCTGATCTTCAACGTCGGCGCCACCGACGACAGCCTTCGCGAGGAGGACTGCCGCATCAACGTTTTCCATATCGCGCCGACGCGCAGCATGCTGGCCGACGCGCTGGCGCAGTATCTCATGGTGAAGAAGTGGCCGAATTGGGTGCTGCTCTATGGATCGCATGAGCAGGATCATCTCTACGCCGATGCGCTGCGCCGCGCGGCAACCCGCTTCGGCGGCCAGATCGTCGCCGAGAAGGAATTCAAGGATACCGGCACAGCCAGGCGCACCGACACCGGCGCCACGCAGATACAGCAGCAGATTTCCGTGTTCACGCAAGACGTGCCGGAGCATGACGTGGTGCTTGTCGCCGACGAAAGCGAGGTTTTCGGCACCTACGTGCCCTACCGCACCTGGACGCCGCGGCTGGTCGCCGGCACGGCCGGTCTGGTTGCATCGTCATGGCATCCCGCCAGCGAACAATGGGGCGGCATCCAGATGCAGAGCCGCTTCCTGAAGACGACGAGCCGGCGGATGCTCTCCAAAGACATGTCGGCCTGGACCGCGGTGCGTGCGGTCGGCGAGGCCACCACGCGCACCAAGGGCGACGATGCGAAAAAGATCAGCGACTATATACGCTCTGACGATTTTTCGGTTGCTGCTTTCAAGGGGCAGAAGCTGACCTTCCGCAAATGGAACCTCCAGCTTCGCCAGCCGATCTTGCTTGGCGACACCAAGTCGGTCGTCTCGACATCGCCACAGGAGGGCTATCTTCACCAGGTCTCCGAACTCGACACTCTCGGTGTCGATCAGCCGGAAACGAAGTGCGCTCTCAAGTAGAGTCAATCGGGAGGAATTTGCGTGCAGAAACGAGCTTGCGCATTCGCCATTCTCGCGGCCGGCTTCACGGCCAGCCCGGCATCGGCCTATACGGCTTACGTGTCCAACGAGAAGGACAACACGATGACCGTCGTCGACACGGCGACGATGCAGGTGGTGAAGACCGTCGAAGTCGGCCAGAGACCTCGCGGCATCACCATCTCGCATGACGGCAAATTCGTCTATCTATGCGCCAGCGATGACGACACGATCCAAATCATCGACACCGCGACACTTGAAATCGTCGGTACGCTGCCATCCGGCCCCGATCCCGAATTGTTCGTCCTCTCGCCCGACGGCAAGACGCTTTATGTCGCCAATGAGGACGACAATCTCGTCACCGCCATCGACGTCGAAAGCAAGCAGGTCCTGGCCGAGATACCAGTCGGCGTGGAGCCGGAAGGCATGGGTGTCAGCCCCGACGGCAAGACCATGGTCAACACCTCGGAAACCACCAGCATGGCGCATTTCATCGACACCGGCACGCATGAGGTGACGGACAATGTGCTGGTCGACACGCGCCCTCGCTTCGCCGAATTCAAGCCCGACGGCTCGCAGGTCTGGGTCAGCGCCGAGGTCGGCGGCACCGTCAGCGTCATCGACAACGCCAAACGCGAAGTGGTGAAGAAGATCCAGTTCGCGATTCAGGGACTGCGGGCCGAAACCATCCAGCCGGTAGGCATCGCCATCAGCGCCGATGGCAAGAAAGCCTATGTCGCGCTCGGCCCGGCGAACCATGTCGCGGTGATCAATACCGACACTTATGAGGTGGAAAAATACATCCTCGTCGGCCAGCGCGTCTGGCATCTGGCCTTCACGCCCGACCAGAAAACGCTGATCACCACGAATGGCAATTCCAACGATATCACCTTCATCGACACGGCCACCGACGAGCCGGTCCAATCGCTCACTGTGGGCCAGCAGCCCTGGGGTGTGGTCATTTCGCCCAAATAGCAGACATTGATCATCGGGAGGCTCAAGACATGAAACTTTGCCGTAGGTTTTTCTTCGCCGCGCTCGCCGGATTTGTCCTTGCTCCGATCGTAGCAAACGCCGACGATGCGACGTCAAAACCGTCGCGTGCCAGCAAGAACCTGCCGGAATTGATTATCGGTTCGGCCGATTCCACCTATGCGGTCAATCAGAAGGACTTCGAGCTGATCGCCGGCCAGGGCTATCGCTGGAAGATCACGTCCAAGGGCGGTTTCGAGTACAAGTTCGTGACCGATCTCTTCCGCAATGTCTGGATGGACCAGATCGTCATCAACGATTTGGAAGTGCATATGGACGGCGGACCGGCCTGGCTGGAATTCGACGACGCGGGAACGATCCAGGTGCAGTTCCATACCGTTCGCCCGGGCGAATATACCTGGTCGGTTCCCGACCTTGCCGACAAGGGACTGAAGGGCAAGATTACGATCAAGTAAGACAAAAGGCGATCAGGGGCGCCAATAGGCCAACGCGTCCTGAAGGAGCGATCCGGTATGCAGCATATGAGGACAAGCGGACCGGGAGACGAGGTGGCGGCGCTCGATGTCCGAGCCGTCAGCCATTCCTATGGCCAGAAGCGGGCGCTCAACGACGTCTCCTTCTCGATCGCGCCGGCGACTTTCACCGTTCTGCTCGGCCTCAACGGGGCCGGCAAGACGACGCTGTTCTCACTGATAAGCCACCTCTACGACACGCGTCACGGATCGATCCGCATCTTCAGCCATGACATTCGCCGCGCGTCCGGCGAAGCACTCAGGCGGGTCGGCATCGTGTTCCAGGCACGCACGCTCGATCTCGACCTCAGCGTCTACCAGAATCTCTCCTACCATGCCTCGTTGCATGGCATTGGCGGACGCGAAGCTCGCCAGCGCATTGCCGCGCTGCTGGAAACGGTCGACATGCAGGGCCGCCAGCATGACAAGGCACGCAGCCTCTCCGGCGGTCAGATGCGGCGCATCGAAATCGCCAGGGCGCTGCTGCACCGACCTTCCCTGCTCCTGCTTGACGAGGCGACCGTCGGCCTGGATATCGAATCTCGCGCGGGCATCCTCGCCACCATCCGCAAGCTCGTCCAAGCAGAGGGCATCGGCGTGCTCTGGGCCACGCATCTGATCGACGAAGTCGAAGACGCCGACCATGTCATCATACTGCGGCGGGGTGACCTGGTCGCCAGCGGCAAGGTGTCGGATGTGATCCGTGCGAACGGCGGAAGTTCGATTCGCGAAACCTTTTCGAAGCTCAGCCGCGTCGATGCGGCGGGCATGACGGAGACGTCGCCATGAGCGCCCCTTCGATGCCCGGAAAGGTCGCCGGCATCATGCCGGTGCGGTCCGAGCCATTCGGCCTGCGCCACTATCTCATTTGCCTGAAAGGCGTCGTCCTGCGCGAGTGCCTGCGCTTCCTGCACCAGCGCGAACGCTTCATTTCCTCGCTGGTCCGGCCGCTGGTCTGGCTGTTCATCTTCGCGGCCGGCTTTCGCCAGGTGCTTGGCGTGTCGATCATCCCGCCCTACAAGACCTATGTGCTCTACGAGGTCTATATCACGCCGGGCCTTTGCGGCATGATCCTGCTGTTTTCCGGCATGCAGTCTTCACTGTCGATGGTCTACGACCGCGAGATGGGCAACATGCGCATCCTGCTGGTCAGCCCGTTTCCGCGCTGGTTCCTGCTGGTGTCGAAGATGCTGGCCGGTGTGGCCGTATCGATCGTGCAGGTCTACGCGTTCCTGATCGTTGCCTGGTTGTGGGGCGTCAAAGCGCCGCCACTCGGCTATCTCTATGTTCTGCCGGCACTGTTCCTGTCGGGCATGATGCTTTGCGCGCTCGGCATGCTCTTGTCTTCGCTGATCAAGCAGCTTGAAAACTTCGCCGGCATCATGAACTTCGTCATCTTTCCCGGCTATTTCGCGTCTCCGGCGCTGTATCCCTTGTGGCGCATCCAGGAGGCGAGCCCCCTGCTCTACAAGATCTGCCTCTGCAACCCGTTCACCTATGCCGTCGAACTGATCCGTTTTGCCTTCTACGGGCAGATCGAATGGCTGTCGCTGGGCGTCGTCGCCGGCTGCACGCTGCTGTTCCTGGGCGGCGCCATCATCGCATACGACCCTTCGCGCGGTTTGGTGATCCGCAAACAGGACATGGGAGGAAACGCCTGATGGCGCGAATGAGACTTGTTCACACTCTGGTTCTGGTCACCACGCTTGCGTCGATGGAGGGCGCCGCCGCGGCAAACACCGATCCCGACTGGCCCTGCATGCAGCGTAAGGTGCCACAGCTCTCGCTTGGCCAGATCTGGAATGGGCCGGAGCTTCCGGCGACCGCGAAGGATTGGGCGAAGGATCCAGGCGTGTCGGCGCTTGTCGATGCTGTGGCGGCCCGGCGGACGCCGATTGCACAAGCCCAGAAGGAGATCAAGGATTTCGCGACTTCCCTACCGCCCGAGCAGGTCGCAACCAAAATGACGATGCTGGTGCAGGGAATGTTCGATCACATGGACGCCGAGCGTTCGCACGTGATCTCCGGCATCTCCCGCTATGCCCACAAACAGCTGGAAATGGCGGCACAGTTGCGCAAGGAAGCATCCGAAGTGGACGCGCTGCGCGCCAAGGCCGATGCGGATCCGGACGAAGTAGAACGGCGAACCGATCAACTGAATTTCGCGACGCGAATTTTCAACGAACGCGTCCAGTCGCTGACTTATGTCTGCGATGTGCCGACGATAATCGAGCAGCGGCTTTACCAGTTGTCGAAGACTGTCTCGGAAACGCTCATCGTGAAGAAATAGACCTTGGCCGCCTGTCTCACGACTCTCTGCCAGGCAGCACACGCCAGCGCTGCACGAAATAACCGGGATGCGTCTCGATCCACCTTGCCACCAGCGGCTGCGCCTGCATGAAGGCAGTCCCGGGATTCATCGCCAGACCGTCTACCATTTCCTCGCGTTGTTCGCAGGTCCGCGGTCCATCCGTCAGGCAGACCATCATAACGAGTGTGTAAAGCATTACCCCTTTTCCCCATCGAATTCCCGAACCCATACCCGGGAGAGTTCCGAACAGTCTGCAGGGGTTGCACATACAGATCGCTTACGGTGTGAAAGGACGTGGCCCCCGCTCTTTCGCACTGCAACATAACATATCGCTTATATAATACCAACGAGCGCGGGCGTTCTCCACCGGACTTTCATCCGTTGCGCTCGTGCAGTGTCATCCAGCCTTGTCTGGATACAGCTTTCCGAAAAGGGGCAGGTACATTGCGCCCTTGCGCATCAGGAAATCGTTGAATGTGGCCATCGCCGGCGAGATTGCGTGATCGGTTCGCATCACCGAGAACCATTGTCGGCGGATCGGCATGCCGACAACGTCGAGGATGACAAGCCGGCCTGCCTCGGTTTCCGCAGCGATGGTGTGAGCAGAGATGAAGGCGATGCCCAGACCAGCCATCACCGCCTGCTTGATCGTTTCGTTCGAGGCCATCTCGACACCGAGGTCGTCGATGCGCCCAGGCACGTCGCTCAGGAATATTTCCAACGAGATACGGGTTCCGGAGCCGGGCTCGCGAATAAGGAAATGCTCCTCGGCAATCCGCTCCTTGGAGATATCGCGCGCCGCCACCAAGGGATGGTCGGGCGGCGCGATGATGACCAGCGGATGATCACCGAAGACCGAAGCACGCACCGGAACCTCTTTCGCCGGACGCCCCATCAGCGCGATATCGATGTCGTGGTTCCTGAGGTTGTCGATCGTCTGGGCACGATTGCCGATGGCAAGCCGCATGTCGATGTCGGGATGGTCCTTCATGAACGCAGCCATCAGCCGCGGCGCGAAATATTTGGCTGTGGAAACGACGCCGAGCCTCAAGCTGCCGGTGCGTACGCCCTTGATGGCATCCATCTTGTCTTCGAGCAAACCGAGATGCTCCTCGATAACCTGCGCTGTCTCGACGAAAGCCAGACCTGCGGCAGTGGGACGCATGCCGTCCGACGTTCGGTCGAACAGAGCCAGCTGGAATTCTTCCTCCACTTGTCGCAGTTGGATTGTCAGCGCTGGAGGAGACAGGCCTAACATCTTGGCTGCGCTGACAATTTTGCCGCACTTGATGATTGCCTGGACGGTCTTGAAATGCTTGAGCGTGAGGTTTCTCATGTCGCATACTAAGTTATTTTTACTGACCAGGTAAAGTTATTGAATTTTACTTATCGTGTGACGTTTGTTTCCATTCCTCCAGTCCAGCCGCTCCGAGGAGATGCGGCCGGAGGGGAGGTTACGATGCCAGCGGCAACGCTCGACGCTTTTCTGAACTCCTATCTCGGCCAGCCAGACGAATTCCGCTCGGCCGTTGTGACGACCGTCCGTCAGTTGACACAGGCCGCCATCAAGGTCCGCAACACCATCAACCAAGGGGTGCTCGGCGCCGCCTTTGCCGAGACCCGTGGCGCCAATGCCGACGGCGACGTCCAGAAGGATCTCGACGTCTTCTCCGACGACATCTTCCTCGACGCCATGCGCCGTGCGCCGGTGGCGCTTTACGCCTCCGAGGAGCTGGAGCAGCCAGTCCTGCTCGACAGGCAAGCGCCACTCGCCATTGCGATCGACCCGCTCGACGGCTCTTCCAACATCGACACCAACGTGTCGATCGGAACGATCTTCTCGCTCCTGACCGCAACTGGCGCGCCGGACGCTGATCCGGCCGCCTCTTTCTTGCAGGCGGGCGTGAACCAGCTAGGCGCCGGTTTCTTCATCTATGGGCCGCAGCTGGCACTCGTCCTGTCGCTCGGCAGCGGCACGCATGTCTTCGTCTTCTCGACAAGGCTCGGCACCTTCGTCCAGGCCTATGAAAGCCGGATCATTCCGCAACGCACTCAGGAGTTCGCCATCAACGCCGCCAACTACCGGCACTGGGACGAGGCTGTGCGGCTCTATGTCGACGACTGCCTGGAGGGCACCGAAGGACCGCGCGAGAAGGATTTCAACATGCGCTGGATCGCCTCTCTGGTCGCCGACTGTTACCGCATATTGATGCGCGGCGGCGTTTTTCTCTACCCCGGCGATCGGCGCAAGGGCTATGGTCAGGGACGGCTGCGCCTCGTCTACGAGGCCAACCCGATCGCCTATCTCATAGAGCAGGCTGGTGGTGCCGCCACCGACGCGATCACCCGCATCCTGGAAATCGAGCCCGAGAGCCTGCATCAGCGCGTGCCGATGATCTTCGGGTCGGCGCGGGAAGTCGCGCGCATCACGCGCTACCACACAGAGCCGAGCAACATCGGTGAGCGTGCGCCGCTGTTCAGCCGCCGCGGCCTGTTCAGAGCCTGAGCTGCACCATGTCAGCCAAGCACCCCATCATCACCATCACCGGGTCGTCGGGCGCCGGCACGACCTCGGTCAAGCGCATCTTCGAGCTGATTTTCCGGCGCGAGAACATCGAGGCCGCTTTCATCGAAGGCGACGCATTTCACCGCTACGACCGCGCGGCGATGAAGGCAAAGGTGGCCGAGGAGGAAAAGGCCGGCAACCCGAACTTCACCCATTTCAATGCCGCGGCCAACGAACTCGGAATTCTCGAAGAGGTGTTCGCGGAATATGGCCGTCGCGGAACCGGCAAGACCCGCACCTACATTCATGATGAGGAAGAGGAAAAGCAGCACGGCACGCCACCGGGAACCTTTACCGAATGGCGCGAATTCGCTCCCAGCGACCTGCTCTTCTACGAGGGGCTGCACGGCTGTGTCGTCACCGACACGATCAATCTGGCCAAGCATGCGGATCTCAAGATCGGCGTCGTGCCGGTCATCAATCTCGAATGGATCCAGAAGATCCATCGCGACCGTTCGACACGCGGCTATTCCACCGAGGCGGTGATGGACGTGATCCTGCGCCGGATGCCCGACTATGTCCGCTACATTGTCCCGCAATTCTCGCAGACCGCCATCAACTTCCAGCGCGTGCCGATCGTCGATACGTCCAACCCGTTCATCGCGCGCTGGATTCCGACACCCGACGAATCGATGCTGGTTATCCGCTTCGCCAATCCGCGCGGCATCGATTTTCCGTATCTGCTGTCGATGATCCACGACTCGTTCATGTCGCGGCCAAATTCCATCGTGGTGCCAGGCAACAAGCTCGATCTTGCCATGCAGCTGATCCTGACGCCGCTCATCCTGCAATTGGTTGAACGCAAGAGCCGTGTGTCGTGAGGAGGATGCAATGACCAGCCAAACAGCACTGAAGCCCGTCACCACAACCGCTCTCGTCTCTGAGCGCGACATGGCGAACGCCATTCGCGCGCTGGCGATGGACAGCGTCCAAAAGGCGAATTCGGGTCATCCCGGCATGCCGATGGGCATGGCCGATGTCGCAACGGTGCTGTTCAACCGCTTCATCAATATCGATCCGTCGAGACCGGACTGGCCCGACCGTGACCGTTTCGTGCTTTCAGCCGGCCACGGCTCGATGCTGCAGTACGCGCTGCATCATCTGCTCGGCTACGAAGACATGCAGGTCGAGGAATTGCAGCGATTTCGGCAGCTGGGCAGCCGCACCGCCGGACATCCGGAATACGGCCATGCGCTTGGCGTGGAGACCACCACCGGACCGCTTGGACAGGGCATTTCCACGGCGGTCGGCATGGCGCTGGCGGAACGCATGCTTGCCGCCCGCTACGGTGCCGATCTGGTCGATCATCATACCTATGTGATTGCGGGCGACGGCTGCCTTCAGGAGGGAATCAGTCACGAGGCGATAGATCTCGCTGGTCACCTGAAGCTTTCCCGCCTGATTGTCTTCTGGGACGACAATGCGATTTCCATTGACGGGCCGACCTCCCTCTCCACGTCGATGGACCAGCCGGCGCGCTTCAAGGCCGCCGGCTGGGATGTCCAAAGTGTCGCCGGGCACGACATGGCAGCAGTCGCCGCGGCAATCGAGGCGGCGCGGCGGTCGGATCGGCCATCGCTGATTGCCTGCCGCACAGTGATCGGCATGGGTGCCCCCAATCTCGGCGGTTCGGAAAAGACGCACGGCGCACCGCTGGGTGAAGCAGAGATCGCCGCGACACGCGAAAACATCGGCTGGGCCCACGCGCCGTTCGAGGTGCCGGATGATATCCTTTTCGCCTGGCGCGAGATTGCCGGTCGCGGCGAAGCGATGCGGCGCGCCTGGGAGCAGCGGCTTGCCGCCTCGCCGCGACGCGAGGCTTTTGAAAACGCCGTCGCCGCCGAACTGGCCGACACGGTCTTCGACGCGCTCGAAGCCTTTCGTCGCGAACATGTCGAGAAGGCAACCAAGGTGGCGACGCGAAAAGCCTCCGAAATGGTGCTGGAGGCCATCAACGGCGCAACGGAATTGACCGTCGGCGGCTCGGCCGATCTGACGCACTCGAATCTGACGATCACCAAGGGCATGAACCGCATTGCGCCGAGTGACTATGCCGGCCGCTACATTCACTACGGCATTCGTGAACACGGCATGGCGGCCGCCATGAACGGCATCGCGCTGCATGGAGGGTTCGTGCCCTATGGCGGTACGTTCCTGTGCTTCGCCGATTATGCGCGCGGCGCGATGCGGCTCTCGGCGCTCATGGGCCAGCGCGTCATCTATGTGATGACACACGATTCCATCGGCCTCGGCGAGGACGGCCCGACGCACCAGCCGGTCGAGCACCTGGCGATGCTGCGTGCCACGCCCAATCTCAACGTCTTCCGTCCGGCGGATGTCATCGAAACGGCGGAGTGCTGGGAACTCGCGCTGAAGAGCAAGGATCGGCCGAGCGTGCTGGTGCTGTCGCGCCAGAACCTGCCGATGCTGCGTCGGTCGCACAGTGACGAGAACCGCTCCCGCCAGGGTGCCTACGTCCTGCGCGAACCAGCCGAGCACCGTGCCGTCACCCTGATCGCCACCGGCTCGGAGGTCGAGATCGCGGTTGCTGCCGCCGAAAGGCTGGAGACCGAGCATGGCGTCGCCGCCGCCGTCGTGTCGATGCCGTGCTGGGAGCTTTTCGAGGAGCAGGAAAGAGCCACCCGCAAGGCCGTCCTCGGCTCGGCGCCGCGCGTCGCGGTCGAAGCGGCAGCCCGGCTGGGCTGGGACCGCTGGATCGGCGAGACCGGCGCTTTCGTCGGCATGACCGGCTTCGGCGCCAGCGCCCCTGCCCCCGACCTCTACCGGCATTTCAACATAACGTCCGAAGCGGTTGCTGCAGCGGCGCTGAAGCTCATCATCTAGGAGGATTCACAATGGCTCGCATCACCCTTCGCCAGCTTCTCGACCATGCCGCCGAGCACGGCTACGGCGTACCGGCATTCAACATCAACAACATGGAACAGGGCCTCGCCATCATGGAAGCGGCCAAGGCCTGCGACGCGCCTGTCATCATCCAGGCTTCGCGTGGCGCCCGGACCTATGCCAACGACATCATGCTGGCCAAGATGATGGAGGCGCTGACCGAAATCCACCCAACCATCCCGCTATGCATCCATCAAGACCACGGCAACAGCGAGGCCACCTGCCTTTCCGCGATCCGCCACGGCTTCACCTCGGTGATGATGGACGGATCCTTGATGGCGGACGCCAAGACGCCGGCAAGCTACGACTACAACGTCGCCATAACCGAACGCGTCGCACGTATGGCGCATTGGGTCGGCGCTTCCGTCGAAGGCGAACTGGGCGTGCTCGGCTCGCTGGAAACCGGCCAAGGCGAGGCCGAGGATGGCCACGGCGCCGAGGGCGCGCTCTCCCACGACCAGCTCCTGACCGATCCCGATCAGGCGGTCGACTTCGTGACCGCAACCCAAGTCGACGCGCTGGCGATTGCCTGCGGCACCTCGCACGGTGCCTACAAATTCACCCGCAAGCCGGACGGCGACATCCTGGCCATGCAGGTGATCGAGGCGATCCACGAGAAGCTGCCCAACACGCATCTGGTCATGCACGGCTCTTCCTCTGTGCCGCAGGAGTTGCAGGACATCATCAACAGATACGGCGGCGAGATGCCCCAGACTTTTGGCGTCCCGGTCGAGGAGATCGAGCGCGGCATCCGCTACGGCGTGCGCAAGGTCAATATCGACACCGATTGCCGCATGGCCATGGCCGGGCAGTTCCGCCGCGTCGCGACGGAAGACCCGCGCGAGTTCGATCCCCGCAAATTCCTGAAGCCCGCCATGGATGCCTTGCGCGACCTTTGCCGGGACCGCTTCGAGCGTTTCGGTACGGCGTCCAACGCCTCGAAGATCAAGGTCATCGCCATGGACGAGATGGCGAAACGTTACGCCGCGGGAAAACTCGACCCCCAAATCGCAACCGCGAAAGCCGCCTGAGCAACAAACAGGAGACCTGTCATGAACAAGATCGACATACTGCCAGCGGGGACGCTCAAGGAAGGCAAGGAGCGCTACAAGTCAGGGGTCATCCCCTACAAGAAGATGGGCTACTGGGAGCCTGACTACAGGCCCAAGGAAACCGATCTGATCGCCATGTTCCGGATCACGCCGCAACCCGGTGTCGACCACGAGGAGGCGGCAGCCGCCATCGCCGGTGAATCCTCCACCGCGACGTGGACCGTGGTGTGGACCGACCGGCTGACAGCTTGCGAGCTCTATCGCGCCAAGGCGTTCAGATCCGAGCCGGTGCCGAACACCGGTCCCGGAACCAAGACCGAGCAACAGTACTTCGCCTACATCGCCTACGACCTCGACCTGTTCGAGCCGGGCTCGATCGCCAACCTGACCGCATCGATCATCGGCAATGTGTTCGGCTTCAAGGCAGTCAAGGCGTTGCGGCTGGAAGACATGCGTATCCCGGTGGCGTATCTCAAAACCTTCCAGGGGCCGGCGACCGGCATCGTGGTGGAGCGTGAGCGGCTCGACAAGTTCGGCCGGCCGCTGCTCGGCGCAACGACGAAGCCGAAGCTCGGCCTGTCGGGACGCAATTACGGGCGCGTCGTTTATGAAGCGCTGAAGGGCGGCCTCGACTTCGTCAAGGACGACGAGAATATCAACTCGCAGCCCTTCATGCATTGGCGCGACCGCTTCCTCTACTGCATGGAGGCCGTGAACAAGGCGTCGGCCGCCACCGGCGAGGTCAAGGGCCATTATCTCAACGTCACCGCCGGCACGATGGAGGAGATGTACGAGCGCGCCGAATTCGCCAAGCAACTTGGCTCCTGCATTGTGATGATCGATCTGGTCATCGGCTACACGGCGATCCAGTCGATGGCCAAGTGGGCACGCCGCAACGACATGATCCTGCACCTGCACCGTGCCGGCAACTCGACCTATTCGCGCCAGAAGAACCACGGCATGAATTTCCGCGTCATCTGCAAATGGATGCGCATGGCCGGCGTCGACCACATCCATGCCGGCACGGTGGTCGGCAAGCTGGAAGGCGACCCGCTCATGATCAAGGGATTTTATGACACGCTGCGCGAGGAGCGCACGCCGCAGAACCTCGAAACCGGGCTGTTCTTCGATCAGGAATGGGCCTCGCTCAACAAGGTGATGCCCGTTGCCTCGGGCGGCATCCATGCCGGCCAGATGCACCAGTTGATCCACTATCTCGGCGAGGACGTCATCCTGCAGTTCGGCGGCGGCACGATCGGCCATCCGGACGGTATCCAGGCAGGCGCGACGGCCAATCGCGTCGCCTTGGAAGCGATGATCCTGGCCCGCAACGAGGGGCGCGATTATTTGCGCGAAGGGACCAAGATCCTCGAACAGGCGGCCAGATGGTGCACGCCGCTGAAGGCTGCCCTGGAGACCTGGAAGGACGTCACCTTCAACTACGAATCGACCGACACGGCCGACTTCGTGCCAACCGCAACGCCCAGCTTCTAGACGAAAGGAACCGTCGTCATGATGACCAATCCGGGAAACAAGGTCACACAGGGGCAGTTCTCGTTCCTGCCCGACCTGACCGACGAGCAGATTTCGGCGCAGATCAAATACGCGCTGAAGAACCATTGGGCGGTCAGCGTCGAGTACACGGACGATCCGCATCCGCGAAACACCTATTGGGAAATGTACGGCAACCCCATGTTCGACTTGAAAGATCCGGCGGGCATACTGCTCGAGGTCAATGCTTGCCGGAAAGCCTGTCCGAACATGTATGTGCGGGTAACCGCCTTCGATTCGACCAAAGGCTGGGAAGCGCCGCGCATGTCGTTCATTGTCAACCGGCCGCCCAGCGAACCCGGGTTCCGGCTGCTGCGCCAGGAGCGTGACGGCCGCAGCCAGGGTTATTCGATCGTGCCTTATGCGACCGACAGGCCCGAAGGCGAGCGGAGCTAGCCGAACCATGCTGAACGCGATGACAAAGGACGCTGCCGCACAAGACGCGACGGTTGATCTGCAGGCCGAGTTCGAGGCGTCCAACATCGACGAGGTGATGGACAAGCTCGACCGAGAACTCGTTGGCCTGAAGCCGGTCAAGACCCGCATCCGCGAGATCGCCGCCCTCCTCCTGGTCGACCGGCTTCGCCGCAGGTTCGGACTGACATCGGGCGCGCCGACGCTGCACATGAATTTCACGGGAAATCCTGGCACCGGAAAGACCACGGTGGCGCTGAGGATGGCCGAAATCCTGCATCGTCTGGGTTATGTCCGCGAAGGCCACATGGTCGCCGTGACTCGCGACGATCTCGTCGGCCAGTATGTGGGCCACACCGCGCCCAAGACCCGCGAGGTGATCAAGCGTGCCATGGGCGGCGTGCTTTTCATCGACGAGGCCTACTATCTCTACAAGCCAGAGAACGAACGCGACTACGGCCAGGAATCGATCGAAATCCTGCTGCAGTGCATGGAGAACAACCGTGACGATCTGGTTGTGATCCTTGCCGGCTACAAGAACAAGATGGACCGCTTCTTCGACAGCAATCCCGGCATGCGTTCGCGCATCGCCCACCACCTCGATTTCCCTGACTATGGCGTCAGCGAACTGAAATCGATCGCCGAGATTATGCTCGCGGAGCAGAATTATCGCCTCAGCGAGGCGGCGTCCCAGGCGCTCGAAGAGTATCTTCCGATCCGCATGAGGCTGCCGCATTTCTCCAACGCGCGTTCGGTTCGCAATGGGCTCGACCGGGCGCGGCTGCGGCAGGCCAACCGGCTTTTCGCATCGCGCAGCCGGGTGTTGACCAAGGCCGATCTTATCACCATCGAGGAATCCGACATTCGCGGCAGCCGCGTGTTCGCGGAAGGGAAACTGGAAGGCGAACCGGAGACGAAGATGCGCTGACACGACGAAGCGGCCGGCGCAGCGACCAACACCGCAGACAGAATTGGAGACGACGACCATGGTCACCGGGACAATCATCGCACCCTCCGTGCTTTCCGCGGATTTCTCGCGGCTCGGCGACGAGGTCGAAGCTGTCGTGCGGGCGGGTGCCGACTGGATCCATCTCGACGTGATGGACGGCCACTTCGTGCCCAACATCACCTTCGGTCCGCCGGTGATCAAGGCGATCCGCGACCGAACGGACAAAATCTTCGACTGCCATCTGATGATCGCGCCGGCCGACCCCTATCTGGCCGCCTTCGCCGACGCCGGTTGCGACATCATCACGGTGCATGCAGAGGCCGGGCCGCATCTCGATCGTTCCCTGCAGGCGATCAAAAATCTCGGCAAGAAGGCCGGCGTATCGCTGAATCCTTCGACGCCGGAGAGCGTCATCGAATATGTGCTCGACAGGCTCGATCTGGTGCTTCTGATGACGGTCAATCCAGGCTTCGGCGGCCAGGCCTTCATTTCCGCGGTCATCGAGAAGATCAGGCGAATCAAGGCATTGGTTGGCCACCGCCCGATTGACATCGAAATCGATGGCGGCGTCACGGCCGAAACCGCCCCGCTGGTCGCCGCGGCCGGCGCCAATGTGCTGGTCGCCGGGTCGGCCGTGTTCAAGGGGGGCACCGAGGCGGCCTACCGCGCCAACATTGGAACCATCCGACAGGCGGCCGACGGTGCGATCCGGAAAGCCGCGTAAACCATTTCATCGGAGGCAAGCATGGCGGCCGTTCCCCCTGTCTGCGATTTCGGCTGGCGCGCGATCGATGCCGTTTTGCCCGGCGTCGACGGCAGGTCGCATTCGATCCTCAGCCAGGCCGGCCCGAACGGCCTGGTCGTGGCCTTCATCTGCAATCACTGCCCTTATGTGAAGGCGGTGATTTCACGTATCGTGCGCGATGCCAACGACCTCAAGGCCGAAGGTATCGGCTTTGTCGCAATCAACTCGAACGATGCCGACACCTACCCGGAGGATTCCTTCGACCAAATGAAGCTCTTCGCCACGACGAACGGCTTCAGCTTCCCTTACCTGCACGACCAGCGCCAAACTGTAGCGCGCGATTACGTGGCGGTGTGCACTCCCGATTTCTTCGGGTTCAACAGCGAGTTGGGATTGCAATATCGCGGTCGGCTGGACGCCTCGCGACGAGAAGCCGGAGCGCCCGGGCTGAGACGCGATCTGTTCGAGGCGATGAAGCAGGTTGCCCGAACCGGCGACGGGCCGCTGGACCAGGTCGCCTCGATCGGCTGCTCGATCAAGTGGAAGGATGAC
The DNA here is from genome assembly GCF_003997175.1 of Mesorhizobium sp. Primo-A. Classification (NCBI taxonomy): domain Bacteria; kingdom Pseudomonadati; phylum Pseudomonadota; class Alphaproteobacteria; order Hyphomicrobiales; family Phyllobacteriaceae; genus Mesorhizobium; species Mesorhizobium sp. Primo-A. The sequence continues at coordinate 440,071 of NZ_RZTG01000001.1, forward strand.
GCATGAACGTCGGCGCAGGTAGGCCGCTTCGATCGCCGAAGGCGATCCTGTTCGACCTCGACGGCACGCTGGTCGACTCGGCACCGGACATAGCGGCCGCCGTCAACGAATTGCTGGCCAGCCGCGATCTGCCGCCGCTGCGCCTGGACCGGGTCAAGGCCATGATCGGCGGCGGTGTCAGGAAACTGATCGAGCGAGCCTTCGCGGCATCGGGAGCGCCACTGCTCGGCAACGCTCTCGATGAGGCAAACCGCGTCATGGCGCCTATCTACCGCCGGCACCTGACCGGCCTGACAAGGCTGATGCCTGGCGTCAGGGAGGCCCTCACCCACTTTCATTTGGGCGGAGTAAGCATGGGGGTGGCAACCAACAAACCGCAGTTGGCGACCCGCGAAATCCTGCTTCATTTCGGATTGACGGAATATTTCGGTGCGATCGTCGGCGGAGACGCGGTGACATACCTGAAACCGGCGCCCGATGCCCTGCTGCTGGCGTTGGCACAACTAGGCGTCGACCCGGGTGACGCGCTGCTGGTCGGAGACAGTGGCGCTGACCTGGGCGCCGCACGCGCCGCCGGCATGCCCGTCATTCTGCTGCGTGGCGGCTACAGCCACATTCCGGTGGAAGAGCTTGGCGCCGATCTTGTTTGCGACAGCCTTTTCGATCTGCCTTCGGCAATGCAGGGGCTGCAAGCCGATGCGTGATCGAGGCGAACGCCGGCCGAACGCAAGTTCGAACGGCCGGCGGCGCGCTATTTCGAGAATTGCTTCAGATAGGCGATGACATTGGCGATGTCTTCGTCCTGTTTGAGGCCGACAAACGCCATCTTTGTTCCTTTGACCATGGCCTTGGGATCGTGAAGGTAAGTCTTCAGCGTGGGTTCATCCCATTTGACGCCGGACTTGCCTGCCGCGACCATCGCCTGAGAATAGCTGAACCCCGGGTGCGTGCCGGCTGTTCGGCCGATGACGCCGTTCAACGACGGGCCGACCTTGTTCTTGTCCTGGTCGGCGACATGGCAGACCTTGCATTTGGCGAAGACCTTCTCACCCGCCGCCGCGTCCTGTGCCTGGGATTGGCTCGCGATGAAGGGCACAACGGACATGACTGCGAAAAATGCGATTGCGCGCATGGTATTTCCTCATTGATCGTCTGGGTGCCCTGGACGATTTGTGCATGCCGATCCTTTGATCCGTCGGCATGCGCCTTACGCGGTGGCGTGGAAATTCCGCTTCTCCCGTGGAGCCGCGCCACGTCACCTGGAAGCTAATCGGCATGTTGTGAAAGTCAATCGTACAAAGGTTTAGAGGCCTGGGTGCTCAAGGATCCTGTCCATTCGTCTTTGTTGACGGCTATTGGGCGAGCGCGTAGCTTGACCTCATTCCGGTTTCTCCATTGGCACCTTGAGAAATCCGGCAAGTGGCGGTTTTGTCCTGGCTCCTGGTTGGGCTGGACTCGCCGAGATGGGCGTTTGGGAACGCGCAAGAGGTGCTGAATGGACATGGTCGATCTCATATTGACGGTTTGCCTCAGCGCCAATCCGAGCAATTGCCGAGACGAACATCTCTATTTCGAGAGCCGCGGCACCCTGTTCCAATGCATGTTCCTTGCCCCCAGCGAAATCGCGAAATGGTCTCAAGAACACCCGACCCTCAAGGTCATGCGCTGGAAATGCGCATTTCCGAGCAAGGAACGAGCCATCTGATTTGGCAGCGCGGAACCCTGGGGAGGAGGTGTCATGATGGTTTCACGGCGCATGACGTTGCGTCTGGCGGTTCTCGGGACAGCCGCTGTTCTTGCTACCAGGCCAGCCGTTGCGGCAGCCAGGATTCGCCTCGGTGTGCTGAAGTTTGGAACCGTGAGTTGGGAACTCGATACGCTACGGCAGCACAAGTTCGATGCCGCGAACGGGATCGATCTGGAGATCATCGACTTCGCCGGCGAGGATGCAACCAACGTCGCGATGCAGGCTGGCGCGATCGACATGATCGTTTCCGACTGGCTGTGGGTCTCGCGCCAGCGCTCCGAAGGCGGCGACCTCACATTGTTCCCCTATTCCACCGCCGTGGGCGCGATCATGGTGAAGGAGGGTTCACCGATCCGGACGGTCGCCGATCTCAAGGACAAGAAGATCGGCGTCGCCGGCGGCCCGCTCGACAAGAGTTGGCTGCTGATACAAGCGCTGACCAGACGCGATCTCGGCGTCGACCTGTCGGCAACCAGCGACATCGTCTTTGGCGCGCCGCCGCTGATTTCGGAAAAGGCGATACAGGGCGAACTCGATGCAGTGCTGAATTTCTGGCATTTTTGCGCCCGTCTCGAGGCCAATGGCTTCCGTCGATTGATCGGCGTGAATGACGCGGCAAAGACGCTTGGGGCTCTGGGACCCGTGTCGGCGCTCGGTTACGTCTTCCATGACCAATGGGCGAACGAGAACCCCGATGCCGTCAGGGGGTTCGTGAGGGCGTCCGCGCAAGCCAAAGACTTGCTGGCCAGATCCGATGACGAATGGCTGCGTCTGGCGCCGATCATTCGCGCGGAAGGCAAGGAACTGGAAAAACTGCGCGATCGCTATCGTCAGGGCATTCCCAGACGGTCGGTCGCCGAGGAAGCGGCTGACGCCGGCAGGCTATACCATGTGCTGGCGGCGATCGGCGGCGCGAAGCTGGTCGGCAGCGCGGCGGAGATGGCGCCCGGCACATTCTGGCAGGAACCCTGGAAATGACCGCATCGGAAACCGACGGCACGCGTGATGCCCCGCCGAGCATGTCCGGCCGACGCAGCCTGGCGACGGCACTGGCGCCCGCGCTGACCGTAGCGGTTTCCCTGCTCGGGCTTTGCCTGCTGTGGAACCTTGCGGCAGGCGTCTGGCCAAGCCGTGCCTTTCCAGGACCTGGGCAGGTCTGGCAGGTGCTTCTCAGGGAGGCTGCGAGCGGCGACCTCTTTTACCATCTCGGCGTGACCCTCGGCCGGGTCGCCGCAGCATATATCGTCGCAATGATCATCGGATCCGTCATCGGCGTTTTGCTCGGCAGCTATCGTCGCGTCGACCGTTTTTTCAACCCGTGGGTGATCCTGTTCCTCAACATCCCGGCGCTGGTGGTCATCGTCCTCGGCTACATCTGGTTCGGCCTCAACGAGGCGGCGGCGATCGGCGCGGTGGCGGTGAACAAGATCCCGAATGTCGTGGTGACGATGCGTGAAGGCGCCAGGACGCTTGATCCAAGTTATGCCGAGATGGCCACCGTCTATCGCTTCGGCCGCCTTGATCGCATCCGCCATATCCTGCTGCCGCAATTGCAGCCCTATCTTGCCGCCGCGTCGCGATCCGGCATCGCCCTCATCTGGAAGATCGTCCTGGTCGTCGAACTGCTCGGCCGCTCGAACGGTGTCGGCTTCCAGATCCATCTCTATTTCCAGCTTTTCGATGTCGCCGCCATTCTTGCCTACACGCTGGCTTTCGTGGCGGTGATGCTTGTCATTGAACTTCTCCTGGTGCAGCCCGTTGAACGACATGCAACCCGTTGGCGCCGTCGTCCCGCTTAAGGTCGACATCGCCGAAAAGACCTTCAGGTCCGCGCGAGGCGTCTCGATCACGGCGCTTCAGGACCTTTCCTTCGAGGTCCGGCAAGGCGAATTCGCCTGCTTGCTTGGACCGTCGGGCTGCGGCAAGACCACGACGCTGCGTATCCTGCTTGGCTTGGACAAAGACTTTTCCGGCTCCTTCCAGTTGCCGCAAGGAGGTTCGAACCGCATCGCCGCCGTATTCCAGGAACCGACCCTGCTGCCGTGGCGAACGGTGGAGCAGAATGTCAGGCTGGCGTTGCCGAAAAGCTTGAGGGCGAAAAATCTCGACGGGCTGTTCGACACGCTCGGCCTCGCGGCCATGCGCTCGCTCTATCCTGCCGAACTGTCGCTCGGCCTTGCGCGCAGGGCAGCACTTGCCAGGGCTTTCGCCACGGAGCCGGCGGTGCTTTTCCTGGACGAACCCTTTGTCTCGCTCGACGAACAGACCGCCGAGCGGCTTCGGCATCTGCTTTTGACCGTGTGGTCGGCACGGCCCACGACCGCCTTGATGGTGACCCACAATCTACGCGAGGCACTGATGCTCTCGGACCGCATCATCGTGCTCGCGCCGCGGCCAACCCATGTGCTCGGCGTGTTCGACGTACGGTTGCCACGGCAACATCGCAATTCGCAGGTGATGAGCGACCTTCTGCGGTCGTTCCATCATAGATTTCCGGACGTCACCTGATCGCCTGCAGGTGAAATGCATATCGGAGGCCTTCATGTCGATCGATCGGCTAAGACGCAGGCTTGTGAGTGGCTTCGCCTGTACCGCCGCCAGCGCCGCCTTGATGCCGTGCTGCCTCGGACGAGCCGCGGCTGGCAACCTGGGATTCTCGCTCAGGCAGATCGCCGACGGCGTCTTCGCCTTCCAGGGCACGGATGAATTGATGACCGCCGCCAACGACGGTGCGATCTGCAATCTGGGCGCCGTCATCGGTACCGATGCGGTTGCCGTCATCGACAGCGGTGGCAGCCTGATCGAGGCGCACGCCTTTCTCGCCGCGATCGGAAAGGTAACCGCAAAGCCGGTTCGCTTCCTGGTCAACACCCACATGCACCCCGACCACATCTTCGGCAATGCGGCATTCCGGGAGATCGGCGCGACCATCGTCGGTCACCGCAATCTGCCGCGCGCCCTCGACGCGCGTGGCGCGTTCTATCTGCACAACTATCGCGAACAGCTTGGCGAGGCGCTGATGGAGGGGGTCGAGATCGTGTCGCCGACCAGGCTGGTCGACGATCACCTGCAACTCGACCTCGGCGGGCGCACGATCGAACTGCGGGCATGGAAGGCGGCGCACACCGACAACGACCTGACCGTATTCGATACCACGACCAGAACGCTCTTTGCCGGCGATCTGGTGTTCATGGGCTCCTTGCCGACGCTCGACGGATCACTGCTTGGATGGCTCCGCCAGATGGATGCACTCACCGCGATCGACGCCGCGCGCGTCGTTCCAGGTCATGGTCCTGTAACGGCCGACTGGCCACAGGCACTGGCGGGGGAGCGACGCTATTTCGAGGTTCTGGCGCGCGATATCCGCAAGGCGATCGCCGACGGAACGCCGCTGCGCGAAGCAGTCAAAACCGCAGGCGGAAGCGAACGGGACAATTGGCACCTGTTCGACGATTACAACGAGCGCAACGCAACGGCCGCATTTGCCGAACTCGAATGGGAATAGACGACGCCGACATGCGCCAGGCGGCCGTAAAGCACGGCGATTTGCCAAGGCGTCGCCAAAGGCTTATCCTCAACGCCAGCCTGGGCACCACCTCTCTTGCATTGGTGGAGGCATCGAAATGCAAAATCAAGCTTACTCGAGCCGGCAGCTCGCCTTGCCGCTCGCATCCGTTTTCACCGCGATCATCTTGACCATCGGCACGTTGCTCGGCTCCTCGGGAGCCGCCAACGCACAGCAAACAACCGCGTCCTCGGATAGAATCTGGCATGACTTGAAGGGCGACGTGTTCGGCGATCGGGCAATTCTGGTCGATACCGGCGTCGTCCGGATCGAAGCACCGAAGCGGGCGCAGGATGCCGCCATCGTGCCCGTCGATATCTATCTCGATCCAGCCAAGGCGCCAGACGGCATCAAATCCGTTACCTTGATCATCGATGCGAACCCTGCACCGGTGGCGGCAACGTTCCAGCTCGGCAAGGATGCCGGCGTGACGCATCTGTCGACGCGCGTGCGCGTCAACGACTATTCCTATCTGCGCGCCATCGCTGAGACGCAGGGTGGTCAACTCCATATGGTACAGACCTTCGTCAAGGCGTCAGGTGGCTGCTCCGCCCCTGCGGTCAAGAACCAGGACGAGGCCAACGCGACAATGGGTCAGATGAAGCTGCGCCAGTTCCCGCCCAAAGAGACGATGACCAAGACCGAGGAACTGCAGTTGATGATCCGGCACCCTAACAATTCGGGGCTGCAGCGGGATCCGCTGACCCAATATTTCATACCGGCGCATTTTGTCCAGAAACTGTCGATCTCCCAAGCCGGCCGGCCGATCCTCTCCATGGAAGGTGGAATATCGATTTCGGAAGACCCCAACTTCCGATTCGATTTCACCGTGCACGGCAATGGCGAAATCCAGGTTGAAGCGATCGATACGGACGGCAAAACATTTCGCAATCAGTGGCCGCTCGAGACAGCGGGACTCTGAAGTCTCGATATCTTGCGCTGGACTGCCGGGTGCTTGCCACTTGATCCCGAAAATGGAGCTCGTTCGGGAAGATCACGCCCGGGCAGAGGACGGAGCTCCATCCGGCTTCCGGATGGAGCAGGCTCTAAAAGCAGCGCACGTCGGCTTCCGACTGCGCGCGCTTCAATTCGGTACGGGCTGCCTTCGCCGGTGCGCTTTCGCGAAACAGCGCCGCGCTTTCGCCTGTGGTCAAAGACATGCTCTTGAAAGTCTCGGCTCTCTCATAGTGGTCGTAGGGAAGGATCGAGGCGATGACGTCGATCGAGCAGGAACAGCTTTCCAGCGCCTGACGTGTCTGGCCGTTCGTCTGCATGCAGCCGAGCACGTAGTCGGCGATCGTTGCTGTCGGGTAATCACCCGCGGCGCCCGCCGGGTTTGCGAAGGCCAGCGGCGCGGCAAGGAGCAGCGGCAAAGTCGAAAATCCAACATATCTGATCACGGGAAAACCTCCGGTTAGCCTAGGCGCGATGCGCCCAGTCGGGATCACCGTGGCAGTTGGCAACGTGCAGCAGAGTCAGTCAAGCGCCCATGGCTTCCGTATGCGACCAAAGGAGGAATGCGGGGCTTGTCGACCGTGGTTCCGCATGGCGGCTCCGTGGCCTGCTCCACGCCCCGACTCCAACGATCATCTCATGCTTGGCCCACTATCGATTCCCAATGGAGCACGCGCATGACCATGCCGAGACATCGAAGCGAATACCTCCAAATAAAATCAACGCTTAGGCGAAATGTAAAAATCAAAAAATAACTAAATTTTATGCGCCCCATCGTTATTTCGCGGTCATAAATACTTTATCTAACAAATACCGTCCTGCTTATTTTCTTATATTGCACCGCATCATTTACGATATTGCGGTGCAAAAACACCAGCAGGCTTTTTTGCTTGCCTAGCCTTTTACGATGACATAGCCTCACCCTGTTTCCGGCTTCAAGGGCGTCACCGTCATTAGGGAGCGGCGACAGTCTTTCGTAGGCCAAGGTGAGGTGGGCAGTAACGGTGCCCTCTGCACATCTGGCTTAGGTCGTGACACGCTGCCGGAAATATTTCCCCCCCGTGAATCGCTTGGGCAAGCCCTTGTGGGCTCAGCAAATGATTCATCACTATGAACCTCGGGAGGAATTCGGATGCGTGTACTTACGAAAGCTACCTATATTCTAACCACTGCGGCGTTTCTGTCGCTCGGCGCGGCCTATACGGCGTCGGCTAATGAGGACCTTGCAAAGCTGGCTTCGGATTCGAAGAACTGGGCAATGCAGACGGGTGACTACGCCAACACCCGCTATTCCAAACTCAACCAGATTACTGCGGACAATGTGAAGAACCTGCAGGTCAAGTGGACCTTTTCCACCGGCGTGCTACGAGGCCACGAGGGTGGACCGCTTATCATCGGCGATGTGATGTATGTCCACACGCCTTTCCCGAACAATGTCTTTGCGCTCGATCTCAAGAATGACGGGAAGATCCTTTGGAAGTACGAACCCAAGCAGGATCCCAACGTCATTCCGATCATGTGTTGCGATACGGTCAACCGTGGCGTTGCCTATGGTGACGGCAAGATCATTCTCAATCAGGCCGACACCACAGTCGTCGCCCTCGACGCGAAGACTGGCAAGGTCGTCTGGTCGGTCAAGAACGGCGACCAGACCGATGGCGGCAAAGGCGAATCTGGTACGGCTGCCCCCGTCGTCGTCAAGGACAAGGTGCTCATCGGCGTCTCCGGCGCCGAATTCGGCGTTCGCGGCTGGCTGGCCGCCTACAATCTGAAAGATGGCAAACTCGCCTGGAAAGCCTATTCGGAAGGTCCGGACGCAGACACCCTGATCGATCCCGAGAAGACCACGCAACTCGGCAAGCCGGTTGGCAAGGATTCCGGCACGAACACCTGGGAAGGCGAGCAGTGGAAGACCGGCGGCGGCACGACATGGGGATGGTATTCCTATGATCCCAAGCTGAACCTGGTCTATTATGGCACCGGCAATCCCTCGACGTGGAACCCGGTCCAACGCCCCGGCGACAATCGCTGGTCGATGACGATCATGGCCCGCGATGCGGATACTGGTGTTGCCAAATGGCTCTACCAGATGACCCCGCATGACGAATGGGACTATGACGGCATCAACGAGATGATCCTCGTCGATGGCATGGAGGTCAACGGCGCCAAGCACGACGTGCTGGTGCATTTCGATCGCAATGGTTTTGCCTACACCATGGATCGCGCCACCGGCGACCTTCTCGTCGCCAAGAAATACGATCCGGCCGTGAACTGGGCGACCGAAGTCGTCATGGACCCCAAGAGCGAACAGTATGGTCGCCCGCAGGTCGTGGCGAAATATTCGACCCAGCAGAACGGCGAAGACACCAACTCGACGGGCATCTGCCCGGCGGCGCTTGGAACGAAGGACCAGCAGCCGGCGGCCTATTCGCCGAAGACCGGGCTGTTCTATGTCCCCACCAACCATGTCTGCATGGACTATGAGCCTTACAAGGTGAGCTACACCGCCGGTCAGCCTTATGTTGGCGCCACCGTGTCGATGTATCCCGCACCTGGCGGCGACGGCAACATGGGCAACTTCATTGCCTGGGATGCGGCCAAGGGCGAGATCGTCTGGTCGAAGCCCGAGCAGTTCTCGGTGTGGTCGGGCGCGTTGGCGACAGATGGCGACGTCGTCTTCTACGGTACACTCGAAGGCTACATCAAGGCGGTCGATAAGGACGGCAAGGAACTCTACAAGTTCAAGACCCCGTCCGGCATCATCGGCAACATCACGACCTACGAGCAGGGCGGCAAGCAGTATATCGCCGTTCTGTCGGGCGTCGGTGGATGGGCTGGTATCGGCCTGGCAGGCGGCCTGCTTTCGCCTGACAACGCCGCTGCCTGGCATGGCGCCGTCGATCAGGGCCGCGCGCAAGGCGACCAAGCCGCTGTCGTTGGTACAGCTGGCCTGGGTGCCGTCGGCGGCTACGCGGCACTTGCCGACTACACGACGCTGGGCGGTCAGCTCACCGTCTTCGGTCTCCCGGATTGATGCGCTGGGAACCTTGAGCATGCCTCAGGTCTTGTGAGACCAAAGGCTTGAAGAACGAGAGCCCGGACATCCGGAAGCCATGGCCGGGCTCTCGATTCGGTTACGCACCCAAAAACACCGATCAATGCCGGTCGCGACAGCAAAACCGTGTCCATTGGCAAATGAAGGAAGCGTTTGAATGTCCGTTCGCATTGTAATTTCGGCTTTCGTCCTGGCTCTGCTGCCTCTGGCAAGCTCGAGCCTCGCCCGGGCCGACGACAGCATGGAAAAAGCCAAGGCGGTAAAGGAAGAAGGCGGCAAGTATTTGGATGCGGATGGAAATCCGACCTACAAGATCGAAAACGGAACCGTCGATTGGTACACGTTCAGCGGCTACCGCCGGTATCATTCCGATTGCCATGTCTGCCACGGACAGGACGCGACAGGTTCGAGCTATGCGCCGGCTTTGGTCAACAGCTTGAAAACCATGGATTACGCCACATTCCTCTCGATCGTCGCCGAAGGCCGCAAGAATGTCGGCGGCGGCAAGGAAAACGTCATGCCTGCCTTTGGCGACAACAAGAACGTCTATTGCTACCTGGACGATCTCTACGTCTATCTGCGCGCGCGCGCGGATGGCGCGGCGCCCCGCGGAAGGCCGCCCAAGCACGAAGACAAGGCCCAGGCGGCGAAGGATGCCGAAGCATCCTGCATGGGTGGATGACATGATCGGCCGCGATGCATTGAAGCTGCGCGTCGTTCTGCCGATCCTCGGCACACTCGCCTTGCTGCCGTCGAACGCGCATGCGCAAAGCGCCGGCCTTGGCGCGGCGGGAGAACTGGTCGACCCTGACATTCTGCGCGTCTGCGCCGATCCCTCGAATATGCCCTTCACCGACAAGAGCGGCGAAGGCTTCGAAAACAAGCTGGCCGAACTGGTTGCCGCGAAAACCGGGCGCAAGTCCGTCTCCTACACCTGGTTTCCCACGATCACCGGCTTCGTGCGCAATACGTTGGGGGCCAACCGATGCGACATCATCATGGGCTATGCCCAAGGCGATGAGCTGGTGCAGAACACCAACGCCTACTATCGCTCCGCCTATGTGCTGGTGCATCCGAAAAGCCACGATATGGAAGGCGTGGAAACGATCGAGGATCCCAGACTCACAGGCAAAACGATCGGCGTCGTTGAAAGCACGCCGCCAACCGCCAACATGGCCGCCAACAAGCTTCTGCGGACCGCCAAGATCTATCCGCTTGCGGTGGATACGCGCGTCACCCCATCAATGGGGGAGGTCATGATCAAGGACATGCTGGCACACAAGATCGATGCGGCGGTGCTGTGGGGACCGATGGCAGGTTACTACGCCAAGGAACTCGGAGCTGATGTGACGATCGTTCCACTGGTGAAGGAAAAAACCGGCTCGCGCATGTCTTACCGCATCACCATGGGCGTACGTCCGTCGGACCAGGAATGGAAGCGGACGCTCAACCGGGTGATCAGGGAAAACCAGGCGGAGATCACCAGGATCCTGCTGAGCTACAACGTGCCGCTGATCGACGAACACGACAACCTGATTACCCAATGAATGGAAGGGAGACTATTTTCGTGCTGGTCGCCGCGAGCCTTCTGGGTCTGGCCGAGCCGACATGGGCTGGCGACATCGCCGAACCCAGCGGTTTCCGGATGGACGACTATCGGGCGCCGGTGCCGCGGACGCTGCAAGGCGCGAGGGTGGTGACGACGGTGGAAGCGGAAGCGCTGTGGCGAGCGAAAAAGGCGATCTTCTTCGACGTGATGCCGGACACGCCCAAACCGGCCAATTTGCCGGCAGGGACGATATGGAGAGACAAGGTCAGAAAGGACATTCCAGGCAGCATATGGCTGGCCAATGTGGGATACGGCGCTATTTCGCAGGAGACCGCCAGCTATTTTCGCCAAGGCCTCGCGGCCAAGGCCGGGACGGACAAGTCGCGCACGGTTCTGTTCTACTGCATGACGAATTGCTGGATGTCGTGGAATGCGGCGAAACGGGCCGTCCAGTGGGGCTACAGTTCAGTGATCTGGTATCCGCTCGGCGCCGATGGATGGGAAGATGCAAACCTTCCACTGGAGGAGAAAAAACCCTACGCAACGAACAATTGAAATAAGGACTGCAATTATTCTCGATAGTTTGTTTTCAATTTTTCAAAACCTATTGTTTCATTTGTCCATTTTGAAACTTGATGGACGAGCCATTGCGTCGGTGCCCTGCAATGGTTGGCTAACGACAGGATCGGTCCCTTCGGGCTGGTATAAGAGGAGAAATGTCATGAAGAAGAACTGGAAAAAACCGACCATGTGTCAGGTTGCCGCTGGCTTCGAAATTTCACGGTATCTGCCTGCTGAAATTACTCCCAAGAAGTAGGCCGCAGAGGTGCGCGTCCCTGGCGACAGGGGCGCGCATCCCCTCGCCGCATGGGATTTCCGTGAAAGATTTTGACGCACGCAAAGCGCGCGGACTGTCGTTTGTGACTGCAAATTGCCTGCAGGTCAGAGAAGCCGGCGCGCGGGCATTTTCATGCATTTGAGGATAATCGGATCGGCGGCGGGCGGCGGCTTTCCGCAATGGAACTGCAACTACCGTCTCAGTCGTGCGGCTCGCAACGGCATGGCAAGCGTGCATCCACGAACCCAGTCAAGTGTCGCCGCCTCGGCGGACGGGTTGGGCTGGGTTCTTTTCAATGCCTCGCCCGACATTCGCCAGCAAATCGCTGCAACACCTGAATTACAGCCTGCGGGCGATGCGCCGCTGCGCTCGACACCTATTCGCGCTGTGGTGCTGACCAATGCCGACGTCGATCATATCGCCGGACTGCTCAGCCTGCGCGAGCGGCAGCCTTTCGCCATCTATGCAACGGCGCAGGTTCTGGCGACGCTGGAGGCGAATTCGATTTTCAACGTTCTCGATCCAGCGCTTGTGCCGCGGCGCATCCTGCCGCCGGCGAAAGAGTTGGCCATCTGCGACGCAGAAGGCCGCGATACCGGCGTAATGATCGAGCCCTTTGCCGTGCCCGGGAAGATAGCACTCTATCTGGAGGATAGAGACCATCCGGATGCCAATTTCAGCTCCGACGCAGGTGACACGATCGGAGTCCGAATTGCCGGCATCGGCAGCCGCGGCTCCGTCTTCTATATCCCAGGCTGCGCGCGCATCGATGCGCGGCTGCGCGCGCGTCTCACCGATGCCGCCTGTCTTTTGTTCGACGGCACGGTCTACACCGACGACGAGATGATCGTCGCCGGCGTCGGTCAGAAAACCGGCTCGCGCATGGGGCATCTGGCGATCTCGGGAGAATTGGGTTCGATTGCGGGCTTGGCCGATGTGAAGGTCGGCCGTCGCGTCTTCGTCCACATCAACAACACCAACCCCATCCTAGACGAGAATTCCGCCGAGCACGCGGCGGTCAAGGCGGCAGGCTGGGAAATCGCAAACGACGGTATGGAGATGGAATTTTGAGCGACTTCCGCGATGCAGCCAAAGGCGGACTCTCCACGAGCGCTCTCGAAGCCGTATTGAGGCAGGTTGGCGCCGAGCGCTATCACAATCGTCATCCCTTTCACCACAGGATGACCAGCGGCGCGTTGTCGAAGGCCGAGATGAAGGCTTGGGCGCTGAACCGCTATTGCTATCAGGCGGTCATCCCACGCAAGGATGCCATGATACTCGTACATGCCGAGGATCCAGCGTTTCGTGCCGCGTGGCGCAAGCGGATCGAGGATCATGACGGCGAGGACGGCTGGAGCGGCGGCATCGCGCGCTGGCTGTATCTGGCAACTTCACTCGGCCTGGACGCCGAGGCCGTGAAGAGCGAAAGGCTGGCACTGCCGGCGACACGCTTCGCGGTGGGCGCTTACCTTTCCTTTTGCACAAACCGGACGCTGTTCGAGGCGGTCGCGTCCTCGCTGACCGAGATGTTTTCGCCACTCATCATCGGCGAGCGGGTGCCGGCAATGCTGGCCAAATACGACTACATCACCGAGGATACGCTTGCCTATTTCAAGCAACGGCCCGAACAGGCCTCGCGTGACGCCGACTTCGCCCTTGCCTACGTGCTCAGCCACGCCGATACGGCGGAGCGCCAGCAGCAGGCAATCGATGCACTGGTGTTCAAATGCGATATACTCTGGGCCATGCTTGACGCGCTTCAACACGCCTATGGCGAGCGGGGAAACATACCGCCCGGCGCCTTCCAGCCCGAGGCAGCCCTATGACGGCGCTGCGCGAAAGAGCTGTGGTGTCGTTGCGATCGGTACCTTCGCTGCCGAAGCACGTGCGCATACAATACGATCCCTTGCGGCAGGCATTCGCCGTGCTTTCACCGGAAAAGATATTCTGGCCGAACGATGTCAGTCTCGACATATTGCGACGCTGCGATGGACGGTCCACGGTCGGCGACATCATTGCCGGCCTTGCCGCCGATTATGAGGCCGAACAGGAGGCCGTGGCGACCGACGTCATCGCCTTCCTGCAGGAATGGTCGGACAAGCTGCTGGTGAGGCTATGAGCACGCCCCTCCTCCCTCCAATCGGCATGCTGGCGGAACTGACGCATCGCTGCCCGCTGCAATGCCCTTATTGCTCCAATCCGCTCGAACTGCTCAAGGCCAATCGCGAACTCGACACAGAGACCTGGCTCGCCCTGTTCTCGGAGGCCGCCGATCTCGGAGTGCTCCAGGTGCATCTGTCCGGTGGCGAGCCGACACTGCGCCGCGACCTCGAGCAATTGATCGCCGGGCTTGCGGGGCGCGGCGTCTACACCAATCTGATTACCGCGGGCGTTGGCATCGTCGAGGGCCGTGTCGAGGCATTTGCCGAAGCCGGTCTAGACCATCTGCAACTGAGCTTTCAGGGCGCGCGGCCGGCGACCACGGATCGCATCGGCAACCACAAGGGTGCCCACGAAAAGAAGCTGGAGACGGCACGCCGCGCGCGCGCGGCCGGTCTGCCTCTAACCATCAACGCGCCGATCCATCGCCATAACATCGAGGAGGTGCCGGAATTCATCGATCTCGCCCTTTCGTTGGGCGCGGAGAGGCTCGAGATCGCCAATGTGCAATATGCCGGCTGGGCGTTAACCAATCGCGATCAACTGATGCCGGAGCGTGAAGCGGTCGATAGGCAGGCGGAGATCGTCGCGGAGGCACAGGAGCGGTTGGCCGGCATCATCAACATCGATTTTGTGACGCCGGACTATTTCGCGATCTATCCCAAGCCGTGCATGGGCGGCTGGGCGCGGGACGCCTTCATGGTGACGCCTGACGGCACCGTACTGCCCTGCCATGCCGCACAGACGATCCCGTCGCTCAGCTTCGAGCGTTTCGAACCACGCAGGCTGTCCTCGATCTGGGCCGATTCCCCGGCGTTCAATGCCTTTCGCGGTACGGACTGGATGCAGGAGCCATGCCGCGGCTGTGAGCGGCGCGAGATCGACTGGGGCGGCTGCCGCTGCCAGGCGATGGCGATCGCCGGCGATGCCGCTGCAACGGACCCGGCTTGCGCGAAATCGCCGATCCATGCTCGCATGGCAATGCTGATCGACGAAGCCAAGCGCATTGCCACAGTTCCTTCGAGAGAAGAAGCATTCGTCTACCGGCGGATCGGTGCGGTGACCGAATCCGCCTGACCTGGCGAGAAAGCGCTTCTCACCCCCTCGGCAAGACGCGTAGCGTCTGCTCGTCAAACAATGGCTCGTCCTGGCCGATGCGCACAAAAAGCAGGCTGTACCCCTCACCCGCGGGCACCTCGAAATACTGCATGCCGTCAGGCATTTCACCCCAGTCGCCGCAGGGCGGTTCGGGAATCTCGTCGGAGCTGGCAAGTGCTTTCAGCTCTTTCGCATAGGCGGCGTCGGGGCTGAATGTGTAGCGTTTGACGCCGGCGGGTACCGTGCCCTCGGTGTAAGGCGCCAGCACACAGCGGGCGCTGACGGCCTTGTCGGTCTTTTCCAGGAACAGGCGCTGCAACGCAGCCTCGGCGGTTTCGCCAGGCTTGATGTCAAAGACCTCGACAAGAGGGTCAGCCGCGCCGCCGTCGCTGTATTTGATGGCGAGCGCTTTGCCGGCGAATTCGAAATGGATCTGGCGGAAGCCGAAATCGCAGCGCTGCGTCCAGGCGGCCAGCCCGACAGTTTTGTCAGACAATTTTTCCCAGGCGCATTTGTCGATGGGCGGGCGCGACGGCGCCGGCTCGTCCGCCATGGCTGGTATCGTCGCGGATGCAAGCAGGGCACTGGCCCAGATGGTCGATCGCACGCTATTCATCGCTGCATCCTGTTAAAATGAAGGCGTCCCAGGCCGAACCGCCTGGATTGGCATTGGCGAAATCGGCTCCTTCGGTGAAAGCCACGCCGAAACCGGGCAAGAGCAGCCCTCTCGGCGCCGGTGTCGCTTCGCGCGAATTCAACTGCTCGGCGCCGCCGCCGGTCAAGGCATAGACCTGGCCCTCCCATAGCCTGCACAATCCGCTACCGTCCTGCAGGCCGCCTTCCCGGTCGTCGTCGGTGCAGGCGTGGCGAATGGTGCCGAGCGGGAAGGAATTCTTGCCGTTGGTCCAGGTGATGTCGGCGGGCAGGCTCGTGCCGGCTTTGGGCACGGCCAGCGAAAACACTTCGGCCGTCAGCGCCGCCGGCTCGTTGGCGAGCGGCCGGAATTGCACGACGGCACCCGAGCGCGGCTCCTGATAGGTGGCGTGACTCAGGAGGCATTCTTTTGCCAAGGCCGCCTGCATCGGGCCGAGCAGGCCCAGGAGGAAAAAGGCCAGTATGCGGGTGATCATCCAATGTCTCTGGGAAAGCGTTGAGTCGGCCCGCACAGTCGCATCATCCGCGCAAAAGCATAGCAAAATCCGGAACGGCGGCGTTTGTCCGCTCCTGGACAAAACTTGTCCACGCAAAATCCCACCAGCCTGTATGGTCGAGCGCACTGATCGAAGGAGTGGTGATGCGGCGTTTGGTGATGACGACGGCAATATCCGCATTCGCCGGTGGCTCCGCGCTGGCGGCGCCGCCTTATGTTGGGACATGGTCTAGCGACAGGCTGAACTGCCACGCGGCTCCCGACATCCAACGCGAGACTGTGTTCACAGTGGACCAGGCGTCGCTGTCGTTCCCCGATCTCGGCTGCGAGCAGGCGACATTTCGCAAAAGCTCGACCGGTTGGGTGGTGCATGCCAGCCAATGCTACGGTTCCGACCCGTCGATCGAGGAGCCGTTCGCGCGTGTCATCCATATCGTCAGGCATGGGGCCACGCTGCGGTTCACCTGGCCTGGCTTCGACAGCGGACCGCTCGTCCGCTGTTGAAGGCGTCCGGCGCCTCAGACCAGGCCGACCAGAAAGGCGGCGCCACCGAGAAAGCCTGCCGAGCAGATCCATAACAGCCAGAGCCCCCGTACCCGGCATTCCAGCACCGCCGAGCCGGGGTTGGCGGGGTCATAGTGGACGTCGACCTTGCTGCCTTCGACATACTGCCGTGCCTGGCCGCCGACGAGGCCGGGCAACGAAGCCGTCACGGTTCCGCCGAAGGTCACACGATCGGCGCTGTAGCGCTGGCCGGCGACGTCATAGGAGTAGACGATGCGGGATTTGAAGACGGTGCGCCAGCGACCATGGCCAGAATGGTTTCGGAGCGCCTGCAGGCCCGAGTTATCGATGCGGCCGGCAGTGACCGGCCATTTTGCCGCCTGCTCGGCCAGCGATCTCTGGACGAAGCCCATGCGCAAGGCAAACAGGCCCATGAACAGCAGCAGCGCTCCCGCGCCGAGGTTTTGCGGCTTGGGCAAATGCGGCCTGATCGCCTCCAGGACGCCGCCGACGGAAAACACCAGCACAAGCGCGCCGACCACCAGCCCGGCCGAGAGCTGGATCATGAACTTGAAGGCGCCTTCGGGCATGGTGCGCTCGATCACGGCTTTGCTCGGATCGGCCGGATTGTAGAAGACAGTCACCTCCGCGCCGCGGGGAAACTGGGCAAGGGTTTCGGTGACTTCGAAATTCCCCAAATTCTCCTTCACGCTGTAGCGCGAGCTTTGAAATTTCTTGCCGCCGACCTTGTATTCGAAGGTGATCGCCGGAAAATTGCGCATTTCGGTCGTATCAGTGCTGTCCGAACCAACGCCCGAGCTTCTGACCTCGCGTGCCTCGACGCGCGACGAGATGATCTTTCCCGGCGTCGGCAGCCAGCGGCTGAGTGCCTTCACCTCTCGCCATTTCATGAAGGTGATGAACGACAGCGCGCCCGCGACCACGCAGGCAAAGCCGACAAGCATGATCTTGAGTTCCAACTCGTCTCCCCCCAGGAGTGCAGGAACCCGCACATAGACAGCATGGCGGCGGCAATGTCTTGTATTTTCGCAAATCTGAAAAGGCTGAGCAGCGCAAACGGCAACAGCCCACGCCGCGTTATGCAGGCTTCACGGCCAGGAACGTGTTCCATTCTTCGCTATTGCGGCCGACGTTGAAATCGTCCCTGATAAGGACCAGCCCGGCGCCTTCGAGATGGGCGGCGAAGTCGTCCCTGCGCCAGTAGACCATGTGATATTCGCCTGATCTCTCGCCGTCGCCATTGCGCATCGAGACGAGGAAGGCGCCGCCCGGGCGCAGCGACCCGGCTATCTTGGCAAGCACCTGGTCGGTCTGGTCGCGAGGCACGTGGATCAGGACGCATAGGGCAAGGACCGCGTCGTAGGGGCCGCCGAGATCATCGGTGATGAGATCGAGCAACTCGCCATGCTTACCACGCGCGGCCTGCAGCTCGAGAAACCGCTTGGTGGCGTCGGTGCGCCGAACCTTGACGCCCAAATTTTCCAGAAAATCCGCATCGTATCCGGCTCCGGACCCGACTTCCAAAATCCGGCCACCTGTGCCGGCGATTGCCACCAGGCGCTTGAGCGATGCCTGCTCCCTCTCGTTGGGAACATGGCGCACGATGGCATCATATTGTTCCGCATAATCCTCGTAAGCGCTGATCGTTTGACGGCTCTGTGCCAGAGCCTCCGATGACACACCCATCTTTTCCTCCCATGCGTCCTTGTTGGTCAAAGAGCCAGGCACTTTCCTCAGCGAATGCTGCCGGCGGAAGCGTGTCCATCGAGCAGTCCGATATCGCGCTTGAAATGGTCCGACAGCGCACGCTGGTCAAGCAGGCCGCGTGAGCGGGTCCTGAAGGGAGCGGCGAAGAGGTCGAGGATCGGCGGACACCCGAGAAAGCGAACGACGCCAAGCCTGATAGCTTGTCTCAGTTGGCGTCGGCTACCGTCTGCCGGCCCCCGGCCCAGGCGCGCCATTGCCGTTCGTCGCCATGGAAGACATTGAGGTCTATGCGGCCAGTGACGCCGTGCGACAGGCCGGAGCCGGAATACTGCCAGAACAGCCATTTGCGACCGGGATAGACCTTTGACGGATGCTGGGCGACCGCACGCAGCCAAAACGGATAGTCGAGGAATTCGCCCCTGAGATTGTCGCGGTAGAAATCGGGCGCGGTGTAGATGATGGGCCGCTGGCCGTAATAGCGCTCCAGCTTGTCCATGAACACCTGCATCTTTTCCAGCACCTTTTCGCGCGACGGCCGCCGCTTGCAGCTGGACTCGCCGTTCCACTCGACGTCGATCACCGGCGGCAGCGCGCCTTCGACCCTGGGCACGTTGCGGATGAACCAGTCCGCCTGCTCGCCCGCCGTGCGGCACCAGTAGAAGAAATGGTAGGCGCCGCGCTTCAAGCCGGCGGCGTCGGCGTTGCGCCAGTTTTTCATGAACATCGGATCGAGGTGGTCGCCACCGTCGGTCGCCTTGATGTAGGCGAAGTTGGCGCCCTGCGCCCGCAGCTTGTCCCAGTTGACGTTGCCTTGCCAACGCG
This sequence comes from Mesorhizobium sp. Primo-A, assembly GCF_003997175.1. Lineage (NCBI taxonomy): Bacteria > Pseudomonadati > Pseudomonadota > Alphaproteobacteria > Hyphomicrobiales > Phyllobacteriaceae > Mesorhizobium > Mesorhizobium sp. Primo-A. Next base: position 459,241 of record NZ_RZTG01000001.1, read on the forward strand.
AGACGTCGACGCCGTGCACTGCAAGGCGGCGAGGCGAACCCTTGCCGAAATTGATCGGCTTGGCGTCGCGAAAACCGTAACGGGTGAGCGGCCCGGCAAGCATGGCCGGTGCCGCGCGGGTCAATAGCTTGGGCGGCGACACCAAGGCTGCCGGCTCGACCGGCAGCCCGCCGATATCAGGCACTTGGGGATCAGGCGCATCAGGTGCGGCAAACACCCCCGTCTCTTCCTCCTCCGCCAAGCCGAACGGGCGCGTTTTTTCCCCCGGACCGTTGTCAGACATGGGAGCCAATCCGGCCCTTGCCGCCCTGTTGCCCCTTGCCGCCGGAGCAGCGGCGATCGGTGCCGGCGGCCGGATCACGGAACTGGTGGTCTCGTTGGAGGGTTTCTGCAAATCCAGCGCATCGACGCCGGCCGTTGACGAGCAGCCGGCAAGGCATAGCGATGCTATCAAAAAACTGACGACGCCCGGAATCCGCATCTGGACCTGTACTCAAAACACAACAGACCGAGGGCGAAACGACAGCCGACGGACAAACCGGATCAGTTATGAATGAGAAATTACCAATAAAGTTTGAATCAAGTTTTTTTCGCCATACCGCATGCGGGTAAGCGCGGTGGAAACTGGCTCAGGATTTCCTGAAGACGCCGATCATCGGCCCGAGATTCCAGTAGTCGTCTTTGCGGCCGATGGCAGGCGCAAACAGGCTGGATATCGTGCCGTCGAGGAACAGCGCGTTATCGCAACCGAGCGCGTCGCGGAAAAGCCGGGCGAAGGCATGGAAGGTCACCGTGCCATTCGAAATCGCAAAGACCGCGACGCCATCCTTTCGCACCCCGACACCGTCGCGGGTTTTCCGCGAAGTGCCGTCGGCCTGGAATTTCGGATGCAGCTTGCCGTCGATCACCAGCATCGGCCCCGATTGCGTCGCATAGTCGACGGTCGGGCGCCTCTTCACGAAGTCCCTGGTGGCGCGGACCGCGGCCCTGCCGTCGCGTATGTAGAAAATGCCGTTTGGCTGCAGGGAAAAGTTGCCGCTTCCCGAACCCGTTTTCACCGACGCCATCTCCTGGCCGCGCTCGACATAGAGACCGACCGGCGCGAGGTTCGGGTGATACATGCCGGCATTGATGCCGAACAGCATCGTGCGCCCGATCGCCTGTTGCGCGGCATGCAGATTGTGCAGCGACTGAAACGGCTTGCCCGCCGCATCCTTCCAGAACAGCTCGAGCTGATATCGTTTCGGATCGACCTCGCAAACGAGATAGCTGGTCGCCTCGAAGGTGAAGTCCCGGCATGGTGGCAGCGAGACAACCCACTGGCCGAACGACGCGCCAAGCGCCGCCACCGACGGCAGCGCCCCCTTGGCCATCGCCAGCAACAGTGGCACCGATTGCAGGAGGGTCAAAAAATCCATGTGCGTACCGGAATCGAAGTTCGAGGTCCGGTACGGATATAGCCCGTTTCAAGCGATACTGTGGAACTGCCTTAGACGAGCCATCCCATGGCGACGCTCGACAACAAGACGATGCCGAGCAGGCCGCGATAGATGACGAACGGCCAAGCCGAGAAACGCTCCAGCACGCGCATCAGCCCCCATATGGCGAAGAAGGCGGAGATCGACGCGACGACCAGCCCGACAGCAAGCACCGACCAGCCATGGGCGTCGAGATGGACCTTGTGCAGTTCCCAGAGTTCCTTGAGGCCGGCGAGCGCGATGGCAGGCAGCCCGAGCAGGAACGAGAAGCGCGCCGCTTCGGCCCGTTTGAAGCCGAGCCCCAGTGCCGCTGTCAGGGTCGAGCCCGAGCGCGAGACGCCGGGGACAAGCGCGCCGATCTGGGCGATACCGACGAGCAGCGCATCGGTCAGCGACGCATCGCCCATGCTGCGCCGGTGACGGGCAAAGATCTCGGCCAGCGCCAGCAGGATCGCCATGGCGATGCAGGCCCAGCCGATCACCGTCAGGCTACGCAGCGGCGAATTGCAGGCGTTGAGCAGGCCCGACAGCGCAACGCCGGCGATGACGATGGGGATCGTCGCCAGCACGATCCAGAGCGCCAGCTTGAAATGCCGGTCGGCGAAATCGCGTCGCGCCAGAGCGTCGAGCGATCCAAACAGGATATCCCTGACGTCGCTCCAGAAATAGCTGACCACCGCGGCAAGGGCCGCAAGCTGCATGGCGGCGGAGAAGGCGGAGCCAGGATCCTGCCAGCCGAGCACGGCCGGCACGATGCGCATATGGGCAGTCGAGGAAATTGGCAGCAGTTCCGTGATGCCTTGCACCACGCCGAGGAACGCCACCTTGGCGAACCCCAGGCCGACGAAGCCCGTGTCGAGGCCTTGGGTGCAGATATCGGCCAAAATCGAATTCCGTGCATGAGAGATCGGAGTTGCGTGGACCGACCATCGGTCAATCCCGGGCAAGCCTTATCGTCATGGGCCGGATAATCAATTTACGGATTTGTAAGCTGGCACGCCGAGGTGCACGCCGTTCGAAAACCGGCCCACCTTGGGGCCGGCTTGAGGCACACAGGGAAAATCGCAAAGCGACTACGGGCAGAGCCAGAGTTTCTGGCATGTCCTGGCGATCACATGCGCCGGCGGCACTTCGGGCTCATCGGTCGAAGGCCGGCGAGCCCGTTCGAGCAGCATGCGCACCTGTTCGGGACGCACACGATCGCGCTCCATCACAAGCAGGACCATCGGATCTCTCAAAAGCTCGTCCAGGGTGCTGATGCTGTCGTTCATCCGTCGTCTCCTCGAATGCCGTACCCGCGACCCTTAAATAGGACGACAAAGATGGCTCGCCAATGACGCTTTGCCGGCTATCTCGTGTCGATTTGGATTAAATTTTGGCCATGCTTGCGCTCTTCCCTTCCCCTGGCGCTGCGCGTCGATCCACCTTCTTCCACAACAAGGGGAGAAGGGAAAAATTAGCCTGGCGGAGGGGCGCCTTCGTATTTCGGCAGGCCGTCATCAAGCACCAGCCAAGGCTGCTTCGAGGCCGTGAAAATATGCATTTGCGGCTTGAAAACCGTGGGATCGTCGAGCGAACCGGTGGTGATGCCGATAATCCCTGCGGAATCACGTCGGGAGAACAGCGTTGTGCCGCAGCTCGGGCAAAAGCCGCGCTTGAGATCCGGTGAAGAGCCTATAGTCGCCAGCGGCCCATCGATCGTCACGTCCTCGATGCGAAACAGCACGCGTGCGTTGAAGGCGGCGCCGATCGCCTTCTGGCAAAGCCGGCAGTGGCAGACGCGTTCGTTGATGGGAGCCGCGTCCGCGCGGTAGCGCACCGCCTTGCACAGGCATCCGCCCTCATATCTTGCCATTGTCTGGATCCACTGGTGGGAGAGAATAGGCGCGCAACGTATCGGCGGGGCCGATTGGGTCAATTGAAAAGCTTTGATGCAATGTCATCGCTTGTGCTGATGCGAGTTGGGATGAAGCCATGACGCCGAAAGCCGTCATGGAGCCACGGAATGCCGGCTGCCCGCCAACAGCCGGCGGTTTTGGCGTTCACTCCATTTCGCCGACGACCTCGTCCCAGGTCTTGACCTTGGTCTGGCCGTTTAGGAACGGCAGCGCGGCGGCCGTCAGCTCCGGGGCGAAGAAGACATCGTAGTGGGTGCGGTTGGGCAGGATCGCCAGGCGGTTCTGCGACAAGTTCTCGCGCATCCAGCCGGCGTCCTTCAGTCCGCCGCCGAGCATCTGATAGAACTTGATCTCGTGTTCGGGCTTATACATATCGCTGTCGCCATAGACCAGCATGACAGGCATCTTCAGCTTGGCGACATCGGCCGAGTAATCGCGGTTCTGACGCATGAAGCCGCCCAGCGCATCGAGGAGCTTCGGGAACTCCTCCGGATGTGGCGCCACCGCGACGTAGGATTTGTACATCGGCGTGTCCTTCATGAACTCAGCCGCGGCTGCGCTCACCTGTGCCTGCTGCGGACGCATCTCGTCATAGAAGCCGTCCGTGGCGTAGCCGGTCGATACCAAGACGAGGCGGCGCACCGCTTCGGGATGCTGGACGGCCATGCGGAAGGCGACGCCGCCGCCTAGCGAATAGCCCATGACATCGACCTGGCTGTAACCGAGCGCCTTGACGATGGCGGCCATGTCGTCGCCCATCGCCTCCACGGTGAATGGTCGGTCACCCAGCGCGGTGCGGCCGTGACCCTGCAGGTCGACGCCGATGACGGTGCGGTTTTCGGCAAGTTTCGGCAGGATCGGCGCGAACATATCCGTGGTGCCAAGACCACCATGCAGCAGAAGCAGCGGCTCGCCCTTGCCATAGATTGCATAGTAGTAGTTCAGGCCGTTGATCGTCAGAAGGCCGGACTTTTCCGGCTTCGGCAGTGCATTCGTTTCAGTCGTCATGGCAGGTTTTGTCTCCTCTGCATTGATGATGCCCGGGCAGGCAAGCAGTGCTGCGGCCGAAGCAAAAATGGCGAAAAACAGGGTTTTGAACATATCGATCTCCTCTCCTGTCGATATCAAGGCGTTATGCGGATCAAAGCGTTTTGGCGAGTTCTTCGAGCTGGTCGGCGCACTGTCCCCAGCCCTCGTGGAACCCCATCTTCTCATGCTGTTCGCGGTCGGCGACGCTCCAGTGCCTGACCCGAGCGATGTAGCGGGTCTTGCCGTTGCCCTCGTCCTCGAAGGTCAGCGCGACGGTCATGAACGGCTTTTCCGAAGGCTGCCAAGCCTCAGTGTAGGCGTCGGTGAGGACGATCTTCCTGCCGGCAACGACTTCGAGGAAGACACCTGGGTTGGGGAACTCGTTGCCGTCCGGGCTGGCCATGACGACAAGGCTCGAGCCACCGGCGCGCACATCCATCTCCGCGCGCGGCGTCGTCCACGGTTTTGGAGAGAACCAGCGCGTGATCAGTTTCGGATCGGTCCAGCAGCGATAGACGTTCTCGCGCGGCGCATCGATGATGCGGGCGAGAACCAGTTCGCGGTCGTTGGTGGGGGCGATGTCGAGCTTGGTGGTCATGATGGCGTCCTGCGTTTGATCTGGCTTCCGTCCCAAGGACGAGCCGATGAACCGCAAGCCGACATCGGCCAGCGAAAATTTTGCGACACCGTTTCGATTGACCCGAGGCGTCACTCACCTTCGTCATCCACGGGCGGAGCACGAACGCAGCTCCGTCGCGGAGACCCGAGGATGACAAAGTGATCGATGGGCCAAAGCCTTAGTGGCGCTTGGCTTGCACCAGATAGGCCTCGATCTCGGTCTCGCCGAGCCACTTTGCCGCTTCCAGCCGGTGCAGGCCTTCGACGAGGATGTGGCGCTTGCCGTCATGGCGGACCTGGATCGGCGTCTTCATGCCGTTTTCCAGAATGTCCTCGGCGAGATGGCGGACGGTCTCGGGATGCAGCGTTTTCTTGCGCGCCGTCGGCACGTAGATCTCGTCGACCTTGACCTTTTGCACTCTGAGCATGCCGACCCCCGTGGCGGAAACGCCGCCACCCCTGAAATAGTCCGTTTGATGGAGGTGGCCAAGGGTGCGGCTAACGAATACGAAGTCCGAAGGCCATTCTCGGTTCGAAGATGCCAGGGACAGCAGATCGTTTGCCTGTCGTCGCGCGTTTCGATATTGCGTCTGCGCGATCGTCGAAGGCCACGGAGCAAATCCCCATGAGCAAATCTCTCGTCACCTTTGTCGGCGTCGCTCATCCCTGGATGTGCGACGTGATGGGGCACGTGAATGTGCGTCACTACGCGGCGATGTTCGATGATGCCAGCTTCCAGCTTCTCGGCCATATTGCCGGACAGGACGACAACCAGGCGTCGCAGATCGGATGGGCCGACGTGCGCACCGAAATCGACTATCGGCATGAAACGAAAGCCGGTGCACTCATCACCATCCGCTCGCATGTCGTGAAGATCGGCCGCACCTCCATCACCTTCGAACAGGTGATGTTGGGCTCGCTCGACGGCATTGTCCGCGCATCGAGCCGGACGACAAGCGTGCGCTTCGACCTTGCCGCGCGCGCCTCGGTCGCTCTGGACGAGCCGATGCGCGACCGCTCTTCGGCCTTCTTGATCGAATAAGCCTGTCTCCGCCCGTCAGCCTATGTAGATGCGGTCATCGAGGGGCGTGTCGGCAATCAGCGTCTGCAGCCCTGACAGCAGCGCCTTCTCGGCGCGGTTCATCACCTTGTCCGGATTGACCAGCAGGAAGATGTCGATGGCCGGCGGCGCGTCATAGGGCGGCAGCCGCCACAGCATTCCATCCGCCACATCCCGCCGCGCGACGTGCAGCGGCAGCGGCCCAATGCCCAACCCGGCGACGATCATGCGCCGCACCTCTTCCAGGCTCGAGGACACGCCGACGACATCGGCATTGAGCCGGGCCTCGCTGCGCAACAGCGCGACCGGCCGCAACGCATCCGAGATATGGTCGGTCTGGAACGATACCGAGGGCTCGCCTCGGAGATCGGTCAGCGTCAGCCCGGTTTGCCCGTAAAGCCTGTGCTGCGGCCCACAGAAGAAGCCGAAGAACTCGCGGTAGACCATCGCATATTCCAGCGCCGGATCGCGCTGGCTGACCAGGCAGATGCCGAAGGAAGCACGCCGCTCCCTCACCTGCTTGGCGACTTCGGTGCTTGCTGCGACTGAAATGGTGATGCTGGCGTGCGGGTAGTTGCTGTGGAACTCGGACAGCGCCTGATCAAAGAGCGGCGAGACGACATGGCTTGCCGTCGCGATCATCACATGGCCGGGAACATCGTCGCTGATGCCGCGCATCAGCAGCGGCAACTGCGATATGGTGCCGAACACCTCGACGCTCTGCTCGTAGAGAAGCCGCCCGACCTCGGTCAGTTCGAAGCGCGTCGCGTCGCGCTCGACCAGACGCCGGCCCACCCGGTCCTCCAGTCGCCGCAGAGCATTGCTGACGCTGGGTTGCTTGAGGTTCAGTCGCTCCGCAGCTCGCGTGATGCCCTTCACCTCCGCGATGACGACGAATGTCCTCAGAAGGTTCCAGTCGAGATCCCAGACCAGCCGTTCGGGGCGTGGAAGTACCATTCCTGATATCTATGCTCTCTATTCGCATTATCTATTTGCGCAATGATACCGCAAAGGCAATCATTGATGACAGGAAAGCGTCTGCACGCCTCCCAAGAACAAACCTTGCGCGCCATCCAGAGGAGATGAAATCAGATGAACAGAGTATTTTCCGGCATCGCCGTTGCGGCCCTGCTGCTTGCGTCGACCTTCACTGCCGTTTCGGCCAGGGCCGACGACCTCGAAAAGATCAAGGCGGCGGGCGAGCTGAAGATTTCCATGAGCGGTCAGTATCCGCCCTTCAACTTCGTCAACGACCAGAATGAAGTCGTCGGTTTCGACGCCGATATCGGCAAGGCCATCGCCGAGCGCATCGGTGTCAAGGGCACCATCATCACCACGGCCTGGGACGGCATCATTGCCGGCCTGCTCGCCAACAAATACGACACCGTCGTTGGCTCGATGACGATCACGCCTGAGCGTGAAAAGGTGGTCGATTTCGTCGGGCCTTACTACCACGCCGGCCGCGCCGTTTTCGTCAGCGAGCAGTCGAAAGTGCAGAGCCTCGACGACCTCAAGGGCAAGACCATTGGCGTGACGCTGGGCGAGACGCATGAGAAATGGGCGCGCGAAAAGGGTGGCTGGGATATCCGTACCTACAAGGGCCTGCCGGAAATGCTGCTGGAGCTGAGGGCCGGCCGCGTCGACGCGATAGTCGTCGACAACATTCCGGTCATGGTTGCCGTCAAGGAGACGGGCGAGAAGGTCCGCAAGCTCAACACGCCCGATATCGAAGGCGGCGCTGTTGCCATCGGCATCGCCATCCGCAAGGACAATCCGGAGCTCAAGGCTGCGATGCAGAAGGCGCTGGACGACATGCTGGCGGACGGCAGCTACGAAAAGATCTCGATGAAGTGGGTCGGCAGCGACATCCGCTGATCTCTCCTGGCTTCAGGCGAGCAAAGCCGCCTGAAGCCGAGCGTTACTCCTGCTGGACCCTTTCATGGATTTCTCCTTGATGCAGCGCGTCTTCCCGTTCTTCGTGGAGGCCGCCTTGGTGACGATCGAGATCACGGTGTTGGCCCTGATCCTGGGCCTCGCGGCTGCTTCATTGGCCGCGGCCGCCAAGATGTCGAAATCGGCAATCCTGCGGACCATCGGCACGCTCTATGTCAGCCTGTTTCGCGGCACGCCGTGCCTGATCCAGCTCTTCGTGCTCTATTTCGGCGGCCCGCAGATCGGCATCAATCTGGAGCCGTTCGCCGCCGGCGTTATCGGCCTCGGTCTCAACATCGGCGCCTATATGGCGGAATCGATCCGTGGTGCGCTGGTCGCGGTCGACAGGGGCCAGACGGAGGCCGCCCGCACAACAGGCTTCAGCCGTTTCCAGACCTTGCGCAAGGTCGTGCTGCCGCAGGCCGCACGGCTGATGATCCGGCCGCTCGGGGTCAATACGGTTGCTTTGTTGAAGGGATCAGCACTTGTGTCGACCATTTCAGTCGTCGAACTGACCTACACCGCCCAGCGCTTCATCGGCTCCACCTACAAGCCGTTCGAGATATTCGGCGTTGCAGCCCTGCTCTACATGATCATGGTCTACGCGGTTGCGCGGATCGTCGACCTGCTCGACAAACGCTTCGCCATCGTCTGACCGGAGAGCACGATGCAAGGTTTGGATTTCACCGTCGTCGCGCCCTACTGGGACCTTCTGTTGATTGGTGCCTGGTGGACGGCGGTGCTGACGGTCTCGGCGGGCGCACTCAGCTTCGTCGGCGGCATCCTGTTCGCGGTCATCGTGCTCTACGCCCCTAAGATCGTTGCCTATCCCGTGCGCGCGCTCATGTGGGTGTTCATGGGCACGCCGCTGCTGTTGCAGCTGTTCCTGATCTATTTCGGCCTGGTGCAGATCGGCATCGACATTCCTGCCCTTGCCGCCGGCATTGTTGGGCTCGGCCTGCACTTTGCCGTCTACAATGCCGACATCATCCGCGCCGGCATCGTGGCCGTCGATGTCGGCCAGACGGAGGGTGCGCGCAGCATCGGCTTCGGCAAGTGGCAGACGCTGCGCCATGTCGTGATACCGCAAGCCATCCGCAACACGGCACCACCGATCGGCGGTAATCTGATCGCGCTGTTGAAGGAATCCTCGATCGTCTCGGTCATCGGCATCGCCGAGTTGGTCCATTCGGCCCAGCTGGCGATCAGCGAAACGTTCCGCCCGTTCGAGTTCTACATCACCGCAGCGGCGCTTTATTACATTCTCAATCTTGTGCTCGAGGCGGCTTTGCGTCGGTTTGAAAGACATGTGGAGGTTTCCCGATGAGCACGCAGCGGCCAATGGTCGAGGTTCGCGGCGCGCGCAAATCGTTTGGCGCCGTCGAGGTTCTCAAAGGCATAGGCCTGTCGGTCGATCGCGGGCAGATCGTCGCCATCATCGGCCCGAGTGGCTCCGGCAAGAGCACGCTGCTGCGCTCCATCAACCATTTGGAATCCCTGGACTCCGGTGAAGTCTGGCTCGACGGCGTGCAGGTCAACCAGAAGCTGCACGGCCATGCCTTCGAGCGGCACATCAACAAGGTGCGCCAGCAGATGGGCATGGTGTTTCAGCACTTCAATCTGTTCCCGCATCTGACCGTGATCGAGAACATTTCCATGGGACCGATCATCCTAAAAGGCATGACCAAAAGTGACGCGCATGCGCTGGCGCATAGCCTCTTGTCCAAGGTCGGGCTCGCCGACAAGATCGACGCCTACCCCTCGCGGCTTTCGGGCGGCCAGAAGCAGCGTGTGGCCATTGCCCGTGCACTGGCGATGCAGCCCAAGGTGATGCTGTTCGACGAAGCCACCTCGGCGCTCGATCCGGAACTGGTCGACGAGGTCAACGCGGTGATGAAACAGCTTGCCGCCGAACACATGACCATGCTCATCGTAACGCATGAGATGCGCTTTGCCGGCGAAGTGGCCGACAGGGTGCTGTTCATGGATGACGGCGTGATCGTCGAGGAAGGCCCGCCCGGCGACATGTTCCGCGCGCCGCAGAAGGACCGCACGCGCAGCTTCCTCAAGAAATATCTTTCCGCCTGAGTATGACCATGACCAGCCCAAACACGGAATTCCCCGATTTCGGACTGACGCCGGAGCAGCGCCGCCACGCGGTGCGCGGCCACTATTACGAGTGGCCAGGCATGGATGGCGAGCGCGGCGAGATCTGGTGCTACAGCGACCGGTTTTCCTATCGCGCCGGCGAAACGGTGGCTTTGCATGTCAGTTCGACAGCTGCGACGTTCGGCATCACAATCACCCGAGATGGCGGCAGCGAAAACAAAGTATTCGAGAAATCGGGCATCGCGGCACGCTGGCAGGACACACCCGACCAGTGTTCGGCTGAAGGCTGCGGTTGGGACCCATCCTTCGAATTTCGCGTCGGAGCGGGCTGGCCGTCCGGCGCCTATCGGGTCACGCTGACCGCCGACGGGCTCGACGGCAAGCCGATCCAATGCCACCATATTTTCATCGTCTGCCCGCAGCCGGGCCGCAAACCTGGCCGCGTGCTCCAGGTGGCGGCGACAGGCACATGGCTGGCCTACAACACCTGGGGCGGCTCCAACCACTATCAGGGCATCACCGGGCCGGATCGCAACCAGTATTCGCCCATCGTCTCGACGCAGCGCCCCTGGTGCCGTGGCTTCGTCGTGCTGCCCAAGGATGCGCCGCGTGTGCCGCTGGAGGTCGCTGTGCCGCCGAAGACCGTGCCGCGCTATCCGCACATGGAGTGGGCGCTCGCCACCGGCCATTCGAAGAAATACGCTTCGTCCGGCTGGGCCAGCTACGACAGCCATTTTTTCCGCTTCGCCGAGCGGGCCGGCTATCAAGTCGATCTCGCCAGCCAGCATGATCTGCATTTTTCGCCGGAAATTCTCGACGGCTATGACTGCGCCGTGTTCGTCGGCCATGACGAATACTGGACCTGGGAAATGCGCGATGCCGTCGACGCCTATGTGACCCGCGGCGGCCATGCGGCGCGCTTTGCCGGCAATTTCATGTGGCAGACGCGGTTCGAAGACGAGGGCCGCCGGCAGGTCTGCTACAAATATCGCTCGCGTGCCGAAGATCCGGCCTATCTCCCAGACGGCGACGTCACCCGTGCCACCAATTCCTGGGAGGCGCCGGAAATCGGCCGGCCGGGTTCGGCGACCTTCGGGCTCAACGCGACGCGCGGTGTCTATGCCGGCTGGGGCGGCTGTGCACCGCGCGGCGTGCGTGGTTTCCCGGTCTACCGGCCCGAGCATTGGGCCTTCGCCGGCACCGGCATCTACTATGGCGACCTGCTGGGCGCCGACAGCCATGTCTATGGCTATGAGGTCGACGGGCTCGACTTCGAGATACGCGGCGGCCTGCCCTACCCGACTGCGACCAGCGGCGCGCCAGATGGCCTGCAGGTTCTCGCCGTCGGCATGGCATCCCAGGTCGAGGAAAGCGCCGATATCCCGATCGAGGACCAGTTCCTCACCGACGAAGACGGCCGCTTCACCGCCGAAACGTTGTTTGGCGAGGCGAGCGACGCCAATCTGGAAAAGGTCAAACGCGGCAACGGCATGATCGTCAATTTCCCGCGCGGCAAGGGCGAGGTGTTCCATGCCGGAAGCTGCGAATGGGTCGCCGGCCTGCTAAGACAGGACCCGATGGTCGAACGCGTCACGAAAAATGTCCTCGATCGTTACCTCGGAAAGCCCTGACATGTCGAAAGTCCAATCCGCCGTTCAAGAAACCGAAGCCCGGCGAGACTCGCATCTGTTCTATCTGTCCAGCCTGCGCCGGCCGCTGATCGACCGCGCCGAAGGCATCTACATGTGGACGCAGGACGGCCGCCGCTTCATCGATGGCTCGAGCGGCCCGATGGTGGCCAATATCGGCCATTCCAATCGCAATGTGCTCGACGCCATGAAGCGGCAGATGGACCGCGCCACCTTCGCCTATCGGCTGCATTTCGAGAACGAGCCGGCGGAGGAGTTGGCGCGGGAGTTGGCCGGCAAGCTGCCGGAGGGCATGGACCGCATCTTCTTCGTCTCCGGTGGCTCGGAGGCGACGGAATCCTGCATCAAGCTGGCGCGGCAATGGGCGGTCGCCACCGGCCAGGCCAGCCGCTGGAAGGTGATCACGCGTTTCCCCTCCTATCATGGTGGCACGTTGGGTTCGCTCTCGATCACCGGCGACGATGCGCTGGCCGAAACGTTCGAGCCGATGATGCGGGTGATGCCAACCGTGCCGGCGCCGAATGCCTGGCGCGACCGCGACAATCTCTCGATTGAGCAGCGCGGCATCCGCTATGCCGACATGCTGGAGGAGAAGATTCTTGCGGAAGGTCCAGACAGCGTGGTTGCCTTCATCATGGAGCCGATCGGCGGTGCGGCGACCGCGGCGCTGGTGGCCCCGGACAGTTATTATCCACGCATCCGCGAGATCTGCGACCGCTACGGCATCCTGCTCATCCACGACGAAGTCATGAGCGGTGTCGGCCGCACCGGCAAATTCCTCGGCGGCGATCACTGGAACTGCAAGCCAGACATCGTCGCCTTGTCGAAGGGGCTGGGCTCCGGATATGCGCCGCTTGGCGCACTCGCCGCACCGATGCGGCTGGTGCAGCCGTTGCTCGCCTCCGGCGGCTTCCAGCACGGCCACACCTATGCCGGCAATCCGCTGGCCTGTGCCGCCGGCCTGGCTGTGCTCGGCGAAATGGACCGGCTCGACCTGATCGCCAATGCGGCAGCCATGGGCGATGTGCTGATGGACGGGCTTAAAGGCCTGGCGAAGCGGTTTCCGTTCCTTGCCGACGTGCGTGGCAAGGGCCTGCTCACCGGCGCCCAGATGGTCGCCGATCCCGAGACCCTAAAACCGATCGACCAGAACAAGAAAGCCACGCAGCGGCTGCTCGACCTCGCCTATGAACGCGGGCTGATCATCTATGGCCGCAGGGTCAAGGGCGGCGTCGACGGCGACAATTTCATGGTCGCGCCACCGATGATCGTCACGGCCGAGCAGGTCGGCGAGATCATCTCCATCATCGGTGACTCGCTGGAGGTTCTGGCCGCCGAGCTCGACCTGCCGGTCGGAGGCCAGGGGTAAGAATGGCACCGCGAAAAGTCATCATCACCTGCGCCGTCACCGGCTCGGTGCACACGCCGTCCATGTCGCCCTATCTGCCGGTGACGCCGGACCAGATCGCCGCAGACGCGATCGCGGCGGCGGAAGCCGGCGCCTCGATCCTGCATCTGCACGCCCGCGACCCGAGGGATGGCCGCCCGACCGCCGATCCGGACGTCTACATGCAGTTCCTGCCGCGCATCAAGCAGGCGACCGATGCAGTGATCAACATCACCACCGGCGGCTCGTCGCTGATGACGCTGGACCAGCGGCTGGCAGCCCCTTTGCGGGCCGAACCCGAAATGTGCTCGCTCAACATGGGTTCGATGAATTTCGCGCTGTTCCCGATGCTCGACAAGCCGAGGGAATGGCAGCACGAATGGGAACCCAAGCTGCTGGAAGCCACCCGCGACACGATCTTCAAGAACACCTTCGCCGATATGGAAGCGGTGCTGGAAAGACTGGGAAAGGGCTGCGGCACGCGCTTCGAATTCGAATGCTATGATGTCGGCCATCTCTATTCGCTGGCGCATTCGCGATCGGGGGTTGGTGTCGGGACCGCTGTTCATCCAATTCGTCCTTGGCATATTGGGCGGCATCGGCGCCGACCCGGACAATCTCGTCCACATGAAGCGGATCGCCGACAAATTGTTCGGCGACAGCTACCAGTTCTCGGTGCTCGCCGCCGGCCGCCAGCAGATGCCGCTGATCTCAATTGCAGCAGCCATGGGCGGCAATGTCCGTGTCGGGCTGGAGGACAGTCTCTATGACGGCCGCCAGCTGGCGAAATCCAATGCCGATCAGGTGCGCCGTATCCGTGGCATTCTCGACGGGCTGTCGCTGGAGGTTGCAACGCCCACCGAAGCGCGCGACATGCTGGCGCTCAAGGGCGGCGACCGGGTGGCGTTTTGAGATGCTGATCTGAGATGAACCTGAAATGATTGCCTCGCCCAAAATCCGCCTCCGCCCCGGCCGAGTGGAAGACGTCGAAACCATCCACGCCGCGATCCTGAAACTCGGCACGCATATCGGTGCGCCGGAGGAGATCATTTCGACAGCAGATGATTTGCGCACCTACGGCTTTGGTGAAAAGCCCGCTTTCTCCACCCTGATCGCCGAAGTGGGCGGCGAGTTTGCCGGCCTTTGCCTGCATTTCCCGATCTTTTCGACATGGATGGGGCGGCCTGGCGTCTATGTGCAGGACCTCTATGTCGAGGATCGTTTTCGCGGCCGCAAGATCGGCGAGCGGCTGCTGCGGCGTGTTGCGGCGCAGTGCCGGAAGGAAGGCGGCGTCTATCTCCGGCTGTCCGTCGACACCGACAATGAAGGGGCCAAGGCCTTCTACGAGAGGCTGGGCATCGCCTGGTCGAGCTACGAACAGACCCAAAAAATCATCGGCGAGGCCTTCTTTGCTTTCGCCGACGCGCCGGAAAACGGGGATCAGGAATGAAAGCCTTCTATGCCGAGGAACAGAAGCGCCACGACCCCAGGGCCTTTCTTTCGAGCGGCGCGGCACAGCCCAATCCGGAAAAGCCGGAGCGCATCGAGAGATTGTTAGTCGGCGCACTATCTGCGGGTTGCACGATCGAGCGACCTCGGGATCATGGGCTCGGCCCGGCCGCGGCGGTGCACACGCCGGAATATCTGGATTTCCTCGAGCATATCTACGCGCGCTGGCAGCGCATCGAGGGCGCTTCGGCCGAAGTGATCCCCAACATCCATCCGATCGCGCGCAACGGCTCCTATCCGGCCTCGGCGGTCGGCCAGGCCGGCTATCACATGGCCGACACCGCCTGCCCGATCTCGGGCGAGACATGGCAGAGCGCGCTATGGAGCGCCTGGAGCGCGGTCGATGCGGCCGAGGCGGTGATATCAGGCGCACCGGCCGCCTACGCGCTGTGCCGCCCTCCCGGCCACCATGCCTTTGCCGATGTTGCCGGCGGCTTCTGTTTCATCAACAATTCGGCCGTCGCGGCGCAGGTTCTGCGCAAACGGGCCGCACGGGTGGCGATCCTCGATGTCGACCTGCATCACGGCAACGGCACGCAAGGCATCTTCTATGCACGGCCGGATGTGCTGACCGTCTCACTGCACGCCGATCCGGTGCGCTTCTATCCGTTCTTCTGGGGCCATGCCGACGAGCGCGGCGAAGGGCCCGGCCTCGGCTACAATTTCAACCTGCCGCTGCCGCGCAAATCCGCCGACGCGGCGTTTCTCGAAGCGCTCGAGGTGGCCTTCCAGCGTATCCGTGCCTTTTCGCCCGACGCGCTCGTTGTGGCGCTCGGCCTCGACGCGTTCGAGGGCGATCCGTTCGGCGGACTTTCGGTGACGACGCCTGGCTTCTCGCGCATCGGCGAGGCCATCGCAAAGCTCGACCTGCCGACGGTCATCGTCCAGGAGGGCGGCTACCTCTGCGACAAACTCGGCGACAATCTCACCGCGTTCCTCACCGGCTTCGGCGGCAAGATGCGGTGAGTGCTCAAGCCAGCGTTAGGAGCGCTGCTGCCTGAGCATGGCGATGACCCGATGCACACTTTCCAGCGTTTCGTCGATTTCGGCTGCCGTGTTGTAGTGAGCAATGCCGATGCGCACGACGCCATGCTCGGCTGGAATGCCGAGCTGGTGGACGATCTCCCAGGCGTAGTTGTGACCGGACCACAGGAAGATGTTTTCGGCGTTCATCTGCCGCACGATTGTCTCCGGCACGATGCGCTCGACCGTGAAGGAAACCGTCGGCACGCGATCGCCGAGCCGCTTCGGGTCGGTGATGCCGTGGACGGTCAAGCCCTCGATATCGGACAGGCCGTCGATCAGTTGTTGCGCCAGCGGGTTTTCGTACGCGATCGAAGCCGCGAACGCCTTGGCGATCTTCTGCCTTCTTGAACCGCCCTCGCCCGCCGCCGCGCCAAGGTCGGCAAAGTAGTCGACTGCGGCGGTGAGGCCGGCCATCAGCTCGATCTGCGGCGTGCCGAGTTCGAACCGCTCCGGCAGGCCATTCGACGAACAGCGGCATTTATAGGGCTGCAAGTCATCGATGACGTCGCGCCGGCCCCACAATATGCCCATATGCGGTCCGAAGAATTTGTAGGCCGAGCAGATCAGGAAATCGCAGCCGAGCTCCTGCACGTCGATCAGCCCGTGCGGCGCGAATTGGACAGCATCGACATAGACCAGCGCACCGGCATTCCTGGCTATCGCAGTCAGCGCCTTCACCCGGTTGATCGAACCGGTCAAATTGCTGGCGTAGTTCAACGCGACCAGCCGTGTCTTCTCCGAAAGCAAGCCAGCCAGCGTCGCCTCCTCGACCTGCCAGCTGGTTTCGTCGAACGGCAGCCAGCACACGACGAGGCCGTGATCCTCGGCCAGTTGCAGCCAGGGCGAGACGTTGCCCTCATGGTCCATGCGGGTGAGGATGATCTCGTCGCCGGGCTGCATCGTGCGGCCGAGCGTGCGCGAGATGTGGTAGGTCAGCGTCGTCATGTTGGCGCCGATGACGATTTCCTCAGGGCTTGCGGCGCCGAGGAAATCGGCCATGGCCTCATGTGCCTCATCGACGACGGCCTGCGCGGCAATCGTCGTTTCGAAGTAGCCGCCAAGGTTCGCATTGGTGGTCAAGAGACAGCGCGATACCGCATCCGCCACTGCCTGTGGCACCTGCGTGCCGGCAGGGTTGTCGAGATAGATGCGGCGGCGGCCCTTGTCGGTCAGAGAGAGAGCGGGAAATTTCCCCCGGATAGCCTCGATCGGAAAATTCATTGCCGCCCTTCTCCCATTGTAATCGTTGGATATTCGGCCAGAAATCCCCGTTCAAGGACAGGGATTGCCGACCCGCTGGTGGATCGCATCCACCGCCTTCTGCATTTCGTCGGTCCAGACGACGTCGACGGAAGACAGCGCCATATCGAGCTGCGCAACGGTCGTCGCGCCGACGATGTTCGAGGTCACGAACGGCCGGCTCGAGACAAAGGCGTTGGCAAACAGTGCCGGCTCCAGGCCAAAGGAGCGCGCCAGCTCATTGTATTCGAGTTGTGCCTCGGCGGCACCTGGCGTCTCGTAGCGCTGGCCGCGATTGAACAGCTGCGTGCGCGAGCCCTGAGGCCGCGCGCCGTGGTCGTACTTGCCGGTGAGATAGCCCTGCGCCAGCGGCGAATAGGGCAGCAGCGACACCTGCTCGCGCTCGCAGACCTCGGCGAGATTCACCTCGAAGGTGCGGTTGACGAGATTGTAGGCGTTCTGGATCGACGCGACGCGCGGGCCGATACCCTTGTCGGCTTCGGCAAGGAACCGCATCACGCCCCAGGAACTCTCGTTCGACAGGCCGAAATGCCGAATCTTTCCTGCCTTCACCAATTCGTCAAACACGGCAAGCGTCTCGGCGATCGGCGTTTCGCCGGCCGGTGCGCCGACGGAATCGGCGCGCGGCGACACGGCGCCGACGCGCGTCGGGTTGGCGCCCCAGGGGATATCCCGCTCCGGCCAGTGGATCTGATAGAGGTCGATGTAGTCGGTGCCGAGCTTGGTCAGCGACTTGTCGATGGCGTCAAAGATATCGGCGCGCACCAGTTGCGACGGCCTGTCGCCGCGAAACCAGCTGTTGGCCGTGCGGCCGACGACCTTCGAGGCCAAGATCACCTTGTCGCGGTTGCCCTTGGCCTTCATCCAGCTGCCGATGATCTTTTCGGTCCGCCCCTGCGTCTCCGCCTTGGGCGGGATCGGATAGAGCTCGGCGGTGTCGATGAAATTGACGCCGCGCGAGAAAGCCAGGTCCATCTGGGCGTGGCCTTCGGCCTCGGTGTTCTGCTGGCCCCAGGTCATGGAGCCCAGGCAGATCTGGGTAACAAGAAGATCGGTCCGACCGAGACGGCGTTTGTGCATGGATTCGGCTCCGGAGGAAGGCTGGCGCGACTGCGCGGAGGAGCCGCATCTATAGGCAAAGCAGAGCCGCTCTCCAAGCCTCGCCAGGCCGACTTTTGCGTGAACCAGCCGGGTTAGCGGCGAGCACCGGCCAGTGCACGACGCTTGGCCTCGTCGATCAGCATGTTGGCCACTTGCATGCGGATCATGGCGCGCTGGCGCAAATGTGGGGCGACGCGGTCGGGATGGTTGGCAAAGGCAAAGCTGCGGCGCATACGGCCGAAATCGGCGACCTGCTTGGGCTGATTGAGGCCGAGTTCGACGGCGATGGCTTCGGGATCGATCGGCGGCAGTTTTTCCTCGGGCTTTGGCTCTTCGCCGGCGAGAACCAGCTTGGCATGATCGAGCAAAGCGGCGAATTCGGTCGCCAGATCCGCGCCCGCCTCGCGATATTCGGCAGCGGAAACCTTGATGCGGCCGGAATGGAGTTCATCGGCCACCGAAAGATAGTCGAACGGGATGGATGGACGAGCGCCGGCCTCTTCGCCCTCGCCATTCTTGTCGGGGGCGATGAAGAGGTCGTCGAGCAACGAAGCGAAATCCCGCTTGGCGCCAGTAGCGATGTCAGCCTCCCCCTCGCCCGACCATTCGGGTATCGAAGCATAGAACCGGCTCGTTAAAAATGCATGGCACCGATCTCAATGAATTTAGCCGTCGCCTCGTGGCAGCCATGCAGCCAGCATTCGAGGCTACGATGCGCGTCAGCAAAAGTTTCACCCGGTTGCGGAAAATGGCGAAAAAAATCGCCAAGACATGGCAGGTATGCAAATGCTGCACTGCACAATTGTCACGATTCACCTATATTGGCAGCCGTGGAGGACCAATTTGGGGCTTGAATCATGGGTTTCTTCACTGAAATGTTCGCCCGGCCTCGGCCACAGGAACATCTGAGATACCGCTCGGCGCTCGCGCTGCTTCATTCGATGAGCAATGCCGACCGCGCCGACATAGGGATCAAGCCGGCCGACTTCCCCCGCATCGCCCGCGAAATGTCCATTCGCTAGCTGCATCCGGTGTTCAGGATGTCCCGGATCGGTCCGGGACACCTCCAAAAAATTCAATTCCTTAGCGCGATCCCAGGAACGTCGCCTTGCCCAACGGTACGCCATTGTGGCGAAGGATGTCGTAAGCCGTGGTGAGATGGAAATAGAAGTTGGGCATGGCCACATGCAGCAGATACTGCAGGCCGGGCATCGAGCTTTCGCGTCCACCAAGCTTCAGCTCGATGATCTTGTCATCGGAGCCGTCGAATTCGGCAGCCGAAAATGTCGCGAGAAGGTCGAGCGTCTTCGTGATGCGAGCCTGGACATCGGCAAAACTCGCCTCATTGTCCTCGTATTTCGGCACTTCGCGGCCGGCGAGCCGTGACGGCGCGCCCTTGGCATGATCGGTGGCGATCTGCACCTGCCTGGTCAAGGCGAACATGTCCGGCGCCAGCCGCGCCGTCAGAAAAACCTGCGGGTCTATCTTGCGGTCCAGCGCATTCTGTTCGGCGGTCGCAAGCACATTGGAAAGCGCTTTCAGCCTGGCCGAAAACACCGGCACGGATGCCTCATACATCGATATCGTCACGTCAAATCTCCTGCCCGGCCCAGCGCCGGCGGACGCGACGTAGCGCCTTCGTGCAGGATTTTTCAAGGCCGCCGACGCCGCGTCACCACGTTGCCGCAATCGCCGTCGTAGAATCCTCTTATCGAGCGGAGGTTCCCGATGAGATGCGCCCTTTTCGCAGCGACTGCCTTTCTCTCCCTTGCCCCGATCGGTCAAACGACCTTGGCAGCCGAAGATGCCCGCGAAACGCCCTATGTCGACGACCGGTCGAGCGCCGATGCTGTTGTGCGTTCGCTCTACAGCGCCATCAGCCGGCACGAATTCGCTCGCGCCTGGGGGTATTTCGGCGATACAAAACCGGCAAAGGATTTCGACAGTTTCGTCAAGGGCTATGACGGCACCGACAAGGTCGAGGTCTTGACCGGGGCGGTTTCCGACGAAGGGGCGGCCGGCAGCATTTTCTACAACGTGCCCATCGCCATCCGCGCCACCGACAAGAGCGGCGGCGAAAAGGTTTTTGCGGGCTGCTACACGCTGCGCCAGGTGAATGCCCAGATCCAGGCGGAGCCACCCTTCGATCCGATCCACATCGAGAAGGGGGCACTGAAACCCTCCGCCGCCGATTTCGAGGAGGCGCTGCCGCCAAGCTGCGGCGATGGGCCGCCGCCACCGAAGAAGGACACTGCGCTGGAGCAGGCAAAGAAGGCGTTTCTGGCAACCTATGGCGGCCAGTGCGACAAACAGTTCCTGGCCGACGAGCCGACGGTCTTTTCAATCAAATACAAGGACAAGGATGCGCAGCCCGGCGACCCCGACAAGGAGACGCGGCTGTTCCATTTTTCCTGCTCGGCCGCCGCCTACAATGAAAGCTCGGTCTATTATATGACCGACGAGACATCGGCCGTGCAGCAATTGCAATTCGCCGAACCCAAGATGGACATCCGCTACGAGAACAATGACAGCAACGGCAAATTGCTGGGCATGAGCATCGTCGGTTTCCAGACGTCCGGCTGGGCGGTCAATTCCGACTATGACGAGGCCACCCAGACGATCACCACGTTCAACAAGTGGCGCGGGGTCGGCGATGCTTCCGACGCCGGCACGTATCTGTTCCGCAACGGCAATTTCTCGCTGGTCCAGTACGACGTCGATGCATCATATGACGGCGAGCAAAATCCCGAGACTGTCGTCGACTACAACACTGCGCCTTGAGCGTCACACGGGCTTGCAGGCAGCCTGTCAGGGCGACTTCGACAGCATCCAGTTGAGCGTGCCGCGCCAGTCGGTCATGCGGATCGGGGTGCCATGGGTGCCGGTCTCGAAACGAACGAAACGGGTCGGGTAAGTCTTCGATTTGGCCAGGATCGAGCGAAAGAATGCCTCCTGATTTGCCACTGGGAAGACCACGTCGTGACTGCCCTGGCCGAAAAAGACCGGCACACGGCGCTTGAATGCTGGGCTGGTGAAAAAGCTCTCATCCCATAGCGAGCCGAGCAGCAGCAGGCCGTTGATGCGGCCGCCCATGTCCTTGCGCGCGGCAAGCTTCCAGCACAGCGCACCACCCATCGATCCGCAGGCAACGAAGATCTTCGCGCCTGGCGACCGGTCGGCATAGTGACCGATCAGCGCTGCCACCTGCGCTGCTCCCTTGTCGCCGAAATCGGTAAAATCCGGGCTAAGGTAGAGGCCGCCATTGCTGGCCATCAGGTTCTTGAGCCGGTTGAAATTGCCGCCGAAGGTGAAGTCGTCGACGCCTTGCTTGCGGCTGCCGCCCTGCCCGTGCAGGTAAAGCACGATGATGCCGGCGCCCTCGGTCTTGCCGACGGCGAAATGCCTGATATCGCCGGCGTCGGTTTTCAGCAACAGATCCTGCTGCACCTTGCGCACGCTGGCGTCGGTATATTGGGCGTTCACCCGCCGCTCGGGCACCTGGTCACGCTGGTTGATGTCGCGCATCTCGCGGTAGTCGATGACCGTGTAGGCACCGTTGCTGTCGGACGACAGCGTGGGCGGATAGGCGAAGAGATCGTCCTTGAAGGGTTTTAGGGACAGCGTCTGACTTTGCGCGGCCGACGACAGCAACGCGGTCGTGACTGCAAAGGCACAGAAAATTTGGCGGCGAAAAGACATACCCAACGCATGCGTAATTCGGCTTGGGTTTGTCAATCCTGCAGCACACCGCCGGCGCCTTCCAGCGCCTCGCGCGTGTCGACATCGACAGACGCCGCCGCGCCGATCTCGACATCGATGACATCGAGCCCTTCGGTCTCGACCAGATGGCGTGCACCGGTGTCGCCCTCCAGATGGGCGATCGCCGGAAACAGCGAACGCGGCAACAGCACCGGATTGCCGCGCTTGCCGTCATGCGAAGCGCGGACCACCGCATTGCCGCCGCCCTTGCGGAACGCATCGATCAAGCTGTCGAGATCGTCGGACGTGATATCGGGCATGTCGCCGAGCGCGATCATCACACCGGCGGAGTCCTCCGGCAGATAGGCAATGCCGGCCTTCAGCGACGTGGACAAGCCGTCGGTAAAATCAGGATTGTCGGCGAAGGTCACGTCGAGGCCCGCCAGCGCAGCGCGCACCCGCTCGCGCTGGTGGCCGGTGACGACGACAGTTCTGGACGCCTTCGAGCCAAGCGCCCGCTCGGCGGTGCGGCGCACCAGCGGCTTGCCGTCGAACAGCGCCAACAGCTTGTTCGGCCCGCCCATGCGGCTCGACCGGCCGGCCGCCAGCAGCACGATGCCGACCTTCAGCTGAGATTTGGCCGGCAGCGGTTCGCGCGGCTGCGGCCGTGTGGGGATTTCCATCAGCAGCCCGCCGACCCCCATGCCGGCAATATCCCTGGCGGTCACGTCGAGACCGGCGATCAATCGGTCCAGCACCCAATCGAACCCGTTCTCCTTGGGACTGCGGGCGCAGCCGGGCGCGCCGATGACGTGCTTGCCGCCGAGCGTACCGAGCACCAGCAGATTGCCGGGATCGACCGGCATACCGGCGCGGACGACGGTACCGCCCGCCCTCTCGATCGCCGCGGGAATGACATCGGCGAAATCGCTCATCGCCGAGGCGCCGAAGATCACCACCATGTCATTGTCGCGCACCAGGGAAGCCGTGGCCTCCGCCACCGGCGCGATCTCATGCGCCGTGCGGCGCTCGGCCGTCAGCCTGCCGCCGGTGCGCGCCAGCCGCGCTTCGGTGACGCGCAGCGTCTTGTCGAGCACGGAAGGCTTGATGCCCGGCAGAACCGTCTGGATGACGCCGACACGCACGGGCCGGTAGGCATTGACGGCAAAGATCTCGCCTGCGGCGCAGATTTCTGTCGCAGCGTCGACCAGCGCTGAACCGACCGCGAAGGGAATGATCTTCACCGTCGCGACCATCTGGCCTTTCTCGACCGGCGCATGCTGCGCCAGCGTGGCGATGGTGATGGCGGGATCGATGGCATTGATGGCGTCGATGGCAGCGGCATCGACCGTGAAGATGCCCGGCGCCTTGGCGTGGAGGTTGACCCGCCCGGTCGCGGCAGGCTTGGCTTCGATGCCGCGAAAGGCCATGCTCCCGGCAATCGTTTGCGCGGCCGCATCCTCGCCGAGGTCGTCTTCAGCCAGAACAGCCGCAACGACCTCGGAAACACCGGCAGTCCGTAGCAGCGCCACATCTTCGGCGCTCAGCCTATGCGCCTTGCGGAAGCGGCGTTCACCAGCGGTGGTGGAGTGTGCCAGCACCGCGCCTTCCGCCGTCTCGATCGGGATCGGTCCGAATTTCACGCCGCCGCACCTTTTGCGTCCAGCCCGCGCGAGCGGAAGGCATGGATCGCCTGGGCCAACACCGCAACAGCAATCTCTCCCGGGCTGGCAGCACCAATATCGAGCCCGATCGGCGCATGAATACGGGCGATCTGGTCGGCGCTCGCGCCCAGCGCCAGCAAACGTTCGACACGCTTGGCATGCGTCTTCCTGCTGCCGAGCGCGCCGACATAGAAGCAGTTGGCGTCTAGTGCTGCCTTCAGGGCGAAATCATCGACCTTGGGATCATGGGTGACGGCGGCAAGTGCGGTGTAGCTGTCGAGCGGCTGACGCTTCAGCACATCCTCCGGCCATTCGGCATGAAGCGCCACATCGGGAAAGCGGTCCGGCGTGGCGAAAGCGGTGCGGGGGTCGATGATCTCCACGGGATAGCCGGCGATCTTCGCCATCGGCGCCAGCGCCTGGCTGATATGGACAGCGCCAATCACGACCAGACGCGGCTGCGGCAGATGCGCGTTGAGAAAGAAAGTCCGCCCCTCGGCTTCGACCGAACCGGAATTACCGGTGCGAAACGCCCTGGCGATCGCGGTTCCGAGATCGCCGGCGACGTGATCGCCCTCGCGCACGATCCGGTCGCGCCCGTCACCGAGATCGGTGACAAGGATCGCCGCACGGCGGGCGCGTCGTTCGGCGTTCAAAGTTTTTAAGGCGTAGGGATCCATCAGGAAATCTCTTGTCCGAGCATCATCTTGTCCAAAAACCGGGTCCCACTTTTTGGGATCATGCTCTAGCCCAGTCTTTCCACGTACACCTTGATGCGGCCGCCACAGGACAAGCCCACTTGCCATGCGGTTTCATCGGCAACACCGAACTCCAGCATCCTGGCCTTGCCGCTGTCGATGACGTCGATGGCCTCGCTGACCACAGCGCCTTCGACGCAGCCGCCCGAGACGGAGCCATGGAAATTGCCGTGTGCGTCGATGACCAGATGGCTGCCTACAGGTCGGGGCGCCGAACCCCAGGTCTCGACCACTGTCGCGATGGCCACGTCCTTGCCGTCCTTCATCCAGCCCTCCGCAATGATCAGCGGGTCGCGGGCCTCATCCAGATAAATGCTGTTTTCCATGACCGTTTCTCCAGAAGTCTGTTTTTCTCGGGATCTGTTTTCCGGATGGGAAGGATATGGTTATGCGGCGCGCCTCGCGCCAGCTTCCAGCCATCGGCGCGGATCGACGGATTGTGCCGACTTCTTGTCCAATGACGCGCAGAGATCGGCGAGCGCATCGAGATTGTGCACCGAGCGGAACTCGTCGACATGCGGCAGCATCGCCTTGACGCCACGGGCGCGCGCCTGGAAGCCGTCGAAGCGCAGCAACGGGTTCAGCCAGATCAGCCGCCGGCAAGATTTGTGCAGGCGCTCCATCTCCTCCGACAGGCCGGCGACATCGTCGCGCTCCAGCCCATCTGTGATCAGAAGCACGACCGCCCCCTGCCCCAGCACGCGACGCGACCATATCAGGTTGAACTCGGCCAGCGTGTCGCCGATGCGGGTGCCACCCGACCAGTCCATGACCGCCGCCGAACAGTCGGCAAGGGCTGCATCCGGGTCGCGATGGCGCATCTGCCGCGTCAGATTGGTCAGCCGGGTACCGAAGACGAAGGTGTGCACGCGACGCCTTTTTTCCGTCAGCGCATGCAGGAAATGCAGGAAAATCCGCGTATACTGGCTCATCGAGCCGGAAATGTCGGCCAACACGACCAGCGGCGGATGAACCTCGCGGGCTGAGCGGAATTTCGGCAGGATCAGTTCGCCGCCGGTGCGCGCGGCCGAACGCATCATGGCGCGCGGATCGATGCGGCGGCCATGCGCATCGGCCTTGAAGCGCCGCGTCCGCACCATGTCGAAAGGCAACCGCAACTGCGCGATCGCCTTCTTGGCGTCGGCCATCTCGGCGGCGTTCATCTGGGCAAAATCCTTGGCCCGCAGCACCTCGTTGCCGGAAAAGGTGAAGCGGGCGTCGACCTCGATCTCGGGAATTTCCTGTGGCGGCTGGTTCTTCTGGTGTCCCTCGAACATCGCCTGGCTGACTCGGTTTTCAGCGGCGCGTGGCTTCTGCTTTTCCCTGGTGTCGGGCGCCACCGGCGAAAACATCGCCAGCATCTTTTCGATCAGTTCGCGCGACTTCCAGAACAGCCGGAAGGCCTCGTCGAAAATGGCGTGATCCTCATGCCGCGACACCAGCACGGCGTGCAGCGTCCAGTAGAAATCGTCGCGCGAACCGATGCCCGCGGCGAGCACCGCCTCGATGGCGTCCTTGACCGAGGCCGGCCCGACCCGCATGCCCGCCTTGCGCAAGGTGCGGGCAAAATAGACGATGTTGTCGGCGATCCGCCCGTGCGGCATGGCCTCTTTTGGCTCGGGGCGCGGCATCGCCTACTCCGCCGCCGAAAGCTCGGCCTTCACCTCGTTGAGGATGCGCCGGCCTTCGCCCTGTTCGATGCGGGCAATGTCGTCCTGGTATTTCAACAGCACGCCGATCGTATCGGAGACGGTTTCCGGATCGAGCGCCACCTTGTCGAGCTCGGTCAGCGCGCCGGCCCAGTCGATGGTTTCGGCGACGCCCGGCACCTTGAACAGCTCGATCTGGCGCAGCTTCTGGATGAAGGAGACCACTTCGGCCGAAAGGCGCTGGTTGGCCTGCGGCACCTTGCGGCGCACGATCTCCAACTCGCGCTCGGCATTGGGATAGTCGACCCAGTGATAGAGGCAGCGCCGCTTCAGCGCGTCGTGGATCTCACGGGTGCGGTTGGTGGTGATGATGACGATCGGCGGCTCTTCCGCCTTGATGGTGCCGAGCTCGGGCACCGTCACCTGGAAGTCGGACAGGATTTCGAGCAGGAAGGCCTCGAACGCCTCGTCGGTGCGGTCGAGCTCATCGATCAGGAAAACCGGGGCAGCCCCCGCCTTGCCGGTCAGCGCATCGAGCACCGGGCGGCGGATCAGGTATTTTTCGGAGAAGACGTTGCGCTCCATGGCGGAGCGCTCGACCTTGCCGGCCGCCTCCTCCATGCGGATCTCGATCATCTGCGCGGCGTAGTTCCACTCGTAGACGGCGGACGAGACGTCAAGGCCTTCATAGCATTGCAGGCGGATCAGCCGGCGGCCGAGCGCCTGTGCCAACACCTTGGCGATCTCGGTCTTGCCGACGCCGGCCTCGCCCTCAAGGAAAAGCGGCCGCTTCATACGCAACGACAGGAACAGTACGGTCGCCAGCGACCGGTCCGCCACATAGTCCGCACCGGTCAGGAGATCGAGCGTCTCGTCGATCGTCCGTGGCGCGGCGCGCGGTTTCAGCTCGGTCATTCTTTCTCCGTGAACGCCGCCGCTCCGCTTTCCAGTACGTGGTAGCCGCGGGCGTGATAGATCAGCGGCCGCAAATTATCGCCCATCCGCAGGCCTGTCACCTTGCCAAAAAGCACACGATGGGTGGCCAGGTCCTTGGTATCGATCAATTCGCAGTCGAACACGGCGAGCGCACCCTTCAGCGTCGGCGCGCCGGTGGAGATCACGTCCCATTCGCCGAGCGCGAAGCGCTCCTCGACCGGCAAGCCGGTGATTCCGGAAAAGCCGACTGACAGCGGCTCCTGGTGGGAAGCCAGGGTGTTCAAGGCAAACCTGCCGTTTTTCACGAACGGTTCGTTCTTGGGATTTTCGCGATTGAGACAGACCAGAATGGTCGGCGGGGTGTCCGAAACCGAGCAGGCCGCGATCACCGTCGCGCCGCGCTTGCCGGCCGGCCCGTCGGTGGTGACCACATGGACGTGGCCGGCAAAGTGGCTCATCGCGTCGCGATAGGCCTGCGGCCCAATGTCGTTCTTCTTCAGCACCGTATTTTTTCCATTGTCAGGATCCTATCGACATATATGGCCAGACATAGCCCGCCACAAGCGAAGTGCCTGAGCCATATCCCGAAATTCGCGTGTTGCACCAAGGCCGGGCAGCCTTTAGGTCTTGGCGGCAACAGTGCCGGGAGCGTAGGACCGGCCCGGAGGATCCCATCGCTCGAATGCGACCCAGGACAAGAACAATAGCGGCGCTGTTCTGGCTGTTCCTGGCCAGTGGTGCGGATGCCCGGACGCTGCTGGTCGGCGTCTCGGCGCCCCTGTCGGGACCATCGGCCATTCTCGGCAAGCAGATCGAGGCCGGTACCGGTATGGCCGCCGAAGCGAACGGCATCGAACTCAAGACCGTGGATGACGCCTGCACCGCCGATGGCGGCGCTGCCGCGGCCAGGGAATTCGCAGCCGTCAAGGTCAATATCGTAATCGGCTTTCTCTGCACCGAGGCGATCGGGGCGGCGATGCCGATCCTGAAGGACGCCACCATTCCGGTCATCACCATTGGCGTGCGAACCGAAAGCCTGACCGACCGCCGCGCCAAGACCGGCTGGCCGGTCTATCGCCTCGGACCACGCGGCGACGATGAGCGCAATGCGGTCGCGTCAGCCCTCACCCGCCTGTGGCAAAACGAATTGTTCGCCATTATCGACGACGGCACCATCTACGGCCGTGAAATCGCCGAGACGTTGCGGGCAGCGGCCGAACAGGCAGCGCTGAAACCTGTGTTCGTCGACACGTTCCGGCCCCAGCTCGACAATCAGATCGGCATGATCGGTCGGCTGAAGAAGGCCGGCGCGACGCATGTCTTTGCCGGCGGCGATGGCGACGACATCGCCATCATGGGCCGCGATGCCGCACAGCTTCAGGCGGGCATCGTCTTTGCCGGCGGCGAGAATCTGCGCACGCCGCCCGGCGACGTGCCCTATTCCTTGGGCACACTGATGATCGCACCGCCGGAATGGGCCGATGTCGCCGATCCAAAAGTGCTGGCGGCCTTTGCCGCGCAGAAAGTCGTGCCCGACGGCTATACGCTGCCGGCCTTTGCGGCGGTCGAAATCGCCAAGGCAGCGTCGGGCTTGTCCGAAAGCTCGGGCAAACCACTGACCGAAGCTCTGACCGGACAGGATTTCACCACGGCGATCGGGCCGATCCGGTTTGATGCGAAAGGCGATCTCAGCCGGAGCCCCTACCGCGTCTTCCGCTTCGATGGCACGCGCTTTGCGCCCTTGGAAAGCAACTGATGTTTCGCACCGGCCCACGCAACCTGATCACCGACGTTGCCGGCCTGCGCGTCGGCAATGCGTCCGACGCCAGGCTGAAATCCGGGGTAACGACCGTGCTTTGCGATGCGTCCACAGTGGCCGGCGTTCAGATCCTGGGCGGTGCGCCGGGCACCCGCGAGACCGACCTGCTCGAACCGCACAATTCCGTCGATGTGGTGCACGCCGTGGTGCTTTCGGGCGGCTCGGCTTTCGGCCTCGACGCAGCTTCCGGCGTGCAGGCGGCGTTGCGTGAACGCGGCATCGGCCTCGAGGTCGGCGGTTTTCGCGTTCCGATCGTGCCGTCGGCGATCCTGTTCGACCTGCGCAATGGCGGCGACAAGGATTGGGGCCGTTATCCGCCCTACCGCGAGCTTGGCTATGAAGCCGCGCAAACCGCCACCGCCGATTTCCAACTCGGCACCATCGGCGCCGGCACCGGCGCGCTCACTTCGGGGCTGAAAGGCGGCCTCGGCTCCGCCTCGACGCTGCTCGACAATGGCGTCACCATCGGCGCGCTGGCCGCCGTCAATCCGACCGGTTCGGTGACCACAGGCCGAACCCGCCATTTCTGGGCGGCACCGTTCGAAATCGGCGACGAATTCGGTGGGCTTGGCTATCCCTCGCCGATGCCTGACGAGGCGAACCGGATTCTTTTGAAGTACCGCGACAAACATTTTGGCCGGCAGACGGAGACCGGCGGCAACACCACCATCGCCGTCATTGCCACCGATGCGGTGCTCACAAAGGCTGCCGCCAAGCGCCTGGCGATGTCGGCGCATGATGGATTCGTGCGCGCCATCTGGCCGACGCACACGCCGGCCGATGGCGACCTTGTGTTCGCGCTGGCGACCGGCACGAGCGGTATCGAACTCTCCGCCGATGCAGCAATCGATCTCTACGCCGCCGCCGGCGCCACCATGGCGCGCGCCATCAGCCGAGGCGTCTATGCCGCGACACCTGCCGAAAACGATCTGTTTCCGGTCTGGTCGTCACGCATGAAGTGAAGCGATCAATCAGACCGGATCGGACTTTTCTTCCTCGAACGTCACCGCGACATCAGAATTCGCCGACAGCCAGACCTTCTTGCCGTCGACTTCGGCAATCAGGCTCAGGGGAATGTAGTGGTGATGGCCCTTGTGGGCGCCCTCGCCGCTATCGGCCTTGGTTAGCTTGATGCGCTGGCCATCGACCTTGTCGACAGTGCCGACATGCACGCCATCGGCGCCGACGACTTCCATATGCTCACGAATTTTGCTGGTGTCGGTCATGGTGGTTCTCCATTGGGACTGCCGACAATAACAAATGACGGGCCGATTGGATGCATCGGCTTTCGCACCGCACGACGTTTTGATTCCGTCGTGCTAGGGGATTGAAACGATCACGGGGGTGAAGACCGATGCGAATGCTCTTTCTGTTTGCCGTTGGCCTGCTTGCACAGCTTGCGACCTCGATCGCGGCTCATGCCGGCGATGTCGCTGAACTTGAGATCCTCGGCTTCACCAAGGACGGCAGCGTCTTCGCTTTCGAGGAATATGGCGTGCAGGATGGATCGGGCTTTCCCTATGCCAACCGCTACTACATCGACACCAGCACCGACAGCTTTCTGAAGGGCACGCCGATCCGGGTCCGGCTTGAGGACGAGAATGCCAAACTGGATGCGGTGCGCCTTCAGGCCCGGCAAAAAGGCGAATCCATTGTCAGCCAGGCCGAGTTGGACGCCAACCGCGGCATCACCGCGGGTTTCAACCCGGTGACCGAGCTTTCGGCGGATCCGCACCGGATGGCGGTCAATCCGCGCCCGATCTTCACTCCGGTCGACCCACCGCTCGAGTTCCGGCTCGACGAGTTGGGCATGAACAACGCCGATGGCTGCGAGAGCCAGGGCGAAATCAACGGCTTCCGGCTGCTGCGCATCGAGGCGCAGGATGGCGGCACGACCAAGCTGCTGCACGAGGACAAGGCGATACCGAAAAGCCGGGGTTGCCCGAACGGCTATCGCATCGGCGCCGTGCAGACCTTTTCCATGGACAGCCTCAGCGCCTATGCCGTGCTGATCGCGGTGCGCCAATACGGCTTTGAAGGCCCGGACTTTCGCTGGATCGCGGTGACCGGCCGCCTGTGACACCCCCTGCTCAACCCGCCGCGCGCGATCGTGCGCTGAACCGCCTTCGCCGCGCGATACCGACGCCGCGCACAGCACTTGTCGGCGCCTTGTTGTGGGCTGTGACAATGGGCGCCAGCGCGCTCCTCACCTTGTTTTTGGGCGACTGGGAGACGCCGGCGAAAATCCGCATTGTCACCATGCTGTTTGCGGCGGGAGCTGCGCTGGCCTTCCCGATCGGCCTGTTCGCGGCGCGGCTGGTCTCGCAGGGAAGACGCTGGGAAGTCGCTTTCGCCGCGGCCTTCGTGTGCCTAGCAGCGGCGACGATCGGCCTGACCGGCGGGCTGTTTGCCCTGCAGTACCGCTCCTACTACGCCGAGTGGCATGCGCCTGCTTTCACCCGCACCTGGGTCCTCCAGTTCGTCTTCACGACGTTGATTGCGCTCTATCAATTCGTGGTGCTGGGCATCCGGCTCTATTTTCCAGTTGGTTTCATCGCTCTGTTTGCCGCGGGCGTCTGGTTTGCGCGCCAGCGGCGTTGAGCATTTTGCTCGCCTCTGTTAGGACGCGGGCAAACTTCTCGATATGTCAGGACTGACCGATGATCCCTCGCTATTCCCGGCCGGAAATGGTCGCCATCTGGTCGCCAGAAACCCGGTTCCGCATCTGGTTCGAGATCGAAGCCTATGCCTGCGATGCGCTGGCCGAACTCGGCGTCATCCCCAGGGAAGCGGCAAAAACCATCTGGGAAAAGGGCAGTGCCGCAAAATTCGACGTCGAGGCGATCGACGAGATCGAACGCGTCACCAAGCATGACGTCATCGCCTTCCTGACCCATCTTGCCGAATTCGTCGGGCCGGACGCCCGCTTCATCCACCAGGGCATGACCTCGTCCGACGTTCTCGACACCTGCTTCGCCGTACAGCTGACCCGCGCCAGCGACATCCTGCTCGCCGATATCGATGGTCTGCTTGCAGCGCTCAAGCGCCGCGCCTTCGAGCACAAGAACACCGTCACCATTGGCCGCAGCCACGGCATCCATGCCGAGCCGACGACCTTCGGCGTCAAGCTGGCGCAGGCCTATGCCGAGTTCTCGCGCTGCCGCGAGCGGTTGGTGTACGCGCGTGAGGATATCGCCACCTGTGCGATCTCCGGGGCGGTCGGCACCTTCGCCAACATCGACCCCTATGTCGAGGAGCATGTGGCGGCTAAGCTCGGCCTGAAGCCCGAGCCGGTGTCGACACAAGTAATCCCGCGTGATCGCCACGCGATGTTCTTCGCCACGCTCGGCGTCATCGCCTCGTCGGTCGAGCGGCTGTCGATCGAGATAAGGCATTTGCAGCGCACCGAAGTGCTCGAAGCGGAAGAGTATTTTTCGCCGGGCCAAAAGGGCTCGTCGGCCATGCCGCACAAGCGCAACCCTGTGCTGACCGAAAACCTCACCGGCCTTGCCCGCATGGTTCGCTCCATGGCGATGCCGGCGATGGAGAATGTGGCGCTCTGGCACGAGCGCGACATTTCCCACTCCTCGGTCGAGCGCATGATCGGCCCTGACGCCACCGTGACGCTCGATTTCGCACTGTCGCGGCTGACCGGCGTCATCGACAAGCTGCTCGTCTATCCCGACAACATGCTGAAGAACATGAACAAGTTCCGCGGCCTCGTGCATTCGCAGCGTGTCATGCTGGCGCTGACGCAGGCTGGGTTGTCTCGCGAAGACTCCTACCGTCTGGTCCAGCGCAACGCCATGAGGGTGTGGGAGCAAGGCGCTGATTTTCTTGAAGAATTACTGGCCGACAAGGAAGTGACCGCTGCCCTGCCCGAGGCCGAAATCCGCGAGAAATTCGACCTGGGCTATCACACCAAGCACGTCGACACGATCTTCAAGCGGGTGTTTGGCAAAGCCTGAGGCAAAGCGCTATACCGTCGCTGGCCGCGAGCGGCAGGCTTCACCTTCTCCCCTGTGGGAGAAGGTGGATCGGCGCGCAACGCCGCGACGGTTGAGGGGTGCTCCAGCTTGGCGCAGCCCTCAAATCAAGCCTTGCCGGGAACAGTCCTGATCACCGTGCCCCATGGATCTTCGCGGGTCACCGGGCTGGTCACATTGTCCGAACGCATCTCCACCCAGGCCAGACCCGACCGGCTGGGATCGCGGCGGCCGGCGCCCGAACTCTGCCAGGCGTTGGCGCCGATGTGGTGGTGATAGCCGCCTGACGACAGGAACACCGCCTGGCCGCCATATTTGGCCACCGTGTCGAAGCCGAATTCCTGGTTCCACCAGGCTTCGGCGTCTTCCGGCCTGCCGACGCGCAGGTGGACATGGCCGACGACGCTGTTTTCCGGCGCGCCCTGCCAGCCGGCGTCACCCGCAGGCACTTCGGCAACGACGGACGGAATGTTCATCCGCTCGGTCGCCATCGCCACCTTGTCGCCATTCCACTTCCAGTCCTGCGGACGGCGGTCGGCATAGATCTCGATGCCATTGCCTTCGGGATCGGTCAGGTACAGTGCTTCGCTGACCAGATGGTCGGAAGCGCCCTCGATGGCGATCTTGTTTGATATGGCGTGGTTGATCCAGCGGCCGAGATCGGCACGGCTGGGCAGCAGGAAGGCCGTATGGAACAGGCCTGCGCTGCGAGGATCATCCGGCTTGGCCGAAGGATCGGCCTCGATGACCAGCAACGGACGGTTGGCGGCGCCCAGCGTGATCGCCCCATCGGCGCGGCTCAGTTCCTGCAGACCGACGATGCTGCGATAATATGCGGCAAGGCTTTCCGCGTCGCGCGCCTTCAGCCCGACGCGGGCAACGCTGACCGGGGTGGTGGCGGCAAAAGGCAACTCGCTCATCAAATGCTCCGTTCGACCGGCCTGCGATGAAGCTCCCAAAGCGAGAAACCCCACTCCGCCGATCATTGTACGTCGTGTCAGTTCCAAAGTCAGGGTTCCCGCGCACGGCTGTTTCTTTTCCTGACCACAGATCGTCCATCCGCATCGTTCACACAAGACGCGAAGAAGCGAACATGGTGTTCACTATTGTGATCAAACGTGGCGTTTCTGCCGGTTGCACGAAGCGATGCCGCTCGCTATCTCAGCGCCATGAAGGTCAGAGACGCAGATATTCTCATCGTGCCGGGCTACACCAATTCCGGCCCCGACCATTGGCAGAGCCGCTGGCAGTCGAAGCTGTCGACGGCGCGCCGCGTCGAACAGGCGGAGTGGTCGAAGCCGGTGCGCGAGGACTGGACGGCGAGCGTCGCCAAGGCGGTCAACGAGGCCGAGCGGCCGGTCGTCCTGGTCGCGCACTCACTTGGCGTCGCCACCGCAGTGCAAGCCATTCCGCAATTCCGCAAGCCGGTCGCCGGGGCCTTTTTCGTGGCGCCGCCCGATGTCGCCAATCCAAAGATCAAGCCAAGGCACCTGATGACCTTCGGCCCCTACCCGCGCGAACCGCTGCCTTTTCCTTCGATCGTGATCGCCAGCCGCAACGACCCGTTCTGCGCCTTCGATGTCGCCGAGGACATTGCCGGGGCCTGGGGCTCGCTGTTCATCGACGCCGGCGAGACCGGGCATCTCAGCGAGGATTCAGGATTCGGCCCTTGGCCCGAAGGCTCCATGACCTTCGCCAAGTTCCTGACGGACCTGTAATATATACGGTCAAAGCCTGAACACGAAGCTGCTCGGCAGGCCATCCGGCTTGCGTGAACAATAATTTAATGCAGATCGCGATAATCTCTCCAGCAACGGCGAACTCTGTTCGCCGAACGATTATATTCGCGCGTACTAAATAGCAATTATTCAAAGAAAGCCCATACTTGGCCAAGGATGCTTCACTCGAATTGTTAAGAGGTGTCGCCGCGCTCGTAGTTCTGAATGGGCATTGTTTGGGTGCTTTTGCGCCATTGATGGAAGGCGAGGGAGACTTGGCCGGGCAATCGCTCAAAACAAGCCTGGCTTTCGTCGCGTTCAATGGCGGCTCCGCCGTCTACCTGTTTTTCGTCCTGTCTTCCTACGTGCTCGTGAAGCGTTATTTTCAGACCAGCAAGGCACAAGATCTGCGGTTGGGTGCGATCAAGCGCCTGCCACGCCTGGCCGGCCCGGTACTCGTTACGACGCTGGCATCCTGCATCATCTTCAAGCTCGACCTGTATTTCATCAAGGATGCGGCCGCCGTCACCCAATCCGACTGGCTGAGAAGTTTCGGCAATGCTTCAAAGGTGCTATCGCCGGAGACTGCGAGTTTCGCCGACGCGTTTCTGCAAGGGGCGTGGCGGACGTTCATCTACGGCGACAACTATTATGACAGCAGTCTGTGGACCATGACGGTCGAGTTCTGGGGGAGCATGCTGACCTTCGCCCTCGCCCCGATCGTCTTTTTCCTTCAAGGCCGCTGGACGTTATCGTTCTGGGTCTGCATAGCAGCAGTCGTGTTCCTGGCGCTGCAAGTCAGTTACTTTCTTTGTGCCTTTCCGGCCAGCCTCTTGCTCTATCCGCTTCTCGCCATGGATTTTCGCCCGAATCGGTGGGTGAGAGGCGCCATGGTGATGGTTTCCCTGGCGCTGCTGGGTTATGCGGGGAGTGCCGTGGGCATATATCGCCCGTTCGCCGTGCTTGACGTGGCTTCCGATGTGGGCCTGCGGCAAGCCTGCGTGGCCATCCCGGCAAGCGTCATGTTGGTCTACGCGGTGCTGAGTGTGGATGAGCCTTTATCATGGTTCTCGGGTAAGGTGGCACGTTTTCTGGGCGAGCTGTCCTTCCCACTCTACCTCGTGCATGTACCCGTTATCTGCTCATTGGGGTCATGGGTTTTGTTGACAAGCGGTTCCACCGCACTCGGCGCCGCCGCCGCCATACTGGGTTCGATCCTCGCGGCGTTGCCGCTCATGACCTTCAACAACTGGTGGGTCCAGATGGTCGGCGCCCTGTTCAACAGGTTCAGGCGCGGCGGACCTATCGCCGCGGCGCCTGCGGCGTCGAGCGCCTAACCGCCCGGCGCTGTGACGGCAGTGCGTCCGGTTCGGGTTCAGGATCCGATCGAATCCTTGATGCCCTTGAGCAGGGTCTTTGCGCCCAGTGAAATCAGCGCATGCTCCGAGCCCATGGCCAGCAGGCGA
Source organism: Mesorhizobium sp. Primo-A (assembly GCF_003997175.1). Lineage (NCBI taxonomy): Bacteria > Pseudomonadati > Pseudomonadota > Alphaproteobacteria > Hyphomicrobiales > Phyllobacteriaceae > Mesorhizobium > Mesorhizobium sp. Primo-A. Next base: position 494,992 of record NZ_RZTG01000001.1, read on the forward strand.
TAGCCCATCGACACGACCCGGCCGGCAATTGCCGGCTCGACAACGTAGATCGCCGCATGTTTGCCGGCCTTGCGGGTGCGCTCGGCCACCGACGCCACCGTCTCCATCATGCTTTCCAGCGTCGAATTGACCGTGGCGCCATTGCTCCAGGCGATCGAGAAATCCGACGGGCCCAGGAAGATGCCGTCGATGCCGGGCGTGTCGAGGATGCCATCGAGCGCATCGAGGGCTGCACGCGTCTCGACCATGGCGAAGGCCATGGTGCGCTGGTTGGTGTCGCGCAGCCAGTCGGCCTGGTCGCCTTGGCCGTGGCGGGGAAAAGCGTAGGTCGGGCCCCAGGAGCGCTCGCCGACCGGCGGGTATTTCATGGCGGCGGCGAACAGTTTTGCGTCGGCAACCGAGTTCACCATCGGCGCGATGACCGCCTCGGCGCCGAAATCGAGCGCGCGGCTTGCCATGTCGAAACGGCCAACGGGAATTCGCACCAGCGCCGGCTTGCCGGTAGCGAGCACCGGCACCAGGCCACGCAGCACGCTGTCTTCGTGATGGCCGCCATGCTGCATGTCGAGCGTGACGGCATCGAAACCCTGCTTGGCGACGATCTCGACCGTCAAGGCATCCGGCACACCGGACCATGCGGTGAACAACGTTTCATCGGCCGCGAGGCGGGACTTCAGGGACATGAACTCTTTCCTTGTTAGCGACCGCAGTTTCAGCCGGAAACGGCGGCAAAGGCAAAGAAAAACCGCCCGGATAGGCCGGGCGGTCGATTGGTCCAGCGTATGGCCGCGGGATCAGCGCATGGCCCGGATCAGGTGTTCTTGATCTGCTCGATCGCCTGCGCCATCAGTTCGTCCATGGTGCGGCGGATCTGGTGGTCCGACTGCTCGACGCCGGCCGCGTCGAAATCCCCGCGGATCTTGCGGAACACGTCGTGGTCGCCGGCCTCCTCGATGTCGGAGATAACCACTTCCTTGGCATAGGCGTCGGCATCGGCGCCGGACTTTCCGAGCTTTTCGGCGGCCCACAGGCCGAGCGCCTTGTTGCGGCGCGCCGAGGCCTTGAACCGAAGCTCCTCGTCGAATGCGAATTTACGCTCAAAGCCCTCTTCACGGTCTTTCATGCTGCTCATGGCGTCCCTCCGGGTCAAATTCGATTCGTTGGCGGTGAATATGTGCGTTGTCAAAGCACAAACCAAAAGGTCGCGGGCCGGTCAATATGCTTCATCGCATGCTGCGCTGCGGCATTTCAGTCCCGAAAGCGGTTGATTGGAAGGATTTGCCGATTGAGCAAACGATGTGATTGGGATAGACCCGGCATTGAACCCTACCGTAGCCGCACTATTTCAGGCAGACGGACAGGAAATGGTCTGATACCGCCTGTCCGGAACCCCAGAGAAAAATCAGATGAAAAATCGCCGCCGCATTTATGAAGGCAAGGCCAAGATACTCTATGAGGGACCCGAACCGGGCACGCTTATCCAGTTCTTCAAGGATGATGCAACCGCGTTCAACAAGAAGAAGCACGAGGTCATCGACGGCAAGGGCGTCCTCAACAACCGCATTTCCGAGTATATTTTCAACCATTTGAACCGCATGGGCATTCCGACCCATTTCATCCGCCGTCTGAACATGCGCGAGCAGCTGATCAAGGAAGTCGAGATCATTCCGCTCGAAGTGGTGGTGCGCAATGTCGCCGCCGGTTCGCTGTCCAAGCGGCTCGGCATCGAGGAAGGCACCGTTCTGCCGCGCTCGATCATCGAATTCTATTACAAGGCCGACGCGCTCGACGACCCGATGGTGTCGGAAGAGCACATCACCGCGTTCGGCTGGGCGAGCCCGCAGGAGATCGACGACGTCATGGCGCTGGCGATCCGCGTCAACGACTTCCTCTCCGGCCTGTTCATGGGCGTCGGCATCCAGCTCGTCGACTTCAAGATCGAATGCGGCCGCCTGTTCGAAGGCGACATGATGCGCATCGTCGTCGCCGACGAGATCTCGCCGGACTCCTGCCGCCTGTGGGACGTGGCGACGCAGGACAAGCTCGACAAGGACCGTTTCCGCCGCGACATGGGCGGCCTCGTCGAGGCCTACCAGGAAGTTGCCCGCCGCCTCGGCATCATGAACGAGAACGAGCCGCCGCGCCCGACCGGCCCGGTGCTCGTCGCCTCGACCGACGGCCTCAAAGGCAAGCCGCACTGATCGCGGTTTGCGACCCGATAATCAGAACAGGAGCATGTCCAGCGTGATCAAGGCCCGCATTACCGTCACCCTCAAGAACGGCGTGCTCGACCCGCAGGGCAAGGCGATCGAACACGCATTGTCCGGCCTGGGCTTCGGCGGCGTCGGCACGGTGCGGCAGGGCAAGGTGTTCGACGTCGAGCTGGCGGAAAGCGACAAGGCCAAGGCCGAAGCCGACCTCAAGGCCATGTGCGACAAGCTGCTGGCGAATACGGTGATTGAGAATTACGCGGTGGAGATAGGCTGATTGAACTCAGTCTTTGCAAAACATGCAAGCAACGTTGTGGAGCTATTCCACCGACTCGACGATGCAATAGCCCGTGGCTTTCTGGATAAATTTCCACCAGAGCCGGGTGTGTATTTATTCTTGGAGGATGGCACTCCCGAAAGAATCGGGCGTACGAACAATCTCTCACAGCGATTAAAGAACCATCTCCGGCAAGATCATGGTTCTGCTGCGTATGCCTTCAAACGCGCTCGTCAAAAGCTAGGGCTAAAGCCCACATATCGCAAAGGTTCCGGCAGGAAAGACCTTCAAAAAGACCCGGCTTTCGTTGAAGTTTTTCGGGCAGAGATCGAGCGATTGAAGACACTCAGCGTGAAATATGTGGTTGTTGAAGACATTGCAGAGCAGTACCTGCTCGAAATTTACTCAGCAATCGAATATGGGTTCGCCCTAGACGAGTTTGGGAATCACTAAGAAAATGAAATCCGCCGTCGTCCTCCTGCCTGGCCTCAATCGCGACCGCGACATGATCGCGGCGCTGACCAAGATTTCGGGAACACCGCCGGTCACCGTCTGGCAAACCGACACCGAAATCCCCGATGTCGATCTGATCGCCATTCCGGGCGGTTTTTCCTTCGGCGACTATCTGCGCTGTGGCGCGATCGCCGCGCGCATGCCGGTCATGCGGGCAGTGGCCGAAAAAGCGGCCGCGGGCGTGACGGTCATCGGCGTCTGCAACGGTTTCCAGATCCTGGTCGAGGCCGGCTTGTTGCCGGGCGCCTTGATGCGCAACACCTCGCTGAAATTCGTCTGCCGGCAGGTGAAGCTCGAGATCACCAATGCCAACACCATGTTCACCCGCCGCTATCAGCCGGGCCAGATCATCCGCTCGCCGGTCGCGCATCATGACGGCAATTATTTCGCCGACGCCGACACGCTTGCCCGTCTCGAAGGCGAAGGCCAGGTGGTGTTCCGCTATGCCGAGGGCACCAACCCCAACGGCTCGATCAACGACATTGCCGGCATCGTCAACAGCCAAGGCAATGTGCTCGGGCTGATGCCGCATCCGGAAAACCTGATCGAAGCAGCTCATGGCGGTACCGACGGCCGCGGACTGTTCGAGAGCGCCCTCGGCATCGCTGCCTGACGATATCGAAGCGAACAGCTTGAAAACAGCCGGACATTCCTGTCTCTTTGGAGCAAGTCTGGTTCATTGGGGAGAGAGACGGTCATGAAACTCTATTCGCGGCCGTTGTCGCCCTACTCGTCGATCGTGCGGGCATTGGCCTACATCAAGGACGTGCCACTCAAGATCATCGCGCCGCCGCCCGGTTTTCCCATCCCGGAAGAGTTTCGCGCCATCTCGCCGATGAACCGGATTCCGGTGCTGATCACCGGCTCGGGCGAGACGATCGTCGAATCGGTGGTCATCGCCGAATATCTCGAGGAACGGTTTCCAGAACCGGCGCTGCTGCCCCCCGATTCCAAGGACCGTGCGCTGGTGCGCATGTTCGCCCGCATCACCGATCTCGATGTGCTGACCCCGTTGATGAAGCTTTTCGAGCTTCATTCCGTGCCGAAGCGCAACAATGCCGAGATCGACGCTCAGTTCGCCCGCCTGCATCATGGACTGGCGGCAATCGAGGCCCGTATGGCGCAAGGGCCCTTCGCACTCGGCGACGACATCAGCTTCGCCGATGCCTGGCTGACGCCGACGCGGTTCATCTTCAACAATTTCCGCGCCATGACAGGACGCCACGACCTGCTCGACGCCTATCCCAAATTCGACGCCTACCAGCAGATCGCCTCGCAACACCCGGCATTGTCGCGTGTGTGGGGCGAGATGACCGACGGCTTGAAAATCTTCCTGTCCGAGCTTGAGATGGGTGCCGCTTGATCAAGTCGAGGACGATCGCGCTGGTCGCCGCGACGGGCTTTGTGCTGGCATCCTGCCAGTCGACGCCAAAGAGCACGCCTGTTCCCTCGGGCAAAAGTGCAGCGCTGCTGGCCATGGAACAAGTGGCGATCGCCGCCCACAAATGCTGGATCGCCAGCAAGGACCCGGCCTTCAAACCGTATCAGATGGCCAATGAGCTGAATTCGTTCAGCGGCACGCCGCGTTTCCTGCTGGTTCCGGCCAAGCACTATGGCGGCAAACCTTTGCTGGTCGTGCAGGCGCAAGGCAATTCTAGCCGTGTCGACGTCTTCGGACCGCTGATGAACGATCCGCTCGGCGCCCGCATCGGCTCCGACATTTCCCGCTGGCAGGCCGGCAATCCGGCCTGCGCCGCGACGGCCTAGCCCATGGGCCGGTTCCTGCAGATTGTGGGGCTGGTCATCGGTCTGGCCGGGCTCATCCTGCAGTTCTGCATCAGCATTCCTGCATCGATGGAAGCAGGCCGCAGCCTGCTTGGCTCCGTCATTTTCGTCTTCAGCTTCTTCACCATCCTGACCAACATCGGCGCGGTGCTGGTGTACACGTCGCTGCTGTCACCCACCTTCTATGCCTGGCTGCCGGCCTTTGCAGGGGCGCGGATGCGCACCGGCGTTGCGGTTTCGATCGCACTGGTCTTCATCATCTACGCAACGGTTCTGGCACGACTCTGGCAGCCGCAGGGACTGTTCCTGCTCTGCGATGTTCTCCTGCACTACGTCACGCCGGTGCTGTTCGTGCTGTGGTGGCTGATATCGGGCGCCGACGGCCGGACACGCTGGAGCGACATTTCGTGGTGGGTGATCTATCCCATCGCTTATCTGGTCTATGCGCTGGTGCGGGCGCCGCTTGCCGGCGAGGTGCCCTACCCTTTCCTGAACATCGCCAAGAACGGCGCGACCAGCGTCGTCATCTCAGCTGCAGCCATCACCGGACTTTTCCTCGTGCTGTGCGTGGTCGCCGTCCTTGCGGACCATGCCGTTGCACGCACCAGGGCGTCGAGGGTCCGTTAGAACTGTGCGGACCTTCTGTCCGGATTTCCCGGGACCATCATCTTTCCCAAACCGGTTCCCACTTTTGGGATCACGGTCAGTCCCAGAACGGCCTGATGCCCTCGCGGTGGGCGTCGCAGCGCGTGACGCCGATATCCTTGAGCTGGTCGTCGGTCATCTCCAGCAGAGCCAACCGGCTGCGGCGGCGATCCAGCAGGTTGTCGATCCATCTTGCCAGCGACCTCAGCACGCGCACAAGGCGGCTGACAAAGCCGCGCTGAGCCGACGGGCGTGTCGATTGGGCCGATAATGCAGCGCTCGAATGACGTATTGTCACGATTGTATTCATTTTCTTTCTGCCAAAGTCCTAAATTGTACCCTTTTGGCACGCGATTGATATGTATTGACTCATCTATCGGTGCAATATAGAAAATTGTCACCATGACAAATTGGCTTCCAGATCTCACTGCCGGCTCCGGCCCGCTGTATCAGCGGCTGGCGGATTCCATCGAGACGGACATCGATCGGGGCGTGATCGATGCCGGCGCAAAGTTGCCGCCGCAGCGCGACCTCGCCTACGACATCGGCACCACCGTCGGCACGGTCGGCCGGGCCTATCAATTGCTGCGCGAGCGTGGGCTGGTGAGCGGCGAGGTCGGGCGTGGAACCTATGTGCTCGGCCAGCGCGCGAAGCCGGATTTTCCGGCTCCGGACGTCGGCGGCGAAGGCACGCGCTATATCGATGCGCCTAAAGGCAAGCTGCGTTTCGACAGCACCGCAGCACCTGATATCGGCCAGGGCGACATTGTCGCCGGTGTCCTGTCGCGCACGGCGCAAGACCATCCGCATGAGATTTCGAGCTACACCAGGGATTTCCCCGAACGATGGTACGAAGCCGGCGCCCGCTGGTTGGCGCGCAATTCCTTTCGCCCGGATGCCGACACCATCGTTCCCACGCTCGGCACCCATGCGGCGGTGATGGCGGCGATCGCGGCGCTCACCATGCCTGGCGACTATGTTGCCTTCGAGCACCTCACCTACTCGCAGGTTTCCCGCAGTGCCGGCTTGATCGGCAGGCGCACCGCGTTGGTGGCATCGGACGATGAAGGCATCGATCCGCAGGATTTCGAGCGCGTCTGCGCGCAAAAGCATCCCAAGATGATCTTCCTGATGCCGACGGCGCAGAATCCGACGCTGGCCACCTTGTCGGCGGCGCGCCGCGAAGCGATCGCCCATGTCGCACGCGAATACAATGTCGTCCTCATCGAGGACGACCTCTATGGCAATCTGACCGATGATCCGACGCCGTTGCTGGCCGAATATGCTCCTGAGAGGACCATTGTCGCGGGCGGCCTGTCGAAGTCGGTCGCAGCCGGTGTGCGCGGCGGCTGGCTTTCCTGCCCGCCCGCCTACCGCCACCGCATCCGCGTCGCCCACAAGATGATGACCGGCGGCATGCCCTTCCTGCTGGCGGAGGTGAATACAAGGCTGGTGCTGTCCGGTCAGGCGGATGAGATACGAAAGCGCAGCATCGCCGAAATCAGCGCCCGCATCGCCATCGTACGCGAGACTTTGGCCGGCTTCGCCTTCAAGTCGCATGACAGGGTGCCCTTTGTCTGGCTGACCCTGCCCGACCCCTGGCTTTCCGGCACCTTCAAGAACGCTTGCCTGGAGCACGGCGTGCTGATCGACGACGAGGACGAATTCAAGGCCGGCCGTTCCGAGCAGGTTTTCCATGGCGTCCGCTTCGGCGTTTCGCAGCCGAGACAGCGCGGGGATATCGCTGAAGGCGTTGCGGTGATCCGGCGACTTCTCGATGAAGGCCGCGCCGGCTACGACAGCTTCTCCTGACACTGCGTGGCTTTGTCCGGTTTTCCGTCGTTTTTCGTCAATCCATGGGTGTATCGGCCGCAAGGCTTGCGATAAGACGGGACTCAAAATCCCAACGTCCCGGATAAAAATCGCCGCCCATGACCATTTCCAATTCCGTGCCGATCACCCCCGAGCTCATTGCCTCACACGGGCTCAAGCCCGACGAGTACCAGCGCATTCTCGACCTCGTCGGGCGCGAGCCGAGCTTCACCGAACTCGGCATCTTCTCGGCGATGTGGAATGAGCACTGCTCCTACAAATCCTCGAAGAAATGGCTGCGCACGCTGCCGACCACCGGACCTCAGGTCATCCAGGGGCCGGGCGAGAATGCTGGCGTGGTCGACATCGGCGATGGCGACTGCGTCGTCTTCAAGATGGAGAGTCACAACCACCCATCCTACATCGAGCCCTACCAGGGTGCGGCGACCGGCGTCGGCGGCATATTGCGCGACGTCTTCACCATGGGCGCGCGGCCGATCGCGGCGATGAATGCGCTGCGTTTTGGTGCGCCCGACCATCCCAAGACCAGGCACCTCGTTTCAGGCGTGGTTTCCGGCGTCGGCGGCTATGGCAACGCGTTCGGCGTGCCGACGGTCGGCGGCGAGGTCAATTTCGATGCCCGCTACAATGGCAACATCCTGGTCAACGCCTTTGCAGCGGGCCTTGCCAAGACCGATGCGATCTTCCTGTCCGAAGCCAAGGGAGTCGGCCTGCCGGTCGTCTATCTCGGCGCCAAGACCGGCCGCGACGGCGTCGGCGGCGCCACCATGGCTTCGGCCGAATTCGACGACAAGATCGATGAGAAGCGTCCGACAGTGCAGGTCGGCGATCCCTTCACCGAAAAGTGCCTGCTGGAAGCCAGCCTCGAACTGATGGCCTCGGGCGCCGTCATCGCCATCCAGGACATGGGTGCGGCCGGCCTCACCTGCTCGGCGGTCGAAATGGGCGCCAAGGGCGACCTCGGCATCGAGCTCGATCTCGACAAGGTGCCGGTGCGCGAAGAGCGCATGAGCGCCTACGAAATGATGCTTTCGGAAAGCCAGGAGCGCATGCTGATGGTGCTGCGTCCGGAAAAGGAAAAGGAAGCCGAGGCGATCTTCCACAAATGGGGGCTCGACTTCGCCATCGTCGGCAAGACCACCGACGATCTGCGCTTCCGCGTGCTGCACCAGGGCGACGAGGTTGCCAACCTGCCGATCAAGGATCTTGGCGACAAGGCTCCGGAATATGACCGGCCGTGGATCGAACCGAAGAAGCCGGCGCCGCTGGCCGCCAATGATGTTCCGCAAGCCGATGTTGCAGACGCGCTCCTGAAGCTGCTCGGCGGTCCCGACCTGTCTTCGCGCCGCTGGGTGTGGGAGCAGTATGACACGCTGATCCAGGGCAATTCGCTGCAGCTTCCAGGCGGCGATGCCGGCGTGGTGCGGGTCGAAGGCCATGCGACCAAGGCGCTCGCCTTCTCGTCCGACGTGACGCCGCGCTATTGCGAGGCCGACCCTTACGAGGGCGGCAAGCAGGCGGTGGCCGAATGCTGGCGCAACTTGACCGCCACCGGCGCTCTGCCGCTGGCCGCAACCGACAACCTCAATTTCGGCAACCCGGAACGGCCCGAGATCATGGGCCAGCTGGTCGGTGCCGTGAAGGGCATCGGCGACGCCTGTCGTGCGCTCGAATTCCCGATCGTCTCCGGCAATGTCTCGCTCTACAACGAGACCAACGGCCAGGGCATCCTGCCCACCCCGACCATCGGCGGCGTCGGCCTGATCGCCGATTGGTCGAAGATGGTGCGGGCCGGCTTTGCGGCCGAGGGCCAAATGATCCTGCTGGTCGGCGCGCCGGCGTCCTGGGGAACGCATCTCGGGCAATCGGTCTATTTCAGGGACATACACGGCCGCACGGATGGACCGCCGCCGCCGGTCGACCTCGAGCATGAAAAGCGCGTCGGCGACCATGTGCGCGCGCTCATCGCCTCCGGCATCGTCACGGCGGCGCATGACGTTTCCGATGGCGGTATCGCGGTGGCTTTAGCCGAAATGGTGATGGCGTCCGGCATCGGCGCCACCGTTCCCGGCCTTGTCGGCACCGACCCGATCCCGGTCTGGTTCGGCGAGGATCAGGGCCGTTATCTGCTGACGCTGTCGATCGACCCGCATGGTGACGAATGGGACGCCATTCGCAAGCAGCAGGGCGAGCTTGGCATCTTCGCGCCGTGGATCGGCTCCACAGGCGGCAGCGCGCTGAAGCTTGGCGACGCCAGGGCAATCCCGGTCAGCGAACTCTCCTCGGCTCACGAAGGCTGGTTCCCGCGCTTCATGGATCAGGCTAGTTGACCACACTGGCTGCCCGGGCGCTGCTTGCAGTCGTTTTCTGGCCGTCGCTGTTCTTCTTCTGGTTCCTGGGACCGTTCGTCTTTTTCCTGCTGTCGACAACCTCGAGCGAGGTTTGTATGCGGCTGGAAACACGTGCGGAGTTCCTTGCCGCGGCGAACGGCGCCGTCCCGATGCTGGCGCTGCAGAACCTCCTCTACGCGGTCCCGATCATCTGCCTGGTGCTCTGGGGCCGCCTTTTCCCGGATCCGGCACGGGCAAGGCACATCGTCACCTGCGTCAAGCTTTTCGCCGGCACGGTGGTCGTGGGCGCGTTGTGGGAGTACGGCTCGTCGCTCATCTGCGACGGCCATGGCCAAGGGTTCTTCTCGCCGGCTTGGCAAATGACGAGCTATCTCCCCATTGTCAGCCTGCTGCTCAACGCGCCGCTCTATGTGCTTGCCTTCAGCCTTGGCCGCGCTTTCTCGACACGCGAGGACGTTGCCGAGGATGAAGCAAGCCCACCGGCCTAGTCTTTCTCTGAAGCCGTGTGGCCGTTGGCGGGACAGAACGGCTTCAATCCGGACCGGAAAGGCTTTAGGCTCACCCGACTCTCATCTTATGGCCGGCTACCGGCCGCTCGAAACAGGATTTTGCCATGGCAATGGATGCCCACGACATCGAAAAACTGATCAAGGACGGCATTCCGGACGCCAAGGTGACGATTCGCGATCTCGCCGGCGACGGCGACCACTATGCGGCCGAGGTGGTGGCCGAGAGCTTTCGCGGCAAGAGCCGCGTCCAGCAGCACCAGATGGTCTATGACGCGCTGAAGGGCAATATGGGCGGCGTGTTGCACGCATTGGCGCTGCAGACCAGCGTTCCCGACTGACCCTTAGCGCTTGGCCCAACACGGCTCATCCTTTGCGCCATTTCAGCCACGGCGCGGCTAACGTCTTGTTTCGAGCAATCGTTGGGTTTATTTGAAGGGTATGTTTCGAGCCTGACTCCCACAGGCGGGAAAGGATATTCCATGAGCAGCATCAACGACTACATTGACAATGAAGTGAAGGGCAACGACGTCGTCCTTTTCATGAAGGGCACACCTGGTTTCCCGCAATGCGGATTTTCCGGCCAGGTCGTCCAGATCCTCGACTATATCGGCGCCGACTACAAAGGCGTGAACGTCCTGGACTCGGCTGAACTGCGCCAGGGCATCAAGGAATACTCCAACTGGCCGACGATCCCTCAGCTCTACGTCAAGGGAGAATTCGTCGGCGGTTGCGACATCGTGCGCGAGATGTTCCAGGCGGGCGAGCTGCAGACGTTCCTCGTCGAGAAGGGCGTCAGCGTCAAAGGCGCCGCCTGATTTCTGTTTTGTGCATGCCCGAAATCGACGTTGATTTTCGGGCATCGAGCACCAGGCACCGGGGCAACCTCACCTCGGCAATTTTCATGTCCTGACCCCAGGACCAGGACGAGCCAATGCGCCGGCCCGCCGGCGCATTTTCGTTTGAAAGATCGGACTTGCCGTGGACCAGCCAAAACCAGCGCCGCAATCGGCAAGCAAACTGCCCATTCCGCGCTGGGAGTTCATCGCTCTGTGCGCGGCACTGATGGCGCTGAACTCGCTGGCCATCGATATCATGCTGCCGGCTCTGCAGCAGATCGGCGCCTCGCTCGGCGTCGAAAATGAAAACCACCGGCAGTACGTCATAACGGCCTACATTCTGGGCTTCGGTGGCGGGCAGCTGTTCTTCGGGCCGATCTCGGATCGCTTCGGACGTCGCGCACCACTGGTCGCCGGGCTGGTGATTTATGTCGCCGCGGCTGCGGCCGCCGCCGTTGCACCAAGCTTTGAAACACTTCTGCTGTGCCGGGCCGTGCAAGGCATCGGTGCAGCCGCCACTCGTGTCATCGCGGTCTCGATCGTGCGCGATACGTTCGACGGCCGGCGCATGGCCGAGGTGATGTCGCTGATCTTCATGGTGTTCATGGCGATACCGGTCATTGCTCCCGGCATCGGCCAATTTATCATGCTGTTTGCGACCTGGCATTGGATCTTCGTCACCATGGCCGTCGGTGCGCTGCTCGTCTCGGCCTGGTCGCTGCTGCGCCTTCCTGAAACGCTGCATCCCGAACATCGCCGGCCGCTGACGCTCAACTCCATTGTCGGCGGGTTTCGTATCGTTCTCACCAACCGCATTGCGATCTGCTATGCCTTCGCCAGCACCTTCATTTTCGGCGCCATGTTTGGCTTCATCGCTTCGGCGCAGCAGATCTATGTCGACATTTTCAAAGTCGGCGAGATGTTCCCGGTCATCTTTGCCGGGGTTGCGGGCGTGCTCGCCTTCTCCAACTTTCTGAACTCGCGCCTTGTCGGTCGCATCGGCATGCGCCGCCTGTCGCAGAGTGCGTTGCTGCTGTTCCTGGTCATCAGCCTTGCCTGGCTGGTGATTTCGCTGGAGATGAAGATGCCGCTCTGGCTGTTCATCACCTTCTTTGCCTGCGCCATGCTTCCATTCGGTGCGCTCGGCGCGAACTTCAACGCGCTGGCCATGGAGCCGCTCGGCCAACTGGCCGGCACGGCTTCGTCGATCCTCGGTTTCATGCAGACGTTTCTCGGCGGCATTCTCGGTACGCTGATCGGCCAGGCCTTCAACGGCACGGTGACGCCGCTGGCCGCCGGCTTCTGCAGCGTCTCGGTCGCCGCGCTGCTGATGATCTTCATCGCCGAGCGCGGCAAGATGTTCCAGCCACAGAACCCGCCCGTTTCAGGGCACATCACCGACTTGCATTAGGACGCACCTTCAAGGGCTGCCGTGAACCGAGGGGCAAGCATGCGCCCCGCAATTGCTTCGCCCATGCTGTCCGAAAAGTGCAATGGCAGAGCGTCATCGAGTGCCCTGAGGATGGATGCCACGAAGGCCCGGCTGCGCTGGGCATCGGTTCCCAGATCGGAATATGTGGCGCGAGGTTTGCCGATCAGCGTGCCGTTGCGGCGAAGCGAGAACCGCAGCGTGAGGGACATGCCCGCGGTTCCGGGTGGCGGCTTCCAGCAGGCATAGATCGCGTCCGACATCTCCTTTATCGTGTCGACGGGATCGGTACTGCGACAGCTGCGCTCTTGCGACCTTGCTTCCAGGGAACTGGCGAACAGACCGGCGGCAAGAGCCGCCGCGACAAATGCAAACCGAGGTTTCATTCGAGAGCCTCCGGATTTGCGCGAGATTGTACTGCTTTCGGCTAACGCAGCAATCGATCCTACTGCGCCCAGAGCTCGCGGCGCAATTCGTGCCAGCTTTCCTTGTCTGGCGCGACAAGCAGGCCGCCGCCGAGATGCGAGGGCAGATAGGCGCTGCCGTCGAAGCGCGCCGCATGGCCGCCGGCCTCGGCATGGATCAGCACGCCGGCCAGGTGGTCCCACGGCATCAGCTTGTTGTAGACGACGAAGTGGGCATGGCCGCTCGCCAGCAGGCGGTATTCGTGCGCGGCGCAGCGATAGGCGAACTGCGACAGGATCTTGGTCTGGTTGCGCGCCAGCCGTGTCCGTTCCGGCTCGGCCATATATTGCCAGGAGACAGAGCCGGTCATCTCCGAGATCGGCGCGGGTACCGCTACATGCACCTTCTCGATGCTGCCGTGCGCATGCCGGATATGGCTGCCGGCACCCCTGGCGCCAATCAGCCAGTCCTTGCCGACGGGATCGTGGATGATGCCGGCGACGGTCTCGCCCTTGACCACGACCGCCAGCATGACGCCGAACAGCGGCACGCCGGAGGCGAAATTGAAAGTACCGTCGACCGGGTCGATGACGAAGGCCAGATCGGCATCGCCCAACCCGTTTAAAAGCGCTGGATTGTCGGAACAGGCCTCCTCGCCGACGACCATCGCTGAGGGATACCGCTCGCGCAGCCGCGCGGTGATCAGCCGCTCGGCATTGACGTCGGCTTCGGTCACCAGGTCGGCGGCCGACGTCTTCTGCCTGACATCGCCATCGCCCAACCGGCGAAAGCGCGGCATGATCTCGGCCAGTGCCGCCTCGGCCAGAATGCCGGCCAGCCAGTCGATCGCGGTGTCGTCAAATGTCATCGGCTTGCCTTGTGGTGAGGGTCTTGAGGGCAGCGAAATCGAACAGCTTTCTGTCGAGCAGATGCGATGGCCTGCTGTTCGACAGCGCGCGCAGCATCGTATCCTTGCGGCCCGGCATGCGCTTTTCCAGGTCCTCGAGCATCGCCTTCATGGCATTGCGCTGAAGACCTTCCTGGCTGCCGCAGAGATCGCAGGGAATGATCGGGAATCGCATGGCGGCAGCGAATTTTTCCAGATCGACCTCGGCGCAATAGCTCAAGGGCCGCAGCACCATGACGTCGCCTTCGTCATTGAGCAGTTTTGGCGGCATGGCGGCGAGACGCCCGCCATGGAAGAGGTTCATGAAGAAGGTCTCGAGAATGTCCTCGCGATGATGGCCGAGCACCAGCGCCGAGCACCCCTCCTCGCGTGCAATGCGGTAGAGATGGCCGCGCCTGAGACGCGAGCAGAGCGAGCAATAGGTGCTGCCCGCCGGCAGCTTGTCGGTGACGACGGAATAGGTGTCCTGATATTCGATCCGGTGCGCAATGCCGTGGCTGTCGAGATAGTCCGGCAGGATATGTTTGGGGAAATTCGGTTGGCCCTGGTCGAGATTGCAGGCCAGAAGATCGACCGGCAAGAGCCCGCGCCATTTGAGGTCGAGCAGCACCGCGAGCAGGCCGTAGGAATCCTTGCCGCCCGACAGCGCTACGAGCCAGCGCTGGCCGGGCTTGACCATCGAGAAATCCTCGATCGCCTGCCGGGTCAGCCGCAGCAGCCGCTTGCGCAGTTTGTTGAACTCGACCGAGGACGGCACGTCGGCGAACAGCGGATGGAAACCGCCTTCGCTGTCGGCGACCAGCGGATGGAAACCGCCTTCGCTGTCGGCGACCGGTTCGAGCGTTTCAATGTCTGGAAGCATGTTCATGGCATGTCGCTTTCAATGGCCCAGAGCGCCGGATTAGCGGACATGACCGACAAAGAAAAGGCCGCCTCGACGGGCGGCCTTCGCAGGATGTCGCAGAACGCGCTCGTTTAGCGCGAATAGAATTCGACGACCAGGTTCGGTTCCATCTGCACGGCGAACGGAACGTCCGCCAGGCCGGGGATGCGCGAGAAGGTCGCGACCATCTTGTTGTGATCGGCTTCGATGTAGTCCGGCACGTCGCGCTCGGCGAGACCGACCGCTTCCAGAACGATGACCAGCTGCTTGGACTTTTCGCGGATTTCGACGACATCGCCCGGCTTGCAGCGGTACGAGCCGATGTTGACGCGCTTGCCGTTGACGTTGACGTGACCGTGGTTGACGAACTGACGGGCGGCGAAAATGGTCGGCACGAACTTGGCGCGGTAGACGACCGCGTCGAGACGCGACTCGAGCAGGCCGATCAGGTTCTCCGAGGTGTCGCCCTTGCGGCGGTCAGCCTCTTCATAAACCTTGCGGAACTGCTTTTCCGAAACGTCGCCATAGTGCCCCTTCAGCTTCTGCTTGGCGCGCAGCTGCAGGCCGAAATCGGAAAGCTTGCCCTTGCGGCGCTGGCCATGCTGGCCGGGGCCGTATTCACGCTTGTTGACCGGGGACTTCGGGCGGCCCCAGATGTTTTCGCCGAGACGGCGGTCGATCTTGTACTTCGCGGATTCGCGCTTGCTCATCGCATTCCCTTTTCAAAACAACACACCCGGAACCTCATGGTCCGGGTGAAGGAAACGCGCCCTCCTCTGGCCTCCGTTTTCGAGACCTGACAGGGTTTTCCCACGCAACGCGGCGGAAAACCCACGGGACACGTCAGTTCAAACAAGATAGTAGAATTGGATTTCCACGCATCTTGCGCACATAAAGAAAACCACCGGGCATTGCGGCCCGGTGTTAGCGCGCTGATTAAACGGAGATTTAACCGGTGTCAAGCTTGTGGCTGGCGTAGGCCATGGCGACGATATAGCGTCTCTGGGTTGAGTACAGTGCCGGATGTGGCGGGAGGTTGCGCCAGCGGCATCAGGAAGGGACCGGAGCAGAGGAGCTACATTCGCATGAAGAAATTCTTCCTTACCCTGACAGGAGCCGCTGTGTTGGCGGGATCCATGGCGGTCATGACACCGGAGCCGGCTGAGGCCAGGCATTGGCAAGGGCACCGGCACCACCAGGCTTGCCGCATCGTGATCAAGAAGAAAATTATCTGGCGGCACGGCCACAAGAAGGTCATCCGCTACAAGATCAAGCAGTGCAGAGGGCGCTGGTAGGCTGCAATCAGGCGGCCGACATCATTTCGAAGCCTGCGGTTTGGCCGCGGGCTTTTGATTCCGGCTCGTGTTCTTCGGCGTTTCCCTTGAACGGCGGACTGCACTCTAGCCTTTCGACTTCTTCTCCGGCAGGCCCTTGCGCTTCGTCTCGGCGAATTCCTCGAGCTGCTTTTCGCTCATCGATTCGTACATTCCCTTGGAAGCGCCCTGGAGTTCGCTCTTCTTGGTCTCGCCGCGCTTGGCCGACAGAGCCGCGCCGGCGGCTTTCTGCTGGGCTTTCGAGGTGGCTGGCATGGCTCTTTCTCCCGTTGGCATCAGGAGAAAAACGCAACGACTGCCGTGATGTTCCGCTTCGCAATCACGACATCGCCAACCCGAACCCCTGCATCAGGCGGCGGGTGGGGAAATCGGCTCTTTTCGATGTGAAGACGGCAAGGTCGGGCCCTTCAGGCAACATCTCGCCACGACCGCTCGGATCGATGTCGGCGAGAAGCGACAGCGCCCGGCGCGCGATCGCTTCGGCGGGGTCGAGCCAGTCGACCGGCCAAGGCGCCGTCTTGCGCATACGATTGGCCAGAAAGGGGTAGTGTGTGCAGGCGAGCACGACGATATCCGTACGCAGCGCATCACGTTCGACGAAGCATGGCGTGATCTCGGCGCGCACCGCCTCCTCATCGACGAAGCCCTCACGCATGTAGATCTCAGCCAGTCCCGCCAGCCTGTCGCTGCCGACCAGGCGGACATGGCATTTCTGCGCCCATTTGCTGATCAGGTCGCGCGTGTACTGGCGCTTGACGGTGCCAGGCGTCGCCAGCACCGAAACCAGCCCTGAGCGCGTGCGTTCCGCCGCCGGCTTGATCGCAGGCACCATGCCGACAAAAGGATGCTCGGGAAATCTGTCGCGCAGCGCGTCGATCACCAACGTCGAGGCGGTGTTGCAGGCGATGACCGAAATGGCCGGCGCAAACCGCTCAAGCAGTTTGCCGAACAATTCAAGGATATGCACCCTCAGCGCCGGCTCTTCCCAGGCGCCATAGGGAAACGCAGCGTCGTCGGCGACATAGATGAAACGGCGGTCGGGCATCAGCACGCGCGCCTCGCGCAGTACGGTGAGCCCGCCGATGCCCGAATCGAACATCAGGATCGGCCGCTCAGTCATTGTCGGTTCCTTTTCCGCCAAGCGGCGGTATGTCATCGTCCTTGCCGGCGCCGGCAAGGCGCGCCGCTTCCGCCTTGCGGGCTCGCGCGGCGGCCGCGGGCAAGCGCCGTGGATCATCGCCAGGGGACCCGTCGCCGCGCGGCATCGCCGGCGAAAACCTGTCGAGCGACGAGATGATGCCGCGCAGCACCTTCAGCTCCGGTTCGGCAAAACCGGCGCGCGTCAGCACCGCACGCAGATTGTCGATCATTTTCGGCTTCTTCGGTGCCGGCCGGAAATAGCCGCGCGCTTCCAGTGCGCCTTCGAGATAGGCGAACAGGCCGTGCAATTCCTCCTTGCTTGCCGGCTTCATGTCCGGGCCGGAAAAATTGGTCTTGGTCTCGTCTTCCAGGCCGGACTTCATCCATTCGTAGGACATCAGAAGCGCGGCCTGGGCGATGTTGAGCGACGAGAAATCGGGATCGACCGGGAACGTGACGATCTCGTCGGCAAGGCCGACCTCGTCATTGTAGAGGCCGAAGCGCTCGCGGCCGAACAGGATGCCGGTGCGCTGGCCCATTGCGTGACGGGTCCGAAGCATCCTGCCCGCCTCCACCGGCCCGCGCACGGATTTGAAGCCGTCGCGCTGCCTGGCCGTGGTG
The DNA here is from genome assembly GCF_003997175.1 of Mesorhizobium sp. Primo-A. NCBI lineage: Bacteria > Pseudomonadati > Pseudomonadota > Alphaproteobacteria > Hyphomicrobiales > Phyllobacteriaceae > Mesorhizobium > Mesorhizobium sp. Primo-A. The sequence goes on from NZ_RZTG01000001.1 coordinate 512,670, forward strand.
GCGAAGACGAAGTTCAGGTCGGCGAGCGCCGAGGCCAGATCGTCAAAGACGGTGACGGCGTCGATGACATGATCGGCGCGGCTCGCCGCCGCACGTGCCTTCTCGCTCGGCCAACCGTCACGCGGATTGACGAGGCGCAGCTCCGACAGACCGAAATTGGCCATGGCGCGCGCGACCATGCCGATGTTCTCGCCAAGCTGAGGCTCGACGAGGATGATCGCCGGGCCGGCGACTGCAATGCTATCAGGATCTTTGGTGACGGGCATGATTGTCAATGAACTGCTGTTTGCGGCATTTCAGCGTCCCCTGCCATATTCGGCCGGGAAAATGAAGCATTCGCAAATGACGACGGCTCTGGCCTCCAATTCGTGACCGATCGCCGTTTGCGTGGCCAAAAGCGCTTTGATATACGGGCGACATCTCCCGGCCCAACGCCACGCGGGCAAGGCCGTCCCACATCCCAGCAACGAGGCATTCTTTCCATGGCGAAGATCAAGGTGGCGAACCCGGTCGTCGAACTCGACGGCGACGAGATGACCCGCATCATCTGGCAGTTCATCAAGGACAAGCTGATCCACCCTTATCTCGACCTCAAGCTGGAATATTACGACCTCGGCGTGGAACACCGCGACGCCACCAACGACCAGGTGACGATCGATTCGGCCAACGCCATCAAGAAATACGGCGTCGGCGTGAAATGCGCGACGATCACGCCTGACGAGCAGCGCGTCGAGGAGTTCAAGCTGAAGAAGATGTGGAAGTCGCCGAACGGCACCATCCGCAACATCCTCGGCGGCACCATCTTCCGCGAGCCGATCATCATGAAGAACGTGCCGCGCCTGGTGCCCGGCTGGACCAAGCCAATCATCGTCGGCCGTCACGCTTTCGGCGACCAGTACCGCGCCACCGATTTCCGCTTCCCCGGCAAGGGCAAGCTGACCATCAAGTTCGTCGGCGAGGACGGCCAGGTGATCGAGCACGATGTGTACGACGCGCCCGGCGCCGGTGTCGCCATGGCCATGTACAATCTCGATGAGTCGATCCGCGAGTTCGCCCGCGCCTCGCTGAACTACGGCTTGCTGCGCAACTACCCGGTCTATCTGTCGACCAAGAACACCATCCTGAAGGCCTATGACGGCCGCTTCAAGGACATCTTCCAGGAGGTCTACGAGGCTGAATTCGAGACCGAGTTCAAGTCGAAGAAGCTGTGGTACGAGCACCGCCTGATCGACGACATGGTAGCCTCCGCCCTGAAATGGTCGGGCGGCTATGTCTGGGCCTGCAAGAACTATGACGGCGACGTCCAGTCCGACACGGTCGCGCAAGGTTTCGGCTCACTCGGCCTGATGACCTCGGTGCTGATGACGCCGGACGGCAAGACGGTGGAAGCCGAAGCCGCGCACGGCACCGTTACCCGCCACTATCGCCAGCACCAGAAGGGCGAGGAAACCTCGACCAATTCGATCGCCTCGATCTTCGCCTGGACGCGGGGGCTCGCCCACCGCGCCAAGCTCGACGACAATGCCGAGCTGAAGCGCTTTGCCGACACGCTGGAAAAGGTCTGTATCCAGACGGTCGAGTCCGGCTTCATGACCAAGGACCTGTCGCTGCTGATCGGCCCCGACCAGCCCTGGCTGTCGACCACCGGTTTCCTCGACAAGATCGACGAGAATTTGCAGAAAGCGATGGCGTAGGCATGTCGTCCAAAGGCTTCGCTCGATATTGATCTCGTGCGCGACAGCACTGAGTTAACGACAAAGACTTGAGGCGTGTCGAAGTGCAAATCTGTCTTCCGTGGATGAGCTGGATTTGCGAAAATAGGTAGATGTAAATGGCTATGTGGTTCGATCAGCAAGAACGGCTAAAGAGTACCAAGGGCAAAGAGCTCTTGGACTCCATGCCGAAGTTTGAGGTGCAAGCTGCCAATGTCGCTCCCGCTCCGGCGGAGCTTGGAGGCAAGATCACGCTCGTCATCGAAGATGGCAAGCCCGTTGTGAAGATAAAAGAATAGAGCGTCGCCCGCATCGATCATAGCGTCAACACCACATCGTCGAGCAAGCCCATCGTCTACGGGGCGGACTATAGCGTCTATGTGCGCATCGTCCGCCTCGTGCTTGAGGAAAAAGGCATCGACTACGAGCTTGTGCCAGTCGATGTCTTTGCCGCCGACGGGATTCCCGCCTGGTATTTCGAACATCATCCGTTCGGCCGCATCCCGGCCTTCGAGCATGACGGATTCCGGCTGTTCGAGACGAGCGCGATTGCCAGATATGTTGACGAGGCGTTCGACGGGCCAGCGCTGCAAGCGACGGAGCCTCGTGGCCGCGCAACCATGAACCAGATCATCGGCATGCTCGATGCCTATGCCTACAGATCGATGGTCTGGGATGTCGCCGTCGAGCGGCTGGAGAAGGCTCAGCCGGATGAGGCGTTGATCGCCGGCGGCCTTGCTCAGGCGAGCAAAGCGCTTCGGACGCTGTCCGCGCTGAAAGCGCCGGGACCGTGGCTGCTGGGCGACCAGCTGACGCTGGCCGACCTGCATGCCGCACCGATCATCGGTTATTTCGTCAAGGTCGCCGAGGGGCGAAATCTGCTGGCCGAGTTCCCTGATATCCGGGACTGGTATGCGCGCATTGCGGCTCGGCCGAGCTTCGTGCGGACTGAAAAAATCGGCTGATAAGTGACGTCCGCTGTCCCTCCAACCGTTGCTTTAAATTCAGTCCACTCGCCTACGCCGCTTCGAGTGCCGCCCTTACCGCAGCAATCGCATCATCGGCCTTGGAAGCGTCGGGGCCGCCGGCCTGGGCCATGTCGGGCCGTCCGCCGCCGCCCTGCCCGCCGAGTGCCGCCGAGGCCACTCGGACAAGGTCGACGGCGCTGAAGCGGCCGACGAGGTCGTCGGTGACGGCCACCACGACGCTTGCCTTGTTGTCTTCGCCGGCGCCGACGAAGACGACGACGCCGGAGCCGAGCGACGTCTTGCCGGCATCGGCCAGCGGCTTCAGGTCCTTCGGTGAGACACCTGAGACCGTCTTGCCGAGGAAGCCGACACCGGCGACCGTCTCATTGGCGGCTGGAGCATCGGCAGACGATCCGCCGCCCAATGCCAGCTTCTTGCGCGCTTCGGTCAGTTCCTTTTCGAGCTTCTTGCGCTCTTCGAGCAGCGTCTCGACGCGCGCCGGTACATCGGCCGGCGAAATCTTCAACACGGCTGCCGTCGCCTTCAAACGCCTGTCCTGCTCGTCGAGATGTTTGCGCGCGGCTTCGCCCGTCAATGCCTCGATGCGGCGCACGCCGGCGGCGACCGCGCTGTCCGACACGACACGCACCAGGCCGATGTCGCCGGTCGCCCGGACATGGGTGCCACCGCAGAGCTCGACCGAATAGGGCCGGTTCGCCTTGGCGCCGTGCAGGCCGGTGCCCATCGACACGACGCGCACTTCGTCGCCGTACTTTTCGCCAAACAGCGCCATGGCGCCCTCGGCGATGGCATCGTCGACCGACATCAGGCGCGTGGTCACCGGGCCGTTCTGGACGACGATCTCGTTGGCCATGCGCTCGACCTCTTCGAGGTCTTCGGCCGAAATCGGCTTGTTGTGCGAGATGTCAAAGCGCAGGCGCTCGGGCGCGACCAGCGAGCCCTTCTGTGCGACATGGCTGCCCAGCACTTCGCGCAGCGCCTCATGGATCAGATGCGTCGCGGAATGGTTGGCGCGCAGCCTCGAGCGCCTTGCATGATCGACCTTCAGCTCGACAGCCGCGCCCGTCTTGACGGTGCCGCTGGCCACCTTGCCGATATGCACGAACAGCCCGTCGGCCTTCTTCTGCGTATCCGAAACCTCGATCGAGAACCCCTCGCCGGAGATGACGCCGGTGTCGCCCATCTGGCCGCCGGACTCGGCATAGAACGGCGTCTGGTTGACGACGATCGCCACCGCGTCGCCCTTGCCGGCGCCGTCGACAGCCTTGCCGTCCCGGACAAGCGCCTGGATGATGCCTTCCGCAGCTTCAGTCTCATAGCCGAGGAACTCGGTGGCGCCGGCCTTCTCGCGCACCGAGAACCAGATGGTCTCGGTGGCGGCGTCGCCGGACCCGGCCCAATGCTTGCGCGCCTCGGCCTTCTGCTGCTCCATCGCGTTGGTGAAGCCGGCAATATCGACCGAGATGCTGCGCTGGCGCAGTGCGTCCTGCGTCAGGTCGAGCGGGAAGCCATAGGTGTCGTAGAGCTTGAAGGCCGTCTCGCCATCCAGCATGTCGCCGGCATGCAGCGTTTCGGTCGCCTCGGAAAGCAGGCCGAGGCCGCGCACCAGCGTCTTGCGAAACCTGGTCTCCTCGAGCTTCAGCGTCTCGGTGATCAATTGTTCGCCGCGCAGCAGTTCCGGATAGGCCTGGCCCATTTCGCGCACCAGCGCCGGCACCAGCTTCCACATCAGCGGTTCGTTGGCACCGAGCAGCTGCGCATGGCGCATGGCGCGGCGCATGATGCGGCGCAGGACGTAGCCCCTGCCTTCGTTCGAGGGCAGCACGCCATCGGCGACCAGGAAGGAGGACGAGCGCAGATGATCGGCAATGACTCGGTAGGAGGCGACCGTCTCCTTGTCGGGATCATGCCCGATCGCGGACGAGGCCGCGTCGATCAGGTGACGGAACAGATCGGTCTCGAAGACGCTTTCCACCCCTTGCAGGATGGAGGCCATGCGCTCCAGGCCCATGCCGGTGTCGATCGAGGGGCGCGGCAGGTCGATGCGCTCCTCCTTCGTCACCTGTTCATACTGCATGAACACCAGGTTCCAGAATTCCAGGAAACGGTCGCCGTCCTCCTCCGGGCTGCCGGGAGGGCCGCCCCAGATGTGCTCGCCGCGGTCGATGAAGATCTCCGAGCACGGCCCGCAGGGTCCGGTGTCGCCCATCGCCCAGAAATTGTCCGAGGTCGCGATGCGAATGATGCGGTCGTCGGAAAAACCGGCGATCTTCTTCCAGAAGCCGGCCGCCTCGTCATCCGTGTGATAGACGGTGACCAGCAGCTTGTCCTTGCTCAGCCCGAATTCCCTGGTGATCAGGTTCCAGGCAAGCTCGATGGCGCGCTCCTTGAAATAGTCGCCGAAGGAGAAGTTGCCGAGCATCTCGAAGAAGGTCAGATGACGCGCGGTGTAGCCGACATTGTCGAGATCGTTGTGCTTGCCGCCGGCGCGAACGCTCTTCTGGGCGGTCGAGGCGCGCGAATAGGGCCGCTTCTCCAGGCCGGTGAAGACGTTCTTGAACTGTACCATTCCGGCGTTGGTGAACATCAGCGTCGGGTCGTTGCGCGGCACCAGCGGACTCGACGCGACGATCTCGTGACCCTCCTTGCGGAAGTAGTCGAGAAATGTCGACCGGATTTCGTTCACGCCACTCATGAATGCTGCCTTTTCAGAAGGGCCGCCGGCAAACCGGCGGAAATGGGCTCTGCGTTTTAGAAGATTAGGACTTGGCCTTTTAGCCGCCGCGCTTCACCCTGTCCAGAAACACGGAATTGGTCCAATCCACGGCCTTTGCCGGCCGTTCGAACCGGCCTGTTTTCGCCGCCGAAACGCAAAACCGCCGGCACTGGGCCGGCGGTTTCAAAACGCATTAACGCGGAACTCGATTACTTAAGCCCGAGATAATAGAATGCGATTATGGCCGAACTCCGGCCGACCTCGCGAGTTGTCACATCGCGCCGGATTCCTCCTCGAACCCGTCGTCGCCACCTTCGGAGCCGCCATTCTCAAGGAACTTTTCGGCGATCAGCCCGGCATTCTGTCGGAGCGCCAGCTCGATCTCGCGTGCGGTGTCGGGATTGTCGCGCAGGAACAGTTTGGCATTCTCGCGGCCTTGGCCGAGACGCTGCGAATTGTAGGAGAACCAGGCGCCCGACTTCTCGACCACGCCGGCCTTGACGCCGAGATCGACCAGTTCGCCGGTCTTGGACACGCCTTCACCATACATGATGTCGAACTCGACCACCTTGAAGGGCGGCGCCAGCTTGTTCTTGACCACCTTGACGCGGGTCTGGTTGCCGACGACTTCGTCGCGGTCCTTGACCGAGCCGATGCGGCGGATGTCGAGGCGCACCGATGCGTAGAATTTCAGCGCGTTGCCGCCGGTCGTCGTCTCGGGCGAACCGAACATGACGCCGATCTTCATGCGGATCTGGTTGATGAAGATGACCATGGTGTTGGAGCGCGAGATCGAGGCGGTCAGCTTGCGCAGCGCCTGGCTCATCAGGCGGGCCTGCAGGCCGGGCAGCGAATCACCCATCTCGCCTTCGATTTCGGCACGTGGCGTCAGCGCCGCGACCGAATCGACCACCAGCACGTCGATGGCGCCGGAGCGCACCAGCGTGTCGCAGATTTCCAGCGCCTGCTCACCGGTGTCGGGCTGCGAAATCAGCAGGTTTTCGAGATCGACGCCAAGCTTGCGGGCATAGACCGGGTCAAGCGCGTGCTCGGCATCGACGAAAGCGCAGATGCCGCCCTTCTTCTGGGCTTCGGCCACGGTGTGCAGGGCCAGCGTCGTCTTGCCCGAGCTTTCCGGCCCGTAGATCTCGATGATGCGGCCGCGCGGCAGGCCACCGACGCCAAGCGCGATGTCGAGGCCAAGCGAGCCGGTCGGCACCGTTTCGATCTCGACGACCTGCTCGTTGGCGCCGAGCCGCATGATCGAGCCCTTGCCGAAAGCCCGCTCGATCTGCGACAGCGCCGCATCCAGAGCCTTTGATTTGTCCACTGCCTTGTCCTCTACCAGCCGCAAAGAATTCTGAGCCATGATACATCACCCCTTGGTCGTCAATGAAGGCCGGACAATCCGTAATCCCTGCCTATTTGTACCTTTTTTGTTCTCATTTGGCAAGAGGGATCAAATATCTGAAAAACAAGCAATATCCGGATTTGTTCTTTTTTTGTCCAAGGATTCGATCAGGAATGCACCGCACGTTGGGCCAGACGGCTCGGTTGTTTCGACCTGCCGAATCGCCGCCTTGCATGCGAAGCTCGGTCGCACAGCCTAGCGCTTGTGCGGCTGGAATAACAAAGGTCATATCGCCGGCATGCTGAAATCCGCGAAAATACTGGCCGTAGGCGGCGCCCATATCGACCGGCGCGGCCAGGTGTCCGGCGCCTACGTGCCCGCCGCCTCCAATCCGGGCACAATGCGCGAGGATGTCGGCGGCGGCGTCTTCAACGCCTTGCGCAGTGCCGTGCGGCGCGGCGTCTCCGCGTCGCTGATGTCGGTTCGCGGCGGCGATCCCGCTGCCGACACCGTTTCGCGAGCCATTGCCGGGGCAGGCATTACCGACCTGTCGGCGGTCTTCCTCGACCGCACGACGCCGAGCTACACGGCACTGATCGACAGCGAGGGCGAGTTGATCGTCGGCTTTGCCGACATGGCGCTCTACGACCTGGCGTTTCCCAAGCAGATCAGGCGCTCCAAGGTGCGGGAGGTGATCGCCGCCGCCGACGCGATCCTGTGCGACGCCAATCTGCCCTCTTCGGCGCTGGAACGGCTGGTCGCGCTCGCTGCGGGCAAGCCGGTTTTCGCGATTGCCATTTCGCCGGCCAAGGTGGTGCGGTTGCTACCGGTGCTGAAGGAGCTTTCGCTGGTCTTCATGAACCGGCGCGAGGCCATGGCGCTGGCCGGCGTCGCCGCGAATGCCACGGAGCGCGAGGTCGTCGACGGGTTGCGATGCAGCGGCCTCGTCAGCGGCGTGGTGACGGCAGGCGGCGGGCCCATGCTGGGCTTCGATGAAGCCGGCGCCTTCTCTATCCTGCCGCCGCCACCAAGAAAGGTCGCCGACGTCACCGGCGCCGGTGATGCGCTGGCAGGCGCAACGGTCGCTGCCTTGCTGCGCGGACTGCCGTTGCGGGCAGCTCTGCGCGAAGGCATTGCCGGGGCGACGCTTGCCATCGAAAGCGCCGCCGCCGTTCCGGAGTTCACCGCGGCGAGCTTCGCGGAAGCGTTGGCTCTTGTGCCGGATGCCAGGGAAATGGCATGAGACCGGCGAATTCATAGTGCCGCGATGTTGCCGAGCGTCCGACGGACGCGCCGCATTCCGGATAGGAGACCTTGATGACCCCTGAGACCGCCCGCCCCTTCATCGACATCCACGCGCCGGTGGCGCAGGCCCTGGCCGACGGCCGGCCGGTGGTGGTGCTGGAAAGCACCATCATCACCCATGGCATGCCCTACCCCGACAATGGCGCCATGGCGGCCGATGTCGAAAAGATCATCAGCGATGGCGGCGCCGTGCCGGCGACGATCGCCGTGGTTGGCGGCCGCATCAAGATCGGGCTTTCGGACGGCGAGCGCGAATCGCTGGCGATGACGGGCGACGCGATGAAGCTGTCGCGCGCCGATCTCGGTTTTGCCGTGGCGCAAGGGCGCACCGGCGGCACCACGGTCGCCGCCACGATGATCGCGGCGCATATGGTCGGCATAAAAGTGTTTGCCACCGGCGGCATCGGCGGCGTGCACAAGGGCGCCGAAAAGAGCTTTGACATTTCCGCCGATCTCGACGAGCTGGCGCGCACCCCGGTGATTGTCGTCTCGGCCGGCGCCAAGGCGATCCTCGACATCGAAAAGACGCTGGAAGTGCTGGAGACGCGCGGCGTGCCGGTGATCGGCCATGGCTGCGAGACGATGCCGGCCTTCTGGTCCAGGCAATCGCCGTTCCGCGCGCCGCTGACCTTGCACGAGCCGGAAGAGATCGCGCATTTCTACCAGACGAGGGCAGCACTTGGGCTTGCTGGCGGCATGCTGATTGCCAATCCTGTGCCGGAAAACCAGGAAATCCCGGCTGCGGAGATGGCGGGCTATATCGACGCCGCGCAGAAGGCCGCCGAGGCACAACATGTCACCGGCAAGGCAGTGACGCCATTCCTGCTGGGAAAGATCCTCGAACTGACCGGCGGCAGGAGCCTGAAGACCAACATCGCGCTGGTGGAAAACAATGCAAGGTTGGCGGCGAGGATAGCCAGGGCATTGTAGGGCACGGCCTCCAAGGTCGGCGGGACAGAGGGGGGTGCTGTCCCTCCGCTGTGCCAAGAAGGTTGGCATTCACTTCCCCGCCCGCCGCCCCGCCTCATACGCCCGGCGTGCCCAGGCCGCCATCTCCTCGGGATCATCGAAAGCGCTGTCGGGAACGCTCCAGTAGGGCATGGCGACCAGCTTGCCGTGGCGCGAGCCGGTATAGGTCCATTGCGTGCAGCCGGCGGCCTCGAACTCGGGCGCGCTTTGCTCGTCGGCTTTCAGCATCAATTCGCCACGCAACACGATGGCGACGATGACGCCGTCGAAATAGATGCCCTTGCCGCCGAACAGTTTGCGGATGCTGACAGGGCCGAGACCCTCGAACAGTTCGGCGATGCGTTCATTGTCCATGCCGCGATCATGTCACCGGCATCTGGCCTTGTCATCGCCGCAACCAAAATCATGCTGACAGGTTGAGAGAGGTATCGGAGTTTTCCCGCCATGCCGCTTCTGCTGAAAGGGTCCTGTCGCTGCAATGCCGTGCGTTTCGAGGTGGAGAGCCACACGCCGGCGCCATTCATGCTGTGCTACTGCTCGATCTGCCGCAAGCAGCAGGGCGGCGGCGGGTTTGCCATCAATCTCGGTGCCGACAACGAGACACTGAACATCAGGGGCAAGCGCAGCCTCGGCGTCTTTCGGGCGGAGATCGAGGACGACGAGCATCCGCATTGCGAAATCTCAACCGGCGAGCGCAATTTCTGCAAGAAATGCGGCTCAGCCCTTTGGCTCTACGATCCAACCTGGCCGGAGCTTGTGCATCCCTTCGCCTCGGCGATCGACAGCGACCTGCCCATCCCACAGAGCAAGGTGCACCTGATGCTGAAATACAAGGCGAACTGGGTCGAGCCGGTGGTTGGCAAGCACGACAAGGTCTTCGACGTCTATCCCGAGGAATCGATCGCCGATTGGCACAAGCGGACGGGCATGTGGGTGGAGTGAGTTTCTTCGCCCCGTTTACGGGGAGGTGAGGAGTGATCCGCGCAGCGAACGAAAAGCCAATTGCTTGGATTTTCTAACGACGTACGCCGGCAGGCTGGGCGGAGCTAACTCTGGAGAGGCTGGCGCTGCCCCTCATCCGTCACTTCGTGACACTTTCTCCGCGTAAACGGGGCGAAGGAAAAAATCAGGCCGAAGCGCGTGCCTCTGCCAGTGCCTTCAGGTCGGCCGGCTTCAGTTCGACGGATTCGCCGCAGCCGCAGGCCGAGCTCTGGTTCGGGTTGTGGAAGGTGAAGCCGGTGCGCAGCGTCGTCTGCTCGAAATCCATCTCGGTGCCGAACAGGAATAGCGCGGCCTCGGGCGCGACATAGACATGAGCGCCGTCGCGCTCGATATGGTCGTCCTTGGTGTTGGGCTCGGTCACCAGATCGACCGTATATTCCATGCCGGCGCAGCCGCCCTTCTTGATGCCGAGGCGGATGCCATGCGCGTTGTCGCGGGTGGCGACGATCTCGCGCACCCGGTCGGCGGCCTTTTCGGTCATGGTGATGACGGCGAAGCGTCCCATTCTTTTTCCTTCCATTCCATGCAGGTTCAAGGCCTGCCGAATGATTCCTCACCTAAAATGGTGAAGTTTTATCCCTCGCGCAAGTGTGCCAGGCTTGACGCTAGTACCAGCCCACCGCCACCTGCGCCTCTTCCGACATGCGGTCGGCCGACCATGGCGGGTCGAAGGTCATGTTGACCTCGACGCCGGACACGCCTTCGACGGCGCCGACGGCATTTTCGACCCAGCCGGGCATTTCGCCGGCGACAGGGCAGCCGGGAGCGGTCAGCGTCATGTCGATCTTGACCGAGCGATTGTCCTCGATGTCGATCTTGTAGATGAGGCCGAGTTCGTAGATATCGGCCGGGATTTCCGGATCGTAGACCGTCTTCAGCGCCGATACGATGTCGTCGGTCAACCGCGCCAGTTCGTCGGCTGGAATGGCCGATCCCGAAACCAGCGCATTGGGCGCGGTTTCCGGAGTGGTCTCGGCAGCGATGCTTGCATCATCCATGGTCGTCACCCAAAAAAATCGTCATCCGAAGAATTTGCGCGCTTTCTCAAGCGCCTCGGCCAAAGCGTCGACTTCGGCCCTGGTATTATACATGCCGAACGATGCCCTGCATGTGGAGGTTACGCCGAAACGTTTCAACAGCGGCTGGGCGCAATGGGTGCCCGCGCGGACAGCAACGCCCTGCCTGTCTATCACCATCGACACGTCGTGCGCATGAATGCCTTGCAGTTCGAACGAGATGATGGCGCCCTTGCCGGGCGCATCGCCGAAGATGCGCAGCGAATTGATGGCGCGCAGCCGCTCATGCGCATAAGTCTTGAGGTCTTCCTCATGCGCGGCGATGCGCTCGCGGCCGATCGTTTCCATATAGTCGAGCGCGGCACCCAGTCCGATCGCCTGCACGATCGGCGGCGTGCCGGCTTCGAAACGATGCGGCGGCTCGTTGTAGGTGACGATGTCTTCCGTCACCTCCTCGATCATCTCGCCACCGCCCATGAAGGGGCGCATGCCCTGGAGAATGTCCTTCTTGCCGTAGAGCACCCCGATGCCCGAAGGGCCATAAACCTTGTGCCCGGTGAAGACGAAGAAGTCGCAGTCGAGATCCTGCACATCGATCGGCATATGCACGGCGCTCTGGCTGCCGTCGACGAGGACGGGAATTCCACGCGCATGCGCGATGCGCACGATTTCCTTGATCGGCGTCACCGTGCCCAGCGCATTCGACATCTGCGTGACGGCGACCAGTTTGGTGCGGTCGGTCAGCCGTTTTTCGAATTCCTCGATGTGGAGGACGCCGAGATCGTCGACCGGCACCCAGACCAGCTTGGCGCCCTGCCGCTCGCGGATAAAATGCCAGGGAACGATGTTGGAGTGGTGCTCCATGATCGACAGCACGATCTCGTCGCCCTCGCCGATGTTGGGCATGCCATAGCCATAGGCCACGGTGTTGATGGCCGAGGTCGTGTTCGAGGTGAAGATGATGTTGTCGGTGCTTGGCGCGTTGAGGAAACGGCGTACCGTTTCGCGCGCCTTTTCGTAGGCGTCGGTCGCGGCATTGGACAGGAAATGCAGGCCACGATGGACGTTGGCATATTCCTGGCTGTAGGCGTGCTGGACAGCGTCGAGCACCGCCTGCGGCTTCTGTGCCGAGGCGCCATTGTCGAGATAGACCAGCTTCTTGCCATAGACTTCCCGCGACAGGATCGGGAAATCGCGGCGGATCGCTTCGACGTCGTAGGGAATGTTTTCGAGTTTCTGGTCCATTTCAAAGTCCTTGCCGGCCAAGGCCGAGATCCTTCCAACACCCCTCATCCGACCGAGCTTCGCTCGGCCACCTTCTCCCACAAGGGGAGAAGGTCTAGCGCTTTACCTTCTCCCCTTGTGGGAGAAGGTGGATTGGCGCGTAGCGCCAAGACGGATGAGGGGTGGCTTTGCCGGACCCCATCCAATTAGCCGTGTGCCACGAACCAGCCGTCGAGCCGCGCTTCCAGCGCTTCGACGATCGCCTCGTCGTCCAGTTCCTCGATCACCTCGGCGACGAAGGCCTTCACGAGCAGCCCCCGCGCGCTTTTCTCGTCGACGCCGCGCGCCATCAGGTAGAACAGATGATCGTGGTCGATCTCGGTGACCGTCGCGCCATGGCCGCAAATCACGTCGTCGGCGAAGATTTCAAGCTCCGGCTTGGTCGAGAACTCGCCGTCGTCCGACAGCAACAGCGTGTTGCATGCCATCTTGGCGTTGGTCTTCTGCGCATATTGATGGACGTTGATGCGGCCCTGAAACACGCCGCGCGCCTTGCCCGTCACCACGTTGCGGATGATCTCCGTCGAGGTCGTGTGCGGCACGGCGTGGTCGAGAACCATGGTCACGTCGGTATGGGTGTCGCCGGCCAAGAGGTTGATGCCGCGCAGCTTGAAATCGGCGCCTTCGCCAGTCGTCCTGACCATGATCTCCTGGCGCACGAGCTTGCCGCCGGCGTTCATGACGAACAACGTCAGCTTGGCATTCTTGCCGATATGGGCCTTGAACTGGGCCAGATGCGTCGCCGTTTCCGGCTGTTCCTGGACAATCAGCCACGTCACCTCGGCGCCTTCGCCGAGCACGAGCTGGCTGACCGAGCTGCCCAGGGCAGCGCCGTCACCTGTCTGCCGTTCGACGATGACGGCCTTGGCGCCGGCGCCGACACGCACTGGCAGGCGCACATGGGTCTGGCCGCCGGCCTGCAGGTTCTGCAGCTCGACCGGCTTTTCGAGTTCCACGCCATCGGCGATGTCGACAAAATATCCGTCGGCGACGAAAGCCGTGTTCAGCGCGCCGATGGCGTCGTCGCTGCCATAGGGGTCGAGCCCAGGTGCTGCGCTGCCGTCGACCAGCTTTTCCGACAGGCGCTGGAAAGAGACGCCTTCAAGAACCGGCACTTTGGCGTCGGACTTGCCGTTCAGGATCGACACCACAGTGGAACCGTCAACGATCGGCGCAATGGCCTTGGCCATGGCGGCAGGGTCGAAGTCCGGCACGGTATTCAGCAACCGGCGCAAGTCGGTATAGTGCCAGGATTCGACGCGCCGCGTCGGCAGGCCGTGCTTGATCGTCTCGATGGCGTCGTCGCGCTTCAGCATCACCGCGCCGTCGCCCGGCAGCAGCGACAGCCGGTCGCCGAACGCGTCGATCAACGCTGTCTCGGCCGGTGTCCGCTGCGGTTGTGCGTGCATGTTCATCGGTATTACCTCTGGCATCTCACGCTGCTTCGCCGATCACGCCGGCATAGCCATTGGCTTCCAGGTCGAGCGCCAGCGACTTGTCGCCTGACTTGATGACCTGCCCCTTGTAGAGCACATGCACGGTGTCGGGCACGATGTGCTCAAGCAGGCGCTGGTAGTGGGTGATGACCAGGAACGCCCGGTCCGGCGCGCGCAGCGCGTTGACGCCGTCGGAAACGATCTTCAGCGCATCGATGTCGAGGCCGGAATCGGTCTCGTCGAGCACGCACAATTTCGGCTCCAGCAATTTCATCTGCAGGATCTCCGCCCGCTTCTTCTCGCCGCCGGAAAAGCCGACATTAAGCGGCCGCTTCAGCATCGCCATCTCCATGCTGAGCGAGGCGGCGGCTTCCTTCACGCGCTTCAAAAATTCCGGGATCTTCAGCGGCTCCTCGCCGCGCGCCTTGCGCTGCTCGTTCATCGCCACTTTCAGGAATTCCATGGTGGCGACGCCCGGTATCTCCATCGGATACTGGAAGGCGAGGAAGATGCCTGACGTGGCGCGCTCGGCCGGATCCATTTCGAGGATCGACTGGCCGTTGTAGAGGATGTCGCCCTCGGTCACCTCATAGTCCTCGCGACCGGCGAGGATGTAGGACAGCGTCGATTTGCCCGAGCCGTTCGGCCCCATGATCGCGGCAACCTCGCCGGCTTTCACCGTCAGGTTCAGACCGCGGATGATTTCGGTGCCGTCATCGACGATGCGGGCGTGCAGGTTTCTGATTTCAAGCATTTTTTCGTTTCCTGAATATCTGTCCGGTCAGCCGACCGAGCCCTCAAGCGAGATACCGATCAGCTTCTGCGCCTCGACAGCGAATTCCATCGGCAGTTGCTGGATGACGTCCTTGACGAAGCCGTTGACGATCAGCGCGATCGCCTCCTCTTCAGGGATACCGCGCTGCATGACGTAGAATTTCTGGTCCTCGGAAATCTTCGACGTGGTCGCTTCGTGCTCGAACTGCGCCGTCGAATTCTTGGCTTCCATGTAGGGCACGGTGTGCGCGCCGCACTGGTCGCCGATCAGCAGGGAATCGCAGTTGGTGAAGTTGCGGGCGTTGGTCGCCTTGCGGTGCGCCGAGACCTGGCCGCGATAGGTGTTCTGCGAGAAGCCGGCGGCGATGCCTTTGGAGATGATGCGGCTCGACGTGTTCTTGCCGAGGTGGATCATCTTGGTGCCGCTGTCGACCTGCTGATAACCGTTCGAGACAGCGATCGAATAGAACTCGCCCGAGGAATCGTCGCCGCGCAGGATGCAGCTCGGATATTTCCAGGTGATCGCCGAGCCGGTCTCGACCTGCGTCCACGAGATCTTCGAGCGATCGCCACGGCAGTCGCCGCGCTTGGTGACGAAATTGTAGATGCCACCCTTGCCCTCGGCGTCTCCGGGATACCAGTTCTGCACCGTCGAATATTTGATCTCGGCATCGTCGAGCGCCACCAGTTCGACGACGGCGGCATGCAGCTGGTTCTCATCGCGCTGCGGCGCCGTGCAGCCTTCGAGATAGGAGACGTAAGCCCCCTCCTCGGCGATGATCAGCGTGCGCTCGAACTGGCCGGTGTTCTTCTCGTTCATGCGGAAATAGGTCGACAGCTCCATCGGGCAGCGCACGCCCTTGGGCACGAAGACGAACGAGCCGTCGGTGAACACGGCCGAATTCAGCGTGGCGTAATAATTGTCGGAGGTCGGCACAACCGAGCCGAGATACTTCTTCACCAGTTCGGGATGCTCGCGGATGGCTTCCGAGATCGAGCAGAAGATGACGCCGGCCTGCGCCAGCTCCTTCTTGAAGGTGGTGACGACGGAAACGGAATCGAACACGGCGTCGACGGCGACGCGGCCCGATTTGTAGACATTGTCGCTGACTTCCTCGAGTTCCGAGGCGTCGGTCTTCTGCACGCCGGCGAGGATTTCCTGCTCGCGCAGCGGAATACCGAGCTTCTCGTAGACCTTCAAGAGTTCGGGATCGACATCGCTGAGCGAGGTCGGGCCGGGCGTGCTCTTGGGCGCCGCGTAGAAGTAGATGTCCTGGAAATCGATCTTGGGATAGTGGACGCGCGCCCAGGTCGGCTCGTCAAGCGTCAGCCAACGGCGATAGGCTTCCAGACGCCATTCCAGCATCCAGGACGGTTCGTCCTTCTTGGCCGAAATGAAACGGATAATGTCTTCGCTGAGGCCTTTGGGGGCCTTATCCATCGCGATTTCGGTCTGGAATCCATATTTATATTGGTCGACGTCGATCTTTCGGACCCGATCGATCGTGTCCTGCACAGCAGGCATATGCGTTCTCCATCCACGCCGGGGTCAAGGCCCGACAGTTTTCAAACTATGGCACCGCCAAAACGAACCCCAAAAAGGCGCTTGCGGCAGCGTAAGTTTCATATAGTGCGCTTCGACCGGAAATTCACCCGGCCAGCATGAAACGCACGGCTCTACCAGGCCGAATGGCCCAAATCATTTTCGTCAAGCATCGGATTTTCCCGAAAATCGCTACGCGCTTTTCGGTCCGATGCCCCAACCGCTCACGCGGCTTTTTCTCTATCCGCCCGACGCGCGGCGATTCCCGTCAGCGCAACGCGAAACAACTCGATGTCTTCCGCGCCCGTCGCCGGACCGATCGACACGCGCAAGGCGCCAAGGCTGTCACCGTATCCCATGGCTTTCAGCACATGGCTCGGTCCGACCTTGCCGGACGAACAGGCAGAGCCGGCCGACAGCGCTACGCCGGCCAGGTCGAAGGCGATCTGCGCGGTTTCGGCTTTGACGCCCGCAATAGCGAAGAATGCCGTATTGGCAAGCCTTGGCGCACCGGTTCCGAAGATTTCCGCGTCCGGCACCAGCGTTTTCACGATGGCCTCGATCTCGTCGCGGCGCCGGCGCACCGCATCTATGGCCGGCAATCCGG
The DNA here is from genome assembly GCF_003997175.1 of Mesorhizobium sp. Primo-A. Classification (NCBI taxonomy): domain Bacteria; kingdom Pseudomonadati; phylum Pseudomonadota; class Alphaproteobacteria; order Hyphomicrobiales; family Phyllobacteriaceae; genus Mesorhizobium; species Mesorhizobium sp. Primo-A. The sequence goes on from NZ_RZTG01000001.1 coordinate 529,374, forward strand.
CCAGGGCCTCGCGGGCGGCCGCGCCAAAACCGGCAATGGCAGCGAGGTTTTCAGTCCCGCCGCGATGGCCCTTTTCCTGACCGCCGCCATTGATCAACGGCTTCGGCATCATCAGATCCGAAGCCGCGACGATGGCGCCGACGCCCTTGGGACCACCGATCTTGTGCGAGGACAGAATCAGATAATCGGCGTAACCCGCTGATAGATCGATCGAAACACGCCCGGCGGCCTGCACGGCGTCGACCATGAGGATGCCGCCCGCCGCCTTGACGATCCCGGCGATGCGATCGATCGGCTGGATGACGCCGGTCTCGTTGTTGGCGGCGTGGATGGCAACCAGCGGCAGGCCTTCGCTCTTGTCATGACCACTGAGCGCTGCCGCCAAAGCGTCGAGATCGGCGATACCGTTGGCGTCGACGCCGATCCGGTTTACCTGCACTGCCGGGAAATGTCCGCCGTTCAACAGGCAGGGATGATCGGCCTCCGACACGTAAAGCCGGCTCATGCGCACCGTGCCGCGCCCCATCTGCCAGTCGGGTGACAGCAGCGTCGAGGCTGCTTCCGTGGCACCGGAGGTGAACACGACGTGCTCGGGCTTGGCGTTGACGAGCGCCGCCACGTCACGCCTTGCGGTCTCGATCAGACGGCGGGCCGCCCGCCCCTCGGCGTGAACCGATGACGGATTGGCGGCGACATCGAGCGCCGCGACCATAGCTTCGCGGGCCGCGGCAAGCAGCGGCGCACTGGCATTGTAGTCGAGATAGGCGCGTTTTGCGGCCATTTTCGTCCGTCAAGTCCCGTCAGAAGCCATTCCGCCGTCGTATGGCGTTATTTCCTTGAAATTCCAAGGCGAGCCGTCCTATTTACGCGGCTTGCGGCGCGGGTGGCCGGGCTCGATGTCTTGCCACTCAGTTTTGAACAATTCTAAACTAGCTTCTAAGAAGACGCTCGCCCTGCGTCAAGGCCAGAGGAAACGTTCCAGGCACCGCGCATTCGTATTACCTAGTGGAGTATTTTATGCCTGAGGTCATTTTCACCGGTCCTGCCGGCCGCCTGGAGGGTCGCTACCAGCCTTCCAAGGAAAAGAGCGCGCCGATTGCCATCGTCCTGCACCCGCACCCGCAATTCGGCGGCACGATGAACAACAAGATCGTCTACGACCTCTTCTACATGTTCCAGAAGCGGGACTTCACCACGCTTCGCTTCAATTTCCGCGGCATCGGCCGCAGTCAGGGCGAATTCGACCACGGCACCGGCGAGTTGTCGGACGCTGCCGCGGCGCTGGATTGGGTGCAGTCGCTGCATCCCGATTCCAAGAGCTGCTGGGTCGCCGGCTACTCGTTCGGATCCTGGATCGGCATGCAGCTTCTGATGCGCCGGCCCGAGATCGAAGGCTTCATCTCGATCGCGCCGCAGCCCAACACCTATGATTTCTCGTTCCTGGCGCCCTGCCCGTCATCGGGCCTGATCATCCATGGCGATGCCGACAAGGTGGCGCCGCCGAAGGATGTGCAGGGCCTGGTCGACAAGCTGCACACGCAGAAGGGCATCACCATCACCCAAAAGACGTTGCCCGGCGCCAACCATTTCTTCTCCAACGATGCCGACCTGCTGCTCGAGGAATGCGCCGACTATCTCGACCGCCGGCTGGCCGGCGAATTGTCGGATCCGCGGCCGAAGCGGCTGAGATAAGCAAAGAAAGCAGGGACGGCGATGTACGAACCTCCTCATTTCAGGGAAACGCGGCCGGAAATCCTGCACGGGCTGATCCGGACGCATCCGCTGGGCCTGTTGATTTCCAACGGACCCGATGGGCCGGTCGCCAACGCCATCCCGTTCCTGCTCGACGCGGAAATCGGGCCGAACGGCAGGCTGCGCGCCCATCTGGCGCGGGCCAACCCGCAATGGCGCCTGTTGGCCGACAATCCGGCGTCAACCGTACTGATCGTCTTCCAGGGCAGCGATGCCTATGTGACGCCGTCCTGGTACGAGACCAAGCGCGAGACCGGCAAGGTGGTGCCGACCTGGAATTATGCCATCGTGCAGGTTCGCGGCACCGTCAAGGTGATGGATGATCAGGACTGGCTGGCGCAGCAGATCGCCGATCTGACCGTCTCCCAGGAAGGCGCCCGCGCCGCGCCCTGGGCGGTGACCGATGCGCCGGAGCCCTTCATCCAGTCGCAGATCAAGGGCATTATCGGGCTGGAAATCGAGATCAGCGAAATCCACGGCAAGTGGAAGGTCAGCCAGAACCGGCCGGTCGCCGATCGCGTCGGCGTTGCGCAAGGGCTCGAACACGAGGACCACCGGTCGCCCGACATGGCCGGATTGGTCAGATCCTATGGCGGCCTGGACGGCGTCTAGCTGAATTGGCGGAATGTAGCTTGGAGGTTGGTCATGACGACCAAGCGGGAATTTCAGAGCGACGCCTTTGAGGACCATAGCGCGGTCAGTGACATGGTTCGCGCTGGGACGATCAATAAGCAGACACTACGGTCTTTTGAGGTCTGTCGGTCCGGCCCATCACCGTTCGCGAAGGAAATTAAGGCGCGCCAATGAGCACTGATGAAGCCGAGCCTTGGTGAAGCCCAGCCCGGCCAAATAGAAATCGGGTCATTGCCCTGTAAAAACCTTATCTTTATTAAAATATTTGTCTATGTTGTAAATTGCATGAGCATTACCTTGTGCGGCGGCCCTTTTAAACCAATCATGAGCCACCTCTCGCTCGGACGGCACTCCAAGACCTTTAAGATAGGCTACTCCAAGAGTGTTTTGTGCTTCCGCGTTTCCTTGGTCCGCCGCCTTTGTCGTCCACTCGATCGCTTGCATGAAATCCTGCGGCAGTCCGTAGAATCCGCCGCCATAACTCTGGCCCAACTGTTCCTGAGCCGCAGCATTCCCGTTTGCTGCCGCTTTCTTCAGCCATTTCACGGCAGTGTCTTGGTTGGCGGTTACACCATGCCCAGTAAGGTACATGGCGGACAGCATCGTTTGTGCATACGCTGAGCCCTGCTCCGCGGCCAATAGGTACCATCTGGCCGCTTCAGAATAGCTCTGCGTTACGCCGTTCCCCTCGAAATACATGGCAGCAAGAGCCGCTTGAGAGTCCGCAAATCCACTCTCGGCGGAGAACGCAATCGACTTCAGCGCCTGTACCTTGTCGACTTCAATTCTCAGATTTGGCGGTGAACTGGGAGTTCCGCGTCCTGTCAAAAGCAATAGGCCAAGATTGTGATTGGCCAACACGTCGCCATGTTCCGCAGCCCGCCTGAACCACGCGATGGCTTCGGTGTAGTTCGTGGCGGTGAGTGTCCCCTCTAGGAAATTCACTCCCAAATTATATTCTGCGCGGCTGTAACCGCGCTCTGCGGCCTTCCTTGTCCAAAACAGAGATTTCTGCCGATCGAGTGTTACTCCTCGACCGGTTCCATAAAGATTGCCCAACCAAGTCTCCGCGTCGGGGTGCCCTTTCTCGGCCGCTTTTTGGAACCATTCGAAAGCCTTGACGAAATCCGCTTTAACTCCGAGTCCCAGCAGAAAAACGACGCCAAGCCGGTTCTGCGCGTCGGCCGACCCCGTTAGCGCAGCCGCCTGCAATTCCTGCAGGGTCATATGGTCGACCTGGACTTGCCCCTCCTTCGTGTCAACGAAGGGCGAGGCGTTCGCCATCTCTCCGCCAGCAACAAATGCCGCCAGCAGCGCTCCTACCACCATTCGCGATCGTCGTACCATTGTCCCGCCTTGCCGTCCGGTTATCGCAACGACTTTCCTACCCATGGCATCATCGGCCCGTCAAATTCCTTCTCGGCCCAATCAGCCAAAACGTCTTCTTGCGGACCGGCAAGCCCGAAGGCATCGGCCGGAAGATGAAGCCGAGCCGGGCAAAGACCAGCCCGCAGGCAAGCGCGAAACCGCAGCCAAGGCCGAAGCCGGCGACGGTGTCGCTGGGATAGTGCGCGCCAACGAAGATACGGGTCGAGGCGATGCAGGCGGTGATCGCCAGGGCGATGTACCAGCGCCGCGGAAACAACAGCAAAGCGACCCCGAACACCGCGCCCATTGTCGTACCATGGCCGGACGGAAAGCCGGCGAAGCGCGCATCGAAAGCGAAGGGGTGCAGGGTCAGCACGCCAAAGTCCTCGTAATAGAGCGGGCGAGCCCGGCCAATGGCATATTTCAGCACATTGACGGCGATCCCCGACAGGCCGGTGGCGCACAGCACCAGAAAAGCCAGGCAGGTCCAGTTGTAGAGGAGCATCAGCGAGCGCCGCGACAGGCTTCGCCAATCCGTCAGGTTCGCGGCGACAAGCAGAAGCACTGAGGGAATGATATACCAGCCTCCCAGGCCGAACTGGGTGAAAAAGTCGGCAGTCCGGGCAAATCCCGCCGACCACTTGCCGTGAAGCATTCCGGCCGGAGTGTCGAGACGAACAAACGCCGACGCCGTCAGCAAGACCCAGACCAGCACCCAGACCGACCACAAAATATTCGGGTATCTGGCCGGCCGGGTGGCAAGGCGGCTTTTGGCGATCTGCATCGTATCGCGAAAGTTGTCGAGCGACCGGCGCCCTATGCCAAGGAGCAGGCTCGAAACGGGCGGGCGTGATTTCACCAGCATAGGAAATTCGACCCCATTGTTGCCGTCATGGGCATCGGCGAGCCGTCACTGGCTTACACGATAGAGGCCGAGCGACAGTTTGTCTCCCGACGAATAGTTGAGGCCATCGACCTCGGCAACGCGGCTCGCCGACTTGCCTTGCGCCTCCAACAGGCCATTCAGCTTCTGCTCGTCGCCGATTTGTGCCAGCGCCAGCGCGCAGGCCGGATCGCCGAGCAGATGCTTGGCGACGCCATCGACATCGGTCAGGACGGTCTTGGTGCCGACCAGGAACACCAGGCTCGGCTCGTGATATTCCGCTGAGGCGAGCACCGTGGTGTCGCAAGGCCTGTTGGCCTGGACTGCCGCCTCGATCGCCGGGCTCAGCCAGATCGGCTTCAGCGAAGGCGCGATGACGCCGAACAACAGCCCATAGGTAATGCCGGCGCAAACCGCGATGGCGCCGATGCGGGAGAGCGGCACTTGCAGCTGTCGCGAAAAAGCGAAATACCCTGCCGCCAGCGCCGCCGCGGCGGCCGGGATGCTCCACCAGGAAAAGGAGCCGGTGAGATAGATCGGCGCTCCGACGCAGACCGCCGCCAGGCCAAGGCTGACCACGACAAGACCGAATGCGGTCGACCACCACAACCAGTCCTGCCAGCGCCTGAGCGGCGCATTGGCCTCCTGCGGCGACAATGTCAGCAGCCAGCCAATCAGCAGCGCCATGCCGGGATAGGCCGGCAGGACATAGTGCGGCAGCTTGGTCGGGATCAGCTCGAACACCAGCCAGAACGGAATATACCAGGCGAGGCAGAAACGCAGCCGGGGATCGTCGCGCAGACGGTTGAGGGCCTGGAGCCCGGCGCCGACCGCGATCAGGCCGAACGGCCACATGAACAAGGAATAGGTCAGCATGTAGAAACCGGGCGGCAGGCCGTGCGATTCCTCGCCCGAGGCGACCTTGGCCATCATGTCCTTGCCGACGGCATCGCTGAGAAAGGTGCCGCCGCTCTTCCAGGTGATGAGGGCAACCCAGGGCAACACGATGAGCGCCACCAGAGCGACACCGCGCACGAGCTTCAGCTTCAGGAGCCAGCGCCAGTCGCGCTCGAAGGCAAACAGGGCGGCGACCGTGAGCAACGACAACAGCGGAGCCACCGGCCCCTTGATAAGAATTCCAAGGCCTTGAGCGGCCCAGAAAATCCACGGCAGATGGGCGGCTACCGGTTCGTTGCGGCGCGCTGCCAGATAGATCTGGGCGAGCGCGCCTTGCGCCGCCACGCAGCAGGCCAGCAGCATGGCGTCGGTCTTGGCGTCACGGCCCTCGAAGGCGGTGGCGAAGATCGCCGCCATCATCAGGCCGGCGGCGAGACCGGCATTGGCCCCGAACAGCTTGGTGCCCGTCCAGGCGATGCCGACGACGGCCAAGGCAATGCCAAGCATGGAGACGAGGCGGTAGACCCAGATCGGCGCCGCCGCCCCCTCGCCGCTCAGCGCCACGGCCGCCGATTGCAGCCAGTAGATGCCGATCGGCTTCTTGTAGCGCGAGGCATCCTGAAAACGGATGTCGACATAGTCGGAGGTTTCGACCATCTGCTTGGTAGCCTGGACAAAACGGGATTCGTCGCGGTCGATGGGTGGAAGGCTCGCCAGTCCACTGAACGTCATCAGCACGCTGAACAGAAAGAGAAAGAGATAGTTCCTGTTCATCGCGGAGCTTTCCGGATCTGATCTGCGGGATGGCCCCGTCGCGGCGCCTCAGGCCCTGCCCTGCGCGGCGCCTCAATACGCCAGCCCAAACGACGAAGCAAGGATTCGCAACGCCATCCGCGCGGGCTGCAAACCGGAAACCACTTTTGCTGATCGCTGGACCTTTGTCTGGCGCGATCAGTCGCAAAACCGGAAACCACTTTTGCTGATCGCGCTTGGATGCTAAACGCCCGCGTTCATGCACGCCTGAGCCACAGCGGCCGGACGCTTTCGGGAATAGAAAAAATGCCTGCCTTCAAATCGGATTTCCTGCGCACGATGAGCGAGCGCGGTTTCATCCACCAGACTTCGGATGATGCCGGTCTCGACAATATCTTCGCCAAGGAGACGGTGACAGCCTATATCGGCTTCGACGCGACCGCCAAGAGCCTGCACGCCGGCTCGCTGATCCAGATCATGATGCTGCACTGGCTGCAGCAGACCGGTCACCGGCCGATCGCGCTGATGGGCGGCGGCACCTCGATGATCGGCGACCCGTCGTTCAAGGATGAGGCGCGCAAGCTTTTGACCCCGCAGGACATCGAAGACAATCTTGCCGGTATCCGCCGCAACTTCATGCCCTACCTCAAATTCGGCAGCGGTCCCAACGACGCCATCATGGTCAACAACGCCGATTGGCTGATGGAGATCAACTACGTCAATTTCCTGCGCGATGTCGGTCGTCACTTTTCGGTCAACCGCATGCTGGCCTTCGATTCCGTCAAGCTGCGGCTCGATCGCGAGCAGTCGCTGTCGTTCCTCGAATTCAACTACATGATCCTGCAGGCCTATGATTTCGTCGAGCTCTACAAGCGTCTCGGCTGCCGCCTGCAGATGGGCGGCTCCGACCAGTGGGGCAACATCATCAACGGCATCGATCTCGGCCGCCGCACGGAGGACGCGCAGCTCTATGCACTGACCACGCCGCTGCTCACCACCTCGTCGGGCGCCAAGATGGGCAAGTCGGCGTCGGGCGCGGTCTGGCTCGACGCGGAGATGCTGAGCCCCTACGAATTCTGGCAGTACTGGCGCAACACCGAGGATGCCGACGTCGCCCGCTTCCTGAAGCTCTACACGACGCTGCCGCTGGACGAGGTGGCGCGGCTCGAGCGGCTCGGCGGATCCGAGATCAATGAGGCCAAGAAGATCCTCGCCACCGAGATCACCGCCCTGCTGCACGGCCGCGCGGCCGCCGAGCAAGCCAGCGATACGGCGCGCAAGACGTTCGAGGAAGGCGCGCTCGCGGAGTCGCTGCCGACCGTCGAGGTCGACAGGACAGCGCTCGAAACCGGCGTCGGCATCCTGTCGCTGCTGGTCACCGCCGGACTGGCGGCGTCGAACGGCGAAGCGCGGCGGCATGTGCAGGGCGGCGCCGTGCGCCTGAACGACGAGCCGGTGAGCGACGAGCGCCGGCTGGTGACCCCTCAGGATTTGAGTCCGGAAAACGTCGTAAAGCTTTCCTTGGGAAAGAAAAAACACATTCTGGTGCGACCGGCCTGAACTCGCTCACCTATATTCGAAGATCGACCTGAATATTCCGGGCGCGATCACCGACAGCGGATTGATGTCCAGCAACGGCTTGTTGGCGTTGCCCTTGAGCCGGTAGGTGACGCCGATCAGGCCACGGTCGCGGCCATTGCCGAGCAGCGCGCCAACGATGGGCAATTCGCCGAAGATGCGATTGAGGCCATAGACCGGCATGAACGTGCCGGTCATGTCCATGTTGTTGTTCTGGTCGTAGAGCGTGCCCTGGAACGTGGTGCCGATGCGCGGTCCGCGCAGCACACCGTTGGCGATTTTCAGGTAACCGCTGCCCTTGTCGATCTCGGCGTAACCGCGTTCGAACTTCACCCGCGACGTGTCCAGTTTGCCCTTGACCGCCTGGTTGAGGCTGCGGTTGTCGCCGGCGGGCGTGGTCGAGACGATGGAGGCCAGTTTCGGTTCGTTGACGACGAAAAAGTTGCTGGTGTCGACCTTGCCCCTCAGCGATCCGTCGCTCGGCCCCGCCAGGGCCAGGGTGATCGTTCCGCCTTCCATATGCTCGTAGATATTGAGGAATCTCAGGATGGCGCCAGCGTCGGCGGACTGCATGTTGAGCGCGCGCTGGCCGGCACCGGTGGTGTTGCTGATGGTTATGGCGGCGCCCGAACTTGCCGTGGCGCTGACCTTCAGCCCGTTCACCCGCGAGCCGGCCGCGCTGTAGTCGAGCTTCAGATTGGACAATTGCTCGTCGTGGAAACCGGTCAGCCGGTCGACATCGGCGCTGACGGAGATGGCGTCGGAACCGGTGGTTTTGGTAGCCGTGTCGACGTCGGAGGTGAACTGCTTGATGAGCGAGCGGGCATCGAGCGCATTGCCCGATATGTCGACCGCATAGCCCTTGCCGGACCGCTTCACCGACACAGCAACGTCGTCGCCTCTGTTCAAGGTGACCTTGCTGAACCGCGCCGACGACAAGGCGCCATTGACCAGCACGATGCTGCCGTCGACGGAGAACGTCTTTCCGTCGAGATTGAAATCGGACAGCGTCGTGGTGTCGCCGGACTTGGTCATGACGAAGGTGACGTTGGCGGGCACCCCCGCCCCCTTGCTCCAGCCCGCCCAGGGAATGTCCAGCCTGGCGTTGGTCAGGTCGGCCGAGACGTTCTGGTCGCCGCTGCCGTTCTTGTCGATCGCCACCTTCACAGTTCCGGCAAGCAGCGGCTTCAGGCCGGGCATGGCGGCGGCGCGGATCTTGTCGTCGAGCACCAGGGCCACCTTGCGGCTGCGCGCCGGCCCCTCATCCCTGAGCGGCTCGATCAGATCGAGTTCGGCCGGAATGCCGTTCAGCAACGCCTTGGCGGAGATCACCGCCTTCTCGGGGTCGACCGTGATCGAACCGTCGGCATCCGTCACGACCTGTCCTTCGAAGGGCTTGGCCAGGGACATGCCGGTGTAGTCGAGCGACACCAGCCAATCGAGCTTCGAGGAGTCGACGCCGGACTGCAGCGGAATATCCGCCTTGACGTGACCGGTGACGCTGCCCGACAGGTCCTCCGGCAGAATGCCGACATGGCGCATGGCGTTGATCGGCTCGTAGGATGCGAGTTCGGCAACGGCGGATGCGTCGCCGTCGACATCGATGTCGAGCGCGCCGACGACCGGCGGGCGGTTGGCCGCCTTGACCGTCAGCGTGCCGTTGCTGGCCGCCACGGTGCGGCCGCTGGGCATGTAGACGGTGCCCGAGGACAGCGAGATATCGACATCGTTGCCGTGGAAACCGACGACGCCGACCGCATCGCGTATCGGAGGGATGCGGCCGGCGGTGTCGAAGCGCGATCCCTCGATCTGGAAGCGGCCGAACACCTCATCGGCCGAAAGCGGCACGCCGTTGCCCAGCCGGCCCGGCACCACCTGGAACTGAAGGTTGGCGTCGACGACACGGCCGCCGAACAGATTTGCCAGCACCCACAGCCGGGCATTGCGCGCCGAAAACCACGGCCATAGCTGCTTGACGTGAGAGACCTGCATGTCGTGGATGTTGAACGCCAGATTGATCCCCGGCACTTTGCCGTCGACGAACGCCACGGCGGCGGTGCCAAGCATCTCGCCCGAGCCGGCGGACCGAAGCGCGATCTGCTCGGCCACCAGTTTGTGGCTCACCGTGTTGTAGACACCGGCGATCCGGGCGAGGAAGGTGAGCGCCGGCTCGGGCGACTCCGAAGGCGCAAGCGACGACCCGTCGCTGGTCAGGTCGTAGCGATAGGAGGGCTCTTCACCCACCGCTCCGCTTGCCGGCTTCGGCCCGATCGAACCGGCGAAATCGAATGTCGAGCGGCCGGTCTTCAGCAGCAATCTGTCGACCTGGACCTTGTTGCTGCCAGCAACCAGCGTCGCATTGATATCGACGTCCGCCGCCAGCAATCCTCGCGTGCCGAGATCGAGGACAGAGCCCGTCGATGACAAAGCGGCCGTCAGCCGCGATGCGTTCACGCCGAACCCTTCCGATCCCGTCAGCTTCAACGCGACGGGTCCCAACTTGCCGGCAGCGGCCGCGCCGGTGTCGGCCAGATCGACGCTCGCATCCAGCGCCGTGACCCGGTGCGCCGCGATATCACGGGTGGCGGTAGCGGCAACCGTAAGCGTCCTGCCGTCGATGTCCGCCTTCGAGGAAAACTCCATGCCGCCCGGTCCCGACTGCACGACGGTGGCGTCGGTGATCTTGACGAGCTTGATCGCTCCGGTTTCGGGCAGCACGAATTCGACATTGCGAAGATCGATGCGACGCAGCGAATCCTCCCGCACGGCATCGAGTGCGTGGTTGATGTTTCCGAACACCGCGGCGGACAGCTTCTCCGGATCGATGAGGCCGTCCGCATTGCGCAGGCCGGCGGTCCAGTCGCCGCCTGACGGCATCGCCGCCACGACGATGCGGGCATCCGAGATCCTGGCGCTGGTCAGCCGCACATCTCCCCACAGCAGCGGGAACAGACGCACGCCGAAGCGCACGCGGCCGGCATCGGCCATCGGCTTGCCGTCTGATGTCTTCAAGCTGACGTCGCTGACCTGAAGCGCGATGAAACTCGAACCGTCGAGCGTGATGCGGGCAGGCCCGACCGCGACATTGACATCGACGCCCGCCAGTTTCTCAAGCGCCGTTTCCGCCTCGGCGCGAAGCCGGTCGGCTCCGATGCCGGAGGCGCCAACCAGATAAACGAGCACGGCGGCCAGCAGCACGAAAGCGACCAGACCGGCGAACAGTCGCGACAGGATGCGAAAACCGCGTCCGATCGACGCCTGACCAAGCGGCGGCACACGGCAGGCGGACGGAAAGGTCCCCAGGTCGGTGATCTCATCACGCCTGAACCGGATCTTCTCGTGCTGCGGTCGCTCCTGATCCACGCAATTTTCCGTTGTACGAACTCGATCGTGGACGAATCCCCGTCCGACACTATATCGGTGTGGCTTCGCGCGTAACCTCAAACAAGGGCATCGGTATGGCTGACCTCGACGTAGGCGATCTTGCGCCGCAATTTGACCTGCCGCGGGACGGCGGCGGATCGGTCAGCCTTGCCGCATCGTCCGGCAAGCCCATCGTGCTCTATTTCTATCCGCAGGACGACACAACAAGCTGCACGCAGGAGGCGATCAGCTTCTCGCAGTTGAAGCCGGAGTTCGAGAAGGCCGGCGCCGTGGTGATCGGCCTGTCGCCCGACCCCGTCAAGAAGCACGACAAGTTCAAGTCGAAATACAATCTCACCATCGACCTCGCCGCCGACGAGGAGCGCACGGTGATCGAGGCCTACCATCTGTGGGTCGAGAAATCGATGTATGGCCGCAAGTATATGGGCGTCGAGCGCGCGACGTTCCTGATCGGCCGCGACGGGCGGATCGCCAGGATCTGGCGCAAGGTCCGCGTCAAGGGCCATGCCGAAGAGGTGCTCGAGGCCGTTCGAGCGCTTTGAGGTTTGCCGGCGAGGCTGGCCCAGGTTCCCTTGCAACCTTACGCACGCCTGGCGGGCAATCGCTGCGAGCAAGCTATCGCTGCAAGCCTTTGTTAACCCTAATAATGTGTAATCAAGCTGTCGTGGTGTCGTAAACGAAAGCTTGGTCCCGTGAACGCAACCGGTCAGTCCGCAGTCTTCGGCAAGCGTAAGGAGCCCCATACGGTCATCATCGCCCGGGGCAACGAGATCAGGCATTTTACGATCCGACCGTGGCTGGCGGCCTTTATCGGCTCGGCGCTGGCCGCCATTGCCGTCGGCTACCTCATGGCCACCTCCTATCTCGTGCTGCGCGACGATTTGATCGGCGCCACAACGGCGCGTCAGGCGCGCATGCAGCAAGCCTATGAAGATCGCATTTCGGCGCTTCGCGCCCAGGTCGACCGCATCACCAGCCGCCAGTTGCTCGACCAGCAGCTGATGGAAACCAAGGTCAGCGAACTGCTTGAACGCCAGAGCCAGTTGAGCCAGCGTCATGGCCGCCTTGGTCCGCTGCTCGAACGCGCCGAGAGCGAGGTCGGCGCAGCGCCGGCCGAAGATCCGGCAGCGGCTGCGAAGCCGGACAAACGCGCCGAAGTGACCGGCAGCATCAAGGAGCCCGCGCGGAATTATGCGGTCGCCAGCCTGAGCGCCGATCTCGGCGCCGGCGACACAAGGCCGTTCTCGCTGTGGTCAACCCGCTCCGATCCGCTGCCCAATGATTCAGCCGCCGATCGTGCCGACAAGCTCTTCGTCTCGATCAACCAGTCGTTGAAATCCATCGAGAGCGATCAACTGACCCGCATCAGCACGCTTGCCGACAATGCCTATAAGAGCGCCGATGCCATCACCCAGGCGCTCGAGGCGGCCGGACTGCCCGTCGACAGCGACTTCGGCAAGGGCGACAGCGACGTCGGCGGACCGCTGATCCCGCTCGACAGTTCGATGATGTTCGACAGCAAGGTCAAGGAATTGGACGAAGCGCTTGACGCGCTCGACCATCTCAAGAAAGAAGCGCGCCAGCTGCCGCTGACCAACCCCGCGCCGGGCCACTCCGTCACCAGCCCGTTCGGCGTGCGCACCGACCCGATCCTCGGCACCGCGGCACTGCATTCCGGCATGGATTTCAGGGCGCCGATCGGCATGGCCGCAAAGGTCACGGCGCCCGGCACCGTCACCAAGGCCGGCTGGAACGGCGGCTATGGCCGCATGGTTGAAGTCGACCATGGCAATGGTTTTGCGACACGTTACGGGCATCTCAGCGAGATCGACGTGACCGTCGGCGAGAAACTGGACGCCGGCGCCGTCATCGGCAAGACCGGCAGCAGCGGCCGCTCGACCGGCCCGCATCTGCACTACGAAGTCCGCCACAATGGCGAAGCGATCGATCCCTTGCGCTTCCTCACGGTCGGCAAGAAGGTCGCCCAGTATCTGTAAGCGATCCCAGGCTCCTGCCCCATGCGCCGATGACCATCATGATGGCTGACTAAGGCGCTCCCGTAGACAGAAACGCCGTCGCTGCCGCAACCAGGGTGGTCGCGCCGACCTTCAACGCGGCCTCGTCGACACGAAACCGGGCGTGATGGAGCGGAAAGACCGATCCGATCTCCTCGTTCCGGATTCCCAGCCGAAAATAGACCGAAGGACGTTTCTCGCTGTAGTAGCCAAAGTCGTCCGCGATCGTCCATCCGGGCGTGTTGAGGACGTTGTCGGCACCGATGCAGGCCTTGGCGCTGGCGGCAATCAGCTCTGTCATCTCGACATCGTTGACGACGCCGGGTTCGCCCTTGTGGATGTCGACCTCGACACGCGCGCCGTGGCTCGTCGCCATACCCTCGGCTATCGTACGAACGCGGTGCCAGGCCCGCTCGCGGGTTGCATCGCTGCCGCTGCGGATGGTGCCTTTCAACGTGACCCTGCCGGCTGTGACATTGTAGGCGTTGCCGCCATTGATGGCAGTCACGGAAATCACCAGCGGATCGTACGGATCGGTCTCGCGCGAAACGATCTTCTGCAATTCGCTCACCAGGGAGCAAGCCACGGCCAACGCATCGACGCCTTCATGCGGTTTTGCCGCGTGTGCCGCCGAGCCGATGACGGCCACATCGAACGTGTCACAGGCCAGAGTGTAGGGACCGGAGCCGACGGCGATCTTGCCGGTCGGTGTGTACGGATCGACGTGGACGCAGATGGCGGCGTCGATGTCGTCGAGAAGCCCCTCTTCCACCACCCGCTTGCCGCCCGACGGTTCGTCCTCCTCCGCCGGCTGGAAGATCAGGCGAACGGTACCGCCAAAACTGTCCCGCGACTGGTGAAGATGCGCGGCCACCGCGAAAGCCATCGATGCATGGGCGTCGTGACCGCAGGCATGCATCACACCTGGATTCGTCGATGCATAATCGACGCCGGACTCCTCCTCGATCGGCAAGGCATCGATGTCGGCGCGAATGGCGATCTTTCGATTTGACGGCCTGCCGGCGCCGACAATATCGACGGCAAGGCCAAAGCCGGCGACGTCGCGAATGTCGACGATTCCCTGATCCACCAGCATCTGCCTGAGGTAACGCTGCGTGCCGGCCTCCTGGTTCGAAAGCTCGGGATTGCGGTGCAGATGGCGACGGACCTCGATCATCCGGTCGAGAATTCCGGCGTCGATATCGGTCGTCACGGTTTTCGCAACACCACCCGCCGTGGCCGAACCCTCAGGATTTGACATGGATCTCTCGCGGGAACTTCGTCAGGGTCTCGTGGCCGGTTTCGGTGACCAGGATGGTCTCGCTGACCTCGATGCCCCAGCCGTCCATCCACATGCCAAGGATGGAATGAACGACGTTGCCCGGTTCAAGCACCGTCTTGTCGCCCGGCCTGAGGCTGATCGTGTGTTCGCCCCAATCCGGCGGATAGGCGACGCCGATGGAGTAGCCGATGCGCGATTCCTTCTTCAGTCCGTAGCGCTGGATGACCTTGCGCCAGGCAGCTTCGACCGCTTCGGCAGTCGTTCCCGGCCTGACCGCGTTGAGCACCGCGTCCATGCCCTCGATCACCGCTTTGGCGGTATCCGAGACATTTGTCGGCGTCTTGCCAAGCTGCATGGTCCTGGCGAGGCCGGCGGCATAGCGGCGGCAAACGCCGGCAAGTTCCAGCGCAATCGTCTCGTTTTCTCCAAACCGCCTGTCGCTCCACATGATGTGCGGCGCCGAGGCATTCTCGCCACCGAGGATTGTCGGCGGAAGCGCTGTGATGTCGCCGGCAAAATCCGGGCTGCCCGCGATCTGCGCCGCCTGGATGGCGGCGATGGCGTCGCATTCGCGAACGCCCGGCGCGATCACCTCGAAGGCTCGCGTGACGGCAGCTTCGGCGAGCGTCGATGCCTTGCGCAAATAGGCGATCTCCGGCGCCGATTTGACCGCCCGGATCCAGTTCACCAGCAGGTCGGCATCGTGCCATTTTGCATTGGGAAGTCCGGCGACAAGCCGGGCGTGCGCCTTGGGGGAGAAATAATAGGCTTCGAGTTCGATGCCGATATGGCGACTCCCCCAGCTCTTGGCGACAATCCAGTTCGCAATCCAGTCCATGGGATGGCGATCGCCTCGCTGGACATGGTCTTCCGGAAAGCCGACCACGTTTTCCGGTTTCATCCAGGCTGTCAGAAGACCGCCGGCCGCATCCATGGCGCGCCCGATCCAGACCGGCTCGACCTCCTCGATTGGAACCAGCACCATTTGCGGCGTGTAGAACGACCAGCCGTCATAACCGGTGATGTAATGCTGGTTGGCAACGTCGTTGACGACAAGAAGCTCGAGACCGCGCTTGGCCATCTCGGTGCGGATCTTGCGAAGCCGCTGTCGGTACTCGTCGCGGGCAAACGGCAATTCGATCATCTTTGCTCCTGCTTTGTCATCAACGGTCGCGGGTTCGCTCACCATTGAAGAGGTTTCGCCATGGCGGCAATCGGCCAGGGCGGCGTGTGGGCAGGTCCTGAATCGGGTACGTCCATACCCGGCCTTCCCAAGATTTGTGTTTCATTATCATTTATTTTTGAATTCCATTTGACTGAATAAATAAGCGGTGCCAAGCTATCCTCTCCTAAGGGGCGCAAGGCATGGCACTGCGGGGGACCAATCAGGAGTTCGGGCGGCCATACAACCGGCGCATCGTGCTTGAGTCCATCCGCCTGCACGGGCCGATCGCGCGCGGCGAGATCGCCCGGCGCGTCGGCCTCACCGTCCAGACGGTATCGACCATCGTTCGCGAACTGGAAGATCAGGACTACATCCTGTCGCTGCGCGAAGAGCCGAGGGGGCGCGGCCTGCCGCCGGCGACGCTCCGGATCAACCCCGAGGGCGGCTATGCCGTGGGTATCCACATCACTCCGCTTGGTATCAGCGCCGCCTTGATCAATCTGAGCGGCGACGTGATCGAGAGCATCTACCGCGAAGCGCCGAACGCGACGCCGGACCGCGCCTTCGAGTTGATCGGGGCGATGGTGGTGGAATTGACCCGGCTGCGGGCTGGCGGACGGGTGCTGGGGGTCGGCATGGCCCTGCCCGGCCCATTCGACGTGGAGTCCATGAGTTTCGTGGGGCCGACCACCATGACCGGCTGGAAGGATGTCGCGCTGCGCGAACGGCTGGCGGCCTCCACCGGATTGCCGGCCTTCTTTGAAACCGATATGGCCGCGGCCGCCATGGGCGAGCGCCTTTATGGCCTCGGCGCCCAGTTTTCCGAATATTACTATCTCTATTTCGGCGTCGGCCTTGGCGGCGTCATGGTTCATGACGGCAGCGCCTTGCGCGGCGCCTGGGGAAATGCCGGCGAGATCGGACACATTCCCGTCATTCCCGGCGGCGAGGCCTGCCCGTGCGGCAACAGCGGCTGCCTCGAAAGATATTTGTCGCTCGAGGCGCTCCGGCGCTGGAACGGCAGCGAGGCCGACTGGGTGGCCGAAGTCGCACCGATCTTTCACAACGCCGTCGCCGTCATCGAGAACCTGTTCGACCCGGAGACGGTCATCCTCGGCGGGCTGGCATCCACCGACCTGCTCGAAATGCTGGCTGGTTCGGCCGCAGGCCTGCACAACTCCGTCTCGGCCCGCAAGGACCGCACGACGCCCAGGGTCGTGGTCGCGCGCGGCGGACAGCATTCCGTGCTGCGCGGCGCCGCCGCCCTGGCGGTTTCCGGGGTTCTGTCACCTCGCTTCGGGCAGATGTTCGCGGCCGAACGCGAACGCGAGCGCGACCTTCTCAAAGGCAGGGAGATTGCGGCATGAGTGAACCCCTGCTGGTGCTCGACAACGTCACCAAGAACTATGGCGCGATCGAAGCGCTCAAGGGGATCAGCTTCTCGATCGACAAGGGCGAGGTCGTGGCGCTGCTGGGCGACAACGGCGCCGGCAAATCGACACTGGTGAAGATCATATCAGGCGGACTGGAGCCGACATCGGGCCGCATGCTGTTCGAGGGCAAGGAATTCCTCGCCAAATCACCGGCCGAGGCCAAGGCGGCCGGCATCGAGACCGTCTACCAGGATCTCTCGCTGTGCACCAACGTCGACGTGGTCGCCAATTTCTTCATGGGCCGCGAGATCACCCGCAAGTTTCTCGGCATTCCCGTGCTTGACGAGCGCGCCATGGAAGCCGTCGTCGGAAAGGCGCTGGCCAATGCCGGCACCCGCATTCCCTCGCTGCGCGCCAATGTCGAGCATCTTTCGGGCGGCCAGCGGCAAGCCATCGAACTCAACCGCTTCGTGCACTGGGGCGGCAAGCTGGTGCTGCTCGACGAACCATTCGCCGCCCTCGGTGTCGAACAGACGCGGCGCGGTCTCGACATGATCCGCCAGGTGGCCAACCAGGGCATCGGCGTCGTCATCATCACCCATATCATGCAGCAGGCTTTTCAGGTCGCCGACCGGATCGTGGTGATCCGCCAGGGCGTCGTGGCCGGCGATGTCGCACGCAATAAAACAAGTCCCGACGCGGTGATCAACATGATCACCGGTGAGACGCTTGCCGGTGCCGGACCGACAGGCTGAGGGACAAAAGAGGGGTCCGGCTTAAGAGGAGCGAACGACATGAAGCGAATACTTCTTGCTGTCTTCGGTATCCTTGCACTGGCCTTTGCCACGCTCACGCCGGCATTCGCCCAGTCCAAGGGTATCGTCTACTATATGGTGCCGACCCTGCTGGACGAGTTCCAGACCGGCTCGGTGAGCGCGCTGGAACTGTTCCTGAAGCAGACCGGCTACGAGATGAAGACGCTGAACGCCGACAACAAGACCGACGCCCAGCAATCGCAGATGAACGATGTCATCGCGCTGAAGCCGGCGGCCATCATCCTGGCTGCAGTCGACTTCAATGCGCTGAAACCGTCCATCGAAGCCGCGCGCGCCGCCGGCATCCCGGTGGTCGAGTTCGACCGCCAGATCACCTCGACCCCGTCCGACTTCACCTCTGTCGCCGGAACGGTCGAGATCGGCTACGTCGCCGCGGATCAGGCCGAGAAGCTGCTGAAAGCCAAGAACGGCTCGGTGAAGGGCAAGGTTCTGCAGGTGCTCGGCGACCCCGGCGATCCCTACACGCTCGACATCCAGAAGGGTTTTGAGGAGAAGATGAAGGCATTTCCGGACGTCAAGATCATCTCGCTTCCGGCCATGCAATGGGAAGCCAGCAATGCCGGCACAATCGTTGCCGACCAGATGCTGGCCAACCCCGACATCGACCTGATCTTCAGCCATGCCGCGCACCTATCGGTCGCCGCCGTCGCCTCGCTCGAGGCGGCCGGCAAGAAGCCGGGCGACGTCATGCTGATGAGCTCGAACGGCGCTCCGGTCGGCCTCGACCTGATCCGCAAGGGCTGGCTCAACGCCGAAATCGAGCAGCCGCTTTACGCGCAGGCCGCGGCTGTCGCCATGTTCATGGACAAGATCGTCAAGAAGCAGGAAATCAAGCCCGGCGAATACGACGTGCTCGGCCTGAAATCGACCGTGACCAAGGAAGCCTGGGGTCCGAACATCAAGATCCCCGGTGCAGCGATCACCAAGGAAAACGTCGATAATCCGGCCTTCTGGGGCAACCAGAAGCCGCCGACGGACACCGTCAAGTCGGTCGAATAGTCATCTGAAAGCGCTCCGGGCCGTAGCGGCCCGGAGCCTGCCTTTCACACCGCCGCGTCCGAAAGGATGCCGTGGCGAATTTGAATCCGCGCCTGAACCCGACGAAATCGAGTTGATTTCGCGGGGGCGCCAACCGGATCAACCCATGAACCCGCGCACACGCAAAGCCCTGGAGTTCGTACTCGACAACCTCGTCTGGTTCATGCTGCTGTTCGTGCTGGTGGTCTTCTCCATCTTCGTCCCGAACTACTTTCAGCTCGGCATCTTCGCCAATATCATCGAGGCTTCGAGCGTGCTCGGCGTCATGTCGATCGGCCTGGCGCTGGTGATCATCGCCGGTCACATGGATCTGTCGGTCGAATCCGTCGCAGCGCTCAGCGCCATGGCGGTCGGCATCCTGTTTTGCTCGTCGGGCATCGGCATGGGCGTGCAGCTGCATCCCGAGTGGCTGATGGTTCCGGTTTCGCTGCTGCTGGCGCTGGCAGTCGGGGGTCTCATCGGCGCCTTCAACGGCTATCTGGTGGTCAAGGTGAAGATGAGCGCCTTCATCATCACGCTGGCGTCCTACATCTGGGTGCGCGGCCTCGTGTTGGTCGTGTCGGGCGGCCGCTCGGCGCAGGACCTGGCGCCGGCCATCCGCTGGTTCGGCATCCAGCGCCTTGTCGGCCTGCCGCTCACCGCCTGGATCGCGGTTGGCTGTTTCGTGGTCTTTTCGCTGATCATGGCCAAGACGCCGCTCGGCCGGCATCTGGTGATGATCGGCGGCAACGAGACGGCGACCTTCCGCGCCGGCATCCGGGTGAACCGCAATCTCATCATCGCCTTCGTGCTCGCCGGCGCCATCGCCGGCCTGGCTGGCTGGCTGCTGGCGATCCGCACGTCGGGCGCCACCGCCAATCTCGGCGTCGGCTTGCTGTTCAACGCCTTCGCCGCGGTCGTCATCGGCGGCGTCAGCCTCAAAGGCGGCGTCGGCACCCTCCCCGGCGTCTATGCCGGCGTGCTTTTGCTCTCGGCCATCAACACGGCGATCAATTTGATGGGCCTGCCGGCCAATTTCACCCAGGTGATTCATGGCCTGCTGGTGCTGGCCGCGGTGCTGCTCGACGCCTTCAAGCAAACCATTCGCCAAAGACTCGCATGACAGGACGGCTCGCATGACAGGACGGCTAAAAGACAAGGTGGCGCTCATCGTCGGCGCCGCCCGCGGCATCGGCAAGGGCATTGCGCTCCGCTTTGCCGAAGAGGGGGCGCGGCTGGTGCTCGCCGACACCGAAGTCGAGGCCGGGCAAGCGACCGCTGGCGAGTTGGGCGTCCCCTTCATCCGCACCGACATCTCGCAAATGAGCGACGCCAAGGCCGCCGTGGCGCTGGCGCTGAAGCAGCATGGCCGTCTCGACATCATCGTGCAGAATGCGGGCATCTATCCCTGGCAGCTGATCGAGAACACCAGCGCCGACGACTGGGACCGCGTCATGGCGGTCAATCTGCGCGGCACCTTCAATGCCAGCCGCGCGGCCCTGGTGCCGATGAAGGCGCAACGCTTCGGCCGCATGCTCTACACCTCCTCCATCACCGGTCCGCATGTCACCAGCCCGGGCCATGGCCACTATTCGGCCAGCAAGGCCGGCATCAACGGCTTCATCCGCGCCGCGGCACTGGAATTCTCCGGCTACGGCATCACCGTCAACGGCGTCGAGCCCGGCAACATCCTGACCGAAGCGATCGAGCTGCATCGCGGCGAGGCGTTCATCAAGAACATGGAGGATTCCATCCCGCTTGGCCGCCTCGGCAGCCCGCGCGACGTCGCCAATGCCTTCCTGTTCCTCGCCTCGGACGATGCCAGTTACATCACCGGCACGACCATCGTCGTCGATGGTGGCCAGTTGCTGCCCGAAGGCAGCGATTTCCGGCTCGTTCCGCCATGATCATCGATTTCGGCGATGGCTTCTTCCTGCGCCAGGCGACCGAGGCCGACCATCCAGCACTTGCCATGATCTGCCTCAAGACCGGTGATGCCGGCCAGGATGCAACCGGTCGCGAAGACGCTCCGGATCTGTTGGGCCAGATCTACACCATCCCCTACCAGGTGCTGGAGCCCGACCTCGCTTTCATCGTCGATGGGCCAACGGGCGCCGCGGGCTATCTGCTGGGTGCAAAAGACACAAAGGCTTTCAATGCAGGCCTGGCAGCAAAGTGGTATCCGCGCCTTCGCGCGCAGGTGACCGATCCCGGACCCGACCGCGCACGCTGGAGCGGCAGCGACTGGGCTCGCCACCAGATCCATCATCGCGACTTCACCATTCCGCCGGCCCTGGCTGCCTACCCTTCGCACGGTCATATCGACCTTTTGTCGCAAGCGCGTGGCAAAGGCATCGGCCGGCGGGCGATGGCTTTTCTCGAGCAAAGGCTCGCCGCGCTCGGTTCACGCGGGCTTTGCCTCGAAGTGATGCCGGACAATCACAACGCGCTGCGCTTCTACAGGGCCATCGGATTCGCGGTGTTGCGGGAGCCGGGATTGCCGGACCACAGCATCTATGTCGCCAAACGGCTGACAACCGCACCGGAGATCGTGCGCACCGGAGATCGTGTGAATGGTGGGCGATGACGGGCTCGAACCGCCGACATCTTCGGTGTAAACGAAGCGCTCTACCAACTGAGCTAATCGCCCGCTCCGGGCCGGACCTTTAAGCGGTCAGGGTCCGCTTCGCAAGGCCAAATGAGCGCAGGACGCCCTGGTTGGATGCCGGTTTTGCCAACAAAACGCCGGCTGTCAAAAAACCTTCTCCTGTTTGCTGTTATGATGGTTTGGTGCGCTTGACACCC
Source organism: Mesorhizobium sp. Primo-A (assembly GCF_003997175.1). Taxonomy (NCBI): domain Bacteria; kingdom Pseudomonadati; phylum Pseudomonadota; class Alphaproteobacteria; order Hyphomicrobiales; family Phyllobacteriaceae; genus Mesorhizobium; species Mesorhizobium sp. Primo-A. The sequence goes on from NZ_RZTG01000001.1 coordinate 551,115, forward strand.
GGTGGCGAACCCCTTATCCAGCGCCCCAACGACGAACACGGCTGACACGTGTTCGCCATGCGCGGGTGTAGCTCAGTTGGTTAGAGTGCCGGCCTGTCACGCCGGAGGTCGCGGGTTCGAGCCCCGTCACTCGCGCCATTTCTCTCAAGGGTATCAAGCCCTTGGCTTTGGAGAAATGTCGACATTGATTGTCAAAAATGTTGTCTTGCAAGAGACCTGAGGTCCAAGAGACCTGAGGTCACTCAGGTCCGTTCGGCCCGTGCAGACGTCTTGCCGCGCAAGATCATCCTCTCGCCAGCAGCGCCTCGACCTCCTGCAGCGTCGGCATGGATGGCGCAGTCCCTGGCCGGGTCACCGAGATTCCGGCGACGGCGCAAGCGAAGCGCACCGCCTGCAGCGGTTCCACGCCCCTCGAAAGTGCTGCCGCAAGCCCGCCATTGAAGGCATCGCCTGCCCCCGTGGTTTCGACCACCGGGCCGGCACTGACGGCTGGAACATGGTCGGAGCGATTTTTCGAGTGCAAAAGCGCGCCCTTGTCGCCGAGCGTGACGATGACTGTGCCGACGCCCTTTTCGAGCAGACTGTCCGCAGCGGCTCGCGCCTCGTCGACCGAGGACACCTTCATCCCGGTCAGTTCCTCCGTCTCGGTCTCGTTGGGTGTGAAGTAGTCGCAGAGCGTGTAGATGCGGTCGGGAAGCTTTGCCGCAGGGGCCGGATTGAGGATCGTCGTCACCCCTGCCCCACGCGCGATCTCCAACGCCCGCATGGCTGCTTCGATCGGCTGTTCGAGCTGCGTGACAAAGACGCCGGCATTGCTGATCAATGCGGCATTGGCTTCGATATCGGCTGGAGAGATCAGCATGGCAGCACCGGGGCTGACGATGATGGCGTTGTTGCCGGTGGTCTCCTCGACGAAGATGTAGGCCGCGCCGGTGTAGCTTTCCGGCGTGTCGATGACGGCATCCTTGACGCCCGCCTGCGTCCAGGTCTGCCTGGCCATGTCGGCGAAGGGGTCTACGCCGAGGCGGGTGAGGAAGGTGACGTCGGCGCCGAGCTTGCCGGCGGCCACCGCCTGGTTCGAGCCCTTGCCGCCGGGACCCAGCGTGAAGGATGTGCCGAGGATCGTTTCGCCCATGCGCGGCTGCCGCTGCGCCCTGTAGGCGGTGTCGGCGACGAACACACCCAATATGACGACCGGCTTGCCCGAAGCCATGCCGCTACTCCGCATCCGGCGGCACGACGCCCTTGCGGAAGGCGAAGCAGCCATAGAAGCGGCGTTCGCCGGTCTGGATGACACAATAGGCTTGTTTGGCGCGCTCGTAGAAGGCGTAGCGCTCGACCGCGATCATCGGCCACGACTTGCCCTCGGCCTTATCGACTTCCTTCTGCACTTCCTTCTGCACTGCAGGAATCTCGTCCGGCTTGCCGACGATTTCCATGCGCGCGGCCGAATCGTCGACGAACGTGTCGAGCGGGTAGAGCGACAGCACCGCCTTGACCACTTGCGCGGCCGAGGCATCGATGCGCAGCACGCGGCCGAGCGCCGTCTGGCGCGCCACCGAATCGGACGGAAAATTGGTGTCGGCGATGATCAGATCATCGCCATGCCCCATTGCCCGCAATGCCTGCAGCACGTCGGCATTGAGCAGCGGGTTGATGCCTTTGAGCATGGTATTCCTCGTGAGTTGGGATCAGAGACGCTTGCCGGTCTCTGCGTCGAAAAGATGGATCTGGTCGAGCCTTGGCTTCAGCTTCAGCGTATCGCCCGGCTTGAAGTCGTGGCGCTCGCGAAACAGCGCCACCATCTCGCCTTCGCCGAAGCGCAGGAACACCAGCGTTTCCGAGCCGGTCGGCTCGACCACCGAAATCTTCGCCGGCACGCCGTCGGGATGGATCTCGAGGTGCTCCGGTCGCACGCCATAGACGACCGCTTGACCGTCCTGCGCGGCATTGCCCGATCCGATCGGGAACAGCGTGCCTGCGATGTCGACACCGGGCTTGTCGCCCTTGCGCATGGTGCCCTTGAGCAGGTTCATCGAAGGCGAGCCGATGAAGCCGGCGACAAACAGGTTGGCCGGGCGGTCGAACAGTTCCAGCGGCGCGCCGACCTGCTCGATGCGGCCGTCGCGCATGACAACGATCTTGTCGGCCATGGTCATGGCCTCGATCTGGTCGTGGGTGACGTAGATGGTGGTGGTCTTCAGCCTCTGGTGCAGTTCCTTGATCTCGGTGCGCATCTGCACGCGCAGCTTGGCGTCGAGATTGGACAGCGGCTCGTCGAACAGGAACACCTGCGGATTGCGCACGATGGCGCGGCCCATGGCCACGCGCTGGCGCTGCCCGCCGGAAAGCTGGCGGGGATAGCGCTTCAGATAGGGATTGAGGTCGAGGATGTCGGCGGCGCGCTTGACCCGCTCGGCGACCACGGCCGGATCGGTTTTCCTGAGCTTGAGCGCGAAGGCCATGTTCTGCTCGACCGTCTTGTGCGGATAGAGCGCATAGTTCTGGAACACCATGGCGATGTCGCGCTTGGCCGGCGGCAGATGATTGACGACGCGGTCGCCGATGGCGATCGTGCCGGCGGAGACGGTCTCCAGCCCGGCCACCATCCTGAGCAGCGTGGACTTGCCGCAACCCGAAGGGCCAACCAGCACCACGAACTGTCCGTCTGCGATATCGACGCTGACTTCGTGCAGAACCTTGACCGTTCCAAAGGCCTTGGCCACCTTGCTGATCGCGACTTGCGCCATGTCTCCCCCATCGGCTCCATTAGCCGTAGGCGCAGAAGCTAACCAACGCGACCTGCCAGGGCAAGTCGGTCCCTTATAGATAAAAACCCGCTCTCGTTGACACGGCGTTGGGTTGTGAGAATAGTGGCAGGCGCTGGTCAAAATGTCGGTGCCCGATCCGCAATCGGAACTTCAATCGACGCAGGGTGGGGTCCTGCCTAATTCGTTTCCGAAACGGGAGCATCGTTGGCGCTCCGGCGTCCGACAGTTGGCCGATTTATTCACACTGATGTTCTGGGAGGAATAGGCGATGAGAACGGGTCTTTACGACAAACTGGTTCGAGCCGGCGCCACAAGGCGCGACATATTGAAGGGTGCGGCAAGCATGGCCGCGATCGCAGCCGCATCCGGCGCCGGACTTGGCGCCTTGACGCGCCCGGCCTCCGCGGCAAGCGAATTGCGCACAAAAATCCTGCAGATCCCCGGCGTCGGCAAAGGCCAGCCGACGGACGCCGATTTCCAGAAGGTCGGTGAACTCTGCCTCGAAGCCACCAAGGCCAATGTCAAGGAAGGCGAATTCGCCGGCGTCGAGCTGACCTTCATGGGTCTCAACAACCAGAACCTGCACAATGTGCTGTTCCGCGGCTTCCTGAAGCCATGGGAGACCTATACCGGCGCCAAGATCAACTGGATCGACCTGGCGCAGGCCGACTACAACGCCCGCCTGCAGCAGTCGATCGCGACCGGGACCGTCGACTTCGACATCATCGAAATGGGCGCGCCGTTCGAAGGTGATGTCTGCGGCAAGGGCCTGACGTCGGAAATGCCCGACTGGGTCAAGACCCAGATCGATTTCGACGATCTGGTCAGCTATCTGAAGCCGCCGGTCGGCACCTGGGACGGCAAGCAATACCGCGTGACCGTCGACGGCGACGCGCACAACTTCAACTACCGCACCGACGTGTTCGCCGATGCCGACCTCGCCAAGGCCTGGAAGGACGGCGGCGGCGAAGGTGAATGGGGCGTGCCGAAGACCTGGCAGCAGGTTCAGGCGGTGACCAAGTTCCTGAAGGGCAAGAAGCTCAAGGACCAGGACGTCTATGGCTATCTCGACGCGCCGAAGCCCTGGGGCGGCTTCGGCTTCTATTTCCTTGGCAGCCGCGCCACCGCCTATGCCAAGCACCCCGACGACAAGGCCTGGCTGTTCGACGCCGACACGATGAAGCCGCGCGTCAACAATCCGGCCTGGGTGCGCGCCATCCAGGACGTCATCGACGCGCTGCCCTCCGAACCCGCCGACCAGATCAACGCCGATCCGAACACGACCGCCTTCCAGCAGTTCCTGGCCGGCACCGGCTCGATGGTCACCTGGTGGGGCGACGTCGGCTCCAACGTCAAGACCAACGACTCTTCCGTCGTCGGCGACGTCACCGGCTTCTCGATCCTGCCGGGCTCGGACGATGTCTACAATGCGAAGACCGGCGCCTGGGACAAGCTCGCCAGCGGCCCGAACTATGCGCCCAACTGCGCCTATCTCGGCTGGGGCGTCTATGTCATGGCCCGCGTCGATGCCGACGAAAAGAAGAAGAAGGCGGCATGGTCCGCTGCAGCCCATCTCGGCGGCAAGGACCTGTCGATCTGGACGGCGATGTATCCGTCGGGCTTCCAGCCTTACCGCAACTCGCATTTCGACATTCCCGAATGGGTGGCGGCCGGCTACGACGAGGCCTTCATCACCTCCTACCTCAAATCGGAATCCGACAGCTACAACCATCCGAACGCGGCGATCGAGCCACGCATCCCCGGCATCTTCCAGTACTACAGCGCCGCCGAGGACATCCTGGCCAACACTTTCGCGGGCAAGATGAAGGCGCAGGAAGGCGCCGACGCCATCGCGGCGGCATGGGAGAAGCTGACCGACCAGATCGGGCGCGACAACCAGATCAAGCTCTACAAAGCTTCGCTCGGCATGTAGGCTGGCCTATGAACCGTGGTCCGGCGGCAACGCCGGACCACTTTAGACAGGCTCCGGCTCCTCGAGAGCCTTCAAACGGGCGAGATTTGTGGCTGACCAGACATCGACCGCGAACCCGTGGCCGGCAGATGCCGGCACTTCCGATCTGATCTCTCCAGGCCGTAAACGCCTTGGCTGGGCGCTGATGGCCGTTGCGACGCTTGGCCTGCTGGCGACGATCGTGCTGGAGATCCTCTACAAGGGCAGCCCCGATACGATCGGCTTCGAGACCTGGCGCCCCGTCGTCTATGCCTATGTGCTGTGGGGCGTGGCGATCGGTGTCGGCCAGGTGCTGACGCGCGGCGAAGACGGCCAGCGTGCCCTGTTTCTGCTGCCGGCGCTGCTGTTCACCATCGCCATGGTCATCTTCCCGACGCTGTTCGGTTTCTACATCGCACTCACCGACTGGAACCTCAGTTCCTTCAGCGGCCGCCGGTTCAACGGGCTCGACAATTTCTGGCAGATGCTGGGCGATCCCTACTACCGCAACGCGCTGTTCAACATGGTGCTCTACGTGCTGGCGGTGGCGGTCGAATATGTCATTGCCTTCGGCTTGGCGCTGCTCCTCAACGCCCAGATCCGGGCGCGAAAATTCTTCCGCGTCGTCTTCCTGATGCCGCTGATGCTGTCGCCGGTCGCGGTGTCGTGGATGATCGGAAAATCGCTGATGGAATACAGGTTCGGACCGGCCGCAACGCTGGCGCGCCATCTCGGCTGGGAAAATCCGGCCTTCTTCTCCGATCCGATCATCGCGCGCATATCGATCATGATACTGGATGCCTGGACCTTCATTCCGTTCATGATGATCATGCTGCTGGCCGGGCTGCAGGCGATGTCGCGCGAGGTGCTCGAAGCCGCACGCGTCGACGGCGCCAATGCGTGGCAGACCTTCTGGCAGGTCACCTTCCCGCTGATGCTGCCGGTGTCGGTGACGGCGGTGGTCCTGCGCATCATCTTCAAGCTGAAGCTTGCCGACATCATCATCACCGTGACGTCCGGCGGCCCCGGCGGCGCCACCGATTCCGTGTCGAGCTTCATCTACCGCGAATACCGCGACCGCTCGAATGTCGGCTACGGAACCATGCTGGCGATGGCCTATCTGGTGATCATCGTCGTGTTCGTCACGTGGTTGTTGAAATTTGCCAACCGTTTTGTCCGCAATGTCAATTAAAGCAAGATGGGGGTGAATTGAGCCCGATGAGCGTTCAGACCACCGAATATGTCGCCTCGGAGATCCGCTCGCCGGCGAGCTTCCTCGCCAGCCGCGTCTTCATCTATGGCGCGCTGGCCTTCTGGGCGTTCATCTGCCTGTTCCCGATCTATTGGACGATCACGACCTCGTTCAAAACCGCAGTCGACGTCACGCAAGGCCATCTCATCCCCTTCGTCGACTTCCAGCCGGACTGGAAGGGCTGGCGTTCGCTCGGCCTGTCGCCGGACTCGATCTTCCAGACCTCGACCGTGCGCGAGGAGTTCCTCAAGCGCTTCATGAATTCGGTGATCACCTCGGTCGGCGCGTCGAGCCTCGCCATCATCATCGGCAGCCTCGCCGCCTACGGGCTCACCCGCTATCGCTACCATTTCGCCTGGTTCAAGAACGAGGACATCTCGTTCTTCTTCCTGTCGCAGCTGATCCTGCCGCCGGTGGTGCTGGCGCTGCCCTTCCTGGTGCTCTACCGCGAGGTCGGCCTGCTCGACACGCGCATCGGGCTGATCCTGCTCTACACGCTGATGGTGCTGCCGATCGTCATCTGGATCATGCGCGACCAGTTCAACTCGATCCCGGTCGAGCTCGAGGAAGCCGCCCTTGTCGACGGGCTGTCGATCTGGGGCGCGTTCTTCCGCATCGTCATGCCGATCGCGCTGCCGGGCATGGTCGCCGCCTTCATCCTGGCGATGGTGCTGTGCTGGAACGAGTATTTCTTCGCCGCCCTTTTGACCTCGACCGACGCCAAGACGATCCCGGTCATGGTGGCGAGCCAGACCGGCTCGCAAGGCATCAACTGGTGGTCGATGGCGGCACTAGCGACGGCGGCCATCGCGCCGCTCGCCGTCATTGGCATCGCGTTGGAGCGCTATCTGATCATGGGCATGACCGCGGGCGCGGTGAAGTAGCATGGCGCCCTCTTACCTTCTCCCCCTTGTGGGAGAAGGGAAGCCGCGCGCTAGCGTCCCAATATTGCCCGCAGGTGGTCCATGATCATGGCGACGCCCTTCTGCCCGAGCTCTGCCGAAGCATCCTTGGCGCTCGCCGTGTACCAGCCGGTATTGTCGGCGAAGTGATTGGCATCGACAGCCTCCGGGCATAGCGCCAGCATCAGCGAGGTCTCGCCAATGCCGGCATGGTCGAACGGGTACTTGCCGTTCATGTCAGCCGACATCAGCGGATGCACCTGCACCCAGTTGAAGAAATTTTCACCCGCCGCGTGTCCTGAATAATAGTCCGCCATCGCCTGCGACCCCCACCAGCCCTCGCCGCGCTCCTTTTCGAGGAAGCGGAAGATCGCCTGGCGGCCGGCGGCCTTGAACGCCAGATCGGTCGGCATGCCGGCGACAAAGTTCTCGGTCTGGTGGTGGATAATGGCGTGGATGTTGCGGAAGCCGATGCGCAACAGGCTGTAGAACAGCTCCTCGCCGAACGGCGCCAGCGCATTGCCGCCGACCTGCACCGAGCCGCTGCCTTCCGGCGGCGCCACCGCATAGCTTGCCGCACCGTAGTAGAAGGGCGGCAGGATGACGACGTCCTTCTCCTTTTCGAACAGCTCCAGCGTCTTGATGACGGCCAGCGTGTCCATGCCGACGGCCATATGCTCGCCATGGTATTCCAGCACGCCGAGCGGCAGAGCGACCGGCCAATTCTCGGCGATCGCCCTGCGGATCTGGTGTGGCAGCATCAGTTCATAGCGCATGATCTATTCCATGTTGGTGTGGCGGGCGCGCATGGCTTCGGGCGACACGCCGGTCAATTCCCTAAGCTTCAGCACCATCACCTCAAACAGCAGGAACAGCGCGCCTTCGAACACCGAGCCCATCGGCAGGACCGATGTTTTTTGCGCCCCCTGATCGTTGGCCATGGTCTGCGCGGGAATGAGCAGCGTGAAGTCGGCAAGCCTTGCCGCGCTGCCTTCGGCCTGGGCGGTCAGCAGGAGATTGGTTGCACCTGCTTGGCGCGCGACCTGCATCAGGGTCAGCACGGTCGAGGTTTCTCCCGGCCCGGAACTGACCAGGAAGACATCGCCCTGCCCCAGCGGCGGCGTGTTCATGTCGCCGACCACGGAAACCGGCAGGCCCAAATGGTAGAGCCGCATGGCAAAACCCTTGACCTGCAAGGCCTCGCGGCCGCAGCCATAGACGACGATCTGTCGCGCGCCGGCTAGCGTTTTGCAGGCGGCGTCGATCCGGCTTTCGTCGATGCGTGCCAGCACGCCACCCAGCTCCTCAAGTGAGGTCTCGAACAGGCTTTTGCTCTTGTCGCTCACCGCAAACCCGCCATTGAAAAATCACCCTGGTATTTGCCGCTCTTGCTGCCACGAACAGCTTGATTTCGTTCATGCTAGCAACCGCGAAAATGCGTGTCCAACGCGCAGCTATGCTTTTGCCTGATCACAGGCGTGATAGTGTCATGTCAGACAAATCAGGCGAGGCAAACAGCAGGATATGAAGACACGGCATTTCGACCGCATCGGCAATGGCGGCATCAGTTTCACCGAGCTCGGCTTCGGCGCGGCGCCGCTCGGCAATCTCTACCGTGCCGTCTCCGACGAGGACGCCAACGCTACGCTGGAGGCCGCCTGGGCGACCGGCTGCCGCTACTACGACACCGCGCCGCTCTATGGGCTCGGCCTCTCGGAAACGCGGCTCAACCCGTTCCTGCGCGGCAAGAAGCGCGACGACTATGTGCTGTCGAGCAAGGTCGGCCGCATCATGCGTGCCTGCCCGCCCGAAGAGCGCACCGGCATCGGCAAGTTCTTCGACACGCCATCACGCCGCGAGGTGTACGACTACAGCTATGACGGTGTCATGCGCTCGTTCGAAGCCTCGCTTGAGCGCCTCGGCGTCGACCGGATCGACATCCTCTTCGTGCACGATGTCGACATCTTCACGCATGGCAGCAAGGAAGCCTCCGACCGGCGCATCGAGGAGTTCATGCGCTCGGGCTATTACGGCCTGCTGTCGCTGCGCGACCAGGGCGTGATCAAGGCGTTCGGCGGCGGCATCAATGAGTGGCAGGTCGCGCAGACGCTGGCTGAGCGCGGCGACTTCGATCTGTTCCTGCTGGCCGGGCGCTATACGCTCTTGGAACAGGAGGCGCTGACGTCCTTCCTGCCGCTCTGCCAGGCACGCGGCATCGGCATCGTTCTCGGCGGACCCTACAACTCCGGCATCCTCGCAACAGGGCCGAAGCCCGGAGCCTACTACAACTACTCCGAAGCGCCGAAGGACATACTCGACCGGGTCGCCGGGATCGAGAACGTCTGCAAGCGTCATGGTGTCAGGCTGATCGAGGCCGCCCTGCAATTCCCGCTGCTGCATCCTTCAGTCGTTTCGGTGATCCCCGGTGGCCAACGGCCGAGCGAAGTCGAGAGCAATCGCTCGCTGCTCGATGCGAAACTGCCCGCAGCACTTTGGGCGGATCTCAAGGAGGAAGGTCTTATGCGCACTGATGCGCCGACCGCATAAGCCGGCCGCGTCGCGTCAGCGTCGGGCACCAAAATGAAAAGCCGGGCAAGCCCGGCTTTTCTGGTCGCATGAACCGGCGTAGGGCACCAAAATGAAAAGCCGGGCAAGCCCGGCTTTTCTGAGGTCTCTGAAAAGAAAAAACGCTTAGTTGACTGCGTCCTTGAGGCCTTTGCCGGCCGAGAACTTCGGCACGGTACGCGCCGGGATCTTCACTTCGGCGCCGGTCTGAGGATTGCGGCCGGTCGAGGCGGCACGCTTTGACACGGTGAAATTGCCAAAGCCGACAAGCCGGACATCGCCGCCCTTCTTCAGTTCGCCGGTGATCACGGAAAATACCGCATCGACCGCCGACTGCGCGTCACCCTTCGAAATGCTCGCGGCGTCGGCGACAGCGGACACCAGTTCGTTCTTGTTCATAAAAATTCCCTTCCATGAGAACACCGGAACTATCGACTCATCCGGCAGGAAACGGACTTTAGAAAGAAGCGCTCCCGCAACCAAGTCGAAAAGGCAGGAAAAAAGCGGAAAAAGCCCGGAATTCCGGGGTTTTTCACATGAAAAAGCCGGGCGTCAGGCCCGGCTCTCCGTTTGTGCGCTGCAACCTCGACGAAAACCAACGCATGGCCCCGAAAACCGTAGCCGGTTTGCGGCAAGGGCCATGCGCAAGTCTGGGCGTTAGAGCGTCCTTTGTGCGTCCAGATGGACGCCCGGCGCTCTAATGCGCCAGGGACTTTCCAGCGTCGTCGGCACTGTCTGTCGCAGCCGGCGGATTGACCGGCTCGACCCATTCGATCGGCTCCGGCATACGCACCAGCGCGTGGCGCAACACCTCGCCGACACGTGAGACCGGAATGATCTCCATGCCGTTCTTCACATTGTCCGGAATCTCCGCCAGGTCCTTGGCATTGTCTTCCGGGATCAGCACCTTCTTGATGCCGCCGCGCAGTGCGGCGAGCAGCTTCTCCTTGAGCCCGCCGATCGGCAGGATGCGGCCGCGAAGCGTTATCTCGCCGGTCATCGCCACATCCGCCCGGACCGGAATACCCGTCAGTACCGATACAATGGCTGTCGCCATGGCAGCACCTGCAGACGGGCCGTCCTTCGGCGTGGCGCCTTCCGGCAAGTGCACGTGGATGTCGCGCTTGTCGAACAGCGGCGGCTCGATGCCGAAATCGACGGCGCGCGAGCGGACATAGGAGGCCGCCGCCGAAATCGATTCCTTCATCACGTCGCGCAAATTGCCGGTCACCGTCATGCGGCCCTTGCCGGGCATCATGACGCCTTCGACCGTCAGCAGCTCGCCGCCGACTTCCGTCCAGGCGAGTCCGGTAACGACACCGACCTGATCGTCAGCCTCGACCTGACCGAAGCGGAAGCGTTCAACACCGAGGTAATCGGCGAGGTTCGCCGCCGTGATGTTCACCGTCTTCTTCTTCGTCTTCAGGATCTCGGTCACCGCCTTGCGCCCGAGCTTCATCAGCTCGCGCTCCAGGCTTCTGACGCCCGCTTCACGGGTGTAGGTCTGGACGATGGCGCGGATCGCGTCCTCACCGACGGAAAACTCCTTCGGCTGCAGCGCGTGATCGCGGATCACCTTAGGCATCAGGTGCCGCTTGGCGATCTCGATCTTCTCGTCCTCGGTGTAGCCGGCGATACGGATGATCTCCATGCGGTCCATCAAGGGCGCCGGGATGTTCAGCGTGTTCGCCGTCGTCACGAACATGACGCTCGACAGATCGTATTCGACCTCGAGGTAGTGGTCCATGAACGTCGAGTTCTGTTCCGGATCGAGGACCTCGAGCAACGCCGATGACGGATCGCCACGGAAGTCCTGGCCCATCTTGTCGATCTCGTCGAGCAGGAAGAGCGGGTTGGACTTCTTGGCCTTCTTCATCGACTGGATGACCTTGCCGGGCATCGAGCCGATATAGGTGCGCCGGTGGCCACGGATCTCGGCCTCGTCACGCACGCCGCCCAGCGCCATGCGGATGAACTCGCGTCCAGTCGCCTTGGCGATCGACTTGCCGAGCGAGGTCTTGCCGACACCGGGAGGGCCGACGAGGCACAGGATCGGCCCCTTCAGCTTCTTCTGGCGGCTTTGCACGGCGAGATACTCGACGATGCGCTCCTTGACCTTGTCGAGGCCGAAATGGTCGGTATCGAGCACGTTCTGCGCGAAAGCCAGGTCCTGCTTGACCTTGGAGTTCTTGCCCCACGGGATAGACAGGATCCAGTCGAGATAGTTGCGCACGACCGTCGATTCAGCCGACATCGGCGACATCGTCCGGAGCTTCTTCAACTCGGCTTCCGCCTTTTCGCGGGCCTCCTTGGAGAGCTTGGTCTTCTTGATGCGCGCCTCTATCTCGGCGGCCTCGTCGCGGCCGTCCTCGCCTTCGCCGAGTTCCTTCTGGATCGCCTTCATCTGCTCGTTCAGGTAGTACTCGCGCTGCGTCTTCTCCATCTGGCGCTTGACACGCGAGCGGATGCGCTTCTCCACCTGCAGGACGGAGATTTCGGCTTCCATGAAGCCCATCGCCTTTTCCAGCCGCTCCTTGACCGAAAGCGTGGCCAGCATCTCCTGCTTCTCGGGGATCTTGATGGCGAGATGCGAGGCAACCGTGTCGGCGAGCTTGGAGTAGTCGTCGATCTGGCTGGCAGCACCCACCACTTCGGGCGAGATCTTCTTGTTCAGCTTGACGTAATTCTCGAAATCGGTGACGACCGAACGCGCCAGCGCCTCAACCTCGACCTCTTCCTCTTCCGGCTCGACCAGCGCCGCGGCGCGGGCCTCGTGGAAATCGGGACGGTCGGTGAACGAGACGATTTTCGCACGCGAGGCGCCCTCGACCAGAACCTTGACGGTGCCGTCGGGCAGCTTGAGCAATTGCAGCACATTGGCGAGCGTGCCGATGTCGAAAATGGCATCGGGCTCGGGATCGTCATCAGCGGCATTCATCTGGGTGGCAAGCAGGATCTGCTTTTCCTGACCCATCACCTCTTCCAGCGCCTTGATCGACTTCTCACGCCCGACGAAGAGCGGAACGATCATGTGCGGGAACACCACGATGTCGCGCAGTGGGAGAACTGCGAAGACGCCGTCGCTGGGTGCCTTGGATACTTTGGCCATTGTCCAACCTTTCATGTCGCGGCCGCTAATTGAGCCAACCGCGAATCTTATATTAACGACCGGGGATCGTTCCGCCTACCACCGTTTGTGACGGGAGTTTTACAGCACAGAAATCGGGCACCTCGGCCTTCTCCAGTTAGTTGGATGCACGACCCCCAAAGATCAAGGGGCGTGTCCAAATCCGCACTCCCAACCCGTCCGCGAGTGACACATTTGCGACGCCAGCCCGTACGCCGCGCAAAACCGCTGTGCGACAGCAAAACGGCGCCTTGCGGCGCCGTTTCAGAATTTCGCTGCGGGCTCATGTCAGGCGCTGACATTGCCCTTCTTTTCCTTCTGCTCGGAGTAGATGTAGAGCGGCCGGGCACTGCCGGTCACCACCTCCTCCGAAATCACCACTTCGCGCACGCCTTCGAGTGCGGGAAGCTCGAACATCGTGTCGAGCAGGATCGCCTCCATGATCGAACGCAGGCCGCGCGCGCCGGTCTTGCGCTCAATAGCGCGCTTGGCGATCGCCGAAAGAGCGTTCTCATGGAAGGTCAGGTCGACATTTTCCATCTCGAACAGCCGCTGATACTGCTTGACCAGCGCGTTCTTCGGCTCGGTCAGGATCTGGATCAGCGCCGGTTCGTCGAGATCTTCCAGCGTCGCCAGGACCGGCAGACGGCCGACAAACTCAGGGATAAGACCGAACTTCAACAGGTCCTCGGGCTCGACCAGGCGGAAAACATCGCCAGTGCGGCGATCCTCCGGCGAAGCGACGACCGCGCCGAAGCCGATCGACGTCTTGCGGCCGCGATCCGAGATGATCTTGTCCAGCCCGGCGAAGGCGCCGCCGCAGATGAACAGGATGTTGGCTGTATCGACCTGCAGGAATTCCTGCTGCGGGTGCTTCCTGCCGCCCTGTGGCGGCACGGAGGCGACGGTGCCTTCCATGATCTTCAAGAGCGCCTGCTGCACACCCTCGCCCGACACGTCGCGGGTGATCGAGGGATTGTCCGACTTGCGCGAAATCTTGTCGATTTCGTCGATGTAGACGATGCCGCGCTGGGCGCGCTCGACATTGTAGTCGGCCGACTGCAACAGCTTCAGGATGATGTTTTCGACGTCCTCGCCGACATAGCCGGCTTCGGTCAGCGTCGTCGCGTCAGCCATGGTGAACGGCACGTCGATGATGCGGGCCAGCGTCTGCGCGAGCAGCGTCTTGCCGCAACCGGTCGGGCCGATCAAAAGGATGTTGGACTTCGCCAGTTCGACATCGTTGTTCTTGCCGGCATGCGCGAGGCGCTTGTAGTGATTGTGGACCGCCACCGACAGCACGCGCTTGGCGTAGGGCTGACCGATGACATAGTCGTCGAGAACCTTGAGGATCTCCTGCGGTGTCGGCACGCCTTCGCGCGACTTCACCATCGAGGTCTTGTTCTCTTCACGGATGATGTCCATGCAGAGCTCGACGCACTCGTCGCAGATGAAGACCGTCGGACCGGCGATCAGCTTGCGCACTTCGTGCTGGCTTTTGCCGCAAAACGAGCAGTAAAGCGTGTTCTTGGAATCGCCGCTGTTGTTGCCGACCTTGCTCATTTTCATGTCCTTTCATGGCCGCCCGCCGATGGTCTGGCTGAAAGGGCGCATACTCTATCTATCGCGGGAATCCGCCGCCGCCAGTGTGTCCCGGCTCCCGCAACGCATTCCGTACGAAACACAAATCAGAAAACGTGGCAATGATTCGCGACAACCCCGCATAAAGCTAAGCCGCCGAAACTCAACATAGCCTTAACGTAGGCAATCCTGTCCCCCGAGGGAACAGCCAATTGTGGCCGAAATGCCGCAAGACGCGCCAAAAGCGCGTGATGGTGCCATCCAACTGCCAACTTGCCTTTATGCCAGCGCCCCTTCGGCCGCCTCGCGCGACGAAATGACCTTGTCGATGAGGCCGAAATCCTTGGCTTCGTCGGCGGTCATGAAATGATCGCGGTCGAGCGTTTTCTCGATCTCTTCATAGCTCTTGCCGGTGTGCTTGACGTAGACCTCGTTGAGGCGACGCTTCAGCTTGATGATATCCAGGGCATGGCGCTCGATGTCGGACGCCTGGCCCTGAAAGCCGCCGGAAGGCTGGTGAACCATGATGCGGGCGTTCGGCGTGGCAAAGCGCATGTCCTTGTGACCGGCAGTCAGGAGCAGCGAACCCATCGAAGCCGCCTGGCCGATGCAGAGCGTCGACACGGCCGGCTTGATGAACTGCATGGTGTCGTAGATCGCCATGCCCGAGGTGACGACGCCGCCCGGCGAATTGATGTAGAGGTTGATTTCCTTCTTCGGATTCTCAGCTTCGAGGAACAAAAGCTGCGCGCAGACCAGCGTCGCCATGCCGTCCTCGACCGGACCGGTGATGAAAATGATGCGCTCCTTGAGGAGGCGCGAGAAAATGTCGTAGGCCCGCTCGCCGCGATTGGTCTGTTCGACCACCATCGGAACGAGGTTCATGTAGGTTTCGACGGGGTTCTTCATCAGGTATCTCTTATCTCGCGGTGGGATTCCGGCGCCGGGAATGCCGGCAGATCGGGCAGAATCGGTTCTGGATCGGTATTCCGTAAATAGGATGCCGGCTCGTCCTTGTGCAAGGCCGACCCCTCCTAGCCATCTGGGTAAGTCGAATCAAGCTTTCTGACCAAGGATTCGCGGCGGCGGATGCTTCCGCGGGTCCGGAGCCGCATCGCCGGCCCCGCAACGTAGCAGTTTCTTAACCGCGTCACTTAACGAAATGCGCCGAAACCGCTTTTTTCCGAGACGGCTTCCTCTACAATTCAACGTTGAACTTATGCATAGAGTTCAACAGGGGGAGTGCCATGCCCGGGAAAACCGCATGCTTCACCATTGCCGGCCTGACCGTGCTCGGCACGATTTCGCAGACGGCGGCCGGCGGCCGCGCCGTCGAATGCTATGAACCCGTCCGCAGTCCGGCCGTCTATGACACGGTCTATGAAGACGTGATGATCAGTCCGCCCGGTCAGCAGGTCGACTATATCGCCCCTATCTTTGGCACGCGCGAGCGCGTCGTGATGACCGTTCCGGCGCAAGTGACCTACCAGATCGTACCGGCCGTCACCCGCACCGTCTACCGTACGGTCCGGGTCGATGGCGGCGGCTATTCCTGGGAATGGCGCGTCATCCATGGCCGCAAGGTGCTGTGCAAGGTATGGCACAAGGCGCGCTACGAACGCGTCGCAGAGACCATCGTGATCCAGCCCGAACGCACGCGGCGCGTCGTCATTCCCGCACAATATGACAGCATCGCCGAGGAGGTGCTGGTGCGGCCGGAACAAAGGCGCGTCATCGATGTCCCCGCCTCCTACCAGACCGTCGCGCGTCGTGTGTTGGTCCGGGAAGGCTCATCCAGTTGGCGGCGGGTGCATATTCCCAGGCATTGCCAGGATTAGCGCGCATGGCGTAACCTGCGTCGCAGCGGATCTCCGTTGGGCTGAGGGCATGCGCGACCTGGAAATTTCCAATCAGGAATTGTCAGACCTTGCCGAAGAAGCCTTGGCGCTTGCCAAAGCTTATTGGGCCTCCCTCGAGGAACGTCGGACGTATCCCACGACCAGCGGCAAACAGACGACGGAACTCTTCTCGCGGCCTTGGCAGGAGAGCGGTCGTGGTCGGGAAGTCTTGCAGGATTTCAAGTCGATAGCGGAGCATGTGCGGCCTTCAACCGGCAGGTTCTTCGGTTATGTCGTCGGCTCCGGCGAACCGATCGGCGCGCTGGGGGAATTGCTGGCTGCGGTGCTCAATCAGAATGTGACGTCGTGGCGCTCGGCACCGGCTGCGACATCGATCGAACGCGCCGTCGTCGAATGGTTGGCGGAGGCTGTCGGTTGCCCCGGATTTACAGGCAGCCTGTGCGGCGGCGGCTCGACGGCGAACCTCATGGCCCTGGCGATGGCGCGGGAAGCGAAGCTGCCAGCCAACGAAACAGGCGTGCGACCGTGCGTGATCTATGCTTCCGAGCAAGTGCACATGTCCATTCCCAAGGCCGTCGCGCTGTTGGGGATCGGTAGAAAAAATCTCCGTTTGATCCCTGTCGACGACAAATTCAGGATGCGGACGGATGCCCTCCAGGCGGCTATTGCCGCCGACCGCGCCATCGGCAACATGCCCATCGCCATCGTGGCCACGGTCGGCACCATCATCTCCGGTGCGATCGATCCCCTTCCCGAAATCGCAGACATTGCCCGTAGGGAAGCGTTGTGGATGCATGTCGATGGGGCCTATGGGGGACTGGCGGCGCTGGCCGTCCCGGAAAAGTTCCAGGGACTGTCTTTGGCGGATTCGCTGTCGCTCGATGCGCACAAATGGCTCTATCAGCCACTCGATTGCGGCTGCCTGCTCAATCGCCACCCAGACATTGCGCGCACGACTTTCTCGCACAGCGACGACTACGTCAGGATATTGAGCGAAGACCCAACGGAAGCATTTGCATTCTTTGAAGAGTCGATCGAACTGTCTCGGCGCTTCCGTGCGCTGAAGCTCTGGATGTCGCTGCAGTATCACGGGCGCCGTGCCTATCGCGAAGCCATCGCGCGCGATCTCTACCATGCCCAGATGCTGGCACAGGCAATCGCTTCACAGCCGGAGCTTGAGCAGCTTGCGCCGGTATCGCTAAGCGCGGTCTGTTTCCGTCACCGCTCTAAGGACAATGAAGCGATCCTGCGCCGTGTGATCGCGCGCGGCCGCGTGTATCTGTCGAATGCAACGATCAACGGTCAATTCGCGCTGCGGGCGTGTTTCGTCAATCACAGGACGACCTTGGATGACGTTCGGGCGATTGTGTCCGAAGTCATTGCCGCCGCAGACGAACTCAATCATTGAACCGCTGCGGATTTGGCCTCGTGTTTCAGGCGACCTCCGCCCGCAGCCATGCCTTCAGACCGGCGATATCCCCATCGCCGACAGCAGCGGCAACGCGCCTGCCGACCGCCGCGCCGAACTTGTAGCCGTGGCCGGAGCATGCCGAGACAACAAGGCATTTGCCCTTTCCATGCGCCATGAATTTTTCGTCTGATGTGAAAGTGTAGGCGCAGGTGACGACCTCGGTCACGCGATACTCCGCGATGCGGGCGATCGGCGGCGAAAACAGGTTGCGGATCGCCTCGCCCTCGCCCGCCACCGGCTGACGGTTCCAGTCGGCGTCGCTGGTCGGCACCCTGTGCAGCCCGGAACCGAATTTCATGCCGGCGCCGCCGGAGGGCGGGATCACATAGCCGTCGATCGCGCCGCCGACATCGAGCACGACCGGTGCCGCCTGCCAGGCCGCCTTGAGGTCGGCCGGCGGTTCGACATAGGCAAGTGCGGTTCGATAGGTCTTCAATTCTCCGTCCAGTTCCGGAAACAGTTTTAGCACCCAGGCGCCTGCGGCGACGACGATGCGGTCGGCCTGCATCGTCTCGCCGCTTTCGAGCACGATGTGGCCGGCTTCGGCGTCGACCTCGACGACCTTGCTGTTTTCGTAGACATTGGCGCCGTTGGCGCGCAGCCACTTTGCCAGGCCGGACGCGATCTTGCGGCAATGCAGGGCGCCGCCTTCGGTCGAGAAATAGGCGTAGCGAAACGACCCGGCTTCCAGAAACGGCCAGCGTTTCACGGCTGCATCGGGCTCCAGCAGTTCGAACGGAAAATTGCCTTCTTCCAGGCCCTCGCGATATTCCTCGGCCTCGTCGCCGGGCTCGCGCGAAATGCAGACAAATCCTCTGGGATCGAGATGGTTTTCGCCGAGGTCGGCCCACATCTCGTCCCAGGCCTGGTAGGCTTCGGTGATCAGCCGGCCGTAGCCGGTCCCCGCGCGGTAAGCGCGGCGGATGATGCGGTGGTGGTCGCCCGAGGCGGCCAACGGGTTTGGGATCGGCCCCTGCTCGACGATCGAAACGCTGTGACCCGCCTTGACCAGCGACCACGCGGTCGAGAGGCCGGCAATACCCGCACCGACAACGATCACCTTCATCAAATCAGACTTTCCGCAGCCGGTCGGCTGGCTCAACGTATTGGATTGCGGGCGCCAACATACGGTCTGGAACCAGGCTGGCAAGCCGCGCTATTGGTCTGGCATGAGCAAATTGACGCCACCTGCCCTGGCCTTTGATCCAGCCACGCGACATCTGCGGCTCGACCCGCACGAGCCGGCTTTTTTTCAAAACCCTTATGATGCCTATGCTTTCCTCCACGGCCTATCGAATGCATTCTTCTGGGAAGAATTCGGCTTCTGGTGCTTTGGCGGCTTCGACGACGTCAACCGGCTGCTGCGCGACCGCCGTTTCGGCCGCCAGAATCCGGCCGGCATTCCAGACAGTCGCGGTATCGGACAGGACCGCAGCCATCTCAGGGCTTTCGACGGCGTCGAAGCCAATTCGATGCTGGAACTGGAGCCGCCGGTGCACACGCGGCTGAGAACACTGGTCAACCGCGCCTTCGTCTCGCGTCAGGTCGAACGGCTGCGGCCGCGTGTCGAGGCTTTGGCCAACGAGCTGATCGACCGTTTCGAACCAGGCAAGACGGTCGACCTGTTGCCTGCCTTCGCGGCGCCCTTGCCGATCACCATCATTGCCGAAATGCTCGGTGTGCCGGTCGACATGGGGCCGCAACTGCTCGACTGGTCGCACCAGATGGTTGCCATGTACATGCATGGCCGCACGCGCGCGATCGAAGAGACGGCCAACCGAGCCGCGGGCGAATTTGCCGATTTCCTGCGTTTCCATGTCACCGAGCGACGCAAGAACCCTGGCGACGACCTGCTGTCGCTGCTGATCTCGGCGCAGGAGGACGGCAAAAAGCTGTCGGAGGACGAGATGGTGTCCTCGGCGATCCTGCTGCTCAATGCCGGTCATGAAGCGACAGTGCATCAGACCGGCAACGCTGTCCGTGCGATCCTTATGCAAGGCGGCGATGTCAGCCGCTTCTTCGGCTCACCCGAAGCGACCGCGGCAACGGTCGAGGAATGCCTGCGCTTCGACGCGCCGCTGCACATGTTCACGCGCTACGCTTATCAGGAGATCGAAGTCGCGCCTGGCATTGTCGTGCAGCCGGGCCAGACGATCGGGCTGATGCTGGGCATGGCCAATCATGACCCGCGCGCCTTCGCCGAACCGCAAGCTTTCCGGCCCGATCGTCCGGACCAGAAGAACGTGTCATTCGGCGCCGGCATCCATTTCTGCATCGGCGCGCCGCTGGCCAGGCTAGAATTGCAGGTGTCGCTGAAAACCCTGTTCGAACGGCACCCGAAGCTGCATCTTGCCGAAAGGCCAAGCTTCCGCGACACTTACCACTTCCATGGGCTGGAAAGGCTCGCCGTCGGCTTTTGACGAAGCGCGGATTTGGTCGCCGGCCTATTCCAGCCATAGCGCCAGCAGCAACCACAAGGTCGGCTCACCGGACCGCCCACGATGCCCTTCCACGACAAGGCACCGGAAGCTGTCTCAGCCAGTTCCAGCGAAATAGTCATACGCAGGCAGCACAAGCTTGGGGGAGAGCCTGAAGGCCGTTGCTGGCAGCCCCTGTCGATCCATGCCAAATCGCAAGATCGGTCGAGCGCGATATATTCGGAAAGGCCTAACTGGTGTCGTCACGGAGAAAGAGACGTTGAAGGCCGCACTTGAAAACTACCCAGCCCGAATGCAGCGGGTGCTAGACCATATAGACCAGCATCTGGATGACGATCTGGGGCTGGAGGCGTTGAGCGGTGTCGCGGCGTTCTCGAAATATCATTTCCACCGGCAGTTCACGTCCACCTTCGGGGTGTCCGTGCATCGCTATGTCCAGCTCGCCCGCATGAAGCGTGCTTCGTACAGACTTGCCGAAAGTGACGCCCAAAGCGTCACCGACATAGCCATGGATGCCGGTTACGACGCGCCGGATGCCTTCGCCCGCGCCTTTCGGCAACGGTTCGGACAATCGCCGTCGTCGTTCCGGAAGTCTCCCGACTGGGGGTCGTGGCTCATGGCCTTCGGGCCCCTCGAAAAAGCAAGGAACACGCTTATGCAGATAATCTTTGAACACGACGACGTGACGATCCGCGATGTGCCCCCGACGCCGGTGGCGATCATGGAGCACCGCGGAGACCGGGCGACGCTCCAGGACACCATCCAGCGGTTCATCGCCTGGCGTAAGGCGGCGGGCTTGTCGCCCGAGACAAGCCCGACCTTCAACGTCTTCCGTTCCGAAAGGGAGCCCGCGGTCCCGGCTGACTACAGCATGGACATTTGTGCCGGGACAGACCGGCCGATCGAGGCGAATGACGGGCAGATGAAGGCTGGCGTGATCCCCGGCGGGCGCTGCGCGGTGCTGCGCTACCCTGGCAATACCAACAATCTCGAACCCGCAGCACTTTATCTTTATCGTGAATGGCTTCCGGCCAGCGGCGAGGAAGCACGCGACTTTCCGATCTATTGCCAACGACATCTGTCCCACTTCCCGGAGGGCCCGCTACGCGAAGTGGTCGTTGAACTCTTTCTGCCTCTGAAATAGCTCGGCAGGACAGCGGTTTGTCCCCCCGATCGCGAGCATCATGGCGACGCGAGATCAAAGCTTGATCACATACTCCTTGCGAGTCGTTTCAAGCACTTCCCAGCTGCCCTTGAAGCCGGGCTTCAGCACAAAGCTGTCGCCGGTCTTGACGGTGCGCGCTTGCCCACCGTCCTCCGCGATCACCGAAACGCCGGACAGGATGTGGCAGAACTCCCACTCGTCATAGACGATGCGCCATTTGCCCGGGGTCGATTCCCATATGCCGGCATAGAGGCCGCCGTCGCGCTCCTCGACATTCCAGGTGCGGAATTTGGGATCGCCCGAGATCAGCCGGTCGGGCGCCGGTGCACCCTGTTCGGCGTCGACAGCGTCGACGCCGATGGAAAGAAAGTTTGACTCGCTCATGATCGATCAGACCTTGGCTAGCGCCTGTTCGAGGTCGGCGACGATGTCGTTGACGTCCTCGATGCCGATCGAAAGCCGCACCGTGTCCGGTCCTGCGCCGGCCTTGACCTTCTGCTCGTCGGAAAGCTGGCGGTGCGTGGTCGAGGCCGGGTGGATGACCAGCGACTTGGTGTCGCCGACATTGGCGAGGTGCGAGAACAGCTCGAGCGCCTCGACGAATTTGACGCCCGCGTCATAGCCGCCCTTCAGCGCGAAGGTGAACACGGCGCCGGCGCCAAGTGGTGAGTACTTCTTCTGCAGCGCGTTGTTCTTGTCTGAGGGCAGGCCGGGGTAATTCACCGATGCGACCTTGGGGTGGTTGGACAGCCAGGCGGCAACGGTGACGGCATTGTCGCAGTGGCGCTGCATGCGCAGCGGCAGGGTTTCCAGGCCGGTCAGGATGAGGAAGGCGTTGAACGGGGAGATCGCCGGGCCGAGATCGCGCAGGCCGAGCACGCGCGCGGCAATGGCGAAGGCGAAATTGCCGAAGGTTTCGTGCAGGACAAGACCACCATATTCGGGGCGCGGTTCCGACAGCATCGGGTATTTGCCCGATTTCGACCAGTCGAAGGTGCCGCCGTCGACGATGGCGCCGCCGATCGAATTGCCGTGACCGCCGATGAATTTGGTCAGCGAATGGACGACGATGTCGGCGCCATGCTCGATCGGCCGGATGAGGTAGGGCGAGGCCAGTGTGTTGTCGACGATCAGCGGCAGGCCGTGCTTGCGCGCGATGTCGCCGATCTTCTCGATATCGACGAAGGTGCCGCCCGGATTGGCGAGGCTCTCGATGAAGATCGCCTTGGTCCTGTCGTCGATCTGGCTCTCGAAGGTCGAGATGTCATTGGTGTCGGCCCAGCGCACCTCCCAGCCATAATTCTTGAAGGCATGGCCGAACTGGTTGATCGAACCGCCGTAAAGCTTGTTGGCGGCAACGAAATTGTCGCCCGGCTGCATCAGATTGTGGAACACGATCACCTGCGCGGCATGGCCGGAGGCGACCGCGAGTGCCGCCGTGCCGCCTTCGAGGGCCGCCATGCGCTCTTCCAGCACTGCCTGGGTCGGGTTCATGATGCGGGTGTAGATGTTGCCGAAGGCCTTCAGCCCGAACAGCGAGGCGGCATGGTCGGCGTCGTCGAAGACGAAGGAGGTCGTCTGGTAGATCGGCGTGGCGCGCGCGCCGGTCGCCGGATCGGGCTTGGCACCGGCGTGGACGGCGAGCGTGTTGAAACCTGGCGTGCGGGTCACTGAAAACCTCCCTTTTGAAACTCTTGAAATCGCCGGGCATTCTTGGCGAAGCATGAGCGCGAATGCAAAGAAGAAAATACCCTTCGGCTAGCGATCTGCGGCCGAGGCCCGAGAAAATGCGCTGGCCTAAGGAATAATTTTGCGCCTAAGGCGCATCGCGCGTCAGGCCTTGCTTTTGGTGCACGTCGTTATCCCAAAACCGCTGCGCACTTTTGAGCGACGTGCACTACTTCTGCCGCACGCCAAAACTCTGGAATCCCGACCGCATCAGCGGCTTCTTCGACGACAGCACGCCGGAATTGACGCCGGTCCAACCGATCTCGCCGGACAGCTTGCCATATTCGATCTTGGGGCAGCGGTTCATCACCACCTTGATGCCGGCGGCCTCGGCGCGCGCGGCTGCTTCGTCATGGCGCACGCCAAGCTGCATCCAGATCACTTTCGGCAAGGGATCGAGCCGCAACGCCTCGTCGACGATGCCGGGCACCGCCGCCGGCGCGCGAAAGATGTCGACCATGTCGATCGGCTCCGGAATATCGGCGAGCCTCGCATAGGTCATCCGGCCGAGGATCTCCTTGCCGGCCTGGCCAGGATTGATCGGAAACACCGAAAATCCCTTGGCCAGCAGATATTTCAGCACGAAATAGCTTGGCCGCACATCATTGGCGGACGCGCCGACCATGGCGATGGTCTTCACCGAATTGAGGATGCCGGCAATGTAAGTGTTGTCGTAGCTATCGTGGTTCATGCGGCTTCCTGCGGTAGTGGTATCGGTAAAGTTCACGGCTGAACCCAAGCGAGGCGTAGAGGGCGCGAGCCGGCGTGTTGTCGGCCACCACCTGCAGGCATGCAGCTGACGCACCCGTTTGTCGTGCCCAGTCGATCAGGACGCCCACCGTCTTGCGGCCCAGGCCTTGCTGCCTGAAACGGCCGTCGGTTTCAACCGATTCCACCACAAGCAGCCCATTGCGGATGACGCCATAGGCCAAGGCGGCAATTTCGCTGTCTCGTGTACAGGACACGAACGCCCGGTCGCCGACGATCAGTCCGGTCATCTCGCGAAAGACGCGGCGATCGATGTCGTCATAAGCCTCCATGCGGAAGCGCGCCGCGAGCCAGTCTTCGCCTGGCACAGGCGAAACAGCGACCCGCTCGTCGCGGACTTCAGCCAGATCGCCGATCCCGGCATGGAGATGGATCGTCCCGCCTTCCGGCTGGTAGCCGCGATGGTCGAGTGCGGTTTCGAGCTCGGCGGCGATATCAGGCACTCGGAACATCGGCGCCTGACCGTGGCCGACGTAGAAGGACTCTGCGGCGTCGATCACTTTGTCGGGCGCGCCACGCTCGCCGCGCAAGGGATTGGCCGAATTGGTACGCCGGATCCGTCCGCCCGATCGCCGCAGAAGCCAGCCATCAACCAACGTCTCGGTCGCCGCCGGCCAGCCTTCGCGGCACGCCTGCTCGACGCGCCAGTTGAGGTCATCATCGCCGGCGCTCACGCGTCATCCTCCCGCAGCGCTTCCTCCATAAAGGCCTGCGGATCGGTGCAGAAGTCGCGCATCATGCGAAAATGATCGGTATCGCTGAAATCCGTGGGATCGAGCCCGAACCGGCTGATGCGGAACAGCCGCGCGCCAGGACAAGCCATCAGCAGCGGCGAATGCGTCGCCATGATCACTTGCGCGGTGCCCGACTGGTCCATGCGCCGCAGCATCTTGAGCAGCTCGATCTGTCGCGTCGGCGACAGTGCGCTTTCGGGTTCGTCGAGGATGTAGATGCCTTGCCTGCGGCAGCGCTCCTCGAAAAAACGGATAAAGCCCTCGCCATGCGACCAGGACAGGAAGTCCGGCGGCGGGGGCCTAAAAGGGTCTTCCAGTGCCGCCTGATCGAGATATCGGGCCACGGAGTAGAAGGATTCGGCGCGAAAAAACCAGCCGGCGGTGACTTTCGGCAGCCAGTGACCGCGGAATGCGTTGGCCAGCGCGGCACCACTCTTGTCGATGGCGCTGGAATGGTCGACCGGCCTATATCCCTTGCCGCCACCGGCTTCGTCATAGCCGGCCAGCGCACCGATCGCCTCGAGCAGCGTCGATTTGCCGGTGCCGTTCTCGCCGACGATGATGGTGATCGGCGTGGTGAATTCGAGTTCGAAGTCGTGGCCGCGAAACAGCGGCAGGTTCCATGGATATTTTTCCCAATCCTCGACCCGCACGGCATCGAGCAGGATGCGCTTCAGATAGGGAGCCTTGAGCCGCGTCAGCTGCTTGCGATGGGCCATCAGCCAGGTAGCGAAATCGTGCCGTCTTCCGCGATCGGAAAGGCCGGATTGTGCGCCACTTCCCAGACATGCCCGTCGGCGTCGGCGAAGTAGCCGTACCAGCCGCCCCAGAAGGCGCGGCCGGCCGGCTTGACGATGCGGCCGCCGGCTTTTTCCGCCCTGGCGAGCACGTCGTCGACTTCGGCGTCGGAGCGGGTGTTGTAGGCGAGGTAGACCGCCGATGGCGCCGCGGCGAAGGCGATGCCGGAATCCTCTTCTGCGCTGGCACGTGGGAACAGACCAAGAATGACGCCGCCCATCTGGAAGAAGGCGACACCGTCGGTGATACCGGCATGCCGCTTCAAGCCCATAGCCTCGTAAAAGCGCACCGCGCGGTCCAGATCATCGGTGGCGATGGTAACGATAGAGATTCGCGGCTCCATGGTGCTGCTCCTATTCGTCCGTCCATTCCGGCTTGCGCTTGCCGATGAAGGCGCCGATGCCTTCCTCGGCGTCGCGCGCGAGCATGTTTTCGACCATGATCCGGCCGGTATAGGTGTAAGCATCCGCCAGCCCCATTTCGGCCTGCGAGTAAAACGCCTCCTTGCCCGTCTTGACCACCAAAGATGATTTGGAAGCAATGGTTTGCGCGTATTTGGTGACGATCTGATTCAGGTATTCACGCGGCACGACGCGGTTGACCAGGCCGAATTCCTTGGCGGTTGCCGCATCAATGGTCTCGCCGGTCAACAGCATCTCCATCGCATGCTTGCGCGAGACGTTGCGCGACAGCGCCACCATCGGCGTCGAGCAGAACAGGCCGATGTTGACACCCGGCGTACAGAAGGTCGCCTCATGCGAAGCGATCGCCAGGTCGCAGCTGGCGACCAGTTGCAGCCCGGCGGCGGTGGCCAGGCCGTCAACCTCGGCGATGACAGGCACTGGATGACGCACGATCGCCTGCATCAGCGTCGCACAAGCGGCAAACGTCTCTGCGAAAAAGGCCTTGCCATGATCGGCGTCAGTGCGGCGCGCGGTCATTTCCTTGAGATCATGGCCGGCGCAGAACACCTTGCCGGCAGCCGACAAGACGATGACGCGAACGGCCTTGTCGGCCCTGGCGCGCTCGAGTTCGGCCGTCAGCGCCGCCATCACCGCCAGCGACAGCGCGTTGGCAGGCGGATTGGCGAGTGTGAGGCGCAGCACGCCCTTGTCCAGTTGTGCAACCACCGGACCCTCAACGGCGGCAGGCTTGATGGCAAGGATTTCGGCCATGGATAGGGTTCTCCGCGATTCCGCTGGGGCTGCCAGACTATCTAATACCGGATCAGGTTTCGTCCAACACCGATCGCTTGCGCCAGGGGACGAAGGTTGTCAGAAATGCCGCGCTGCGCTCATACAGGCCTGGCGCAAAGCGAGAGACCAAGACATGCCCGCCCAGACCAACCTCAAGCCCGTGCTGACCGCGCAACAAGTCAATGCGCTGATGGAAACCGTCTATCCGCAGCTCAATGAGCAGTTCAAATATTTCGAGGCGATCGACGTGTTCCCGGGCGGCTGCACCGTGCGGCTCAACGCCGGCGAACGGCATTTGCGTCCCGGCGGCACGGTGTCCGGCCCCTCGCTGTTCACGCTGGCCGACATTGGCGGCTACGTCTGCGTGCTCAGCCATGCCGGGCCGGATGCGCTTTCGGTCACCGTCAACCTCGACATCAATTTCGTGCGCAAGGCCGAGGCAGGACCGATCGACGGCCATTGCCGCATCCTGAAGCTGGGAAAGAGCCTGATGGTGTTCGACATCGACATCGTTGCCGGCCCAGACGGACACACGGTGGCGCATGCCATCGGCACCTATTCGATCCCGCCGAAGCGGAATGGTGATGTGGTAAAATAATACCTTTTGTTCAAGTTATTGTTTTTGCTACATTTTACCTGATATCTACCTTTTCGTTCGCCTTGACGCGGTCACCACCCTCGCCTATAAGCCTCCACGAAGCAGCGGCCCGCAAAGGCCGCCGTTTTGTTATTGGCGGCGGGCAAGCGCCTTTCGCCAATCCAAGCAACAAGAAACGCCTTCTCTTATGAAGGTCAGAACCGAGAGCAGAAAACATGACAACCTTTTCGCAGAAGCCTGCGGATGTGGTGAAGAAGTGGATCCTGATCGACGCCGAAGGTCTCGTCGTCGGTCGTCTGGCCACTGTCATCGCCAATCATCTCCGCGGCAAGCACAAGCCGACCTTCACCCCGCACGTCGACGACGGCGACAACGTCATCGTCATCAATGCCGACAAGGTGGTGTTCACCGGCAAGAAATTCACCGACAAGGTCTATTACTGGCACACCGGCCACCCAGGCGGCATCAAGGAGCGCACCGCGCGCCAGCTGCTCGAGGGTCGTTTCCCCGAGCGTGTCGTCGAGAAGGCCGTTGAGCGCATGGTCCCGCGTGGCCCGCTCGGCCGTCGCCAGATGAAGAACCTGCGCGTCTATGCAGGCGCCGAGCATCCGCATGTCGCCCAGCAGCCCGTCGTGCTCGACGTGGCCAAGCTGAACGCCAAGAACAAGAAGGTCGCATAAGATGGCTGAGCTTTCCTCGCTCGCAGAACTGGGCGCCGCCACCGGCAACACCAATACCCAGCCGGCGGCCCCCGTCCACGTCCAGAAGCTCGACAAGTCGGGCCGCGCCTATGCCACCGGCAAGCGCAAGAACGCCATTGCGCGCGTCTGGGTGAAGCCGGGTTCCGGCAAGATCATCGTCAACGACAAGGAATTCGCGACCTATTTCGCGCGTCCGGTCCTGCAGATGATCCTCAACCAGCCGATCATCGCCTCCAACCGCGCCGGCCAGTACGACATCGTCGCGACAGTCGTCGGCGGCGGTCTCTCCGGCCAGGCTGGCGCCGTGCGTCACGGCATCTCCAAGGCGCTGACCTACTACGAGCCGACGCTGCGCGCCGTGCTCAAGAAGGGCGGCTTCCTGACCCGCGACAGCCGCGTCGTCGAGCGCAAGAAGTACGGCAAGGCCAAGGCCCGTCGTAGCTTCCAGTTTTCCAAGCGCTAAGCACTTCGCAGCTTCAGACAATCGAAAAGGCCGCCTCCGGGCGGCCTTTTTGTTTGCGGCTCGGCAGTCACCCCACCCACGCCTACGGCGCGACCTTCCCATCAAGGGGAGCTAGAAGAGCGCGGCGCCCTACCTCCCCTCAATGGGAAGGTCGGCGCGGAGCGCCGGGTGGGGTGACGGCGCCGGAAACAGGTCAGGCCTTGCCGCCCTTGATATAGTCGATGAACGCCCGCAGCGGGGCCGGAACCAGGCGCCGGCCGGGATAATAGAGAAACGGTCCGGGAAAACTCTGCCACCACGGTTCGAGCACGGGCTCAAGAGCGCCGCTGTCGAAGTAAGGGCGCAGCCAGCCCTCGAAGAGGCCGATGATGCCGGTGCCGGCAATAGCCGCGTCGACGGCAAGATCCGTCGCCCCGCCGATCCGCACGATCAAGGGGCCTGTCGGATCGACCCGCACCACCTCGCCGTCTCGCTCGAATTCCCAGGGCAGCATCGCACCGCTGGCAAAGCGCCCACGCACGCAGGAGTGGCCAAGCAGGTCGCTCGGGTGTTGCGGGCGGCCATGGCGATCAAGATAGGCAGGGCTGGCGGCCGTGGCGAAACGCTGCACGCGCGGTCCGATCGGCACCGCGATCATGTCCTGCTCCAGCCGCTCGTCATAGCGGATGCCGGCATCGCAGCCGGCCGCCAGCACGTCGACGAAGTTCTCGTCGGCGATCACCTCCAGCCGGATACCGGGATAGGCGGCGAGGAAACCCGGCACGATATCGGGCAATATCAGCCGCGCAGCACTGACCGGCACGTTGAGACGCAACGAGCCAGCCGGCCTGTCGCGAAAGCCGTTCACCACGTCCAGCGCCGCCTCCACCTCCGACAGCGCCGGGCCGAGCCGCTCCAGAAGGCTGAGGCCCGCCTCGGTCGGGACAACGCTGCGCGTCGTGCGGTTGAACAGCCTGACACCGAGCTGCACTTCCAGGCGACGCACCGCCTCACTCAGGCCGGAGGCGCTGCCGCCGCTCGCACGCGCGCCGTCGCGAAAGCCGCCGGCGCGCCCCACCGCCACGAAAGCATTCAGATCGCTGAGGTCCATCATTGTTCGCCATTCCGCACGGCCTGTGTGGATTGTACCGGATTATCACGAGGTTGGGCAGCGCCTATCTCTGCCTCCTCAAGGAGATCAATCATGTCCAACATCCAACAATCCGGCACCTTCGCCCCCGCCACCTTCAAGCTTGGCAGCCGCACCGTGAAGCGGCTCGGCTACGGTGCCATGCAACTCGCGGGACCCGGCGTGTTCGGGCCGCCCAAGGATCATGACGCGGCATTGGCCGTGCTGCGCGAGGCGATTGCGCAAGGCGTCGACCATATCGATACCAGCGACTTCTACGGTCCGCACGTCACCAACCGGCTGATCCGCGAGGCGCTGGCGCCCTACCCCCAAGATCTCGTCATCGTCACCAAGATCGGTGCCCGGCGCGGCGCGGATGGATCGTGGCTGCCGGCCTTTTCCGCGGAAGCGCTCACCCAGGCGGTACACGACAATCTCAGCAATCTCGGGCTCGAGGTGCTCGACGTCGTCAACCTACGCATCATGTTCGATACCCATGGCCCCGCCGAAGGATCGATCGAAGCGCCGCTTACCGTGCTGGCCGAGCTCCAACAACAGGGTCTGGTCAGGCACATCGGGCTGAGCAACGTGACGCCGGCGCAGATCGCGCAAGGACGGGGGATCGCCGAGATCGTCTGCGTGCAGAACCAGTACAATCTGGCGCATCGCGGCGACGATGCCCTGATCGACGATCTTGCCCGCGATGGCATCGCCTATGTGCCGTTCTTCCCGCTCGGCGGCTTCAACCCGCTGCAATCCTCCACCCTGTCGGAAATCGCGGCGCGCCTCGGCGCCACGCCAATGCAGGTCGCGCTCGCCTGGCTGCTGCGCCGCGCGCCCAACATCCTGCTGATCCCCGGCACATCGTCGGTCGGGCATCTCGGGGAGAACCTCGCTGCGGCTGAACTGGAATTGCCACAGGATGCGCTTAGCGAACTGGACGGCGTGGCGCTAGCGGCTTGAAGCTAACCAATCTCCCCCCTCGTGAGGGAGATTGGCAGCGTCAGCCGCCGCTTAATTGATGCTCGCCGTATTCGCCGGCTCAACCGGCCGCGCCTCGTCGGCATAAGGCACGCGAAAACCATTCGCGGCCAGCCAGTCGATTGCCGCCTTCGGCTCGTCGGTCTGGATGATGG